>NZ_JBIAKL010000011.1:0-210419 GCF_042872445.1 Micromonospora sp. NPDC005257 | reverse complement strand
GACCAAGGCCGCCCAGACCGTCCAGGTGTCGGCCTACCCGGACCACTACGCCCAGTGGGAGCAGCAGGCCGCCGACCTCGTCGCCCAGCACTGGAACAGCTGACCCGGCGGTGACCGGGGTCACGACCAACGAGCGGAAGAACCGTGACCCCGGTACCGTTGTGCAGAGCGTCGGTGTGTTCAGTGTCCCCGGGCCTCACCTAAATTGCCTTCGCGGAATACCGTTCGGCTGGAGCCGCGTCGCGCCACTCGCCGAGAGGCGACATGCACACCGACGCCCAGAGCCGCCCCGGCCATCCGGCCGGGGCGGCTCTGTCTGTGGACTCGGGTCGCACGCTCCGGACCGCTGGCCTAGGGTTGCAGGCAGAGCTGAGCCGTTCTCGACGCAGAGGGGGTGCCCGGGTGGGTCTGAAGACCTTCATCCAGGGGTGGCCGGTCTACCGGCAACTCACCGGCACCGACCCGCTCGGTCGCGGCGCCGCCGCCCAGTCGGCGCGCTCCGCCGTGCTGAGCCCCCGCACCGAGACCGCCGACGGCATGGCCCGCTCGGTCTGCCCGTACTGCGCGGTCGGCTGCGGGCAGCGCGTCTTCCACTCCGACGGCAAGGTCACCCAGATCGAGGGCGACCCGGACAGCCCGATCTCGCGCGGCCGGCTCTGCCCGAAGGGATCGGCCAGCAAGAGCCTGGTGACCAGCCCGCTGCGCCAGACCACGGTGCGCTACCGCCGGCCGTACGCGACCGAGTGGGAAGACCTGGACCTCGACGTCGCGCTCGACATGATCGCTGACCGGATCCTCGCCGCCCGCGCGGAGACCTGGGAGGACGTCGACGACGAGGGCCGCCCGCTGAACCGGACGCTGGGCATCTCCAGCCTCGGCGGCGCGACG
This sequence comes from Micromonospora sp. NPDC005257, assembly GCF_042872445.1. Classification (NCBI taxonomy): domain Bacteria; kingdom Bacillati; phylum Actinomycetota; class Actinomycetes; order Micromonosporales; family Micromonosporaceae; genus Micromonospora; species Micromonospora sp. NPDC005257. Next base: position 209,531 of record NZ_JBIAKL010000011.1, on the reverse strand, counting down.
CTGGACAACGAGGAGAACTACCTCATCAAGAAGCTGTTCACAGCGATGGGGGCACTCCAGATCGAGAACCAGGCCCGTATTTGACACTCCGCCACCGTCCCCGGTCTGGGGACCAGCTTCGGTCGTGGCGGCGCCACGGACTTCCAGCAGGACCTCGTCAACGCTGACGTCATCGTCATCCAGGGCTCGAACATGGCCGAGGCCCACCCGGTGGGCTTCCAGTGGGTGATGGAGGCGAAGAAGCGCGGCGCGAAGGTCTTCCACGTGGACCCGCGGTTCACGCGTACCAGCGCGCTCGCCGACACGTACCTGCCGATCCGGGCGGGCACCGACATCGCGCTGCTCGGCGGCGTGGTGCGCTACATCCTGGACAACGAGCTGGACTTCCGGGAGTACGTGCTGGCGTACACGAACGCGGCCAACATCGTCAGCGAGCAGTTCGTCGACACCGAGGACCTGGACGGCCTCTTCTCCGGCTACAACCCGGACACCGGCTCGTACGACCACGCGAGCTGGCAGTACGAGGGGCAGGAGGACCACGCCAAGGTCCGGGGCACCGGCAAGGAGCGCGACTCGGCCGCCGGGCTGGAGCACGAGTCGCACGGCGAGCCGGTGCCGGCGCAGGCGCCCCGGGACGAGACGTTGCAGCACCCGCGTTGCGTCTATCAGATCCTGAAGCGGCACTTCTCCCGCTACACACCGGAGATGGTGGCCCGGGTGTGCGGCATCCCGGAGGAGAAGTTCCTCGAGCTGGCCCGCGCCTGGACAAAGAACTCGGGCCGGGAGCGCACCGGCGCGCTCGTCTACTCCGTGGGCTGGACGCAGCACAGCGTCGGCGTGCAGTACATCCGTACCGGCTCGATCATCCAGACGCTGCTGGGCAACATGGGCCGCCCGGGCGGGGGCATCCTGGCGCTGCGCGGGCATGCCAGCATCCAGGGCTCCACCGACATCCCGACGTTGTTCAACCTGCTGCCCGGCTACCTGCCGATGCCGCACCACGCCGACCACCCGACGTTCGACGAGTGGGTGGACAGCATCCGGCACCCGGGCCAGAAGGGCTTCTGGGGCAACGCGCGGGCCTTCGCGGCGAGCCTGCTCAAGGCGTACTGGGGTGACGCGGCGACACCGGAGAACGACTTCTGCTACGGGTACATGCCCCGGATGACCGGCGATCACGGTACGTACCAGCAGGTGCTGAACATGATCGACGGCAGGGTGAAGGGCTACTTCCTGCTCGGCCAGAACCCGGCGGTCGGCTCGGCGCACGGCCGGGCGCAGCGCCTGGGCATGGCCAACCTGGACTGGCTCGTCGTTCGCGACCTGTTCATGATCGAGAGCGCCACGTTCTGGAAGAACGGCCCGGAGGTCGCCACCGGCGAGATCGTCCCGGAGGAGTGCCGGACCGAGGTGTTCTTCCTGCCGGCGGCCTCGCACGTGGAGAAGGAGGGCACGTTCACCCAGACGCAGCGGCTGCTGCAGTGGCGGGAGAAGGCCGTCGACCCGCCGGGCGACGCCCGCTCCGAGCTGTGGTTCTTCTACCACCTCGGCCGGGTGCTGCGGGAGAAGCTGGCCGGCTCGACCGAGCGCCGCGACCGGGCGCTGCTGGACCTGGCCTGGGACTACCCGACGCACGGTCCGCACGCGGAGCCGAGCGCCGAGGTGGTGCTCAAGGAGATCAACGGGTACGAGGTCGCCACCGGCCGTCCGCTCGGCGGCTTTGCCGAGGCGCGCGACGACGGCTCCACGGCGATCGGCTGCTGGATCTACTCCGGCGTCTACGCCGACGGGGTGAACCAGGCGGCCCGCCGCCGGTCCCGCCACGAGCAGGACTGGGTGGCCGCCGAGTGGGGCTGGGCGTGGCCGGCGAACCGCCGCACGCTCTACAACCGCGCCTCCGCCGACCCGGACGGCCGGCCGTGGAGCGAGCGGAAGAAGTACGTCTGGTGGGATCCGGACGCCGGCGAGTGGACCGGGTACGACGTACCCGACTTCGAGAAGACGAAGCCGCCGTCGTACCGGCCGCCGGAGGGCGCCTCCGGTCCGGCCGCGCTCGCCGGTGACGACCCGTTCGTCATGCAGGGCGACGGCAAGGCGTGGCTGTACGCGCCGGGCGGCGTCCTGGACGGCCCGCTGCCGACGCACTACGAGCCAGCCGAGTCGCCGATGCGCAACCCGCTCTACGGTCAGCAGGCCAACCCGACCCGCAAGGTCTACGAGCATCCGATCAACCGGATGAACCCGAGCCCGCCGGAGCCGCACAGCCAGGTCTTCCCGTACGTGTTCACGGTCAGCCGCCTCACCGAGCACCACACCGCCGGTGGGATGAGCCGTACCGTGCCGCGCCTGGCCGAGCTGCAACCGGAGATGTTCGTCGAGGTGTCCCCGGAGCTCGCCGGTGAGGTCGGGCTGGCGCACCTGGGCTGGGCGCACCTGATCAGCGGCCGCGCGGTGATCGAGGCGCGGGTGCTGGTCACCGACCGGCTGACCCCGCTGCGGATCGACGGGCGGATCATCCACCAGGTGTGGCTGCCGTACCACTTCGGCACCGAGGGCCTGGTCACCGGCGACTCGGCGAACGACCTGTTCGGCATCACGCTGGACCCGAACGTCCTCATCCAGGAGAGCAAGGTCGGCACCTGCGACATCCGGCCCGGGCGGCGGCCCACCGGGCCGGTGCTGCTCGACCTGGTCGGCGACTACCAGCGGCGGGCCGGGATGACGCCGGACCGCAAGGTGCCCATGGTGACCACCGACGCGGCGGGCGGGGACGACGCCGCCGGCAGCACCGACGAGCAGTCGGCCGCCGCGCACCAGGACGGGGAACCGCATGCCTGACGCCAACAGCCTGTACGGCCCGCTGGACCCGGCCCCGGACGCGGGCTGGGTCGACGCGCCGCCCCGGATGGGCTTCTTCACCGACACCAGCGTGTGTATCGGCTGCAAGGCGTGCGAGGTGGCCTGCAAGGAGTGGAACGGTGTCCCCGACTCGGGTTTCGACCTGCTCGGCATGTCGTACGACAACACGGGCGCGCTCACCGCGAACTCCTGGCGGCACGTCGCGTTCATCGAGCAGCCCCGCCCGGCCGGGCACCGCACGCCGCCGTTCGCGGGCGACCCGACCGGCCCGGCGACCAGCCCGGCGTCAGCGGCGGCCGGCGCGGTCACGGCACCTGACACCGGCACGAATCCCGGCCTGCCACCGGGGCAGCCGGAGGCGGCGGCGCGGATGGCCGCCGGTCCGGAGTTCCTCGGCATGCCGGGCGCCCAGCCGCCCGGGCGGGGCACCGGCGCGGAGAGCCGCACCGACTTCCGCTGGCTGATGATGTCGGACGTGTGCAAGCACTGCACGCACGCGGCCTGCCTGGACGTGTGCCCGACCGGCTCGCTGTTCCGCACCGAGTTCGGCACGGTGGTGGTGCAGGAGGACATCTGCAACGGCTGCGGCTACTGCATCTCCGCCTGCCCGTACGGCGTGATCGACCAGCGCAAGGGCGACGGCCGGGCGTGGAAGTGCACGCTGTGCTACGACCGGATCGGCGCGGGCATGACGCCCGCCTGCGCGCAGGCGTGCCCGACCGAGTCGATCCAGTACGGCCCGCTCGACGAGCTGCGGGAACGGGCCGCCCGGCGGGTCACCGCGCTGCACGAGCGCGGCGTGCCGGAGGCGCGGCTGTACGGCCACGACCCGACCGACGGTGTCGGCGGCGACGGCGCGTTCTTCCTGCTGCTGGATGAGCCCGAGGTGTACGGGCTGCCGCCGGATCCGGTGGTGACCACCCGGGACCTGCCGAAGATGTGGAAGCGGGCCGGGCTGGCCGCGCTGACCATGGCGGCGGCGGCCGTCGCCGCGTTCGTCGGAGGATCGTCGTGAGCCCGGACCGCCCGGTCGGTGACCTGTTCCGCCGCTTCCGCGAACGCATGACCGGCGAGCGTCCCGACGCCGCCGGGTGGGAGAACGACAGCCGGGCGACCGGCGCCGGTCCCGGGGTGGGTCGCACCGACCGGGGCGCGCACGACGCCGGCCTGGCCCCGGCCCCGCCCCGCGACGCGGTGCCGCACCGACCCCGCCGTAAGGGCGGCAAGGGCGGCGGGGAGCAGCTCAACGTCCCACCGGCCGAGTTCACGTCCTACTACGGCCGGCCCGTCCTCAAGCCGCCGGTGTGGCGGTGGGACATCGCCGCGTACCTGTTCACCGGCGGTCTCGCCGCCGGTTCGTCGCTGCTGGCCGCGGGCGGGCAGCTCACCGGCCGCCCCGCGCTGCGCCGCGCCGGCCGGATCACCTCGCTCGCGGCCGTCGGCGCCAGCACGTACTTCCTGGTCAACGACCTGGGCCGGCCGTCGCGCTTCCACCACATGCTGCGGGTGGCGAAGGTGACCTCGCCGATGTCGGTGGGCACCTGGATCCTCAGCGTGTTCGGCCCGGCCGCCGGTCTGGCCGCGATCGCCGAGGCGGCCCCGCTGCTGCCCGAGCGCGGTGTGCTGGGGCTCGGCCGCCGGCTGCTGCCCCCGGCCGGGCACGCCGCCGGTCTGGCCGCCGCGGTCACCGCGCCGGCGCTCGCCACGTACACCGGGGTGCTGCTGGCGGACACGGCGGTGCCGTCGTGGCACGAGGCGTACCCGGAACTGCCCGCCATCTTCGCGGGCAGCGCCCTGGCCAGCGGCGCGGGCGTCGGGCTGGTGGCCGCGCCCTGCGCGCAGGCCGGTCCGGCGCGGCGCCTCGCGGTCGCGGGCGCGGCGATGGAGCTGTGGGGCTCGCACCGGGTGGAGAACCGGCTCGGCCTGCTCAGCGAGCCCTACACCCAGGGCACGCCCGGGAAGCTGCTGCGCGCCGGCCGGACGCTGACCGCCGCCGGGGTGGCGGGCGCGCTGATCGGTCGCCGCAGCCGGGTGCTGTCCGCGCTGTCCGGCGGCGCGCTGATCGCCGCGTCGGCGTGCACCCGGTTCGGCATCTTCCACGGCGGGGTCGCCTCGGCGCGCGATCCGCGGTACACGGTGGTGCCGCAGCGCGAACGCGCCGACCGGCGGGCCGCCGACAAGGGTTGAGACCTTCTCGGGCGGCCCGCGCCGCGCTGTGATTGACTGCTGCGTGGAGGCGTTCAGGCGGCTGGTGCCCCTCCCGGTCTTCAAAACCGGTGTGGTCCGGGACCCGGGCCAGGCGGGTTCGATTCCCGTCCGTCTCCGCCAAACCGTTCCCGGGAGAGCAGCGATGCGTGAGGTCGACCCGCGACGGCGGGTGCCGCGCACCGACGCGCTGCTCGCCGATCCCGCGCTGGCCGCCGCCGCCGGCACGCTCGGCCGCGACCGGGTCAAGGCCGCGATCGTCCGCGCGCAGGACCGCGCCCGCCGCGGTGAGCTGACCCCCGAGGGGGTACGCGAGGCGGCGCTGGCCGACCTGCCCGGCCGTACGCCACGCGCGGTCCTCAACGCCACCGGCGTCGTGCTGCACACCAACCTGGGCCGTGCCCCGCTCGCCCCGGCCGCCGTGGACGCGCTCGTCGCCGCCGCCGGGCACACCGACGTGGAACTGGACCTGCGGACCGGGCGCCGGGCCCGGCGCGGCCGGGAGGCGCTCGACGCGCTCGCCGCGGCGGTGCCCGACGCGGGAGCGGCGCACGTGGTGAACAACGGCGCGGCGGCGCTGGTGCTTGCCGCTACCGCGCTCGCCGCCGGCCGGGAGATCGTGGTCAGCCGTGGCGAGCTGGTCGAGATCGGCGACGGGTTCCGCCTGCCCGACCTGCTGGAGAGCACCGGCGCGCGACTGCGCGAGGTGGGCACCACCAACCGCACCACCCGCGCCGACTACGAGGCCGCCATCGGCGAGCACACCGGGTTCGTGCTCAAGGTGCACCCGTCGAACTTCGTGGTCACCGGCTTCACCTCGGCGGTGCCGGTGACCGAGCTGGCCACGCTCGGCGTGCCGGTGGTGGTCGACATCGGGTCGGGGCTGCTCGCGCCGGACCCGCTGCTGCCCGACGAGCCGGACGCGGCCACCACCCTGCGCACGGGCGCGCACCTGGTCACCGCCAGCGGCGACAAGCTGCTCGGCGGTCCGCAGGCCGGTCTTCTGCTCGGCGACGCCGACCTGGTGCAGCGGCTGCGCCGGCACCCGCTGGCGCGGGCGCTGCGGGTGGACAAGCTCACCCTCGCCGCGCTCGCCGCCACCCTGTACGCGCCGAGCACGCCCACCCGGGACGCGTTGCACGCCGACCCGGCCCGGCTGCGGGAGCGGCTGGAACGGCTGCGTGACCGGCTCGGCGAGGACGGCTGCAAGGCCGAGGTGGTGCCCAGCGCCGCCGTCGTCGGCGGCGGCGGGGCGCCCGGTGTGGAGCTGGACTCGTGGGCGCTGAGCCTTCCCGAGCGGTACGCCGAGCCGCTGCGCACCGGCGACCCGGCGATCCTCGGCCGGGTGCTGCACGGCCGGCTCCTGCTGGACCTGCGCGCCGTCCCGGAGGGCGCCGACCACCGGGTCCGCGCGGCCGTGCTGAGCGTGGAGGACTGACCGGCATGTGGGTGGTGGCGACCGCCGGGCACGTCGACCACGGCAAGTCCACGCTGGTGCGGGCGCTGACCGGGATGGAACCGGACCGGTGGGCGGAGGAACGCCGCCGGGGCATGACGATCGACCTCGGCTTCGCCTGGACCACGCTGCCCTCGGGCGGCACCCTCGCCTTCGTCGACGTACCCGGGCACGAGCGGTTCGTACCGAACATGCTCGCCGGTGTCGGCCCGGTCCCCGCCGCGCTGATCGTCGTGGCCGCCGACGAGGGCTGGATGCCGCAGTCCGCCGAGCACCTGGCCGCCCTGCACGCGCTGGGCGTGTCGTACGGGCTGCTCGCGGTCACCCGCGCGGACCTGGCCGATCCCGGACCGGCCACGGCGCGGGCCCGCACGGAGATCGCCGCGACGTCGCTGGGCGCTGTGGAGGCGGTGCCGGTCTCCGCGGTCACCGGCGCCGGGCTGCCCGAGCTGCGCGCCGCCCTGGACCGCCTGACCGCCCGGCTGCCCGACCCGGCCCGGGACGCGCCGGTGCGGCTCTGGGTGGACCGCGCGTTCACCGTGCGCGGCAGCGGCACGGTGGTCACCGGCACGCTCGGCGGCGGCCGGCTGCGCGTCGGCGACGAGCTGGAACTGGCCGCCACCGGCGAGACGGTACGGGTACGCGGACTGCACTCGCTCGGCGTCGCGCACACCGCCGTCGAGGCGGTGGCCCGGGTCGCGGTGAACCTGCGCGGCCTGCACCGGGACCGGGTCGGGCGCGGCGACGCGCTGCTCACCCCCGGCCGGTTCGGCCGTACCGACCTGCTCGACGTGCGCCTGTCCGGCGACCCGGCCGCCGACCTGCCGGCCACCCTCACCCTGCACGCCGGCTCGGCGGCGGTGCCCGCCCGGGTCCGGCCGCTGGGCCCGGACACGGTACGGCTGCGCCTGGCCCGCCCGCTGCCGTTGCTGATCGGAGACCGGGCGCTGCTGCGCGACCCCGGCCGCCACCACGTCGCGGGCGGCGTGACGGTGCTGGACGTGGACCCGCCGCCGCTGCGCCGCCGGGGCGCGGCCGCCGCCCGCGCGGCGGTGCTGAGCGGCCTCGACGGGCGGCCGGACCTGGCCGGGGAACTGCGGCGACGACGGCTGATCCGGGCCGGGGACCTGAGCCGGATGGGCGTGCCGCCGACCGCGACGCCGGTGGCCGGGCAGTGGCTGGCCGACCCGGAGCACTGGCGGGACCTGGGCCGCCGCCTCACCGAGGAGGTGACCCGGTACGCCGCCGAGCATCCGCTCGCCGCGGGCGTACCCGTCGACGTGCTGCGCCACCGTCTCGACCTGCCCGACCGCGCCCTGGTCACGGCGCTGCTGCGCCCGCCGCTGCGGCTGCGCGACGGCCTGGTCACCGCCACCCCGCAGCAGACCCTGCCCGACCCGGTGGCCCGGGCGGTGGAGCGGGTCCGGGCCGAGTACGGCGACCGCCCGTTCCAGGCCCCCGAGGCGCACCACCTGGCCGACCTCGGGTTCGGTCCCCGCGAGATCGGCGCCGCGGTGCGGGCCGGCGCGCTGCTGCAGCTGGCCGAGAACGTGGTGCTGCTACCCGGTGCCCCGGACGACGCGGTGCGCGTGCTCGCCGGGCTGCCGCAGCCGTTCACGCTCAGCGCCGCCCGGCAGGCGCTCGGCACCACCCGCCGGGTGGCGGTGCCGCTGCTGGAACTGCTGGACCGGCGCGGGGCCACCCGGCGGCTGCCCGACGACGCCCGCGAGGTGGTCCGTCCGCCGGGCTGAGCCAACCGGCGCCACTGGCCCACGGCGGTCACCTACCGTGACGCCATGGACCCTTCCGCGGTCTGGCGGGACAAGAACCACAAGTGGCGGATCGAGGCGTACCGGGCACCGGACCTGCGCTTCGCCGTCTTCGCCACGAACGGCCCCACCGAGTCGGCGCCGCTGTGGCTGTTCGGGATGGCCGCGCTGGCCCGCTGGCTGATGACCCACGCGATCTCGCTGGACGACCTGGAGACGGACTGATGGGCGTGCAGGTCGCGCTGGTGCTGGTCCTGATCCTGGTCAACGCCGCCCTGTCCGGCAGCGAAATGGCGCTGGTGAGCCTGCGGGAGGGGCAGTTGCGGCGGCTGGCGCGTTCCGGGCGGGCCGGGGCGCGGCTGAGCCGCCTCACCCGTGAGCCGAACCGCTACCTGGCCACCATCCAGCTCGGCATCACGCTCGCCGGGTTCCTCGCCTCGGCCGCCGCCGCGGTGACGCTCGCCGAGCCGCTGATCGGCCCGCTGGGCTTCCTCGGCGGCGCCGCCCGCCCGGTGGCGGTGTTCGTGGTGACGCTGCTGCTGACGTTCCTCACGCTCGTGGTGGGGGAGCTGGCACCCAAGCGGCTGGCCATGCAGACGGCGGAACGGTGGGCGCTGATCAGCGCCGGGCCGCTGGACCTGCTGGCCCGGCTGTCCCGGCCGGCGGTGTGGCTGCTCGGCCGCTCCACCGACCTGCTGGTCCGGCTCACCGGCGGCGACCCGCGCGCCAGCCGGCAGGAGGTGACCGAGGAGGAGCTGCGGGAGATGCTGGTCAGCCAGCGCGGCCTGTCCGCCCAGCAGCGGGAGATCCTCGCCGGGGCATTCGACATCGCCGGCCGCACGCTGCGGGAGATCCTCGTCGCGCGTCGCGACGTGACCACGCTGCCCGCCGACCTGCCGGCCGCCGACGCGATGCGTCACCTGGCCGCGACCGGGCGGTCCCGGGCACCGGTGATCGGACCCGGCGGCCTCGACGACGTGTGCGGAACCGTGCACATCCGCGACCTGGTGGACGGCGACGGGGTGCTCGTGGGCGACCGGGCCCGCCCGCCGGTGCTGCTGCCCGGCACGCTGCCGGTGGCCGACGCGATGCGGCAACTTCGCCAGCGGCACGAACAGCTCGCCCTGGTGGTCGACGAGTACGGCGGTGTGGACGGCCTGGTCACCATGGAGGACCTGCTCGAGGAGGTGGTCGGCGAGCTGTACGACGAGACCGACAAGGACGTGCGCCGGGCCGTGCGGGAGACGGACGGGGCGCTGCTCCTGCCGGGCGACTTTCCGCTGCACGACCTGCCGGACGTGGGCGTACGCGTGACGTTCCCGCTGTCGCGCGAGTACACCACGGTGGCCGGGCTGGTGCTGGCCGGGCTGGGCCGGCTGCCCGGGGGCCCGGGCGAGCGGGTGCGGCTGCCCGGCCTCACCGTGGAGGTGGTCGAGGTCGCCGGGCGCGCGATCCGCCGGGTCCGGCTGCGCGGCCCGGCCGTCGGCCGCACCCCGGACTGACACCCGGACGGGGGACAACCGCCCGATCCCCGTCCCGGCGCCGGTCGCCGGTCGTACGGTGCGGGCGTGAAGGACCGAGGACTGCGTACGTTCATCACCGTGCTGGCCGGACTGGCCGTGATCTACTTCGGGTTCTCCGGGAGCCGCGGCAACGGCGAGGAGGGCGTCTCCGGCGGCGTGGTGCTGCTCGCGCTGCTCGCCTCGCTGCTGGCTTGGAACCTCACCAAACCCGGCCCGGCCAAGTAGCCGCCCCGTCAGTGGGCGGTCGCGGCGCTGCGGCCCACCTCGCCCGCCGACTCCTCGCCCAGGGCCACCCGCACCAGCGCCGACGCCAGCCGGCCGAAGTCGGCCTCGCCGACCAGCCCGACCAGGTCGGCGGGGCTCGCCGGCAGGCCCAGCCGCCGCGCCCCGGCGAGCGTGCGCCGGTCGGCGTACGGGCGCACGTCCGGCCACACCGACTGCGCCTCCCGCAGGAAGATGTCCGCACCGGTGGGACCGATTCCGGGGAACTCGGTGAGCAGCCGGCGCAGCACCGCCCGGTCGGCGCCGGCCTCCTTGTGCAGCCGCCGCAGGTCGCCGTGCCAGCGGTCCAGGCAGAGCCGCGCGCCGGTGCCGAGCATGGTGGCGGTCCGCTCGTCGTAGCGCCGGTAGTGACCCCGGCCCAGCGCGTCGACCCGGTCCTGCCAGGTCGCCGCCTCCATCGCCTGCGGGGTGCGGTGCCCGGCGGTGAACAGCTCCCGGGCGGCGGCCACCGCCACCGAGGCCCGGATCCGGGTGCTCAGCAGCGTGGTGAGCACCAGCAGCTGGTACAGCGGGCCGGGCCGGTCCGCGAGGGCGATGCCGGCCTCCTCCGCGTACGTGCGGGACTGCCGGTCCAGCAGGGCGCGCGCGACGTTGCGATCGTCTGGCATCCGTCCGGCTTACCCGCCCCGGCCCCGGCCAGACCTCCGGGCCGATCCGGAATGCGCCGGGCGGCGGCGGGTACGCGGGGCGGGTGCGCGGTCGACGGCCGTGCGCTCCCACCGGGAAGGAGAGACCCGTGGTCAAGCCGCAGCAGGAGGAACTGCGCCGGAACGACCTCGGCGCCACCAGCCAGGACAGCCGCAAGACGGCCACCCAGGCGGGCGGCCGCTCGCGAAGCCGGGGCACGTCGAACGCCGACGCGGGCCGGCCCGTCCCCAGGGGACAGGTGTCGCCGTACGGACCGGCCGGTGAGCCGGTCGCCGACGACGAGAGCTAACCGCGAGCCGACGTCGGCCGCAGCCGCCGCCAGGTGGCTGCGGCCGACAGCCCGTACGCCAGGTGCGGGATCAGGTCGGAGACCCAGTCGTCGCGCCGCCAGGTGCGCGGGTCGGTCACGCCGAGCACCGTCATCGAGCCGTCGGAGGTGGCCATCACCCCGCCGCCGAGCAGCACCGTGGCCAGCGGCAACGGAACCCGCCGGCGCGCGGCGAGCAGGCCGAACGCGGCCCCCGCGGCGATGCCGGTGGCGTACCCCAGGAACGGCCCCAGACCGGAGCGGCGGTTCGCGGCCTCGTCGCCGGGGCCCAGGTCGACGTGCGTGACGTCGGCCAGCCGGCCGGCCACCGACTCCGGGGTGCTGCTGGCCGGGCGGGCCCGCAACGCCATGTCGAGGTAGGAGACCGCGTTGAGGACGGCGCTGCCGACGGCGCCCGCGATGGCGCCGTCGACAACCGCTGCCGCTCTCACTTCGGGTCACCCGGCTCCCGGTTGCCCTTGGGGCCGTAGGTCCGTTCGCCCCGGACGACGCCGCGTTGCCCCCGGTCGTCCTGGAGGATCCGGTTGGCGACCTGGTTCGCCTCCTTGTCGGCGGCCCGTCCGGACTGCTCGACGAGGTCGCGAAGGCGTGCCCGCTGCTTGTCGTACGCGTTGCTGCCCGGCCGTGGTCCTGGCATCTCTGCCTCCTGCGGATCGCTGTGCGCTGACGGTAGGCGTCTACCCGCCCGGACCGGGACCAACCGTGCCGGACCCGCCGCGCAGCCGGGGCGGGGCAGGCGCTCAGTCCGGGGCGCGGGCAGGCGCTCAGTCCGGGGCGCGGGCGGGCACTCAGTCCGGGGCGCGGACCACCGCGACCGGGCAGGCCGACCGGTGCAGGATCCCCTGGCTCACCGAGCCGAGCAGCAGCCCGCTCAGCTCGCCCCGGCCCTGCCGGCCCACCACCACCAGTTGCGCGTCGCGGGACGCCGTGGCCAGCGCCGCGACCGGCTTGGCCCGTACCGCCTCGGTGTGCACCGCCAGCCCCGGCCACCGTTCGCCGATCCCGGCGAGCGCCTCGGCGAGCACCCGCTCCTGCTCGGCGTCGTCCCGGCCGCGCGGGGCCGGGTGGGCGTGCAGCACATGCAGCGGCGCGTCGCGCACCGACGCGCTGTCGGCGGCGAATTCGACGGCGCCGCGCGACAGGGCGGAGCCGTCCACGCCGACCACGACCGGGCCGTCCGCGCGAGCGGCGCCGCGGTCGATCAGCACCGGGCAGTCGGCGTACGAGGCGACCTGCAGGGCGACCGACCCGATCACGAGCGAGGCGAAGCCGCCCAGGCCCCGGTCGCCGAGCACGATCACGGCGGCGGTGGGGGACTCGGCGAGCAGCACCGCGGCGGCCTCACCGTCGATGATCTCGCCGGTGATGCGCAGCCCCGGCGACTCCGCCTCGGCCACCGCGACCGCGTCGGCGACCAGTTGCTCGGCCTGGTGGCGCAGCCCCGCGCCGGGTGGCGACCCGGCCGGCGCGGAGACCGGCACGCGCATCAATGGCCAGATGAAACCGTGCACCAGACGCAACGGCCGGTTGCGCCTCCGCGCCTCCCGGGCCGCCAGGCGTACCGCCCGCGTCGCGGGCTCGGAGCCGTCCACTCCGACTACCACCGCGGCTCCGTTCGCCGAGTTCACCAGCACCTCCTCGTGGCCGCCGCTCCCGCGGCCAGTATCGCGGCCGGGACGGGCGGCCCGGGGCGTTACCGGCGGGCTCGTCCGCTGGGTACGCTGGCGTGCAGCGCCCAGGGGAGGGAGCCCCGTCGATGGATCAGCCGGACGGACCGAGCACCGCCCGCATGATCGACTACTGGCTCGGCGGCCGGCACCACCGCCCGCTGGACGTGGCCGCCGCGGCGGCGTTCGAGGCGGCGTACGGGCCCTGTGCGGCGATCTTCCGGTCGCTGCGCGGCTTCCTCGGCCGTACCGTCCGGGTCATGGCCGAAGACGGGATCGACGGCTTCCTGGTGTTCGGCGCGGGCGTGCCCACCTGCGGCAACGTGCACGAGGTCGCGCCGGAGGCGACGGTCCTGTACACCGACGCGGACCCGGAGACGGTCCGGCTGGGCCGGCGCCTGCTCGCCGGAAGCGACCGCGCCGGCTACGGCTACGGCGACGCCACCGACATCGGGACCGTCGACCGGGTGCAGTTGCACCGGTTCGTGCCGGGCTGGGGGAGACGGCCGGTGGGGGTGGTCTTCCTCGGGCTGGCGGCGTTCCTGGACGACGACACCCTCGCCCGTACGCTCGACGAGCTGTACCAGGCGGTGGCGCCGGGCAGCCGGCTGGCGATCGACTTCGACACCGAGGAGCTGGCCCGGCACCCCGAGGCGCTGGCCATGATGGGCCCGGCGTTCCGGATGCGGGCACCCGAGCGGTTCGCGCCGCTGCTGGGCCGCTGGCAGCCGACCGGCGACGGCATCGTGCCGGTGGCGCGGTGGCGGCCGGCGGGGGAGCCGGAGCCGGTGCCGGACGCGTTCCACGGCGCGCTGGCGTCGCGCCCGGCCGGCTGAGCCGGTCCCGGCACGTGCGGCCGAGGCGGAGCGGACGCCGTCCTGCGGCCTTCGTATGATGTTTGCCCTGTAGCAATAGTCGTCATCGGAGGATGAGCATGCCGGAGGCGTCCGGAACGGTGTCGCGTGCCCTGCGCACGGCGCCACCCGACAAACTGGCGGAGACCGCGGACGCGGTGCTGCGCCAGACGCTCGGAGCCGCGCGGGCGGAGTTGTTCGTCGCCGACTACCGCGCCAGCGGACTCTGGCCGGTGCTCGACCCGGACGTGCCCGGCGGCGGCCCGCTGCTGGCGCACAGCGTGGCCCAGCGCTGTTTCAGCAGCCAGGAGCCGGTCCTGGACATCGTCGAGGACGGCCGCTGCCGGGTGTACCTGCCGGTGTCGGTATGGGGCGAGCGGCTCGGCGTGCTGATGGTGGAGCTGCCCGGCGACCCGGACGCGGCCACAGTGGAGGCGGCCCGCGACGCCGCCGGCGAACTCGCCGTGGCGATCCGGGCGGCCGACCGGGAGACCGACCGGTACCGGCGGGCCCGGCGGCGGGAACGGCTGAGCATGGCCGCCGAGATGCAGTGGGACCTGTTGCCCGGGCGCAGCGTACGGCTGGGCGACGTGCTGCTCGCCGGGCAGCTCGAACCGGCGTACACGGTGGGCGGTGACCACTTCGACTGGTCGGTCGACGGTGACCGGCTCACCCTCACCGTGCTCAACGGCACCGGCATCGGCCTGGCCGCGTCGATGCTCACGGCGGTGACCGTCAACGCCATGCGCAACGCCCGGCGGTCCGGCGGCAGCCTGGTGGAGCAGGCGGAACTGGCCTCGGACACCATCTACTACCAGCACAGGGGCAGCCGGCACGTGGCCACCCTGCTGCTGGAGCTGGACAGCCGGCGGGGCGTGATGCGGGTGGTGGACGCCGGCTCTCCGCAACTGCTGCGGCTGCGCGGGGGCCGCGTCACGCCGATCGCGCTGGAGCAGCAACTGCCGCTGGGCATGTTCGCCGAGACGCGCTACGACGTGCAGGCGTTCACTCTGGATCCGGGTGACCGTCTCTTCGTGGTCAGCGACGGGGTGTACGCGGCGGAGCCCGACGACCAGGAGCCGTACGGCGTCCGGGCTATGGCGCGCGCGATGCGGTCGACTCGGCTGCAGCCGGCGACCGAGGCAGTTGGTACGGTGATGCGCGAACTGCATGCGTACCATGCCGACGCGGATCTCCGCGACGACGCGGTGGTCGTCTGCCTGGACTGGCTGGGCTCCAGCCGGTCCGACGACGCGACGGGGCAGTGACCGGGGCGGCGGAGCGAACACGAGCGGGACGATCGCAGGGGACAGCGAGTGGAGCGACCTCCGAATCTTGCCGCGGCCATCGAGTCGGCTGCGGAGGCGCTCATCGGTGTGCTCGACTCCGCGACCTCCCGGCACACCGTCAGCGTCTCGCCCACCCAGTTGCGGGTGCTGTCGCTGATCGTGTCGCATCCGGACACCAACGTGAACCGGCTGGCCGAGCTGCTGGACGTGGTCCCGTCGTCGGCGAGCCGGCTCTGTGACCGCCTCGAGGCGGTCGGCCTGTTGCGCCGGGTGGCCGACCCGCGCGACCGGCGGGAGGTGCGGCTGATTCCGACCGCGGCGGCGGAGACGCTGCTGCGCGACCTCCAGGAGAGGCGGCACCGGGCGGTGCAGGCCGTGCTCGACCGGATGCCCAACCGGTTGCAGCACGAGCTTCTGCTGGCACTGGTCGCGTTCAGCCAGGCGGCCACCACGACAGCCCCGCAGGCCGGCTCCGACTCGACCGCCCGTACGGCCTGACCCCGGCGCGGTAGCGTCACCTTCGCCTCCACCGCTCGACTAGTGTCCTAGGATGCCTTAGCGGTTGTGACCGTCGCCACCGCGACACCGCTGAGCAACCACGCAGCGGACGGACGGGGGAGAACGGCGAGCCCGATATAGTGGCAGCGCAACTGGGCGGCCCATGATCACGGGCCGCGTCGGGGAGGTCCCAGCCCGGGATCACAGAGGGCGCCGGCGTCTGACCGGCCGGCAACGCGCACGTCCCTCCAGCGGCCGCTCGTCCGGCTGCCGGACCGTGCTGCGAAGGGAGGGTTCGGTGTCGCGTCGGCCGGCTCCAGCTGAGCAACCGGATTCCGGGACCACCACGGTCGTGGGAGACCGCGTCCTCACGCTGCCCAACCTGATCAGCTTCGTCCGGCTCGTCGGCGTGCCGATCTTCCTCTACCTGTTCCTCGTGGTCCGGGCCGACGTCGCCGCCGTCGCGGTGCTCGCCGTGGGCGGCACCAGCGACTGGGTGGACGGCTGGATCGCCCGCCGCCTGGGCCAGGTGAGCCGGCTCGGCGAGCTGCTCGACCCGCTGGCCGACCGCCTCTACATCCTCGCCACGCTGCTCGCGTTCACCGCCCGCGAGGTGGTGCCCTGGCAGTTCACCGGGGCACTGCTGGCCCGCGAGCTGCTGCTGCTGGTGTCGCTCGGCGTGCTGCGCCGGTACGGCTACGGCCCGCCGCCGGTGCACTACATGGGCAAGACCGCGACGTTCCTGCTGCTGGCGGCGTTCCCGATCCTCCTGCTGGCCGACGCGGTGCCGGGCGCCGGCACCGCCGCCGGCGCGATCGGCTGGGGCGTGGCCTGGTGGGGCCTGGTCCTCTACTGGGTGGCCGGCGCGATGTACGTGGTGCAGGCCAGCCGCCTCGTGCGGGCCATGCGGGAGCGGCGCGCGAGGGCGGCGGCATGACCGCGCCGTCACGGGACGGGGAGAAGGAGCGCGACCCGTCGAGCCGGGTGTACGCGCCGGACTTCCTGACCGAGCTGTTCCGCAATCCGCTGGATCCGGGATACGGCGACGCGGCGGCTCGCCGGGCGACGGGCTCGATGTCGCGGGTGCGGCAGGTGCTCGGCCGGCCGGTGAGCCTGCTGGTACTGGCGGTGATCGGGTTCCTGTTCGCGGTGGCGTACCGGGAGACGGTGGCGGAGGAGCCGAGCCGCGCGACGGCGCGGGCGGGCCTGGTCGCCGAGATCAAGGGCCGGGAGGCGGAGACCGACCGGTTGACCGAGCGCGCCGAGCAGTTGCGCGAGGAGGTCGGCCGGCAGCGCGACGCGACGCTGAGCGGTTCACAGGCGTCCCGGTTGCGCACGCTGGAGGCGGGGACGGGCCTGGCCCGGGTGCGCGGGGACGGTGTGGTGGTGCGGCTGGCCGACGCGGCGGCGGATCAGGACGGTGTGACGAGCGGGGACGCGGGTCCCTCCCGGGTGCTGTATTCGGATCTGCAGAAGGTCGCGAACGCGTTGTGGGCGGCCGGCGCCGAGGCGGTGGCGGTGAACGGCCAGCGGTTGACGGCGACGTCGACGATCCGGTCGGCGGGTGAGGCGATCCTGGTGGACTACCGGCCGGTGACGGGTCCGTACGAGGTGCAGGCGATCGGGCCGAGGTCGATGCGGGACCGGTTCGACCAGAGCCGCGCGGCGGCGTTGATGCGTGAGGTGGCGCGGACGACGGGTCTGTCGTTCGGGGTGAAGCGGGTCGGTGACCTCACGTTGCCGGCGGCGCCGCAGCCGCGGCTACGCTACGCCGAGCCTCCGGCGACTTCGGGTCCGCGCCCGTCGGGTTCGGGCGCCGCCGGTTCGTCGAGTCCCGGGTCGTCCGGCCCGGATGTTTCTTCCAGCCCTTCGGGAGGTGGCCGATGATCGCGGTGCTGGCGTTGCTCGCCGGTGTGGTGCTCGGGGTGTATCTGGACCCCACGGTGCCGGCGGCGTTGCAGCCGTATCTGCCGATCGCCGTGGTGGCCGCGTTGGACGCGGTGTTCGGCGGGGTGCGGGCGAAGCTGGACCGGATCTTCGACGACAAGCAGTTCGTGGTGTCGTTCATCTCGAATGTGCTGGTGGCGGGTCTGATCGTGTACCTGGGTGACCAGTTGGGCGTGGGCGGGCAGTTGTCGACGGGTGTGGTGGTCGTGCTCGGCGTGCGCATCTTCGGAAACGTGGCGGCGATCCGCCGGCACCTGTTCCGGGCGTAGGTTTGTGGCGATGAGCGAGGGACACAGGGAGACGGGTACGGGGTGGCCGCGGCCGGGAGAGCCGGCGCGGCCGTCGGGTCCGGCGGGTGAGCCGGATCCGCGCCCGGACGCGCCCGATCCGGACGAGTTGAGCCCGTTGGCGCCGGTGGAGCCGGTGCCGGACGAGGCGGCGGAGCCCGCGGAGCCGGAGGCGGTTCCGGAGGCTGAGCCGGAGCCGGGTGCGGCGGCCGGGTCGCCGTCGGGTGCGCGGCGGTTCTCGTCGGCGGGCGCGATGATCGCGGTGCTGCTGGCGTTGCTGGGTTTCACGCTGGTGGTGCAGTTCAAGACGACGTCGACGGATCCGACGCTCGCGGCGACGCGGGAGGAGGATCTGGTGCGGATCTCGTCGGATCTGGATTCGCGGGAGCGGCGGCTGCGCCAGGAGATCGAGTTGCTGGAGGAGAGCCAGCGGCAGTTGCGGTCGGGTGAGCAGGGCCGGCAGGCGGCGCTGGAGGAGGCGACGCGGCGGGCGGACGAGCTGGGCATCCTGGCGGGTACGTTGCCGGCGGTGGGTCCGGGTCTTGAGGTGCGCTTCTCGGGGCCGGCGAAGGCGGTGTCGTCGACGCGGATCCTGGACGCGGTGCAGGAGTTGCGGGGTGCGGGCGCGGAGGCGATGCAGATCCAGGGCACGGACGGTACGGCGGCGCGGATCATCGCGTCGACGTATTTCGTGGACGGGCCCGACGGTGCGCTGGTGGTGGATGGGCGGCGGTTGACGGGTCCGTTCACGATCATGGTGATCGGTGATCCGGCGACGATGCGTACGGCGTTGAACATTCCCGGCGGGGTGGTCGCATCGGTGCGGGACGGCGGCGGTAACGTGACCTCCGAGGATCGTGAGGTTGTGGAGGTTTCGCAGCTGCACGCGCCGATCAAGCTGGACCACGCCCGGCCGGTTTCGTGACCGGTCGCGGCGGCGCCGGTTTCTCCGGTGCACCGATGACGAAGGACGCAGTTGGTGATTCCTGAGGATCTGCGGTACACCGCCGAGCACGAGTGGGTGGTCGGTGGTGACGGTGGTGTCGTCCGCGTCGGTATCACGCACTTCGCGCAGGACGCCCTGGGTGACATCGTGTTCGTGCAGTTGCCGGAGGCCGGTGCGGTGGTGGCGGCGGGTGAGTCGCTGGGCGAGATCGAGTCGACGAAGAGTGTGTCGGAGATCTACGCGCCGCTGAGTGGCACGGTGTCGGCGCGCAACGAGGCGCTGGCCGACACCCCTGAGGTGATCAACACGGATCCGTACGGTGCGGGGTGGTTGGTCGAGATCACTCCGGAAGATCCATCGGCGGTCGAGGGTCTGCTGACCGCCGATGCGTACCGCGAGCTCACCGAGAGCTGAGTTCATGCTGTTCCGGGCGGCGGCGTGGTTCCGCGCGTCCGGTTGCCCTGCATTTCGGCGCTGGCTAGGCTCGCCCAGTCGACCGAGAACCAATAGTTTGAGCGTTGCGGAATGCGCCTTCCCGGGCACGGGGAGCCAGCCGCCGGGTGTGGTGTTGCCCGGCGGCCAGACCCGCCATTCCCTGACGCCGACCGAACAGATCCGTGAGGTGGTCCCATGACGCGCCCAGACGACGAGTTCCCCCCGCTCGACGTCACTTCGACGCTCAATCTCGGTTCGCTCGACGAAGTGCTGGAAGGGCCGGACACCGATGTGGTGCCGAGCCGGATGTCCGGTTCGTTGCCGCCGGGTATGGCGTTGCTGGTGGTTCGCCGGGGTCCGAATGCGGGTGCCCGGTTCCTGCTGGACCACGATGTGACGACGAGTGGGCGGCACCCGGACAGTGACATCTTCCTGGACGACGTGACGGTGTCGCGGCGGCACGCGGAGTTCCACCGTGACGGTGGGACGTTCACGGTGCGGGATGTGGGCAGCCTGAACGGCACCTACGTGAATCGTGAGCGGGTCGAGGCGGCGACGTTGAGCAACGGTGACGAGGTGCAGATCGGCAAGTTCCGGGTGGTGTTCATCGCCGGTCCGCGTCCGGAGGAGGCCGGCCGGGGGTGAACGAGCCTGCGGCTTCGACGCCGTCCGGGGCGGCGCGGGCCCCTGCGCTGATGAGTATCGGCGAGGTGCTGGCGCAGTTGCGGCCGGAGTTTCCGGACGTCACGATCTCGAAGTTGCGGTTCCTGGAGGCTGAGGGCCTGGTGGAGCCGCAGCGGACGCCGGCGGGTTATCGGAAGTACGGCTGGGACGATGTCGCGCGGTTGCGGTTCGTGTTGACCGCGCAGCGGGATCAGTACCTGCCGTTGCGGGTGATCCGGGAGCAGTTGGCCCGGTGGGACGGGTCTGGTCCGTCGCCGGGGCGGGGGCGGCCGAATCTGGTGGCTGTGGGTCCGGGTGGTGAGGTGCCGGGCCGGGAGCCGATGGAGTCGGAGGTGCGGCTGGACCGGGCCGGTCTGATCGCTCGTAGCGGTGTGGACGAGTCGACGCTTGCGGAGTTGGAGCGGCTGGGTGTGCTGGTGTCGGATCCGCCGGGGTGGTACGACGCGGATGCGTTGATCATCGCGAGTGCGGTGGCGGGTCTTGCGGCGTACGGGTTGGAGCCGCGGCATCTGCGGGCGTACCGGTCTTCGGCGGATCGTGAGGTCGGCTTGTTCGCGCAGTTGGTGGCGCCGTTGGCGCGGCAGAGTGATCCGGCGGCGCGGGCTCGGGCGGCGGAGACGGCGCGGGAGCTGGTGGCGTTGTCGCAGCGGTTGCACGCGGCGTTGGTGCGGGTGGGGCTGCGGTCGACGTTGGGCCGGTGAGGTCGGTGTGAAGGGCCGGATGCCGTTGCGGCGTCCGGCCCTTCACGTTGTGGGTGGGCGCGGAAAGATCTGGTCGGTGGCGCGTGTCGTAGGCTTGCCGGGGTATGCCCGTCCGGCGAGGCGTGGTGCACGTAGCGCGTGGGACTCCCGTGTCCTGGTCCGTGTACCGTGCAGGGAAGGGCGCGGTGCTAGGTGACGACGACACGGAGGCGGCGGTGCGCGAGCTGAGCGTGGTCGGAGTTCGGGTGGAGCTGCCCAGTAACCAGCCGATCGTCCTGCTGCGGGAGGTCGAGGGGGACCGCTATCTGCCGATCTGGATCGGCGCGGTCGAGGCGACGGCGATCGCCTATGAGCAGCAGGGGGTCAAGCCGGCCCGGCCGTTGACGCACGATCTGCTGCGGGATGTCCTGGCGGCGTTGCAGGCGCCGTTGCGGGCGGTGGAGATCACCGAGTTGAAGGAGAACGTGTTCTACGCGGATCTCCTCCTCGGTGACGGTGTGCGGGTGTCGGCGCGGCCGAGTGACTCCATCGCGTTGGCGTTGCGGGTGGGTGCTCCGATTCGTTGTGCGGAGCAGGTCCTCAGCGAGGCGGGGATCGTGATCCCGGACGAGCAGGAGGACGAGGTGGAGAAGTTCCGGGAGTTCCTGGATCAGGTCCGTCCGGAGGACTTCGCGGGTTGAGGCGTGCCGGCGCGTGGTGTCGCCGGGTGGTGGGCGCGGCGTGTCGCGGTGTCTCCTGCGGGTGAAGTGCGGGGGGCGGCGTTAGGGTTGCCGTGTCGAGTGGTGCGCGTACGGGGAGTCGACGCGGCACCGCCACGGGCGCGGGGAGGTTGGTCCGGATGCACGAGCCGCGAGATCCTGGTCCGAGTGTGGGGCAGCAGCAGGCGGGTGTGAGGGCCGATCCGGCCGGTGACGGCGAGGTCGGTTATCGGGGTGTGACCGCGTGTTCGGCGGTGGGCATCAGTTACCGGCAGCTCGACTACTGGGCGCGTACGGCGCTTGTGGTGCCGAGTGTGCGCGACGCGTCGGGTTCGGGGACGTCGCGGTTGTACTCGTTCCGCGACCTGGTGGTGTTGAAGGTCGTGAAGCGGCTGTTGGACGCCGGGGTGTCGTTGCAGAACATCCGTAAGGCGATCGACGCGTTGCGGTCGCGTGGGGTGGACGATCTGGCGGGCATCACGTTGATCTCCGATGGGACGACCGTGTACGAGTGCCGGTCGCCGGAGGAGGTGGTCGACCTGTTGCAGGGCGGCCAGGGGGTGTTCGGCATCGCGATCGGTGGCGCGTTCAAGGAGATCCAGGGTTCGTTGTCGCATCTGCCGGCGGAGCCGGTGGGTGGGCAGGAGCCGGCGGCCGCGGTGGAGCCGGAGGCCGAGTCGGTGGGTGACGAGCTGGCGGCTCGTCGGGCCCGGCGTCGGGCCGGGTGACCTGCGTCGCGTCTCGTTGACGGGATCGCGCCGCGCCCGAAAAGGGGTGGGGCGCGATTCGTGTTTTGGTGACGGGGTGTGCTCCTTCCGGGTGGCCTGAGACGGGTGGGCGCGCGGTCCGAGCAGGGCGTGAATGTGCGCAGGTCACTGCTGCCGCCCTCGTGATGTCCGAAAAGGACGGTACGTCATCCGTGTTCACGTCCTGTTGTCGCTCGGTTGCGCTATGTCTGTCGACTTCGGCCCGGTTGTTGACTGGCCGTAGTTGACAGTTCTCGGGATCCGGACAGGGTCGGCGTGAACTGCCGCGTCGGGCGCGCTATGGTCCGTTCCGGTCGTCGGCGTGTCGACATCACGGCGGAACGCTGTGTGACGCCGCGCCGGCTGGCGAGCCCCTGCCGCGGCGCTGCCCGCGGACCCCTGCTGGAAGGACCGAGCATGACGGTGACGAGCGAGACCACCCCGATCTCCCACTACGAGCGCATCGGTGGCGCGGCGGCGGTGAAGGCCGCTGTGGAGCTGTTCTACGCCAAGGTGCTGGCCGATTCTGATCTGGCCGGCTACTTCGCCGACGTGGACATGGTGGAGCAGCGGCGGCATCTGGCGCTGATGCTGGCGGTGGTGCTGGGTGGCCCGAACGAGTACGCGGGCCGCGGGTTGGCCGAGGCGCACCAGCCGCTGAACATCACCGGTGAGCACTACGCGAAGGTCGGGGGGCACCTGACGGCGACGCTGGTGGAGCTGGGCGTGCCGGCGGACGTGGTCGCCGATGTGCAGGTCGTGCTCGGGCAGGTGCGGGAGCAGGTCGTGTCGGCGGGAGACGCCTGAGCGTGGACGTCGCACGGCTCAAGCAGAGCTGGTCCCTGGTCGTCGCGCACGGCGACCAGGTGCCGCTCTACTTCTATTCGACGCTGTTCCTGGCGCATCCGGAGACCCGGCAGATGTTCCCGACGAACATGGCCGGTCAGCGGGACCGTCTGGTGGCGGCGTTGGGGCATGTGGTGTCCCACGTGGACCAGGTGGACCGGCTGGTCGGGTTCCTGCGGGACCTCGGCGCGGATCACCGGAAGTTCGCGGTGCGCGCCGAGCACTACCCGGCCGTCGGTGAGGCGCTGCTGGCGACGCTGCGGCACTTCTGCGGTGAGGCGTGGACCGAGGAGCTGGCCGCCGACTGGGCGGCGGCGTACGGGCTGGTGGCGCAGGTGATGACCGAGGGCGCGCAGGCCGCGGAGTCGCAGTCGCCGCCGTGGTGGGTGGCGGAGGTGCTGACCCACGAGCAGCGCACGTTCGACGTGGCGGTGCTGACGGTGCGTCCGCAGTACCTGTTGCCGTTCACGCCGGGCCAGTCGATCGGGGTGTCGCATCCGGCGGTGCGGTCGTGGCGGTACTACTCGCCGGCGAACGCGCCGCGTCCGGACGGCACTGTGGAGTTGCATGTGCGGGCCGCGCCGGGTGGTGTGGTGTCGTCGCGTCTGGTGTACGGGTGCGCGGCCGGTGACCGGATCCATCTGGCGTCGCCGGTGGGGGACCGGTTGACGTTGTGGCGGGCCGGGTCGTCGGATCTGCTGCTGCTGGCCGGTGGCACCGGCTGGGCGCCGGTGAAGGCGCTCGTGGAACAGGTCGTGGCGGAGGGTTCGGGGCGGCGGGTGGACCTGTACGTGGGGGCCCGTTCGCGGACGGAGTTCTACGACAGCGAGGCGATCGACAAGTTGGCGGCGACGCATCCGTGGCTGCGGGTGTCGTACGTGGCGGGGACGGAGCCGGGCCGGCCGGGGGAGTCGGTGCGGATCGCCGACCGGGTGCTGGCCGACGGGGACTGGCGGTCGCGGCACGTGTACGTGTGCGGGTCCGACGAGATGGTGGGTCATTCGGTGGCGGCGTTCGCCGCTGCCGGCTACCAGCCGGGCCAGGTGCATCACGAGGGTTACGGCAAGCACTGGTACGGCCCGTCGTGGCGGACGACGACCGGCGCCGACGGGCCGGGAACAACGGAGGTGAGCCGGTGAGCGCCGAGCCGATCAGCGGTTACGACGCGCAGCAGGTGTCCGGTCCGGTGCAGGTGCGGTTGACCGCCGACCGGGTACGGCGGTGGGAGTTCGGGTCGGCGGCGTTCACCCGGCGCGGCTACGAGCAGACCGATGTGGACCGGTTCCGGTTGCAGGTGGCCGACGAGCTGGATCTGCTGGCGGCGCAGGTGGCGAACCTGCGGGCGGAGAACGAGCGGCTCAGCGACCGTCTGGAGCTGCACCGGCACGGGGTGATCCCGAGCGCCGAGGCGGCGGTGGCGCCGGCGGCGAAGGAGGTCAACCTGTTGTCGGCGGCGCAGCGGGAGGCCGAGCAGATCATCGCGCAGGCCCACGACTACGCCCGCCGGGTCGCCGAGTACGCCCGTACCCAGTACGAGAGTTACATGCGTGCGGCGGCGGAGGAGGCGAAGCGGGAGGCCGAGCGGGCGGTGACGGAGTACCGCAGCACCGCGGGCAGCGGCTTCGACGACTCGGTGGCGACGCGGGAGGCGTTGCGGATCTTCGGCGAGATGATGATCTCGCACATGCAGGCGGCGGCGCGGCACCTCGACGACGGCAGTGAGCAGTTGGCGCGCACGATGGAGCGGATCGCCCGGGAGTTGCCGCAGGCCGGTGGGGGCGTGCCGCAGCCGGCGTTGTCCCGTCACCAGCGTTGAGCGGTGTCCCGGCCCGCCTGTGCGGCGGGCCGGGACGTGCCGGGTCAGACGGCGGCGATCGCCTCGGCGATGGGGATGTCCCCGCCGACCAGTTCCAGGGTGTGCCCGGCGGTGGCCGGGGCGTACAGCAGGGCGAGCAGCACCCGGGCCACGTCGGCGCGGCTGATCGCGCCGGGTTCGACGTGCCGGGCCAGGGCGATGCGGCCTTCGGGTTCGTCGTCGGTGAGGCGGCCGGGCCGCAGCACCGTCACGTCGAGGTCGCGGGCGGTGACGTCGTCCTCGGCGGCCTTCTTGGCCCGCAGGTACGCCGCCCACACGTCGTCGGCGCCGTTGGCCGGGGCGGCGTCCACGCCCATGGAGGAGACCAGCAGGTAGCGGCGCACCCCGGCCTGGACGGCGGCGTCGGCGAGCAGCACGGCGGCCCCGCGGTCGACGGTGTCCTTGCGGTCGGCGCCGCTGCCGGGGCCGGCGCCGGCGGCGAACACGACCGCGTCGGCGCCGGCCAGGTGACCGGCGAGCGTGTCGACGTCGGTGTGTTCGAGGTCGCAGACGACCGGTTCCGCGCCGGCGGCGCGCAGCGCGGCGGCGTGGTCGGGGTTGCGGATCAGCCCGAGCGCGGTGTCTCCGCGTCCGGCCAGTTCCCGCTCCAGCAGTTTGGCGATCTTTCCGTGCCCTCCGGCGATGACGACGCGCATACGATCAACCTAGCCCGCCCGGGCGCGCCCCGCCGGGTGACCGGCCTCGCCGATCAGCAGGTCGGCGAGGGAGCATGGACGGGTGAGTGAGGCGTTCGAGGAGTTGACGCGGCTGGTGGCCGCCGGTGGTGTGGTGGTGCTCAGCGGCGCGGGCCTGTCCACCGAGTCGGGCATCCCCGACTACCGGGGGCCCAGCGGCGCGGCCCGCCGGCACACCCCGATGACGTATCAGGAGTTCACCCGGTATCCGCTGGCGCGGCGGCGGTACTGGGCGCGCAGCCACCTGGGCTGGCAGATGATCGCGCGGGCGGTGCCGAACGACGGGCACCGGGCGGTGGCCCGGTTGCAGGCGGCCGGGCTGCTCGGCGGGATCATCACCCAGAACGTCGACGGGCTGCACACCGCGGCCGGTGCGACAGGGGTGATCGAGTTGCACGGCCGCCTCGACGAGGTGACGTGCCTGGACTGCGGCAACGCCACCGGCCGCGACGAGCTGCACCGGCGGCTGTCCGAGGCGAACCGGGGCTTCGACGCGCGGGTGGCGCGCGTCAACCCCGACGGCGACGTGGACCTGCCCGACGAGGCGGTGGCCGGGTTCCGCACTGTCGACTGCGGGATCTGCGGCACGGGCATGCTGAAACCGGACGTGGTGTTCTTCGGCGAGACGGTGCCCGCGCCCCGGGTGGCCGACTGTTTCGCCCTGGTCGAGCGGGCGCGGGCGTTGCTGGTGCTCGGCTCGTCGTTGACGGTGATGTCGGGGCGGCGGTTCGTGCTGCGCGCGGCCCGCCACGGCGTCCCGGTGGCGATCGTCAACCAGGGTGTCACCCGCGGCGACGGGTACGCGGCGCTACGCCTGGACGCGCCGCTGGGCGCCACGCTGAGCGCGCTGGCCGACCGGCTGGCTCCGGCTCCGGCTCCGGTGTGATCGTCCCCCGGGACATGAGCCGGAAACACGCCCGCTGGTAGCGTGGAAGATGCCGGTACCACCCACGTGGGAGAGACCGTCGACCCGACGGCGCCGAAGGGGCAGATTCTCCCCGGAACCTCTCAGGCAAAAGGACCACGTGGGCAGGCGCTGTGGAGCGCGTCAGCGCGACTCAGGGGGAGGCCGACCCGTCGACCTCGCCCCACCAAGGAGCGCAGCGCATGACCGCAGAGCAGTTCGCCGGCCGGCACATCGGCCCCGGCCCGGGCGACGAACGCCGGATGCTGGACACCGTCGGTTACGGCTCCGTCGACGAGCTGATGGACGCGGCGATCCCCGAGGTGATCCGCTGGCACGGCACCCTGGACCTGCCGGCCCCGGCCAGCGAGCGGCAGGCGATCGCCGAGCTGCGCGCCCTGGCCGCCCGTAACACCGTCGCCGTTTCCATGATCGGCCTGGGTTACCACGGCACGCACACCCCGGCGGTGATCCGCCGTAACGTGCTGGAGAACCCGGCCTGGTACACCGCGTACACGCCGTACCAGCCGGAGATCAGCCAGGGCCGGCTGGAGGCGCTGCTGAACTTCCAGACCATGGTCACCGACCTGACCGGGCTGGCCACCGCGAACGCCTCGATGCTCGACGAGGGCACCGCCGCGGCCGAGGCGATGACCCTGGCGCGCCGCGCGTCCAAGAGCAGGAGCCCGGTGTACGTGGTCGACGCCGACGCGCTGCCGCAGACCATCGCGGTGATCGCCGGCCGCGCCGAGCCGCTCGGCATCGAGGTGCGGGTCGTCGACGTCGAGCGCGACGACCTGCCGGCGGAGTTCTTCGGCCTGCACCTGCAGTACCCGGGCGCGTCCGGCGCGGTACGTGACCACCGGGCGCTGGTCGAGGCGGCCCACGGGGTGGGCGCGTTGGTGGCCGTCGCGGCGGATCTGCTGGCGTTGACGCTGCTGCGCCCGCCGGGCGAGATCGGCGCCGACATCGCCGCCGGCACCACCCAGCGCTTCGGTGTGCCGATGGGCTTCGGCGGGCCGCACGCCGGCTACCTGGCGGTGCGCTCGGGCCTGGAGCGGATGCTGCCCGGCCGCCTGGTCGGGGTGTCCCGCGACGCCGACGGCAACCCGGCGTACCGGCTGGCGTTGCAGACCCGCGAGCAGCACATCCGCCGGGAGAAGGCGACCAGCAACATCTGCACCGCGCAGGTGCTGCTGGCGGTGATGGCCGGCATGTACGCCGTCTACCACGGCCCGGACGGGCTGCGCGCCATCGCCCGGCGTACCCACGAGGCGGCGGCACGGCTCGCGGCGGGCCTGCGCGCCGGCGGCGTCGACGTGGCCGACGTGCCGTTCTTCGACACCGTCACCGCGATCGTGCCGGGCCGGGCCGCCGACGTGGTGGCCGCCGCGGCCGAGCGTGACGTGAACCTGCGGCTGGTCGACGCCGACCGGGTCGGCGTGTCCTGCGACGAGACGACCACGACCGCGCACCTTCAGGCGGTGTGGGCGGCGTTCGGCGTCGACGGCTTCGACGGCGACGCCGGTGCGAGCCTGCCGGACGGGTTGGCCCGCACGTCGGAGTTCCTCACCCACCCGGTGTTCCACAGCCACCACTCGGAGACGGCGATGCTGCGCTACCTGCGCCGCCTGGCCGACTTCGACTACGCGCTGGACCGGGGCATGATCCCGCTGGGGTCGTGCACGATGAAGCTCAACGCCACCACCGAGATGGAACCGATCACCTGGCCGGAGTTCGCGCACCTGCACCCGTTCGCGCCGGCCGCGCAGACCGCCGGGTACCGGCAGCTGATCGCCCAGTTGGAGGGCTGGCTGGCCGAGGTCACCGGCTACGACGCGGTCAGCGTGCAACCCAACGCCGGGTCGCAGGGTGAGCTGGCCGGTCTGCTGGCGATCCGCGCCTACCACCGCGAGCGCGGCGAGGGCCACCGCGAGGTGTGCCTGATCCCGTCGTCGGCGCACGGCACCAACGCCGCGTCGGCGGTGATGGCCGGCATGCGGGTGGTGGTGGTCGGCTGCGACGCCGACGGCAACGTCGACCTGGTCGACCTCGACGCGAAGATCGACAAGCACCGGGACGCGCTCGCCGCGATCATGGTGACGTACCCGTCGACGCACGGCGTCTACGAGACCGGCATCGCCCAGTTGTGCGCGAAGGTCCACGACGCGGGCGGTCAGGTGTACGTCGACGGCGCGAACCTCAACGCGCTGGTCGGGTTCGCCAAGCCGGGCCGGTTCGGCGCGGACGTGTCGCACCTGAACCTGCACAAGACGTTCTGCATTCCGCACGGCGGCGGCGGTCCCGGTGTGGGCCCGGTGGCGGTGCGGTCGCACCTGGCGCCGTTCCTGCCCGGTGACCCGCTCGGCGCGCGCGCCGAGGGGCGGCCGGCGATCTCGGCGGCGAACCACGGGTCGGCGGGGATCCTGCCGATCCCGTGGGCGTACCTGCGGATGATGGGCGCCGACGGCCTGGCGCGCGCCACCGGCGTCGCGGTCCTGGCGGCGAACTACGTGGCGGCGCGGCTGCGTAACCACTTCCCGGTGCTGTACTCCGGAAACAAGGGCCTGGTGGCGCACGAGTGCATCCTGGACCTGCGTCCGCTGACCAAGGCGACCGGCGTGAGCGTCGACGACGTGGCGAAGCGGCTGATCGACTACGGCTTCCACGCGCCGACGATGTCGTTCCCGGTGGCGGGGACGCTGATGGTGGAGCCGACCGAGAGTGAGGACCTGGCCGAGCTGGACCGGTTCTGCGACGCGATGATCGCGATCCGCGCGGAGATCGACAAGGTCGGCTCGGGGCAGTGGCCGGCGGGGGACAACCCGCTGTCCAACGCGCCGCACACCGCGGCGATGGTGTCCGCCGACGAGTGGCCGCATCCGTACCCGCGGTCGGTGGGGGCCTACCCGGCAGGGGTGGAACGGGCGGGCCGGTACTGGCCTCCGGTGCGGCGTGTCGACGGCGCGTACGGCGACCGGAACCTGGTCTGCTCGTGCCCCGCGCCGGAGGCGTTCGAGGACTGAGCGGCTACGCCGGGGCGGTGGGACTGTCGCCGCCCCGGCCGGGGCGCCGGCCGGTCAGGGCCGGCGCGTACGCTCACTGACGCTGCGTGATGGATCAGGCAACGAGGGCGTGGCGGGCCGGACCCCGGTGCGGGGCGATGGTGCGCCCGTCGGGGAGCAGCTCACCGGTGTCCTCGAAGATGATGACACCGTTGCAGAGCAGGCTCCAGCCCTGTTCAGGAAAGCAGGCGAGGACGCGGGCGGCCTCACGGTCGGTCGCGTCGGCAGAGGGGCAGGTGGGCTGGTGCTGACACATCGGGTTCTCCGGACTGTGGGGGCACTGTGTCATGGTTCACATGACCAGTGACGCACAGTACCAAGGAAAACTGAGCGGCAACGAGCAAGGATGCGTCTTGTTCACCCAGAATGGGCTGAACGGATGACCCGTAACGGCCCGGACGTCGTGGAAGCGCTCCCACAGGTGGAGGTCGATGCGCCCGGAGCGCCGCCCGGCTGCCGCCACCGGCTGGTCGAGGCCGCTCGCCTGCACTGGTCCGTCGGCGACGGCGGGGACCCCACTGATCTGGCGCAACGCTTCCTCGCCGCGCACGGCATCGCCCGCGACGACCTGTCCCGCCCCGGCCACCACGACCCGCAGCGCGGCGTGTGCGGGGCCGCGCTGTATCTGTCCGCCGCCGCCGGGGCGTACGCGATCGGCGTGTCGCCCGGCGCACCGAGTCCCGCGCCGGTGCTGCCCGACCTGGTCGTGGTCGTCTACCACCACACCGGCCGGCCGGTGCCGCCACCGCGCCCGGCCCTCGCGCCCTGGCGGCTGGGGCCGTGGCGGGACAGCTGGGCCCCGGACGCGCACGCCGCCGCCGTCGAGGCGGTCCGCGCCGCCATCGCCCGCGGCGACGTGTACCAGGTGAACGTCGTCGGGCACGCCGCCGCCACGTACACCGGTGACCCGCTGCCGGCGCTGGCCCGCCTCGCCGCGCTGCCCGGCGCCCGCTACGGCGGCACGCTGCGCGGACCCGGCTGGGCGCTCGGCTGCGCCTCCCCGGAGACGCTGATCGCGGTCGAGCACGGCCGGCTGGTCACCCGCCCGATCAAGGGCACCCGCCCGGCCACCGCCGCCGGGCGCCGCGACCTGCTCGCCTCGGCCAAGGAACGCGCCGAACACGTCATGATCGTCGACCTGGAACGCAACGACCTGGCCCGGGTGGCCCGTACCGGCTCGGTGCGCGTCGACGAGCTGTTCGCCGTACGCCGCTGGTGTGACCTGTGGCAGGCGGAGTCGACGGTGTCCGCGGCGCCCGCCGACGGGCTGGGCCTGGCCGACCTGCTGCGCGCGCTGTGCCCCGGCGGGTCGGTCACCGGCGCGCCCAAGCGCGCCGCGCTGGCGCAGATCGCCGCGCTGGAGCCGGTCGGGCGCGGCGCCGGCATGGGCGCGCTCGGCTGGGTCGGGCCGGACCGGCTCGACCTGGGCCTGACCATCCGCACCGCCGCCGCCGACGGGCGACGGCTGCACCTGTGGGCCGGCGGCGGCATCACCTGGGACAGCGACCCCGCCGCCGAGGTCGCCGAAGCCGCCGCCAAGGCCGCCCCGATCCGCGCCCTGCTCGCCGGCTGACGGTCGGCGCTGCGGCTCAGGCGGCGGGGCCGGGCGCGGCGGCGAACGCGTCCAGAGCCGCTACCACCCGCTCGCTGATGCCGTGCCCGCCGCCGTGGCCGCCGGACTCCACGATCTCCAGCCGCGCGTCCGGCCAGTCCCGGGTCAGCAGCCACGCGATGTCCGGCGGCCCACTGACGTCCAGCCGGCCCTGCACCAGCACCCCCGGGATGCCGGCCAGCCGGCCGGCGTCGCGCATCAGCTGACCGTCGGGCAGGAAACCCCGGTTGGCGAAGTAGTGGGTCACCAGCCGGGTGAACCCGAACCGGAACACCGGGTCGGCGAACCGGGGACTCGGCGCGTACCCGCCGGCCAGGGACACGTGCACGTCCTCCCAGTCGCACCAGTCCCGGGCGGCCCGCTCCCGCACAGCCGGGTCCGGGTCGTTGACCAGCCGGGCGTACGCGGCGGACAGGTCACCGTCGCGGTCGGACCCGGGCACGCCGTCGCGGAACCGCGCCCACTCCTGCGGGAAGACCCGCCCCATGTCCCGGGTCACCCACTCGATCTCGCGGCTGGTGTTGGCGACCACGCTGAACAGCACCAGCGCGCTCACCCGATCCGGGTGGCGCTGCGCGTACGCCAGTGCCAGCGACGACCCCCACGACGCGCCGCACAGCAGCCACCTGTCGATCCCCAGGTGTACGCGCAGCACCTCCATGTCGGCCAGCAGATGCGCCGTGGTGTTCACCGACAGGTCGGTGGCCGGATCGGAGGCCGGGGGAGTGCTGCGCCCGCAGCCACGCTGGTCGAACAGCACGATCCGGTAGGCGGACGGGTCGAACAGCCGCCGCCACGACGCGCCCGCCCCGGAGCCGGGCCCGCCGTGCACCACCAGCGCCGGACGGCCGTCCGGGTTGCCGCACGTCTCCCAGTACACGCGCTGCCCGTCCCCGACGTCCAACATGCCGTGCGCGTACGGCTCGATCGGCGGATACATCATTGGCCTCCCCGGGTCAGATACAACAGCGCTGTTACATTAGTGGACGTGACCGCCCCCGACCGCGACGCCCTCGGCACCCTGCTACGCCACGTCCTGGACGTCCTCGACGGCGACGTCGCCGCCGTCCACGACCGGCTCGGCCTCACCGACTACCGGCCCCGCTACTCACCAGTCGTGCGCGCGCTCGTCGCCGACGGGCCGCTGCCCATCCGCGACCTCGCCACCCGTATCGGCGTCACCCACTCCGCCGCCAGCCAGACCGTCGCCCAGATGCGCCGCGCCGGCCTCGTCGACCTGCGCCCCGGCGCCGACGCCCGGCACCGCATCGTCACCCTCACCGGCCGCGCCCGCGCCCTACTGCCCGCCGTCGAAGCCGAATGGGCCGCCACCACCGCCGCCGTGCGCCACCTCGACACCGAACTGCCGGTGCCGCTCGCCGACGAGCTGTACGCCGTCCTCGACGCCCTGCGCCGCCGCCCCCTGCGCGACCGCATCGCCGACACGGGGCTCCTCGACACCCCACCGGACACCCGCGAACGGTAAGCAACGGATAGCCTTCCGGACATGACTATGCGCCCCATCCGGATCATCGGCGACCCCGTGCTGCGCACCCCCAGCGAACCCGTCACCAGCTTCGACGCCGAACTGCGCGCCCTCGTAACCGACCTGATGGACACGCTGCTCGGCGCACCCGGCCGCGCCGGCGTCGCCGCACCCCAGATCGGCGTCAACGCCCAGGTGTTCGTCTACGACGCCGACGGCCACCGCGGCCACATGGTCAACCCCACCGTGGAGGTGTCCGACGAACTCCAGGACGACGAGGAAGGCTGCCTGTCCATCCCCAGCCTGTACTTCCCGACCCCCCGCGCCATGCACGCCACCGCCCACGGCTACGACCAGCACGGCCAACCGCTCACCGTCACCGGCAGCGGCTTCCTCGCCCGCGCACTGCAACACGAGACCGACCACCTGCACGGCCGCCTCTACGTCGACACGCTGCGCGGCGACACCCGCCGCCGCGCCCTGCGGGAGATCCGCGCCGGCCGCTTCGACTCACCCAGCCGCGGCCGCTGACCCCACCCGCCGCGTCAACGCGCACCCCGTGAACCCGGCCACCCGGGTGAACCCCAGCCGCTCGTACAACCGCACCGCCGCGACGTTGTCCGCCCGCACGTTCAACGTCACATGATCCACCGAGGCGCGCAGCCGGGCGCACAACGCCGCCACCACACCCGCCCCCAGACCACGACCCCGCACATCCGGATGCGTCGTCACGTTCCCCAGCGCCGCCACCCGCCACCGCGGCGAGAACACGTGCACCCCCGCCACGGCCACCAGCCGGCCCCGCTCCCGCACCCCCACGTACTGGCCCGTCTCCAGCATCCGCGCGTCGAACCAGTTCCCCGGATACGCCACCGCGTACAACCCGGCCAGCTCCGCCGCATCCGCCGGCCTCAACGGCTCACCCACCGCCGCCACCGAAGCCAGCGCGCCGGGATCCGTCAACGCCATCCGCAGATGCGGCGCCGCCTCCGACACCACGAACCAGCGGCTCACGGTCTCCTCCAGACCGGGGGACAGGTGCGCCCACAACCGTGCCGGCAACACCGGCGCCGCCTCCACCAGCAACGCCGACAACTCCGCCACCCCATCCGGCGCCGCGAACGCCAGCAACGTCGGCAACTCCACCCCGTGATACAGCAACACCACCTGGTCGCCACGCCGGAACCACGACGTGTACGGCCAGAAGAAATCGTCCAGATCACCCAACTGATACGCGTGCAACACCGGATCCCGGCCCAGCAGACCCGCCAGCACCGCCCGATCGTGCTCCGCCCGCACCGCCAGCGCGATCAGCTCGCCATCCACTGGTCGTAACCCAGCCGGGCCACCAGCGCCAGCACCACCACCAGCAACACCACCCGCACGAACCCGGCCCCGCGCTTCAACGCCATCCGCGCGCCCACCGCCGCCCCCACCACGTTGCACACCGCCATCGCCGCACCGAGCGCCCACCACACGTGCCCGGTCAACCCGAACACCACAAGCGCACCCAGATTCGTGCCCGCGTTCACGACCTTCGCCATCGCCGACGCGTGCACGAAATCCGAACCCAGAATCGCCGTGAACGCCAGCACCAGGAACGTGCCCGTACCCGGCCCGATCAACCCGTCGTACAGGGCGATGCCCAGACCGGCCACCGCCACCGCCACGACCATCCGCCGAGGGGTCCGACGCTGCGGCGACGCCACCACACCCAGCGACGGCCGCGCCAGCACGAACACCGCCACCGCCACCAGCACCACGAGCACCACCGGCCGGTACGCGCTGCCCGGCACCGCACCCGCCAACGCCGCACCCAACCCCGCCGTCAGCACCGCCAACCCGGCCGCCGGACCCGCCACCGCCCAGTCCAGCTTCGTACGCCGCGCGTACGTCACCGCCGCCGTCGACGTACCGAAGATCGCCGCCAGCTTGTTCGTGCCCAACGCCGTCGCCACCGGCACACCCGGCGCCGCCACCAGCAACGCCGGCAACAACAACAGGCCACCGCCACCCACCACCGCGTCCACCCACCCGGCGAGAAGGGCAGCGGTCAGCAACGTCGTCAACGACAGGGCATCCACCGCCGCATTCTGCCCACCCCGCCACCAGCGACGAGGCCACCTGTGGCCAGCCTCACCGCCCCCGGCGACGCCGCAACCACACCCCGACCGACCCCACCGCCACGAACACCAGCATCGAACAGCACAACAGCTTCAGCACCCGGCAAGACTCCCACGACGACGTAGGGTGTCCAGGTGCGCCTGGCCACCTTCAACCTGCTGCACGGCCGATCCCTCACCGACGGACTCGTCGACCCCTACCGGCTCACCACCGCCGTCACCGACCTCGACGCCGACGTCCTCGCCCTCCAGGAAGTCGACCGCGACCAGAGCCGCAGCGGCAAACTCGACCTCACCGCCCTGGCCGCGCACGCCCTGCACGCCGACCACCACCGCTTCGCCGCCGCCGTCGTCGGCACCCCCGGCGAACAGTTCCGCCCCCTCACCCACGACGACGACGGCCGCGGCGAACCCCTCTACGGCATCGGCCTGATCAGCCGCTACCCCGTCCGCTCCTGGCAGGTCACCCGGCTGCGAGCCGCCCCCGTCCGCTCACCCATCTACGCACCCGGCCCCGGCGGCGGACTCATCCTGCTCCGCGACGAACCCCGCGTCGTGCTCGCCGCCGTCCTCGACACCCCCCACGGCCCCCTCACCGTCGCCGCCACCCACCTGTCCTTCGTCCCCGGCTGGAACGCCTGGCAACTACGCCGCGTCGTCCGCGTCCTGCGCACCCTGCCCGCGCCCCGGATCCTGCTCGGCGACCTCAACCTGCCCGCCGGACCCGCCGCCGCGCTCACCCGCTGGCAGCCCCTCGCCCGCCGCCCCACCTACCCGGCCGGGCAACCCCGCGTCCAACTCGACCACATCCTCGCCGACCGCCACGGGCTCGACCGGCTGCCACCCGTCACCGCCGTGCACACCCCGCTGGCCACCATCTCCGACCACCGGCCCCTCGTCGTCGACCTCGGCTGACCCTCAGCCCAGCCCGCTCTGCCGCCGCGCCGCCTCCACCGCGTTACGGAACAACATCGCCACGGTCGTCGGACCCACCCCGCCCACCCGCGGCGTGATCGCCCCCGCCACCTGCGCACACGACTCGTCCACGTCCGGCAGCAACCGCCGCCCTTCGTACCGCACCCCACCACCGACCACCACCGCACCCGGACGCACATGCTCCGGCCGGACGATCCCCGGCACCCCCGCCGCCGCCACCAGGATCTCCGCGCGCCGCGTATACCGCGGCCAGTCCGCCACCCCCGTGTGCACCACAGTCACCGCCGCGTTCGCCGTCGGCCGCTTCTGCGCCAGCAACATCGCAAGCGGCCGCCCCAACGTCGCACCCCGGCCCAGAATCACCACCTCCCGGCCCGCCACCGGCACACCGTGGAACGCCAGCAACGCCTCGATGCCCGCCGGCGTACACGGCAACGGACCCGGCAACCCCAACGCCAGCCGGCCCATGTTCACCGGATGCATCCCGTCCACGTCCTTGTCCGGGTCCAGCACCGCCAACGCCCGGTCATAGTCCAGATGCCCCGGGATCGGATACTGCACCAGCACCCCGTGCACCGTCTTGTCCGCGTTGAAATCCGCCAGCACCGCGTGCAGATCCGCCTGCGACGCCGACGCCGGCAGATGCACGTGCGGCGACACGAACCCCAACTCCGCCGCCTGCCGAGACTTGATCCGGATATAGCCCGCGCTGGCGTCGTCGTCACCCACCAGCACCGTCGCCAGCGCCGGCGTCACCCCCGCCGCACGCAGCTCCGCCACCGACCCGGCGACCTCCGACAACACCCGCTCCGCCACCGGGGCACCCGGCAACAACCGCGCAGAAGACATACGACACCTCGCCCGCAGGGGCCCAGGCGGTCGACCCCCACGACGAGCTCCCCGATGGTTCACCCATCCCCGTGCCGCCAGTCGCGTCCCCCTCAGCCTGCCACAGCCTCCGCCGCCACCGCATCCACCACCGTCTGCCACCCCGGCAACGCCGCCAGCAGCCCATCCGCCCGCCGCCGCCGATCCGCCACCGACGCCACACCCAGATCCGCCAGCACCGCACCGAACGCCCGCTCCCGCTCCGGCGCCACCTCGCCCAACACCACATGACACCGCGCGTACGTCACCAGCACCCAGAACATCGCCTCCCGATGCCGCCCCGCCGCGATCAGCTCAGCCGCACCGTCGAACACCACCGGACGCCCCGCCGCACCCAGATCCGCCCCGAACGCGAACCCCTCCCGCGACAACCGCGCCACCTCGTCGAACACCACCGCCAACCCGGCCAGATGCTCCCGCACCCGCGCCGCGTCCAGGTTCACCCCGCCGCCGTCGAGCGTGTCCAGCAACCCCGCATACCGATCCCCGAACCCGAACCTCGACAGCACGCGCTCCGCCCGCACGTACCGCCGCCGCACCGTCGGATCCACCAACCCCGCCACCGCCGGCCACACCGCCAGCAACGACGTCGGAAACACCCACGCCAGCACCTGCTGCGCCACCGGCGCCGAACCGCCGACCGCCCGCAACCCTGCCTCGATCCGCCGCCGCACCCCCGCGCACCGCGCCCGCACCCACACCGGATCCGCGAACCCCGCGGCGACCCGCTCCCGCACCGCGGCCAACCGCCCCGACGGATCCGCGATCACCCCATCGGTACGGAACATCGGCGCGAACACCCACGACCCCAGCACGTCCTCCGGGCCGCCCAACTCCTCCCAGGTGACAGTGCTGATCTCCAGCAGCACCCCCCGGTGCACGAACTTGCCCACCTTCGCGCCGGGCTCCCGGCGCACCAGCAACACGTCCACGTCCGACCACACCGGCAGCACCGCGTCGGCCGGCAACCCCACAGTCGACCCGCTGAACAACGCCCCCTCGATCGACGCATCGGCGCGCATCCGCTCCCGCACCCATTCGACCGCCACCGCCCGCGCCGCACCCACCCGCATCCGGCCGATCCTGCCAGCGCACCAGCCCTCGCGCCGACCGCCACGCGACCGTCACCGCGGCGACGTCAACCCCGACAACGCCCGGTTGGTACGGTTCGCCGCCACCGCCGCCCGCTGCTGACCCGCCGTCACCTCGATGTACGTCTGCGACGACGCCAACGACGCATGCCCCAGCAGCCGCATGATCTCCGCCGCGCTCGCCCCGTCCTCCGCCAGCCGCGTCGCGAACGTGTGCCGCAACGCGTGCAACCGCGCACCGCGCGGCACCCGGTCACCGATGCCCGCCCGCCGGTAACACGACTCCACCAGGTACTGCAGCCCACCCCGGCGCAACGCCTCACCCTGGCGGTCCACCAGCAACGGCGAGTCCGGCCGCACACTGCGCGACCCGAACCGGTACCGCCGGCTGTCCAGGTAACCCGCAAGCACCCGGTCCACGGCGTCCTCGATCGGCACCGTACGCGGCCGCCCACCCTTGCCCGCCACGTCCACCCGCCGCTCGCCGTCGCGCCCGGCCACCGACGACACCCGCAGCGCCAGCAGCTCCGACAGGCGCAACCCCGCGCACAACGCCAGCGCCAGCACCGCCAGGTCGCGCTCCGGCCACGGATCACGCTGCCCGCCCTCCGACCGGGCCACCGCCGCCAGCAGTTCCTCCGGGGTGTCCTCACCCCGCAGCGGCTTGGGCCGGGGGAGAGGCGTGCGGGGACGCCCCACCGCCGGCATCGGATTTCCCGGCACGACACCCTCGGCGACCAGGAACGTGAAGAAGCTGTTCCAGGTCGACCAGGCACGATGGACCGAGGCGGCGGCACGGGGAGCGGCGAACCGCGCGAACGCCGCGCGCATCACCCGGGGGGAGAGGGCGCCGACCGCCAGCCGGTCCAGGGGAGTGGCGTCACCGTCCGCCGCGACCAGTTCGGCCACAGTGGTCAGATCCCTGCGGTACGCGGCCAGGGTGTGGGGGGAGGGCTTACGGGTGGCCCGGGCAGTCAGGAACTCCTCGATCAGAGCGCCCACCGCTTCGTCCGGTTTGTCATGCATAAGGGATATTATGCATGATTCTCGTGTTCCCGCCAGAAGCGCTCACCGGGGGAGAGTGGCGAGACTTCACCATCCGGCCACCGCCCCGCCGGCCGCCCGCCTCGTCGATCATGAAGTTGGCGGCAATCGGTGTCCGCTTTGTCGCCGCCAACCTCATGATCGACGGAGAGCCGGGGCGGTGAGCGGACGTGGCCGGGATAGGTCTGCGTGCGAGGGCGCTCCGGGGTTCGGAGTCGCCGCGCGCGGATGACGGCGCGACCGGCGCCTGTGCCGGTGGGTCAGTGGCCTCGCAGCCTCGGTGCTGATCACCTGAGGCGAGCCCGGCCGCTCGCTGGGTCGAATGAATGTGCCAGCGCCCGCGCGTGACAGCGTTGCAAGCCACGCAAGGAGTAGGCGTCCTATGAACGCACGTCGCTCCTGGCGGTCAGTCCGCTATGGGCGCGTGGGGAGGCCTGTCTCCGCTTTACTTGACATAATGTACATTATCGAATCTTTGAAACCGTGCTCCGGCGAGCCGAGGTGATGACGCGCTGCGCGAGGCCGAGCCGGGCCGCCGGCGGGGCCTGTCCCGCTGAGATCCGGAATGGCGCTCACGCACCGACGTAGTCGGCGAGGTGTTCGCCGGTGAGCGTGGACCGGGCGGCCACCAGGTCGGCCGGGGTGCCTTCGTAGACGATCCGTCCGCCGTCGTGACCGGCGCCCGGCCCGAGGTCGATGATCCAGTCGGCGTGCGCCATGACCGCCTGGTGGTGCTCGATCACGATGACGGACTTGCCGGCGTCGACGAGCCGGTCGAGCAGGCCGAGCAGTTGGGCGACGTCGGCCAGGTGCAGGCCGGTGGTCGGTTCGTCGAGGACGTACACACCGCCCCTGTCCCCCATCCGGGTGGCGAGCTTGAGGCGCTGCCGCTCCCCGCCGGAGAGCGTGGTCAGCGGTTGACCGAGCGTGAGGTAGCCGAGGCCGACGTCGGCGAGCCGGTCGAGGATGGTGTGGGCGGCCGGGGTGCGGGCCTCACCGTCGCTGAAGAACGTCTCTGCTTCGTCGACGGACATGGCGAGGACCTCACTGATGTCGCGGCCGCCGAGGTGGTAGTCGAGGACGGCGGGCTGGAAGCGTTTGCCCTCGCAGTCCTCGCAGGTGCTGGCGACGCCGGCCATCATGCCGAGGTCGGTGTAGATGACGCCGGCGCCGTTGCAGGTCGGGCAGGCGCCTTCGGAGTTGGCGCTGAACAGGGCGGGTTTGACGCCGTTGGCCTTGGCGAAGGCTTTGCGGATGGGGTCGAGCAGGCCGGTGTAGGTGGCCGGGTTGCTGCGGCGGGAGCCGCGGATGGCGGTCTGGTCGACGGAGACGACGTCGTCGCGTTTGGCGAGTGAGCCGTGGATGAGGCTGCTCTTGCCGGAGCCGGCGACGCCGGTGACCACGACCAGGACGCCGAGCGGGATGTCGACGTCGACGTCGCGCAGGTTGTGGGTGCGGGCGCCGCGGATGGGCAGGGCGCCGGTGGGCGTACGCACAGCGGTCTTGAGGGTGGCGCGGTCGTCGAGGTGGCGGCCGGTGGTGGTGTCGCTGGCGCGCAGGCCGGCGACTGTGCCTTCGTAGCAGATGGTGCCACCGTGGGTGCCGGCGCCGGGGCCGAGGTCGACGACGTGGTCGGCGATGGCGATGGTCTCGGGTTTGTGTTCGACGACGAGGACGGTGTTGCCCTTGTCGCGCAGTTGCCGCAGAAGGTTGTTCATGCGGGCGATGTCGTGGGGGTGCAGGCCGATGGTGGGTTCGTCGAAGACGTAGGTGACGTCGGTGAGGGACGAGCCGAGGTGGCGGATCATCTTGGTGCGCTGGGCCTCGCCGCCGGAGAGGGTGCCGGCGGGGCGGTCGAGGCTGAGGTAGCCGAGGCCGATCTCGACGAAGGAGCCGAGGGTGTCCCCCAGTGCTTTGAGCAGTGGGCCGACGGAGGGTTCGCGCAGGTCGCGTACCCAGGTGGCGAGGTCGCTGATCTGCATGGCGCAGGCGTCGGCGATGGTGATGCCGTTGATCTTCGAGGAGCGGGCCTCGGGGGCCAGGCGGGTGCCGTCGCAGTCGGGGCAGATGGTGAACGTGATGGCGCGTTCGACGAAGGCGCGGATGTGGGGCTGCATGGCGTCGACGTCCTTGGCGAGCATCGACTTGCTGATGGCGGGGATGAGGCCGGTGTAGGTGACGTTGATGCCGTCGACCTTGATTTTGGTGGGTTCCTTGTGGAGCAGGTCGTTCAGTTCCCGCTTGGTGTAGTCGCGGATGGGCTTGTCGGGGTCGAACAGGCCGCTGGAGCGGAAGACGCGGCCGTACCAGCCGTCCATGCTGTAGCCGGGGATGGTGATGGCGCCCTCGTTGAGGGAGAGCTTCTCGTCGTAGAGGACGGTGAGGTCGAAGTCGGTGACGGTGCCGCGGCCCTCGCAGCGGGGGCACATGCCGCCGAGGCGGTTGAAGGTGCCCTTCTTGGTCTGGGTCTTGCCGGGGCCGCGGTCGACGGTGATGGCGCCGGCGGCGCGTACGGAGGGGACGTTGAACGAGTAGGCGTTCGGTGGGCCGATGTGGGGGTCGCCGAGGCGGCTGAACAGGATGCGCAGCATGGCGTTGACGTCGGTGGCGGTGCCGACGGTGGAGCGGGGGTCGGCGCCCATGCGTTCCTGGTCGACGATGATGGCGGTGGTGAGGCCTTCGAGGACGTCGACCTCGGGGCGGGACAGGGTGGGCATGAAGCCCTGGACGAAGGCGCTGTAGGTCTCGTTGATGAGGCGTTGGGACTCGGCGGCGATGGTGCCGAAGACCAGTGAGCTCTTGCCGGAGCCGGAGACGCCGGTGAACACGGTGAGGCGGCGTTTGGGTATCTCGACGTCGACGTTGCGCAGGTTGTTCTCGCGGGCGCCGTGGACGCGGATGATGTCGTGGCTGTCGGCGCGGTGCGGGCCGGTGGTGGCCTCGCTCATGGTTTCTCCGTCCGGTGGTGCGGGTGTCAGTCGAGCCAGCGGCCGTCGCGCATCAGGGTGCGGCCGAGCAGTTCGTCGGCTTCGCGCCAGGCTCAGCGCCGCTCGTTGATGCGGATGAGGTTGCCGGTGGGGTCGCGGAAGGCGCAGTCGCGTACGCCGTAGGGCTGTTCGGTGGGTTCCTGCACGACGTCGGCGCCGCTGGCCTGGAGGCGGTCGAACAGGCCGTCGAGGTCGTCGGTGGCGAGGGTGAGCGCGCCGTAGCTGCCCTTGGCGACGAGTTCGAGGATGGTGCGGCGTTCGTCGTCGCTGATGCCGGGGTCGACGGCCGGTGGGTGCAGGACGATGCCGGTCTCGGGCTGGTTCGGTGGGCCGACGGTGAGCCAGCGCATGGTGTCGCCGCGGCCGACGTCGTTGCGCAGTTCGAAGCCGAGGATGTCGCGGTAGAAGACGATGGCGGCGTCGGCGTCGGTGTGCGGCAGGAACGCGTAGTGAATGGTGATCGTCATGGTGGTCACGCTAGTGGTGCCGGCCGGTGCGGGCTTCTCGATTCCTGATCGGTCGGGTGGCTTGTTTGGTCAGGCACGGGGGTGGTTCGGCGGTGTCGAGGGCGTGGCGGGCGCGGTAGGCGCTGGGCGGTTCGCCGACGAGTTCGGTGAAGCGGGTGCTGAAGGTGCCGAGGGACTGGCAGCCGACGGCGAAGCAGACGTCGGTGACGCTGAGATCGCCGCGGCGCAGCAGGGCCATGGCGCGTTCGATGCGGCGGGTCATGAGGTACGCGTACGGGGACTCGCCGTAGGTCTGGCGGAACTTGCGGCTGAGGTGTCCGGCGGACATGTGCTCGCCGCGGGCGAGGGCTTCGACGTCGAGGGGTCTGGCGTATTCGCGGTCGATGCGGTCGCGGACGCGGCGTAGCCGGGTCAGGTCGCGTAGGCGTTGGGCGAACGCGGGGTCGTCGGTGACCGGGGGCACTCGTGCATCTTCGCTGTTCGGCGGCGGGTCGTCCACCTGTTCGAGCGGCGAGTCGCCGCCCGGGTGCACCTGCCGTGCGGGTGCACCTGAGCGGCGGTCAGCGCAGCCGGCGGGCGGTGAAGCGGGTGGGTGGGTCGGCGATGGCGTCCTGGGTGGCGACGAGTTGCAGTTCGCGGGTGCCGGCTTCGAGGGTGGCCTCGAGTACGGCGTAGATCGAGTTGGTGGTGTGTTCCAGCGCGGTCCGGGGTGAGCCGGTGGTGGCGAGGTGGGCGAGGTAGAGGGCGGCGGTGACGTCGCCGCCGCCGTTGGGGGTGATCGGCAGCAGCGGGGTGGTGACGGCCCAGGCGCCGTCGTCGGAGACGGCGACGACTTCCAGGTGGCCGGCGGGCAGGTCGCCGTGCAGGACGCTGGTGACCAGGACGTGCCGGGGGCCGGTGGCGCGGACGGTGTCGACGGCGGCGAGGAGGTCGTCGAGGGTGTCGGTGGTGCGGCCGGCGAGGAATTCCAGTTCGAACTGGTTGGGGGTGACGATGTCGGCACGGGGGACGACGGTGTCGCGCAGGTATTCGGGGATGCCGGGGCGGACGAACATGCCGCGGCCGACGTCGCCCATGACCGGGTCGCAGCAGTAGAGGGCGGCCGGGTTGGCTGCCTTGACGCGGGCGACGGCGTCGAGGATGACGGCGCCGACGGCGGGGTCGCCCTGGTAGCCGGAGAGGACGGCGTCGGCGGTGCCGAGCACGCCACGGTCTTCGATTCCGGCGATGACGTCGGCGACGTCGGTGGGGGCGAGTAGCGGGCCGCGCCAGGCGCCGTAGCCGGTGTGGTTGGAGAAGTGCACGGTCAGGACCGGCCAGACCTCGTGTCGGAGGCGTTGCAGTGGGAACACGGCGGCGGAGTTGCCGACGTGGCCGTAGGCGACCGACGACTGGATGGACAGGATCTTCACCCGGTCATCGTTGCATCCCGGGGCGGGTGTGACGGGCGGTGGTGGGGTGATGACGGGTGGCTGCGGCGGTGACCGTTCGGCTCAGGGTTCGACCGTCTGGCGCGGGGCGGGTTTGGGCACTGCGTGCGGTGGGGGTACGAACCGGGCGTTCTCGCCATCTGGACGGAGGAAGCAACGATGCTTTCCGCACTCGATCGTCGGCACACCGTCGCGCCGCCGGGGTACAGCCGCTGGCTGATTCCTCCGGCGGCGCTGGCGATCCATCTGTGTATCGGGCAGGTGTACGCGACGAGCGTGTACAAGAACTCCCTGATCGCGCATTTCGACACCGGTCAGACGGCGATCGGGGTGATCTTCAGCATCGCGATCGTGATGCTGGGGTTGTCGGCCGCGGTGGCCGGTACGTGGGTGGAGGCGAACGGGCCGCGTAAGGCGATGTTCGTCTCGGCGTGTTTCTGGGCGGCGGGGTTCCTGGTCGGGGCGCTGGGCATCGCGACCGGGCAGCTGTGGCTGCTGTACCTGGGGTACGGGGTGCTGGGCGGCATCGGTCTGGGGATCGGCTACATCTCCCCCGTCTCCACGTTGATCAAGTGGTTTCCGGATCGGCCGGGTCTGGCGACCGGGCTGGCGATCATGGGGTTCGGCGGTGGGGCGATGGTGGCCTCTCCCCTGTCCCGGCAGCTGCTGTCGTTCTACGACTCGGGCTACGACCCGTCGGACAGCGGTTCCACGGCGTCCGGGTCGGCGCTGGTGTGGTTGTTCGTGACGCTCGGCGTCGGCTACTTCGTGATCATGATGTTCGGGGTGTTCAACGTGCGGGTGCCCGCGCCGGGCTGGCGCCCGGCCGGGTTCGATCCGGCCCAGGTGGCCGAGAAGCCGCTGGTGACGACCGCCAACGTGTCGGCGGCCAACGCGGTCAGGACGCGGTCGTTCTGGCTGCTGTGGGTGGTGCTGTTCTGCAACGTGACGGCGGGGATCGGCATCCTGGAGCAGGCCAGCCCGATGATCCAGGACTTCTTCCGCGAGGACGGCACGTCGGTGGTGTCGGTGGCGGCGGCCGGCGGGTTCGTGGGGCTGCTGTCGCTGTTCAACATGGCGGGCCGGTTCGTGTGGTCGTCCACGTCGGATGTGATCGGCCGTAAGCCGATCTACGTGGTGTACCTGGGTGTGGGCATGGTGCTGTACCTGTTCCTGGCGCTGGTGGGGCAGACCGCGACGGCGTTGTTCGTGCTGTTGGCGTGCGTGATCCTGTCGTTCTACGGCGGCGGGTTCGCCACCATGCCGGCGTACCTGCGGGACCTGTTCGGCACGTTCGAGGTGGGTGCGATCCACGGCCGGCTGCTGACCGCGTGGTCGGCGGCGGGTGTGGCCGGCCCGCTGATCGTCAACGGGTTCCTCGACGCGCAGGGCGAGCCGGGCACGTTGACAGCGGCGGCGTACCGGCCGGCGTTGTTGACGATGGTCGGCGTGCTGGCGGTGGGCCTGGTGGCGAACCTGCTGGTGCGGCCGGTGCCAGAGCGCTACCACGAGCCGGCGTCCGGGCGGGACGAGGCAGCACCGGGTGCGACGGAGAGGAGCGGATCGTGAACGAGCGCAGCGGTGGCGGGCA
Source organism: Micromonospora sp. NPDC005257 (assembly GCF_042872445.1). Taxonomy (NCBI): domain Bacteria; kingdom Bacillati; phylum Actinomycetota; class Actinomycetes; order Micromonosporales; family Micromonosporaceae; genus Micromonospora; species Micromonospora sp. NPDC005257. Next base: position 164,689 of record NZ_JBIAKL010000011.1, on the reverse strand, counting down.
GCAGGTTCGCCTGGTGGTGTCGTGGCTGGTGGTGTCGGTGCTGCTGGGCTACGGGGTGGTGCAGACGGTGATCACGGCGGCGAAGCTGTTCACCCAGTAGGGGACGCGCGGCGGCGGCCCGCGGCGGGAACCCCGGGCCGCCGCCGGGTCAGAGACCGCCGCCGACGCGCAGGACCGCGCCGGTGGTGTACGAGGCGTCCGGGCCGAGCAGGTACGCGATCGCGCCGGCGACCTCCTCGGGTTCCCCGGCTCGGCCCATCGGGATCCGGCCGGCGGCGGTGTCGGGGCGGTCGGGCACGCCGGAGCGGGCGTGGATGCTGGTGCGGATGATGCCGGGGGCGACGGCGTTGACCCGGATCCCTTGCGGCGCGAGTTCCTTCGCCAGCCCGACGGTGAGGGTGTCGGTGGCGGCCTTGACGGCGGCGTAGTGGATGTACTCGCCGGGTGAGCCGAGCGTGGCCGCCACTGAGGAGACGTTGACGATGGCGCCGCCGCTGGTGAGCCGCCGGGTGGCCTGCTGGGCGCACAGGACGTACCCGATGAGGTTGACGTCGACGACCTCGCGCAGGTCGTCGACGCGCAGGTCGGTGAACGGGCCGATCGGGCTGGTGACGCCGGCGTTGTTGACCAGGCCGGTGAGCGGGCCGAGCCGGTCGGCGGCGTCGAAGATGCGGCGTACCTGGTCGGGGTCGGTGGTGTCGGCGGCGACGGTGACCGCACGGCGGCCGGCGGCGCGCACGTCGGCGGCCACCGCCTCGGCGGCGTCGTGGTCGGTGCGGTAGCCGATCACCAGGTCGTGCCCGTCGGCGGCGAGCCGGCGGGCGGTGGCCGCGCCGATGCCCCGGCCTCCCCCGGTGACGACGGTGATGCAGGTCAATGCATCTCTCCCCTCCTGGCGGTACGGGTGACGTTACCGTGGGCGGGGCGTTCCCCGCGCTGGAGAGAGGACGGTCACATGGGGCGGGCGTTGGTGCTGGGTGGCGGCGGGGTGACCGGTGTGGCCTGGGAGTTGGGGTTGCTGGCCGGGCTGGCCGGGCAAGGGCTGCCGCTGGACGAGGCCGATCTGGTGGTGGGCACGTCGGCGGGGTCGGTGGTCGGGGCGCAGGTGTGTTCCGGGACGCCGCTGCGGGAGTTGTACGCGGCCCAGTTGCGCCCGCCGCGCGACGAGGTGCCGGCGCGGCTGGGCGTGGGTGTGTTGACGCGGTGGGCGTGGGCCGGTGGGCGGGGTCGGGACGCCGTGCGGGCCCGGGCGCGGCTGGGGGCGTTGGCGTTGTCGGCGCGTACCCCTTCGGAGCAGTCGCGGCGGGCGGTGATCGCGGCTCGGCTGCCGTCCGGGCGGTGGCCGGCGCGGCGGCTGCTGGTCACCGCTGTCGACGCCGTCTCCGGTGAGTTCGTGGTGTTCGACGCGGACAGCGGGGTGCCGCTCGTCGACGCGGTCGGTGCGAGTTGCGCGGTGCCGGGGGTGTGGCCGCCGGTCACGATCGGTCCCCGCCGCTACGTCGACGGTGGGGTCCGTTCGCCGGTGAACGCTGACCTGGCGGCGGGGTGCGGGCAGGTGGTGGTGCTGGCGCCGACGCGCGCCGCGGTGGGGCCGATGCCGCGGTTGTCGGCGCAGGTGGCGGCGTTGCGGTCGGCAGGGGCGCGGGTGGCGGTGGTGTCGCCGGACCGGGCGGCGCGGGCGGCGATCGGGCGTAACGTGCTGGATCCCGCGCGGCGCGCGGCGTCGGCGCGGGCCGGGTTCGCGCAGGCCTCGGCGGTGGCCGGTGAGGTGGCGGCGGTCTGGGCGTGACGGCCCGCGTCACGTTCGGGCGTCGGCAGGGATGATGCGTGAGCGGCGGGTGAACCGCCGGGCCGCGGCCGGGGCGGTCGTCGGGTCACGCCCCGGGATGTTGCCGGCGCAGGTGCGCGAGCCGTCGGTTGAGGTAGCGCTGTTCGGGGAGGCTGCCGGTCAGGCGGGCGGCGGTGCGGTAGTGCTCGGCGGCCGCCGCCGGGTCGCCGCCCAACTCCAGCAGGTGGGCGCGGACGGCGTGCAGCCGGTGGTGGCCGCGCATCGCCGGGTCGGCCAGCAGCGGGCCGAGCAGTGCCAGTCCGATGGCGGGGCCGTGCGCCATGGCCACGGCGACGGCCTGGTTGAGGGTGACGAACGGGCTGGGGGCGACCCGGCTCAGCATGTCGTAGAGGACGCTGATCTGCAGCCAGTCGGTGTCGTCGAAGGTCGGGGCCTCGGCGTGGACGGCGGCGATGGCCGCCTGGAGCTGGTAGCGGCCCACCGGGCCGTGCGGCAGGGCCCGGCCGAGCAGTGTGACGCCCTCGTCGATGAGGTCGCGGCGCCAGCGGCAGCGGTCCTGGTCGGCGAGCGGCACGAGGTCACCGGCGGCGTCGGTGCGGGCGGGTGAGCGGGCGTGGGTGAGCAGCATCAGGGCCAGCGCGCCGGTGACCTCGGGGTGGTCGGGCAGCGCGGCGTGGACCTGCCGGGTGAGCCGGATCGCCTCCTCGGCGAGTTCGACGTCCAGGAGCTGGTCGCCGGAGGTGCGGGTGTAGCCCTCGCTGAACACCAGGTGGCACACGTCGAGCACGGCGGCCACCCGGTCGGGCAGCGCGTCCGGCGGTGGCATGGTGAACCGGGCGCCGGCCTCGCGTAGCGTCGCGCGGGCCCGGCTCAGCCGCTGGGTCATGGTCCGGGCCGGCACCAGGTAGGCGGCGGCGATCTGCTCCACGCGCAGGCCGGCCACCGCGCGCAGGGTGAGCGCTACCTGTGAGGGGCGGCTCAGCGCCGGGTGACAGCACAGGAACAGCAGGCGCAGCGTGTCGTCGGTGCCGGTCACAGGCGTCTCGTCGAGCGCCGGCACGCGGCCGGCGTCGGGTTGCCGGGCGGCGTCGAGCCGTTCGCGGCGGGTGCGGGCGGTGTCGGCGCGCATCCGGTCGATCAGCCGGTGCGCGGCGACCCGGATGAGCCAGGCCCGGGGTTCGTCGGGCACGCCGGTGAGCGGCCACCGGGCGGCGGCCGCCTCCGCCGCGTCCTGGAGGGCGTCCTCGCAGGCGTCGGGGTGCCCGTAGCGGCGCAGCAGCGCGGCGCGGACGTGCGGCGCCTCCCGGCGCCACACGTCCGCCAGCGTCACATCACTGATCGGAGCCGCCCGGCCACATCAGGGGCCGCAGTTCGACGGTCTCCCCCGGGCCGGCGAACTGCGCGGCGACGGCTTCCGCGCGGGCCTGGTCCGGCACGTCGATGAGGAAGAAACCAGCGAGATGTTCCTTGGCCTCGGAGTACGGGCCGTCGGTCACCAGTGGCGCGCCGTCGCTCCACCGGTACAGCTGTGCGGTGCCGGGGTCGGCGAGCGCCTCACCGACGACCAGCTCTCCGTTGGCGTGCAGCTCGGTCAGCACCTGCTCGAAGTCGGCGTTGAGCCGGTCGCGTACCTCGGCGGGCAGCTCCTGGTGGGCGGCGAGGTAGTCGGAGGTGGGGTGACCCCACGGCTCCGGGTTGGAATGAATCATGATCACGTACTTCACTGTCGGTCCTTCGCGTCGTGCGGCGGTGCCTCTCCGCCGCTCGCCGGGTACGACGGAGCGGGATCGCCGATGTCTACATATCCTCGCGTCATGAGTGACGCGATGGGTGTCGGTGACCTGGTCGAGGATTTCACGCTGCCGGACGAGACGGGCACGCCGCGGCGGCTGTCGGAGTTCCTGGCCGCCGGGCCGGTGGTGCTGTTCTTCTATCCGGCGGCGATGACGCGGGGCTGCACGGCGCAGAGCTGCCACTTCCGGGACCTGGCGGCGGAGTTCGCGGCGGTGGGCGCGTCTCGGGTGGGGATCAGCCGGGACCCGGTGGAGCGGCAGGCGGAGTTCTCCCGCAAGCACGGGTTCGACTATCCGCTGCTGTCCGACGTCGACGGCACCGTGGCGCGGGCGTTCGGGGTGCGGCGGCGGCTGCCGCTGGGCGCGTTGAGCACGCGGCGGATGACGTTCGTCATCGGCACGGACCGGCGGGTGCTCGCAGTGGTGCACAGTGAGCTGAGCATGAACGAGCACGCCGACGCGGCATTGCGGGCCCTCGGGGGCTGATCTTCGTGGTGTCGCAGCCGGCTGGTATCAAGGCTGCGTCAAACAGGTGTACGGAAGAGGGCGTGATGGCGGGTCAGGGTTTGTCCACTGACGAGGTTCAGGGAATCCGGGAGGCGCTGGCCGCGGGCCGCAAGCCCCGGGTGGTGTTCACCGAGACGGCCGGGCAGATCGCCGGGCAGCTCGGGCAGGTGGTGGAGCTGACCGACCCGGAGGCGTCGGAGGAGTTCGTGGTGGTCCGGTTCGGCCGCGACGAGCTGCCGTTCTCCCCCGCCGACGTGGCGATCGCCCCCAAGGGCGGCGGGCGGCGTCCGGCCGCCGAGCCGAAGCCGGAGCCGGAGCAGCCGCCGGCCGCGCCGGAGCCCGCGTTCGTGCTCGACACGCCGCGGGTGCCGGCGCCGCGCCGGGAGGAGCCGAAGGCCGAGCAGCCGCAGCCGGAGCCGAAGCCGGCGAAGCGGGCGGCGAAGGCCGCCAAGCCGAAGACCCCGGCCGGGCTGACCGTGACGCTGGCCTACGCCGAGGGCGAGTGGACGGTGGCCGCGCAGCAGGGCACGAAGGCGCTGGCCCGGCCGTACGTGGTGAAGCCGGCCGAGGCGCTGCGGATGGTGGCGCTGGTGGACGTGCCAGGGGTGCAGGAGGCGGTGGAGCAGATCATGGCGGCCGAGCGGGCCGAGGCGGAACAGCAGGCGGAGAAGCTGCGCGCCGAGCTGGCCGAGATCGAGGCGCGGCTGGCGGAGTTGCGCGAGGCGCGCTGAGCCCGGAACGTCCCGCGGGGCCGGTGCGACCCCCTCGCACCGGCCCCGCGTCACCCCTGCGCCCACAGGTCGATCAGTGTTGCGGAATGTTATGTACCCCGATTCGGCGGCGGAACACCCAGTACGTCCAACCCTGGTAGGCCAGCACGATCGGAGTGAACACCACTGCCACCCAGGTCATGATCTTCAGGGTGTACGGGGTGGACGCCGCGTTGGTGGCGGTGAGCGTGCCGGCCGCGTCGAGGGTGGACGGCATCACGTTCGGGAACAGCGCGGCGAACAGTGTCGCCACGGCCAGGGCGATCGCCACGGCGGTGCCGGTGAACGCCCAGCCCTCCCGGCGTACCTTGGCGGCGGCCAGACCGCCGAGCAGGGCGAGCGCGGCGCCGACGGCGAAAACGACGGCGGCGGCGCTGGAGCGGATGGTCAGCGTCCAGCTCAGGAACGCCACGGCGGCCACCGCGGTGCCGACGCCGAGCTTGACCGCGAGGGCGCCGGCGCGCTCGCGGATGTCGCCGGTGGTCTTGAGGGCCAGGAACACCGCGCCGTGGGTGAGGAACAGCCCCAGCGTGGTCAGGCCGCCGAGCAGCGCGTACGGGTTGAGCAGGTTGAACAGGCCGCCGACGTACTCGTGGTCGGCGTCCAGGGGGACGCCGCGGAAGATGTTGGCGAACGCCACGCCCCAGAGCACGGCCGGGATCGCCGAGCCCCAGAAGATGGCCTGGTCCCAGCGGCGCTTCCAGGACGCCTCGGACCGCTTGTGGCGGTACTCGAAGGCGACGCCGCGGGCGATCAGGGCCAGCAGGATCAGCAGCAGCGGCAGGTAGAAGCCGGAGAACAGGGTGGCGTACCACTCGGGGAAGGCGGCGAACATGGCGCCGCCGGCGGTGATCAGCCACACCTCGTTGCCGTCCCAGACCGGGCCGATGGTGTTGATCAGGACGCGGCGCTGCCGGTCGTCGCGGCCGAGCACCGGCAGCAGCATCCCGACGCCGAAGTCGAAGCCTTCGAGGATGAAGTAGCCGGTGAAGAGCACGGCCACGAGGAGAAACCAGACGGTCGTCAGTTCCACGGTTGGGCTCCGGGGTGTCAGTAGGCGAACGCCAGCGGGCGTTCGGCGTCGTCGGTGTCGTCGTCGTCGGTCTGCGGGGTGACGTCCGGGACGCCGGCGCGGGCGTAGCGGACCAGCAGCTTGAACTCGACCACCGCGAGGACGGCGTAGATGAGCGTGAACGCGGTGAAGGAGGTGAGCACCTCGGTCAGGGAGACGCTGCGGGACACGCCGTCGCGGGTGAGCATCTCACCGAAGACGATCCACGGCTGGCGGCCCATCTCGGTGAAGATCCAGCCGAAGGAGTTGGCCAGCAGCGGCAGCACGGGCATGACCAGGCCGGCGCGCAGCAGCCACTTGCTGGTGGGAGTGCGGCCCTTGCGCTGGCTCCAGAGCACCAGCAGCGCGATCGCGGCGGCGGCCAGCCCGAAGGCGATCATGAAGCGGAAGCTCCAGTAGGTGACCGGGATGATCGGGGCGTAGTTGCCGGGGCCGTACTGGCTGGCGTACTGGGCCTGCAGGTCGTTGATGCCCTGGACGGTGCCGTTGGGGTCGCCGGTGCCGAGGAACGACAGCAGGTACGGGATCTTGATGGCGAACAGCTCGCGGCTGCCGTCGAGGCTGCCGACGGTGAGCACGGAGAACGAGGCGGGGCTCTCGGTGGTGTAGAGGCCCTCGGCGGCTGCCATCTTCATCGGCTGCACGTCGGTCATGATCTTGCCCTGGATGTCGCCGGTGAGGACCACCAGCGCCGAGGAGACCAGGACGACCCAGGAGCCGAGCTTGGTCGCGAAGCGGTACGCGCCGGTGTCGGCGCTGTCGCGGTTGCGCATCACGTGCCACAGGCCGACGGTGACCATCAGCGACCCGGCGACCAGGAACGCGCCGGCCAGCGTGTGCGGGAAGGTGATCAGGGCGACCTTGTTGGTGAGCACGGCGACGAAGTCGGTCAGCTCGGCGCGGCCGCTCTCCGGGTTGATCCGGAAGCCGACCGGGTTCTGCATGAACGAGTTGGCGGCGAGGATGAAGTACGCCGACAGGTTGGTGCCGATCGCGGCGGCCCAGATCGAGGCGAGGTGCAGGCGCTTGGGCAGCCGGTCCCAGCCGAAGATCCACAGGCCGATGAACGTGGATTCGAGGAAGAACGCCACCAGGGCCTCGATGGCCAGCGGCGCGCCGAAGATGTCACCGACGAAGCGGGAGTAGTCGCTCCAGTTCATGCCGAACTGGAATTCCTGCACGATGCCGGTGACCACCCCCATCGCGAAGTTGATCAGGAACAACTTGCCGTAGAACTTCGTGAGTTTGAGGTACCGCTCGTTGCCGGTGCGGTGCCACATGGTCTGGAGGATCGCCACCAGCACGGACAGGCCGATGGTCAACGGAACGAACAAGAAGTGGTAGACGGTGGTGACACCGAACTGCCAGCGGGCGACGTCCAACGCGTCCACCTGTAAACCCCCAGCTGCGCATACTACGAGACGTAGTAGATACTACTCGTCGTCGTAGCGGAACCAGCAGGGCCGCAGGGCCCCACCCGACCCGGGACCAATGACCCTGATCACCTGGCCGGAGGGCCCGCCGGTCCCGGAATCACGTGCCGGGCACCGGGATCACCCCGGCCCGTGCGACCATCCAGCACTGATGAGCAGCACCCCTTGGCGCGCGCCGCTGCTGTGGCGGGGCGCGCAGACGTTTGCCCGGGCCGCCGTCGGGCTGGTCGGCCGGCTGGAGGTCACCGGCGACGTGCCCGACGCGCTGCGCCACGGCCCGCTGGTCCTGGCCGCCAACCACATCAGCCCGTTCGACCCGGTGGTCCTCGCCGCCGCCTGCCGGGTCCGGCGCGTCGCGCCCCGGATCATGGCCACCGGCGGACTTTTCCGCACCCCGGTGCTCGGGGCGCTGATGCGCCGCGCCGGGCACATCCGCGTCGACCGGGGCACCGCCGCGGTGCACCGCTCCCTGGGGGTCGCGGCCCGGGCCGTCGCCGGCGGCTCGGTGGTGCTGGTCTACCCGGAGGGGCGCATCGGACTCGACCCGGGCATGTGGCCCGAGCGCGGCAAGACCGGCGCCGCCCGGCTCGCGTTCGCAGGCGGCGCCGCGGTCGTGCCGGTCGCGCAGTGGGGCTCGCACGAGGTGCTGCCCTACCGGGCGCCCGAGGGGATGCTGCGCGCGGTGGCCCGGGCGATCGTCCGCCGGCCTGCCATCCGGGTGCACTTCGGCGCCCCGGTGCCGCTGGACGACCTGCGGTCGGACTCCCCCGGCGCGGCCCGGCAGGCCACCGACCGGATCATCGACGCGATCACCGACGACCTGATGGCGCTGCGCCCCGACGAGCCGGACCTGCCGCGCCACGTCGACCCGGGCCGGCCGGTCGAGACCACCCGCGCCCACCGCCGCCACCGCACCGGCTGACGCATCCCGGCCGCGGTGGCGGGTATCAAGGCGCATCCCGTACGCGGAGAGGACCCGGTCATGACCGCTGTTCGAGCACTGGTTCTCAACTGCACCCTGAAGCGCTCCCCGGCGACGTCCAGCTCACAGGTGCTCGGTCAGGAGGTGCTCGACGCGCTCGCCGATCAGGGCGTCGACGGCGAGATCGTCCGGGTGGTCGACCACGACGTGCGCTTCGGGGTCTCCGTCGACGAGGGCGACGGCGACGGCTGGCCCGCGATCCGCGCCAAGCTGCTCGCCGCCCATATCCTGATCATCGCCACGCCGATCTGGCTCGGTCAGCCCTCGTCGGTGACCAAGATGGTCCTCGAACGGTTGGACGCCGAACTGTCCGAGACCGACGACCAGGGCCGCCTGCGCACCTACGGCAAGGTCGGCGGGGTGGCCGTGGTCGGCAACGAGGACGGCGCACACCACACCATCGCCGAGGTGCAGCAGGCCCTCAACGAGGTGGGGTTCACCTGCCCGGCCGCCGGGGCCACCTACTGGGTCGGGGAGGCGCTGCACAAGACCGACTACGTCGACGCCCGCCCCAAACCCGACACGACCGGCCGCACCACCGCCGCGCTGGCACTCAACAGCGCCCACCTGGCCCGGCTGCTCGCGGAACGGCCGTACCCCCCGCCCGGAGCCCGGGACGCGGGCGTCGGACCCAGCGGCCGGCCGGGCTGACCCGGGTCAGGTGGTGGCGCGCAGGCGCTCGTCGAGCGCGTCCAGGTCCGGTACGAACCACACCTGGTCGTGCCGGTTCGACTCGGCCACCAGCGCGCGCAACGCGCCGCTGCGCGACAGGTGGGCGGAGATGTCACCGACGATCGCCAGGCGTAGCCGGTAGTTGACGAACTTCTGCATCACGTCACCGGCGAAGCGGGTGCCCAGGGTGAAGAAGCCGGGATCGAGCCGGGCGGCCGGCACCGCGACCACCGTCGCGCCGAGGAACGCCGCGCCGATCAGGTCCAACGCGTCGCGTTCGGTGGCGATCGGCGGGCCGTCCGGGTCGCAGACCAGCACCTGCACGCCGGCGCGCTCCTGCATCAGGTCAGCCACGGCCGCGCTCCCCGCCGCCGAGCAGGCCGTTGCCGCCGTCGAGCACCCCGTCGAGCAGGCGCAACAGGTCCGCGGTGTCGGTGAGGTCGCCCAGGATCACGATCGTCATGCGGTACCGCTCCTCGTCGTGGACCGTCTGCACCCGCACTGGACGGTCCGGGTCGTGGTGGGTGTTCACGCCGGCCAGCACCAGCGTGGCGAGCCGGTCGGCGGCGGCCCGGTCGACGCCGTCGAGGCGGACGACGCTGGACACCTCCGCCCCCGGCGCCGCCGCCCGCGCCGGCCGGCCGGTCAGCGCGTCCAGGTCCGTGCGGGCGATCCGGTACTGCTTGCCGATCCGGGTGGCCCGCAGCCGCCCGGATCGGATGTAGCCGCGCACGGTGCGCACGTGCAGGCCGAGCAGGTCCGCAACCTGCTCCACCGAGTACATGTCATTACTCATCGCACCCTATGCTAGCCGGGTTGGGGAAGGATAGGTAATTTCCCCGCCCGGCCATGTGTGCGCCATCCACGCCGGGCATACTGCCCGCGTGCAGCCCCGTCACGGCTACCTCGACGCGCCCGCGCCGCTGGCGTTCGCCCACCGCGGCGGCGCGGCCGACGGCGACGAGAACACCGCCGCCGCGTTCGCCCGTGCCGTCGCCCTGGGCTACCGGTACGTGGAGACCGACGTGCACGCCACCGCCGACGGCGTACCCGTGGTCTTCCACGACCCGACGCTGCGCCGGGTGACCGGCGAACCGCGCCGCATCGCGGATCTGCGCTGGGCCGACCTGTCGTCGGTACGCGTCGGCGGGGCCACCCTGGTGCCCCGCCTGGACGAGGTGCTCGACGCCTGGCCGCAGGTGCGGTTCAACATCGACGTGAAGGCCGACGGCGGCGTGGAACCCACTGTCGCCACGGTCGCCCGGGTCGGCGCGAGCGACCGGGTGCTGCTCGCCTCGTTCAGCGACGCCCGGCTGACCCGGCTGCGGGCGCTGGCCGGGCCGGAGGTCGCCACCGGCCTCGGCATGCGCGGGGTGACCCGGCTGCGGCTGGCCTCGCTGCACGGAAGGCCGGTGCGGCTGCCCCCGTCCGTGGTGGCCGCGCAGGTGCCCGTCTCCTTCGGGCGGCTGCCGGTGGTCGACAAGCGGTTCCTCGCGTACTGCCACCGGATCGGGTTGCAGGTGCACGTCTGGACGATCGACGAACCTGCCCAGATGCACCACTTACTTGATCTTGGTGTGGATGGCATCATGACCGATCACGTCGGCGTGCTCCGCGACGTCTACCGCAGCCGCGGCCACTGGGCCGCCTGACCCCCCGAGGACGACCCCCGATGGCCGATACGGTCACCCCCGCCGTCGCCGACCCCGCCGGACCGGGCAGCACCCGCCGCGAGCGCACCGGCTGGTACTTCTACGACTGGGCGAACTCCGCGTTCCAGACCACAGTCATCACGGTCTTCCTCGGGCCGTTCCTCACCACCGTCACCGAACTCGCCGCCGGCTGTGAACTGGGCGCGGACACCTGCGACGGCGCGGTGTACCCGCTGGGCATCAAGGTCGCCGCCGGCTCGTTCTACCCGTACCTGATCTCGCTGTCGGTCTTCCTCACCGTGTTCGTGCTCCCGGTGGTCGGCGCGATCGCCGACCGGTCGGCGCACAAGAAGCGGCTGCTCGCCGCCGCGGCATTCACCGGCGCCGCCGCGACCATCGCGTTCGCGTTCGTCACCGGCGAGCGCTACCTGCTCGGCGGCGCGCTGTTCCTGATCGCGAACATCTCCTTCGGCGCCGCCGTCGTCGTCTACAACTCGTTCCTGCCGCAACTGGGCGGCCCGGACGAGCGCGACGGCATCTCCAGCCGCGGCTGGGCCATCGGATACCTCGGCGGCGGACTGCTGCTCGCGCTGAACCTGGTCGCGGTCACCATGCTCAGCGAGGAGGGCAACGCCCAGCGGACGCTGGACCTGGCCCGCTGGTCGATCGTGTCGGCCGGCGTGTGGTGGGCGGCGTTCACCCTGGTGCCGCTGCGCTGGCTGCGCGAGCATCCGACCGAGGCGGCCCGCCGGGACGGCAGCGGCGCCAACGTGCTGACCGACGGGTTCCGTCAGCTCGGGCACACCCTGCGGGAGATCAAGAAGTACCCGCTGACGCTGTACTTCCTGCTCGCGTTCCTGGTCTTCAACGACGGCATCCAGACCGTCATCACCCTCGCCAGCCAGTACGGCACCGAGGAGCTGCGGCTGGAGCAGAGCACCCTGATCGTGACCATCCTGCTGGTGCAGTTCCTCGCCTTCGGCGGCGCGCTGGCCCTCGGCGCGCTCGCCAAGCGCATCGGCGCCTGGAAGACCGTGCTGCTGTCGCTGGTGCTCTGGACCGGTGTGATCATCGCCGCGTTCCGGCTGCCCGCCGAGGCGCCCGTACCGTTCATGATCCTCGGCGGTTGCATCGGCCTGGTGCTCGGCGGCAGCCAGGCGCTGAGCCGGTCGCTGTTCAGCCAGCTCATCCCGGCCGGCAAGGAGGGCGAGTACTACGGCTTCTACGAGATCAGCGACAAGGGCACCAGCTGGCTCGGCCCGCTGGCGTTCGGCCTGGTGTTCCAGCTGACCTCGTCGTACCGGGTGGGTCTGGTGTCGCTGCTGATCTTCTTCGTGGTCGGTTTCGCGCTACTGGCCGCCGTGCCCATGCGCCGGGCCATCATCGCCGCCGGCAACACCCCGCCCCGGGTGCTCTGACCCGCCGCGTCCCGACCTGCGGATCATCGCGGGCCCGATCCGGCGGCGTCGATGGACTAGGCTGCCCCGACGTGACCGACGACGCCGCCCCGACCTGCCTGGCCCGCCCCCTGCCGGGGCCCGGCGACGACCGAGCCGCCGGCTGCGCCGCCGCGCGCGGCGTCGACGGCCGGCCGCTGCACGCCGCCGCGTTGAAGTTCTTCTGGGGGCCGATGGACTGCGGCAAGTCCACCATGGCGTTGCAGATGAACCACAACCACGCCCGGCAGGGCCGCCGCGGCCTGGTCACCACCCGCATCGACCGCTCGCTCGGCCCGCAGGTCACCACCCGCATCGGCCTGGCCCACGAGGCCGTCGAGGTCACCGACGACCTCGACCTACGCGTCCTGGTCAGCGACGCGTGGGCCGAGGGGGTACGCGTGGACTACCTGATCTGCGACGAGGCGTCGTTCTACAACCTCGAACACATCGAGCAGATGGCCGAGCTGGTCGACCGGTTCGACGTCGACGTCTTCGCCTTCGGCCTGGCCACCGACTTCCGCTCCTGCCTGTTCCCGGCCGCGCAGCGGCTGTTCGAGCTGGCCGACGAGGTGGCCCGCATCCAGATCGAGGTGCTGTGCTGGTGCGGCCGGGAAGGGCTGCTCAACGCCCGCGTGGTGGGCGGCCGGGTGGTCCGCGAGGGCGCCCAGGTCGTCATCGGTGACACCGTCGACACCGCCGACGTGCGCTACCAGGTGCTGTGCCGCCGCCACTACCGCTCCGGCGACCTCGGCCCGCGCGCCTGAGCCTCAGAACGGATCTCCGCAAACCCGCCAGCCGTCGCCCTCCGGCACCACCGGCAGCTCACGTTCCTCGCTGCCGCCGCCGTCACGGTTGATCCGCACGACCACCGTCCCGCGCGGCCGGCCGGACCGGGTCGCCACCGACACGTCGACGATCTCGTAGCCGCTGACCTGCGGCGGGGTCCGCACCCAGCTCGCGAAGCCGGTCTTGCTCCACTTACCTCGGGCCTCGGCGCACAGCCGCTCGTACGCGGCGTCGGTGTCCCCGGACGCGACGTCGCGGAAGAACCCGTCGGCGGTCTCCCGCACCGGCCCGTCGGCCTGGAACACGACCTGCGCGTTCCACACCGCCAGACCGGCCACCCCGATCAGGCAGGTGCCCACGCCGAGACCGGCGATCAGCACGCCCGCGCGTAGCGGCCGGCGACGCCGGGCCGGGTGCTGCCACTGCCGCTGCCTGCCCATCACCGTCGACGGTAGGCAACCGGAGGCCGACGCGCAGCCGGTTACGACGCGCGGCTGTACCTGACAGGAGGTGGCAGGCACCGGCGGCAGACTGCCGGCATGACAACTCACGCCGACATCGCCATGATCAGCCTGGACAGCTCCGACCCGGCCGCGCACGCCGCCTTCTACGCCCACGCGCTCGGCTGGGAGATCACCCACAGCGAGGCCGAGTACGCCATGATCACCAAGGACGGCACGTCGATCGGCTTCGGCCTGGTGCCCGGGTACGCGCCACCGGCCTGGCCGGACGACAGCGGCAGCAAGCGCTACCACCTGGACCTCTACGTCGACGACGTGACGGTCGCGGAGAAGGACCTGGTGGCGGCCGGCGCGACCCGGCCGGACTTCCAGCCCGGCGGCGAGCGGTGGACCGTGCTGCTCGACCCGATCGGCCAGCCGTTCTGCCTCTGCCCCCGTCCGCAGGGCTGACCGGTCAGCGCAGCGGGCCGCGGAGCACCGCGGCCCGCATCGCGGCCGGATCACCCGCCGGGACGTACTCCAGCCACCACGTGGCCCCCGCCTGCGCGAGCTGAGCCAGGTAGGCCCGCTCGGCACGCTCGTCGGGACGGCGCCGCCGGCCGCCGACGGCCACGTCGAACGGCTGGCCGTCCGCACGGCGGGCCGGCAGCGCGGCGACCAGGCCGGCCACCTCGTCGGGCGTGAAGTCCGACCAGCCGTCGGTGTCGGTCAGCTTGTAGGGCACGATCCCGTCCGCCCGGGCGGCGCGCCGCAGCACCGCCTTCGCCTGGGTGCTGCCGCCCACCCAGACCGGCACCCGGGGCGACTGCACAGGCGGGGGACGCAGCGCCACGCCCTCGGCCCGGTAGTGACGCCGTGGTGCGTGACCGGTTCGCCGCCGAGCAGCCCGACCAGCAGGTCGAGGCCCTCGTCGAGCATCGCGGCGCGGGTCTTGAGGTCGGTCGGCTCGCCGAACGCGGCCAGGCCCCGGTCGGCGGGGTCGCCGACCCCGACCGCGACGCCGGCCCGGCCGCCGGAGAGATGGTCGAGGGTGAGCACCTCCCGCGCCAGCTTCGCCGGACGACGTCGAGGCAGCGCGGTGACAGTGGTGCCCAGCCGCACCCGCCCGGTGCGCCCGGCCACCGCGGCCAGCACCAGCCAGGGATCCCAGGTGGGCGGGTCGTCCCCGGCGTGGTGCACGAGGTAGTCCTCCAGGAACACCCCGTCCCAGCCGGCCCGCTCCGCCAGCTCACCGAGCGCCACCAGCTCGGCCACCGTCAGCGTGCCGCCACCGCAGGCGATCTCCAACCCGTGCCGCATGGCGGCACCCTACGGCGGGGGTGCGACGGTCAGCCGCGGCGGCGGGCCCGGGCCGCCCAGATCGTGTACGCCGGGTCGCGGTCCAGGTTGTGCCGGTCGCGGTCGTAGCGGCGGGTGGTACGCGGATCGGCGTGCCCCATCGCGTCCTGCACGTCCTCCAGCGGCACCCCCTCGGAGCGGGCCGTGGTGGCGAACGCGTGCCGCAGCGAGTGCGGGGACAGCTTCGCCCACGCGGCGATCCCGGCGCGCTGCGCGAGGCGGCGTACCAGCCGGAACACGGCGTGCCGGTCCAACCGACCGCCGGTGGCGGTGACCAGCAGCGGACCGGTCAGCTCCGGCACCGTGACACCCTGCGCGGCGGCCCGTACGGCCAGGTAGGCGTCGACGGCGTACGCGGTGCCCGGGGTGAGCGCGCGCCGGCGTACCTTGCCGCCCTTGCCGACGAAGCGGACGCTGCGGTGACCGCGCTCGGTGCCCAGGTCGGACACGTCCAGCGCGACCAGTTCCCCCACCCGCAACCCCAGGTCGGCCAGCAGCGCGACGGCGGCCCGGTTGCGCGCTGCGGCCGGGCCGGTGTCGGCCTCGGCGGCGGCGATCAGCGCGTCGACCTCCTCGGGGGTCAGGCCGACGGTGGCGGAGTGGTCCCGGTCCACGCGCGGCCGGTCCGCCGCCGACACCGGGTTGGCCGGAACCGCGCCCAGCTTGACCAGGAAGTCGTACCAGCTCGACAGCGCGGACAGCCGGCGCGCGACGGTGGCCGGGGTGAGCGGGCGTCCCGCCGGGCCGCGGGGCGTGGACTCCAGTTCGCGGCCGTAGGCGTTGACGTCGAGGAAGGTGGCCCGCAGCGGGTCGACGGCGTGCTCGGCGCACCAGCTCAGCCAGCCGGTGACGTCGCGGCGGTACGCGTCGCGGGTGTGCTCGGACAGCCGCCGGTTGCGTAGCCACGCCTCGGTGATGTCGGCCGGACCGGCGGGCAGTGCGGGGCGGGCGCGGGGCAGCACCTCGGGGCGAAGCATGTGAGAAAGGCTCTCAGTAAGCGCGGGGTTTCGCGACGAGGCGCGCTGTCGCGGATCCGGGTTACCGTCACCGGGTGCGTGCCAGCCGGCTGGTCTCCCTGCTGTTGCTCCTACAAACCAGGGGGAGGATGACCGCCCACGAGCTCGCCGACGCCCTGGAGGTGTCGGTGCGGACCGTCTACCGCGACGTCGAGTCGCTCGGCGCCGCGGGTGTCCCGGTGTACGCCGACCGGGGGCCGGCCGGCGGCTACCGGCTGCTGGAGGGCTACCGGACGCGGCTGACCGGGATGACCGGCCCGGAGGTCGAGGCGCTGTTCCTCGCCGGCCTGCCCGGCCCGGCCGCCGAACTGGGCCTCGCGTCGGTGGTGGCCGCCGCCGAGCTGAAGGTGCGTGCCGCGCTCCCCGGTGAGCTGGCCGACCGCAGCGGCCGGATCCGGCAGCGGTTCCATCTGGACGCCCCCGGCTGGTTCCGGCGCCCGGAAGCCACCCCGCACCTGGAGGCGCTGGCCGGCGCGGTCTGGCGGGACCGGCTCGTGCGGCTGCGGTACCGGCGTTGGCGGGCGCCCCGGGAGGTGACCCGGCTGGTCGCCCCGCTGGGCGTGGTGCTCAAGGCGGGCCGCTGGTATCTGGTGGGCCGGTGCGAGGAGCAGGTACGCACCTACCGGGTCGGCGCGGTCCTCGACGTCGAGGTCACCGACGAGCCGTACACGCGGCCCGACGACTTCGACCTGGCCGCGTACTGGCGGGAGTGGACCGCCCGCTACGAACGCGACGTCTACCGTGACCAGGCCCGCATCCGGCTCACCGTGGCAGCGCTGGAGTTCATGCCGTACGTGTTCCCGCCGGAGATGAGCCGGGCCGCCCGGGCCGCGGCCGGTGAGCCCGGCCCGGACGGATGGCTGGAGACCACTGTGCCGATCGAGTCGGTCCGGCACGCCCACACCGAATTCCTGAAGCTCGGTGCCGAGGTGGAGGTGCTCGCCCCGGCGGCGCTGCGCGACCGGTTCACCGCGACCGCGCACGCGCTGACCCGGCTCTACGGCGAGGCGGGGTCGGCCGGTGCTCCGGCCTCCCCCGCGTCGGCGTGACGTGCTCAGACGGTGGTGAGCTGACGGCGGCCGTTGCCCTCGGCGGGTGTGGCGACCGCGATCCGGCGGGGCTTGGCGCGCTCGGCGATCGGGATGCGCAGCGTCAGCACCCCGTTGTCGTAGCCGGCCTCCAGCCGGTCGGTGTCGAGCGTGTCGCCCAGGAACAGCTGCCGGGTGAACGTGCCCATCGGCCGCTCGGCGGCGACCAGCTCGACGTTCTCCCCGGTGGGGCGGCGTCGCTCGGCGCGGACGGTCAGCACGTTGCGCTCGACGGTGCAGTCGATGCTGTCCGGGTCCACGCCGGGCAGGTCGAAGGCGGCGTAGAAGTGGTCACCGTCGCGGTAGGCGTCCAGGTGCATCACGGCGGGCCGGGCGGTGGTGCCGAAGAACTGCTCGGCGATCCGGTCGATCTCGCGGAACGGGTCGGTACGCATCAACATGGCTCTTGCCTCCTCGGTTCTCCTGACCCAAGGTCTTAGGTTGAGTCCGGGTGACTCAAGTTCCTGGTTCTGTTTTAGCGCGCCTCCGCCGTGTCGTCAACTCGGCTCGGAAGCGTCTTCTCGAACCAGTGCTGCGCGTACGGGCCGTTGTTGAAAGCAGGGATCTCCCGGTAGCCGAGCCGGGCGTACAGGGCGCGCGCCTCGACCAGGTCCGAGCGGGTGTCCAGCCGGATCCGCGCCGCTCCACCGGCGACCGCGTACGCCTCGATCGCGTCGATCAGCACCGCGCCGCCGCCGGCGCCCCGGTGCTCCGGGCGCACGTACACCCGGGTCATCTCGGCCCAGCCCGGCTCCCACCTCAGCCCGGCGCACCCGGCGACCCGTCCGTCGCGGCGGGCCAGCACCAGCAACCCGGTCGGCGGGGCCAGGCCGTCGCTCGGGTCCTCAGCCAGCGCGGCGTCCACCTCACCGGGCTGCTCCGGGCGGGCGTACCAGCGGCGCACCATCTCGGCCATGTACTCGCGCAGCATCAGCGTCGCGTCCGGCTCATCCGGGCGCACGACCTGCGTGCTCCAGCCGCTCACGGGCCGGTCCGCCAGTAGACGCCCTGCTCGCGGGTGAGCAGCATGTCGTCGATCAGGTAGCGGCGCAGCGTCACGTGGTCGGCCTCGCCGCCCTCGCACCACCGGCGCAGCAGGTCGTCCACCTCCCGCTCCGGATAGCGCCGCCCCGGCTCGAAGCTGCGCTCGGTGATGTGCTCCAGCAGGACGCGGCGGCGTCCCCGCTGCGCGGGCAGCCGGGTCAGCACGCCGTCGCGCAGGAAGGTGCGCAGGATCGTCTCGCGGGGATTCGCCGCCGGCGCCGCCGGGGACGCCGCCGCGGCCCGGGCGAACTCGCGCAGCCGTTCGGCGTCGACCCGTAGCCCGCCGCCGTCGTCGGCGAGCACACCGGCGTCGGTGAGACGGCGTACGGCCACCGCGGCGTCGCGGGCGGGCAGTCCGGTACGGGCCACCACGGCCGGCACGTCCCGGGCGCCGAGCACGATCGCGGCGAACACGATCCGGCGGCGCTCGTCGGCGAGCGCACCGGCGAGGGCTTGAGCGGTCATAGCGGGCAGCCTGCCAGCAACCCACCGGATCCGGCGAGGCGTTTTCCGGCCGCCGCCGCCCCGGTGGCGACGCTCCAGGTCACTTCCGATCGCGTTCACAGCCGCCGGTGCATGACGTGCAGCCCGACCAGTCTCCCCGTCGGGTGCGCGAACGCCTCCGGCACGGTGCCGATCACGGTGAATCCCAGCCGCCGGTACAGCGCCACCGCCGCCGTGTTGGTCTCCACCACGGCGTTGAACTGCATCGCGGCGAAGCCCTGCCGCCGGGCCCAGTCCAGCGCCTCCGTACACAGCGCCCGGCCCACGCCCCGCCCGCGGGCGTCCGCCGCGACCATGAAGCTCGCCGTCGCCACGTGCGACCCCGGCCCGGGCCGGTTCGGGCCCATCTTCGCGGTGCCGCGCACCGCGCCGTCGTGGTCCACCGCGACCGAGGTACGCCCCGGCGGGCGCTCCACCCACACCTCGCGCGCCGTCTCCGGCGGCCATGCCGGATCGTACGCGAACGTGTCGGCGGCGGTGAGGACGTCGGAGACGATCGGCCAGACCTTGTCCCAGTCGGCGTCGGCATAGTCACGGATCCGCATCGTGAGGCACGCTAGCCGCGGTCCGGCCCATCGGCCAACGGTTTCCGTCCATCATGCTGCGCACCGCCGACACCCGCCCGGGACCTGCGGCGTCCGTGACCCCAGATCTGGGACATCGAGGTACGCCACGGCTCCTGAATACTTGTCGTCATGCTCTGGGGAGTCAGCGGGCCGATCTTCCTCCTCGACTACCTCGGCGCGGTCGCCGTGGCCGTCGTGATCGCCCTGGCGGTACGCGAACTGACCGGCCGCCGTACCCGGGGCGCGACGCCCGACCGGGTCGAGTTGGCGTACCTGACCGACCGGGCGCTGCTGGCCTGCCAGGTCGGAGTGGCGGCGCTGCGTCGCACCGGAGGGGTCGAAGTCGGTGAACTCGCCACCCTGCAGGCACAGGGGCGGCCCCCGGCCGGTTCGCCCGCGCTGGTGCGCGCCCTGCACTCCGCGCTGCGCCGCCCGCAGACCTGGGCGGCCGCGCTCGCCGACCCGGACGTCGGCCGGGCGCTGCGCCGTACGGTCGGGCGGCTGGTCCGCGACGGCTGGCTGCTCAGCCGCGCGCAGCGGCGGCGGATCGCGCTGGGTACGGTGCCGCTGTTCGCGGTTGCCGTGGCCGGCCTGACCCGGCTGGTGGACAGCGCGGTCGAGGGGCGCTCCGCGGGCGGCCCGGCCTCGGTCGCCGGGCTGCTGCTGTGCTGCCTGGCCACCGCGCTCGGTGGCTGGTGGTTGACCGAGGTGCCGGAGACCGGCGCCGCCGCCCGCCGGCTGCTGCGAGGGCTGCGTCGCGAGCACGCCGACCTCGACCCGGAGCGCCGCCCGAGTTGGCAGGGCCGGGACACCGACACGCTGCTGACCGGCATGGCGCTGTTCGGCCCTCGGCCGCTGCTGGCCGTGGACCCGGCGTTCGCCGTGCAGGTGGGTGTCGACCCGGAGCGCGACCGCCCTCGCCCCGACCGCAAACCCGCCCGCCGCTGACCAGCCCTCCCCAATTCTGGTCGATCATGAAGTTGGCGGTGCCTGATGTCCGTTTTGCCCGGCATTGATTCATGGTCGACGAGTGGGTGCGGCGGGCCGGGTTTCCTTGTCTTGAGCGCCGGGAAGGCTCGGACATGGCCGAGACATTCGTGAGCGAAGACCTGAAGACACTGCAGGCGATTGCGCGCGGGGCCGGGATACAGGAGGTCGACCGCCTGTCGCCGGACCAACTGGTCGAGGCGCTGCGCCGCGCCGGGGTGACGAACGGTACGCAGGACCAGTGGCCGCCCCAGCCGATCGAGGATCCGGCGCACCTGGCCGGGCTGCCCCGCAGCTCGCTGAAGCAGGGCGACGAGAGTACGGGTGGACGCGCCGCCGAGGAGGCGATCGGCGCCATGCCCGGCGAGTCCGGCACCGAGATCAACGACCGCACCCGACGCTGACCGTACGCACCAAGGGGCCGCCCCCGGTGATCCCGGGGGCGGCCCCACGCCCGCTCGGACGCCTCAGTGCGTGCCGGCGGCGGCCGCCGCCTCCTCGCGGGCCCGGCGCTCGTCGCCGCTGAGCGTGTTCAACGGCTTCTCCTTGATGAACAGCACCACGATCAGGGCGAGCAGGGCGAAGGGCGCGCCGATGAGGAACATCTCCGACGTGGCGGTGCCGTAGACGTCCTGCACGATCCGCAGCACCGGCTCCGGCAGGGCGGACAGGTCCGGCACCTCGGCCGAACCGCCGCCGGCCGCGATCGGCCCCAGCCGCTCGACGGTCAGCGAGGTCACCCGGTTCGCCAGGACGGCACCGAGCGCGCTGACCCCGATCGCGCCGCCCATGCTGCGGAAGAACGTCAGCACCGAGGTGGCCGCGCCGAGTTCGGCGGCCGGCACGTCGTTCTGCGCGGCCAGCACCAGGTTCTGCAGGAGCATGCCCACGCCGACACCCAGCACCGCCATGTACACCGACAGCACCGGCACGCTCGTGTTGGCGTCGATGGTGCTCAGCAGCAGCATGCCGACGGTCATCACCGCGGCGCCCGCCACCAGGAACCGCTTCCAGCGGCCGTGTTTGGTGATGAGCTGGCCCGCCACTGTCGAGGAGACCAGCAGGCCGAGCACCATCGGCAGGCTCATCAAGCCGGCCGTCGTCGGCGACTTGCCCAGCGAGGTCTGGAAGTACTGCGACAGGAACACGGTGCCGCCGAACATCGCCACACCCACGAGGATGCTGGCCACAGTGGTGAGGCTGACCGTGCGGTTGCGGAAGATGCCCAGCGGGATGATCGGCTCCTCGGTACGGGACTCGACGAACACGGCGAGCGCGAGCAGCGCCAGCCCGCCGCCGACCAGCAGCGCGGTCCAGCCGGAGGCCCAGTCGAACTTGTTGCCGGCCAGCGAGGACCAGATCAGCAGCGTGGACACGCCCGAGGTGATCAGCAGGGCGCCGAGCCAGTCGATACGGACCTTGCGGCGGACCACCGGCAGGTGCAGCGTCTTCTGCAGCAGCGCGATGGACAGCAGGCTGAACGGAACGCCGATCAGGAAGCACCAACGCCAGCCGAGCCAGGACGTGTCGACCAGGACGCCGCCGATCAGCGGGCCGGCGATGGTGCCGACGCCGAAGACGGCGCCGAAGATGCCGGCGTACCGGCCCAGCTCACGCGGTGGGATCATGGCCGCCATGACGATCGTGGCGAGCGCCGTCATGCCGCCCGCGCCGATGCCCTGGATGACCCGGCTGAGCAGCAGCACCTCGACGTTCGGGGTGAAGCCGGCGATGAGCGAGCCGACCACGAACAGGCCGAGGGACAGCTGGATCAGCAGCTTCTTGCTGTAGAGGTCGGCCATCTTGCCCCACAGCGGCACCGTCGCGGTCATCGCCAGCAGCTCGCTGGTGACGATCCAGGTGTAGACGGTCTGGCTCCCGTTGAGGTCGGCGATGATCCTTGGCAGCGCGTTCGCCACCACCGTCGAGGCGAGGATCGCCACGAACATGCCGACCATCAGGCCGGACAACGCCTGGAGGACCTCCCGGCGCGACATCCGCGTACTCGTCTCGGCGGGCGGAACAGTGGCGGTGGTCATCGGACTCCTTGTCTTGTGCACGGGCGAGCGGCCGCGCGACGGCGGCGGCCGGTACGAAATGGCTCAGGTCGTGGCGTACGGATCGGGCAGGCCGGCGGCGACTGCGGCGAACGCCTGGGCGGTCAGCTCGCGCAGCGTGGTCGTGTCGGGTTGCTCGACCCACTGCATCAGGGCGGTGCGGAAGACCGCGCCGGCGACGGTGGTGACGAGCGTCGGGTGCCCGTGGCACGGGTCGAGCCCCAGCCGGGCGGCCACGGCCGCGACGATCACCTGTTCCGTATCGGCGTTGCCGCTGATCAGCCGCGGAAGCAGTGACGGGTTCGCCGCGATCACCCGCAGGCGCAGCAGCCACACGTCCCGATCGGCTTCGATGGTCTCGACGACGTCGTCGAAGGCCAGCCGCAGCGCGTCGAACGCGGACACCTCCGGCGGCGCGGCGACGACGCGGGCGGCCAGCGCCTCGCGGTCGGTCGGCTGGTCGCCGAGCACCGCCTCGTCCTTGCTGGGGAAGTAGTTGAAGAAGGTGCGAGCCGACACGTCGGCGGCCTCGCTGATCTCCTCCACCGTCACCTGGTCCAGGCCGCGCTCGGCGACCAGGCGCAGGGCGGCGGCACTGAGGGCGGCGCGGGTCTGCCGCTTCTTGCGGTCACGCAGGCCGGGGCGGCCCTGAACGGAGGTCATGCCAGAACTCTACGAGGGATCTTGCATAGAGTGCAAAGTTTTAGTGAGTGAAGTGATGTGTGACGCACCGCAGCGGTGCCGAAAAACGGCTTGAGCGCGGTTTCCGGCGTCCCGTACGTTTCTCGCACCTCTGTCGCAGCGAAGAAGGACGATTCCGCGTGACCCCTCCTGCTCTCTAGAACCTGACACGTTCCCCACGCCTGTAGCCGCCGCCTGCGCGCCGGCTGCCCGGGCTGCCCTCGCGCGCCCGGCCACAGCGTCCGAGGCCGCGCGTAATCGGCCTCGCGTCAGGTCTTCAGAGATCAGGTCTCCATGTCATCCCAACCTCATATCGTGCTGCCCTGGGTCGTCCGCCGGACCCGCCTTCCACTGCTGTCGCTGCGCTGCGTCACCTGCGGGGCGGAGTCGGCCACCGCCGCCCGGGGCAGGTTCCGCGTCAACGCCAACGGCAAGCTCCTGGACGTGTGGCTGCTGGTGCACTGCGTGTCCTGCGACCGCACCGTCAAGCTCACTGTCCGCGAGCGGGCGACGGTCAGCTCGTTCGACCCCGTTGAGCTGCACGGCCATCAACTCAACGATCCCGCCCTGGTGGCGGCCACACTGCTGGACCCGGCGTTCGCCCGGCGCTGCCGCTTCACCCTGGACTGGACGGACGCGTGGACGGTGGACGCGCCCACGGTGCCGCTGGACGGGTGGCCGGTCCGGGTGGAGGTCACCTTCGACGATCCGGTGCCGGTACGCCCGGACCGGCTCATCGCCCACCGGTTCGGCCTCACCCGGTCCGAGGTGCTGCGGCGGGTCAAGTGCGACATCCCGCTGAACCGTCCGACGAGCACCGGATTCACCTTCACCGTGCTGGCGGAGGACTGACCGCGGCGTGGTCGCGGCGGCACCCGGCCGCCGCGACCACGCCGCTTCTCACCCGCCGCGCGCCGCGCCGAGTTCGGCCTCGATCAGATCGGCGGCCCGGTCCGCGCCCCCGGCGGCGCGGGCCTGCCGCTTGAACTCGGCGCTGCGGGCCACCACGGCGGGATCCGCGGTGAGGGCCAGCAGCGTCGCACGCAGCTCCGCGGCGGTGACGCCGGTCGAGTCGACGACCCGGGCGACGCCGAGGGCGGCCAGTTGCTCGGCGTTGGCGAACTGGTCGGCCGCCTGCGGTACGGCGATCATCGGCGTCCCGCAGTAGAGACCTTCGCTGCTGCCGCCCATGCCGGCGTGGGTGACGAAGGCATCCGCCTGCTCCAGTACGGCCAGCTGCGGCACCCACCGGTGAACCTCGACGCTGTCCGGGACGGGACCGAGTTCGGCCGGGTCGACGTACTTGCCGATCTGGAGAACGGTGTGCCAGCCGGGCAGATCGCCGAACGCGGCGACGCAGCGGCGGTAGAACTCGGGCCGCTGGGTGAAGGCGGAGCCGAGCGAGACGAGCAGCACCTTCTCGGCGTGCTCCGGTCGTACCCAGGAACCCTGGTCGGCGCGGTCGCCCAGGACCGGGCCGACGAAGCTGTAGACCGACCGGTCCACCCGGTCGGCGTTCGGCTGGAGCGCCTCCGGCGGCAGGACGAGGCTGCGGGGCGGCCGGCCCTGGAACGCCATGCTGTCGGTGACCGACGAACCCTCCGCCGTCAGCCATGCCGTGAACCGCTGGTAGTACTCGGCGCCGCGGGGATCGGCCCGCATCGCCTCCACGACGGGCGCCATCTCCTGCTCGTAGCCGTCCCAGGCGACGAACGTCGAGGAGAGCTGGACGGCCGGGATCCCCCACTGCTCGCCGAGCAGCCGGGCAGGCGCGCCGGCGATGTCGTAGAGGAACAGGTCCGGCCGGTCGCCGGCGTAGGCGGCCCGCAGCTGCGGCAGCATGGCGACGGCGTCGTCGAGGAAGAGCGTGAGCTGCGCGATCGGGTCGTCGGTTCCGGCGCCGCCGTCGCCGGGCAGCGTCGAGGCGTACGGCTTCAGCTCCGCGCCGGTGGACCGGATGACCTCGGCGAAGGCGGGGTCGTTGGCGTAGGTGACCCGGTGGCCGCGCCGCACGAGGGTACGAATGATATCCAGGCTCGGGTTGACGTGGCCGTGGAACGGAATGCTGACCATGGCGATGTGCGGCAAGGGGTCTCCTGATCTCTGCTGAGACGAGACGTCCCGTCTCGCTTACCCAGCAGAGCATGGCGCGGCCTCGCCCGTCAAGACGATACGTCTCGTCTCGCTGTAGGCTGCCGCTGTGACCCCGCAGCCCACCCGCCGCAACGAGCAGTCCCGCCGCGCGATTCTCGCCGCCGCGCTGGAGCTGCTGACCGAGACCGGATACCAGACCCTGACCGTCGAGGCGATCGCCGCCCGC
Source organism: Micromonospora sp. NPDC005257 (assembly GCF_042872445.1). Classification (NCBI taxonomy): domain Bacteria; kingdom Bacillati; phylum Actinomycetota; class Actinomycetes; order Micromonosporales; family Micromonosporaceae; genus Micromonospora; species Micromonospora sp. NPDC005257. Next base: position 139,732 of record NZ_JBIAKL010000011.1, on the reverse strand, counting down.
GCCGGGGTCGGCAAGCAGACCATCTACCGCTGGTGGCGTGGCAAGGGCGCGGTCATCCTGGACGCGCTCGCCGACAATGTGCCGGCGGCCCTCGCCCTGCCCGACACCGGCGACCTGCGGGCTGATCTGCGTGAGGTTCTCCGGGCCACCGTCGCCGAGTTCGCCGATCCACGGCTGTCCGCCACCACCCGCGCCATCACCATCGAGACACTCGCCGACGAGGACCTGGCCGGTCAGGCGCGCGACCGGCTGCTCCGCCCTCAGTTGAACGCGGTCCGCGCCCGCCTGGAGGCCGCCCGTGAGGCCGGCCAGGTCAGCCCCGACGCTCCCCTGGACCTGGTGGTGGAGTTGCTGTTCGGCCCGCTCTACCACCGCTGGCTGCTGCGCAACGGCCCACTCACCGACGACTACGCCGACGGCATCGTCGACCTGGTCGTCGCCGCGGTCACCCCGTCAGCGGGCGCCGGCCACTAGCCAGTCGTCGAAGCTGGTCGGCGCGATACGCGCGTCGTCGCCGGGCAGCAGCACGTTGCCTGCCATCGACGTACCGAACACACCCGACCACGTCGGGACAAGCCGGACCCGGCGACCCCGCGCCTCATTGGTACGCCGAGCCATGTCGACGAGATCCTCCGTCGCGGGCCCGGCGATGTCGACGTGGTGTCCCTGCGGTTCACCGACCGCGACCTCGGCGAGGATGTCGGCGACGTCCCGGGGTGCGATCGGTTGTACCAGCAGCGGCGCGACAGTGGCGGTGCCGTCGCGCTCGGTCCAGCCGGTGACCATCGCGGCGAAGTCGTGGAACTGGGTGGCCGGGACGATCGTCCACGGCACCGGCCCGCCTGCCGCCAGTCGCTCCTGCTCCCGCTTGCCCGCGTAGTGGGCGTTGTCGTCGACCCGGTGGATGCCGACGATCGACAGCAGCACGTGGTGCCGTACGCCGGCGCGCTGTTCGGCCGCCAGCAGGTTGCGCGTGAGGGCGCCGAGATACGCCATCGTCTCGGAACGCTCACGTGCCGCCACATTGGTCGTGTCGACCACTGACTCGACGCCGGCGAGCGCCTCGTCCAGCCCGTCGCCTTCAGGAGATCCACACCCTGCGAGCGGCTGATGCGTACGACGTCGTGGCCCTGCCGCTCCAGCGCGGCGACGGTGAGCGCCCCGATGCGGCCTGTTGCCCCGGCAACCGCGATCCGCATCGCCATCCCCCTCTCGGACGTACCCGCCTCACGGTAGTCGGTTGAGGACCGAGACACGGTCCCTCGCGGCACCACCGCCGCGCGCACATAACTGTCATTATGGTGTGATGAGTGTTTGCACCTTTTGTCGGACTCGGTATCGGATTTCCATTACCGGTAATCCATTAATGAGACAGAGCACAGGGTTGCCTCAGTATTGAGGTCTGGAAGGATCGAGGTGTGCGAGCCGCGAACCGGAGATGGGGGCACGTCGCCCTGATCCCCTGCCTGTTGCTCGGGGCGGCCGGTTGCACGAGGAAGGACGATGCGGAGCGGCCTGAACCGGCAGTGTCGCAGTCCGCCTCCCCCAGCGCACAGGCCGCGCCGCTGCCAGCGCTGCCTGAGGGCGGCCAGCGTCTGCGGTGCGCCGATTCGATCACCACGACACCGGCTCCCGGTGAGCGGTACCGCGTGGTGGCCGGCAGCGTGGCGGTGTCATCCACTGTGCTGCAACCCGACGAGTCATCCGATGGACCAGGGCCGACGCGTCTCTTCGCCAAATGGGGCCTGCTCGTACGGACCGGAGCGGCTGTGGAGGTGCGGGTGGTGCCCGGCTGGGAGGACCGCGCCCGCATCGGGTGGGGCCCGGGCGCCGCCCCGACGACCACGGTGCAGGTCGAGGCGTGCCCGGCCGCGAGCGCTCCGGCCGCGTGGTCGGTCTACACCGGCGGCACCTGGGTGGCGAGCCCGGCGTGCGTACCACTGGTGATCCGGTCTGAGGGACAGCAGGTCGAGGTCCGCCTGGCGATAGGCGCCGCGTGTGGCGAGAACAACTAGCGTTCCAACGGCCTGACGACCTCGAAGGGCTCCGGGAACCGTACGGCGATGCCGCTCTCCCGACTCTTGCGGTCGAGAAACGCCCTGGCCACGGCGACCTTGTCGAAGAACCCCGCCAGCGGCCGCAGCCCGCGGTCCAGGGAGACGAAGAAGTCGTCCCAGTGGATCGGCACGATCAGGCGGGGCCGGGTCGCGTCCACCACGTGCCGCCAGTAGTCGTCCCGGAACCGTTCGGACTGCATACCCAGCGCGCCGATCGCGAGGTAGACGACGTCGACGTCGAGCCCGTCGAAGGTGTGCGGGACGAAGTTGGCGCTCGGATGGATCAGCAGCGAGCCGTCGGGGTGGGTGATGAGGAAGGAGAAGCATCCGCCGTCGCGGTAGCTACTCGCCCTGACCGGCGGGACGAGCGGCTCCTCGATCGTGCCGGGGAACCTGTTGCCCGGGCTGTGGACGCCGCCGAGCACGCGCACGGTGAACGCGCCGACGCGGTACTCGTCGCCGTCGGCGATCCGGGTCATCGACTGTTCGCCGAGGCCCGCGCCGCGTCCCACGTTCAGCGTCGACTCGGAGCCGAACAGCCTGCCGCCGAGCTGCTTGACGACCACGGGGGCGTCCATGACGTGGTCGTAGTGCGAGTGGGCGACGAAGAGCGCGTCGAGGCGGGTCACGCCGGCCCGGGAGAGCGCAGCGGTGATCCGCCCGAGGTCGGGAGCCACGCGTCCCAGCGCGACACGGAGCAGCGAGGGCCTGCTCAGGAAACCGTCGATCAGGATGCCCGACGTCCCGTCGGACACATGGACGGTCGACGTGCCGAAGAAGATGGACTCGACCGACGCTCCACTGGAGCCCATTCGCACATGGTAGTGCCGTCGCTGCGGCGAATACCATGCCGCGGTGATCAAGAATCAGCCGGAAGCGCCGGTCGGCCCGGAACAGTTCCGGGCGCACGCGGCGAACCTGGACGCCGTACGGTCGCTGCTCGGTGAGGTCCACGCCGCCCAGGGGCGAGCCGGGCAGGACGTGGCGGCCTTCGGTTCGGTGGCCGGCTGGCTGCTGTCCGGCATGCACGACCGCCACGTCAGGCAGCAGGAGCTGATCGCGTACGTGGAAGAGACGATGTTCTCGTGGGCGGACCTGCTGCGCCGGGTGGCCGACGGCGACCAGGAGTTGAAGACGATCGTTCGTCACGACGACGACGTCGCCACCCGTGACGGCACGCCGGTGGTGGAAGGGCCGGAACACTCGTTCGAGGGTCTCCAGGCCGGCGTGACCTCGCGGGTCGAGCAGCGGGAATGGATCGCCGCACCACTGGCCGACGCCGCGCCCGTGGCCGAGTTCGCCGCGCCGGTCGACGACTGGTACGCCGCCCTGCGCGTCGGCGGCCTGGAGTACGCCCTGACGCACATCGAGCCGCTGCGTCACCTGATCGACGGCCTCGCCGGCCTGCCGCGGGTCGTCGCGTGCGACGCCGACGGATGGGAGGCGAACGGCAGGGACCTGTTGTGTCTGAGCGTGCTCCTGAGGCAGTGCGTGGCCGAGGACATGCCGCGGCGCGACCGGCTGGACGTCCGGTCGTATCACGCCCGGATGGCGTACAACGTCGATGCCCTCCTCGGGCTCGCCGAGGTCGCCGCGAGCATGGCCGTGATCACGAGGCACGCCGGCGAGCTGGTCGGCCTCACCACCGACATCGTCCGTGGCGTCATCGGTGACCTGTTCGCCCGGGTGATCGCCTGGGTCACCGGCGTGCCCGCCGGCATCCCCGTACCGTCGGCCGGCGTGCAATTCGGCATCGTGGTGGTGACGGCGTGGCGCATCCACGCCTACATCGACGCGCTGGAGACGAGCATCGGTGAGCTCTCGCGCAGCGTGGACGGCTAGCCCCACGCGGCGATCGCCGGCCGTCGATAGGGTGACCGGATGGATGAGGACGCACGACGCCAGCACTCGTCGTCGTTCGGCGCGGCGGCGACCGCCTACGCCGAACACCGCCCGGACTACGCGCGGGACGCCGTGCGGTGGGCGCTCGAACCCGCACCCGGCGCGCGGGTGCTCGACCTCGGCGCGGGCACCGGCAAGCTCACCGCCACACTGGCTCAGGTGAGCGGCGACGTGACGGCGGTCGAGCCGGACGAGGCCATGCTCGCCGAGCTGCGTCGCGCCGCGCCGGGCGTACGTGCGCTGCCCGGCAGCGCCGAGGAGATCCCGCTGCCGGACGCCTCCGTCGATGCCGTGGTCGCCGGCAACGCCATGCACTGGTTCGACATGGCCGTGGCCGGTCCGGAGATCGCCCGGGTCCTCGCGCCCGGCGGCGTCCTGGCCGGGCTGTGGAACGTGGTGGACGACCGGGTCGACTGGGTGGCCGGGCTCGCGGCGGTCAGCGGAAGCGCCGCGATCGGCCCCCGGGACACGCCAGCGAGCTGGCGCGCCGCCACGGCCGGCATGTACCTGCCGAGGACGGGTGAGGCCCGGTTCGACTCACCGGAGCAGGCGGAGTTCCCGCACGGGCAGCGCCGTACCGCCGACTCGCTCGTGGCGACGCTGGCCACCCGGGCCGGGATGCTGGTCATGCCGGAGCGGGAACGCACGCAGACACTCGATCGCATCCGCGCGTACCTGGCGAGCCGCCCGGAGACGGCCGACGGGGAGTTCACGCTGCCGATGCTCACCTGCGTGCTGCGGGTGCGGCGCAGGTGAACAGCGCGGACGTCCGGGCCGCCGCCGCCGCGATGACCGCAGTGCTGCGGCCCGCCACCGACCGGGACTGGACGGGACGCGCGGGAGACCTGGACTGGTCCTGCTGGACCACCGCCGCGCACATCGCGCACGACCTGACCGCGTACGCCGGTCAGGTGTCCGGCCGGCCCGACGGCGGCTATCTCCCGTTCGACCTACGGGTACGCGCCGACGCGGCGCCCGCCGAGGTGCTGACTGTCGCGGCGTCGGCGGCCGGGATGCTCGCCGCCACCATCGACGCCGCGAGCCCGGACGACCGGGCGTGGCACTTCGGCCCGTGCGATCCGGGCGGTTTCGCCGCGATGGGCGTGGCCGAGATCCTGCTGCACACCCACGACCTGACCCGAGGGCTCGGGCTGGACTGGTCGCCACCGGCCGAGTTGTGCGCCCGGGTGGTGCGCCGGTTGTTCCCGGACGCCCCGGAGGGCGACCCGGCGCCGGTGCTGCTGTGGCTGACCGGACGCGCACCGCTCGGCGACCGGCCACGACGTACCGCCTGGACCTGGCAGGCGGCGCGTCCCTGACGCGTTGTCAGCGGCGCCACCAGCGCCAACGGCGGCGCGGGCGGGTCTGGGCGGCGCGCGGCGGCTCGGGCGCCGCGACGCCCGGCCTGGCGCGTTCCCGGTCGGCCCGCCAGCGGCGCACCGCCTCTTCGACGTTCACCGGGCGGACGACCACGCGCGGCCCGGTCGGGGTACGCAGCCAGGCCACCACCTCGGTGTTGAGGGCCGCCACGTACGACCGGACGGACTCCTCGGTCGGCAGGTCGCGCAGCTCGGCCGGAAGCTGTTCGATGCGGCGGCGCAGTTGCAGCGGCGTGGGCAGCAGCAGGTCGGACGGGATCTGCTCGCGCTCCATGAAGCTGCGGATCCACCAGCCCTCGTCGTAGGGCGTGTCGCGGCCCGGGATGGGTTTGCCGGCGCCCGGCAGGTTGTCGAACTCGCCGCGCTCCTGGGCCGAGCGGATCTGCGCCTCGACCGCGGCCTCCCAGCTTGTCGTCACCGCCGTCACCTCCCCTACCCACGTTATCCGCCGCCGTCCGACAAGGGTCAGCGTCGCCCGCGGCCGGGCTGTTCCCGTAGGCCGGGCGGGGCCGCCGCGTAGCGTGCCACCGGGTACGAAAAAGGGGTGACGGCGTGCGGGACTGGGTCATCGGCCTCGCTGTGGCGACGGCCTGCCTGGTCGTGAGCTGGGCGGTGCTGGTGCTGCTGGCCCGGCGCCTGCCGCCGGGGGTGCTGCGCGATCTGGCCGCGTTCGTGCCCGACTGCGTGACGGCCGTGCGACGGCTGCGCCGCGATCCGCGCGTGCCCCGCCGTGCCCGGGTCGCGATCGTCGTCGCCGGGCTCTGGGTGGCCAGTCCGATCGACCTGATCCCGGAGTTCCTGCCGGTGATCGGCCCGCTGGACGACATCGTGGTGGTGGCGCTCGCGCTGCGCTACGCCGCCCGGCAGGTGCCCCGCCAGGTGCTGCTCGACGCGTGGCCGGGCGAGCCGCGTCTGCTGCTGCGCCTGCTCGGCGGCACTGTCACGTCTCCTCCGTCATGAGACCGGCCGGTGGCGGACGTGGCGGTGGCCGTCCCGGGGGAACGGCGGGCGGGCCGGCAGCACCTCGGCGAAGGCGTACCCGCTCTTCTCCGCCACCCGGCAGGATGCCTCGTTGTCGACCTGGTGCAGCAGTTCCAGGTGGGTCAGGCCGACGGCGGCGAACCGGGCGAACGCCCACGCGGTGACCGCCTCCACCGCTCGTGGCGCGACGCCCCGGCCGCGCGCCGGAGCGGCCGTCCAGTAGCCGACCTCGGCGGCCGGGCGTCCCGGGCGGACGTCCTTGAGCACCACGCAGGCCACCACCTGCTCCCCCTCCAGCGCCGCGAACATGAACCGGTGCCCGGCCGCCCAGCCGTGGTGGCTGCGGCGCAGGAACACCCGCGCCTGCGCCGGTCCGGTCACCGGATGACGGGTCCAGGCGCGCAGCACCGGATCCCGGTAGGCCTCGATCAGCGCGTCGGCGTCACAGTCGCGCCACGGGCGCAGCAGCAGACCGGGTGCGGTCGAAGTGGCCGGCGCGGACAGGACGATCGGCATGCGGCAAGTATCACCGCCGCGCACCCGATCACGTGACCCGCGCAACAGCCCACAACCGTCCCATGGGCGCTCGCGGACACCGGCAACCGGCGTAGGGTCCGGTTCACGGTCGGTAGCGGGGAGGCGACGTGGTCACTGTCGGCGCGGTGATGGGGATCGCCCTGGTGGCGCTCGGTCTGGTGCTCACACCCGGCCCGAACATGGTCTACCTGGTGTCCCGGTCGGTGACGCAGGGGCGGCGGGCCGGGCTGGTGTCGCTGCTCGGCGTGGCGGCCGGCTTCCTGGTCTACCTGGCCGCCGCGGTGGCCGGCATCGCCACCGTCTTCGTGCTGGTCCCGCCGCTGTACACGGCGGTGAAGCTCGCCGGTGCCGCCTATCTGCTGTGGCTGGCCTGGCGGACGCTGCGCCCGGGCGGCCGGTCGGCGTTCACCCCGGCGCCGCTGCCGCCGGACCGGCCCCGGCGCCTGTTCACCATGGGGCTGGTCACCAACCTGCTCAACCCGAAGATCGCCATCCTGTACGTGTCGCTGCTGCCGCAGTTCGTCGACCCTTCGCGCGGGCACGTGGCGGTGCAGAGCCTGCTGCTCGGCCTGACCCAGATCGTCGTGGCGCTCACCGTGAACGCGCTCATCGTGCTCAGCGCCGGCTCGGTGTCGGCGTTCCTCACCCGCCGGCCGGGCTGGGCGCGCCTTCAGCGGTACGTGATGGGCACCGTGCTGGCGGCGCTCGCGGTGCGGATCGCCGCCGACCGCTCCCGCGCCGCCGTCGCCACCCCCTGACCCGGGGTACGCGCGGCAGCCCGTGAACACCGCCGGGGCGGCGTCACGGGTTCTCCTCGCGCACCACCGCCACACCACCCGGTGCCACGGTCAATACGCCGTCGACCGCCGCGCCGGTCAGCAGTTCTAACCCCGCAGCCGGCACCCGCTGTGGTTCCTCGGTGTGGTTGAGCAGGTAGAGCAGGGTCCCGTCGCCGTCGTGGCGGCGTACCGCCTCGACGCCCGGCGGCGCGTCCGGGCAGGCAGGGGTGACACCGGCGAGCCGGGCCGCCTCGGTGAGCAGCCGCCGGTAGGTGTCGTCGTCGGGGCGGGTGGAGACGTACCAGGCGTACGCGTCGCCGATCCGGCGCCGGGTGATCGCGGGCCGGCCGTCCAGCGCTCCCCCGGCGTACGCGCTGATCGTCTCCGCCCCGGCCGGGTGGACCGTCTCCGACCAGATCCGGCCGGTCCCGCCGCCGGTCAGCGGCACCCGCTGGTCGTCGGCGAGGGGATGGAACTCCTCGACCCGCACGCCGAGCAGATCCCGGTACGCGCCCGGGTAGCCGCCGAGGCGTACCCGGGCGTGCTCGTCGGCGACGCCGCTGAGCCAGGTCACCAGCAGGTGCCCGCCCGCGTCGACGTGCCGGCGTACCCAGTCGACTGTGGCGTCCGAGGCCAGGTACAGGGCGGGGAGCACGAGCAGCCGGTGACCGTCGAGCGGAGCGCCGGGCGGCACCACGTCGGCGGTGACGCCCGCGTGCCACAGCGTCCGGTGCGCGGCGGCCGCCTCGCCGCTGTGGTCGAGTCCGGCGCGGGGCATCCCCGGGTGCCGCAGCGCCCAGTCGCTCGCCGCGTCGTACGCGATGGCCACGCCTGCCTCGACGCGGCCCGGTGCGGTCCCGGCGAGCCGGGCCAGCGCGGAGCCCAGGTCGGTGGCCTCGCGGAACACGCGGGTGTCGGCTCCGGCGTGCGACACCACGGCGGAGTGGAAGCGTTCCGCGCCGCCGGCCGGGGCGCGCCACTGGAAGAACATCACCCCGGCGGAGCCGCGCGCGACGTGGGCGAGGCTGTGCCGGGTCATCCGGCCGGGCTCCTTGGTGTGCATCCGCCCGGCGGTGTGGATCTGGTTGGGGGCGCTCTCCATCAGCAGCCACGGCACCGGGTGCCCGGCTCCGTGGCGGGCCCAGCCGCGGGCGAGGTCGGCGGCGAACGCGGTCTGCTCCTCCGCGCCCACGTCGATCGCCGACGGGTAGTGGTCGACGGCGACCAGGTCCACCTCGCGCGCCCAGCGGGCGTGGTCGACCGGCACCCAGTCGCCGAGGACGTAGTTGGTGGTGACCGGCACCGCCGGGTTCGCCGCGCGCAGCAGGTCCCGCTGCTCGGTGTACGCGGACAGCAACGTGTCGGACCAGAAGCGGCGGAAGTCGAGCAGTTGGCCGGGGTTGGCGAGGTACTGGGTGGCGCGGGGCGTGCCGACCTGCGCCCAGTCGGAGTAGTGCTGGCTCCAGAAGCTGGTGGCCCAGGCGTCGTTGAGCGCGTCGAGGTCGCCGTACCGGGTGGTGAGCCAGCGGCGGAACGCCGCCTCGGCGTGCGGGCAGTGGCAGGTGGTGCCGTACTCGTTGTGCACGTGCCACAGCGCCAGCGCCGGGTGGTGTGCGTAGCGGGCGGCCAGCACCCCGGCGATGTTCCGGGCGGCGTCCCGGTACGCGGGCGCGGCGGCGCAGTAGGTGTCCCGGCTGCCGTGGGTCAGGCGTACGCCGTCGGCGGTGACCGGCAGCGCGTCCGGGTGACGCAGCGAGAACCACGGCGGCGGCGACGCGGTGGGGGTGGCCAGGGCGGCCCGGATGCCGCCGGAGTGCAGCAGGTCCAGCACGCGATCGAGCCAGTCGAGCGTGTAACGGCCGGGTTCGGGTCCCAGTCGGGACCAGGCGAACACGCCGACGGTGACCAGGTTGACCCCGGCGGCGCGCATCAGGCCGACGTCCTCGCGCCACACCTCGGGCGGCCACTGCTCCGGGTTCCAGTCCCCGCCGTAGCAGAGCCGGCCGTCGCCCCACAACGTTTTAGTTGGCATCCCGGCCAAAATAGGAAGAGGTGCGACGGAAAGTCAATGCCGTCGATCATTGACAGTTAGTTGGGATTCCAAAGAAACTGGCGGGACCACCCGTGGACGCCGCGAGGAGACGCCCATGCCGTACCGCCCGCCGCTGGTCCCGTACGAGACGTTCGTGGCCGACCCGCCCGACCTGCCGGTCCGCGCCCCCGGCGAGGAGGGCGCCGACGACGTGCTGCGGGCCGAGGTGGCCGCGACCGACGCGCACGGCGTCACGCTGACCGCGACCTGCACGTCCGGTCGCACGCTCGTCGCGCGCATCGAGGCCGCCGGGGACGGGATCATCCGGGTACGCCTCGCCGACGACCTCTCCGTCCGCAGCCGCTCCGCCGCAGCGCTGACGCTGGTCGACCCGCGGCCGCACCCGGCCACCGTGACCGTCGACGGCGACCACGTCCGCGTCGGCGCCGGTGGCGTGGTCGCCGAGCTGCGCCTGGACCCGTGGGGACTGCGCTTCCGCGCCCCCGACGGGCGGCTGCTGCTGGCCTCCGACGCCGGCACCCGGGACATCAGCGGCCGGCGGCGCACGCTGCCGCTGGGCCGCTCCACAGTCGACGGCGAGCCGGTCGCCTGGCACGAGAGCTTCGTCGCGCCCGGCGACGAACGGTTCGTCGGCTTCGGCGAGAAGTTCACGCCGCTGGACAAGCGCGGCCAGCGCCCGCTGATGTGGAACTTCGACGCCTTCGGCGGGGAGTCCGACCGCTCGCACAAGAACGTCCCGTTCTACCTGTCCGACCGCGGCTACGGCGTCCTGGTCGACAGCGGGCTGCCGGTGCAGTTCGACATGTGCGCCAGCACCCACAGCACCGTGCAGATCCTCGTCCCGGACGACCTGCTCGACTACTACGTGCTGGCCGGGCCCACCCCGGCCCAGGTGCTCGACCGGCTGGACACGCTCACCGGGCGGCCGTACCTGCCGCCGAGGTGGGCGTTCGGTGCGTGGATCTCGTCCGGCTTCTTCCCGGACAGCCAGCAGCGCGTGCTGGAACGGGCCCGGCGCCTCCGCGAGCGGGACATCCCCTGCGACGTGCTGCACCTGGACTGCTACTGGCAGGTCGCCGGGCACTGGTCGGACCTGCGCTGGGACGCCGACGCCTTCCCCGACCCGGACGGCATGCTCAAGGACCTCACCGAGCAGGGCTTCCGGGTGTGCCTGTGGATGAACCCGTACCTGATGACCGGCAGCCCGCTCTACGCGGAGGCCGAGGCCGCCGGATACTTGCTGCGCAGGCCCGACGGCGGCACGTACGTCGCCGACACCTGGCACGGCAGCTACCCGGCCGGCGCCATCGTGGACCTCACGAACCCGGCCGCGGTGCGCTGGTTCCAGGGTCTGCTGCGGCCCCTGCTGGCCCAGGGCGTCGCGGTGTTCAAGACCGACTTCGCCGAGGGCGTGCCCGCCGACGCGGTCGCGCACAACGGCATGACCGGCGTCGAACTGCACAACGTGTACGCGCTGCTGTACAACGACGCGGTAGCCGACGTGACCGAGGAGGTCGCCGGGCACCGCGCGGTGTGGGCCCGTTCGTCGTACCTGGGCGGGCAGCGGCACAGCGCGCAGTGGAGCGGCGACGTCAACGCCACCTGGCCCGGCATGGCCAGCACGCTGCGCGGCGGCCTGTCGCACGGCCTGTCCGGGGTGCCGTTCTGGAGCCATGACACCGGCGGCTTCCACGGCACCCCCGAGCCGGACCTCTACGTGCGCTGGACCCAGTTCGGCGCGCTCTCGCCGCTGGTGCGGCTGCACGGCACCACCAGCCGGCTGCCGTGGGAGTTCCCGCCCGAGGCGGAACGACACGCGGTGGACGCGCTGCGGCTGCGCTACCGGCTGCTGCCGTACCTCTGGTCGGCTGCGGTGGCGAGCGCCCGCACGGGCGGCCCGATGATGCGGGCGCTGCTCGTCGACACCCCGGACGACCCGGTCGCGTGGGCCACCGACCTCCAGTACCGCCTCGGCCCCGACCTGCTGGTGGCGCCGGTGCTCGACCCGTCCGGGGAACGCGTCGTGTACCTGCCGGCCGGCGACGACTGGCTCGACGCGTACACCGGGCAGCGGCACCCCGGCGGACGGCACCTGCGGGTGAGCGTGCCGCTGGACCGGCTGCCGCTGTACGTGCGGCACGGCGCGCTGATCCCCACGGTGGCGCCCGCGGCGACGGTCGGAACGGGCCCGTTCCGGGACGTCACGCTGGTGGCCTGGGGCGGCGTCGACGGCGTGAGCGTGGTGCACGACCCCGAAGGCGACACCACTGTCACCGCCGTGCGCGACGGCGACACGCTGCGCGTGCGCGTGGACGGGCCGCTGGACGTCCGGCGGGTCAGCGTCGTCGGGACGGACCCGCCGCGCCGGGCGGTGCTCGACGGCGAGCCGGCCCCGGTGACGCCGTTCGCGCCGTGGTTCGGCGGCGACGACCGGCCGGCCGGAATCTCGCCCCTTTAGTTTAAGCTGTAGCCGAACTCGGGGCCGGGCGCAGGAGGCGGGCAGTACGTGATCAGCATCGACCGGCCGACGGCCGACCTCGGCGACGTGCGGGTGACCAACCGGGCCGCCGTGCTCCGGCACGTCCGCCGGCACGCCCCCTGCTCCCGGGCCGACGTGGCCGCACGGACCGGCCTGAACAAGGCGACCGTCTCCAGCCTGGTGGCCGAGCTGATCGAGCACGGCCTGCTGCGCGAGACCGGGCTGACCGAGAACCGGGTGGGCCGCCCCGCCACCATGCTCGTCCTCGACGGCTCTCGCTACGTCGGGCTCGGCCTGCGCGTGGGCGCGGACGAACTGGTGGCGGTCGCCGCCGGACTGGGCGGCGACCCGGTGCTCACCTGGCGGCGCGCGTTCCCCGCCGCTACCGCCGCTCCCGAGGAGACGGTGAAGGCGCTCGCCGCGCTGACCCGGCGTGCCGTCACCCGGGTCGGCGCGGACCGTACGGTGCTCGGCCTGACCATCGCCGTGCCCGGGCTGGTGGACCCCGACGGCGCCGTGCCGGCCGCCCCGGCGTTGGGCTGGCGCGGCGTGCCGCTGGCCGCGTCGGTCCGCCGCGCGCTGCGCGATCCCGGCTTCCCCGTCGCCGTCGACACCGAGGCCAACCTCGCCGTGCTGGCCGAGCGGCGGCACGGCCCGTACGCCGCCACGACCGACCTGATCCACCTCACCGGCGGTCCGGCGATCGGCGCGGGACTGATCAGCGGCGGCCGGCTGCTGCGCGGCGGCCGGGGCTTCGCCGGCGACGTCGGCCACCTGCCACTGGCGGCGGACGGCCCGCCGTGTGACTGCGGGCGGCGTGGTTGCCTCACCGCGCTGCTGGGCGTGGACGCGGTGGTCGGCCGTCTGCTGCCCGGCGCCGGGCCGGTCACCGACCATCTGCCGGAGGTCGAACGGATCCAGGCCCTGGCCCGCGCCGGGGACGAGCCGACACGGACCGGGCTCACCGAGATCGGCCGGTTGCTCGGGCAGGCGGCGTCGGTGCTGTCCGGGCTGCTCGACCCGGAGGTGGTGGTGGTCGGCGGGCACCTGGCGGCGCTCGCGCCGTGGCTGCTGCCGGCCGCCCACGCCGAGATCGCGTCCCGCGCGCCGGTCCCGCCCGGCGTACGGCTGGAGGCCAGCACGCTCGGGTCCGCAGCCGGTGCGCTGGGCGGGGCCACCGCCGCGCTGGCCACAGTGGAGGCGGGGCGGCTGCCCGCCGGTTGACCCCTTGACCGCACCGGCCGGAAGGTGTCAACCTCGGTAACGCCGCGTTCCGGGACCGGGCAACCCCGAAGCGGCGTGTTTTTCGGCGGTTGTCGAAGCGCTTCACCACCGCTCCGGGCCGACCCCGCCGACCGGCCACCACCACCCTTGACTCGCGTGCGCGCCGCCGCATCACCGGCTCGTTCGTCGAAGCGCTTCGACGAACGAGTGGCGACCCGTACGCCGACCGGAGGCGCCCACCATGACCGACCCCGTCCCCCACCGTCTGGACGACCTGCTGGCCCGGCTCACGCTGCCGGAGAAGCTCGGCCTGCTGCACCAGTGGCAGGCGCCGGTGCCCCGGCTCGGCCTGCGCCCGTTCCGCACCGGCACCGAGGCGCTGCACGGCGTCGCGTGGCTCGGCACCGCCACCGTCTTCCCGCAGGCGATCGGCCTGGCCGCGAGCTGGAACCCGGACCTGATCCGGGCCGTCGGCGCCGCCGTCGGCGACGAGGTGCGGGTCAAGCACCGGGCCGACCCGGATCGCGTCGGCCTCAACGTGTGGGCGCCGGTGGTCAACCCGCTGCGCGACCCCCGCTGGGGACGCAACGAGGAGGGCTGGTCCGAGGATCCGTGGCTGACCGGCCGGCTCGCCACCGCGTACGGCCTCGGGTTGCGCGGCGACCACCCGATCAGGCTGCGTACCGCGCCGACGCTCAAGCACTTCCTCGGCTACAACAACGAGACCGACCGGGCCACCACCTCCAGCGACCTGCCGCCACGGGTGCTGCACGAGTACGAGCTGCCGGCGTTCCGCGCCCCGCTGGCGGCTGGCGCGGCGGTGGCGGTGATGGCGTCGTACAACCTGGTCGACGGCGTGCCGGCGCACCTGAGCCCGCTGATCGAGGGCGAACTGCGCGGCTACGCCGACGACGACATCATGGTGGTCGGCGACGCCGGAGCCGTCGGCAACATCGCCGGCGTGCAGGAACACCTGCCCGACCACGTGGCCGGCTTCGCCGCCGCGCTGCGGGCCGGCATCGACAGCTTCACCGAGGACGACGAGGACAGTGCCCCCACTGTGGAGCGGCTCACCGAGGCGCTGGCCCGCGGTCTGATCGAGCCCGCCCACGTGGACCGGGCGGTGCGCCGGATCCTGTCCGTGCGGCTGCGCCTGGGCGACCTGGACCCGGACCCGCACGACGACGTGCCGCCCGACACGCTCGACAGCCTCGCCCACCGGGAACTCGCCCGCGAGGCCGCCCGCCAGTCGGTGGTGCTGCTGCGCAACGACGGCCTGCTGCCGCTGCGCCCCGGCACCCGGGTCGCGGTGCTCGGCCCGCTCGCCGACACCGTGCTCACCGACTGGTACAGCGGCACCCCGCCGTACGCGATCAGCGCGTACGCCGGGCTGCTCGGACGCCTGCCCGAGGTGACCACCCACCCCGGCACGGACCGGATCACGCTGCACGTCGGCGACCGGGCGGTACGCCACGACGGCGACGGCCCGCTGGCACTCGGCGACAGCCCGTCCGAGTTCGACGTGGTCGACTGGGGGCAGGACGTGGTGGCGCTGCGCGCCGTGGACACCGGCCGGTACGTCGGCGCCGACGACTCCGGGGCGCTCGTCGCCGACCGCGACGGACCGGGCGGCTGGGTGGTACGCGAGACGTTCCGCCTGCACCACCGGCCCGACGGGACCGCGCTGCTGCACCACCTGGCCACCGGCCGGCACGTCGGCGTCGCACCGGACGGGCGGCTGAGCGTCGCCACCGGCGACCCGGCCGTGTTCACAGTGACGCTGCTCGTGGACGGGGCCGCCGAGGCCGCCGCGCTGGCGGCCGCCGCCGACGCGGCGGTGGTGGTGCTCGGCAACCACCCGATGGTCAACGGCCGGGAGACCGAGGACCGTGCCGACCTGGCGCTGCCGACCGGCCAGGCGGAGCTGCTGCGGGCCGTGCACGCCGCGAACCCGCGTACCGTGCTGGCGCTGACGAGCAGCTACCCGTACGCGGTGGGCTGGGCGCAGGAACACCTGCCGGCCGTGCTGTGGAGCGCCCACGGCGGCCAGGAACACGGCAACGGGCTCGCCGACGTGCTGCTCGGCGCCGCCGACCCGGGCGGGCGGCTTACCCAGACCTGGTACGCCGACGCCG
Organism: Micromonospora sp. NPDC005257; assembly: GCF_042872445.1. NCBI lineage: Bacteria > Bacillati > Actinomycetota > Actinomycetes > Micromonosporales > Micromonosporaceae > Micromonospora > Micromonospora sp. NPDC005257. The sequence continues at coordinate 124,206 of NZ_JBIAKL010000011.1, read as the reverse complement.
CCGAACTGCCCGACCTGCTCGACTACGACGTCATCGGCGCCGACGCCACCTACCTCTACCACCGGGGCGAGCCGCTGTACCCGTTCGGGCACGGGCTCAGCTACGCCGAGTTCGACTACGCTGACCTCCGGTTGAGCACCGCCACGGCGCGCGCCGGCGAGGAGGTGGAGGTGAGCGTCGAGGTCACCAACACGGGCCGCCGCCCGGGCACCGAGGTCGTGCAGCTCTACACCCGGCAGCGGCGCTCCCGGGTCAAGCAGCCGCTGCGGCAGTTGCGCGACTTCGCCCGCGTCACGCTCGACCCGGGCTGCGCCGCCCGGGTGACGATGCGGCTGCGTACCGCCGATCTGGCCTGGTGGGACGAGACGCGCGCCGCGATGGTGGTGGAGGACGCCGTCCACTCGGTGCTGGTCGGCCGGTCCGCGCGGGACATCCGGCTCGTCGGCGCGCTCACGGTGACCGGCGGCGACGCCACAGCCGAACCGGCGGGGACCAGCTTCGGGGCGGCCCGGTGACCGGCCGGAGCCCCGGTGAGCAGGTCACCATCGCCGACGTGGCCCGCCACGCCGGGGTGGCGGCCAGCACCGTGTCGTACGTGCTCAGCGGCAAACGCACCATCTCGGCCACCACCCGCGGCCGGGTGCTCGCCAGCGTCCGCGCGCTGGGCTACCACCCGCACGCCGGGGCCCGCGCGCTCGCCAGCCGCAAGGCGAACGTGATCGCCCTGGTGCTGCCGCTGCGTACCGGCATGCAGGTGCCGGTGGTGATGCGCTTCGCCACCGCGGTGGTCACCACCGCCCGCCGCCACGACCACGACGTGCTGCTGGTCACCGCCGACGAGGGGCCGGCGGGCCTGCACCGCATCGCCGGCAGCGCGCTCGTCGACGGCGTGCTGCTGATGGACGTGGAGCTGGAGGACTCCCGGGTGCCGTTGCTGCGGGAGCTGGCGCTACCGGGTGTCCTGATCGGGCACCCCGCCGACAGCACCGGCCTGGCCTGCGTGGACCTCGACTTCCGGCGCGCCGGTGAGCTGTGCGTGGAACACCTGGCCGCCGCCGGGCACCGGCGGATCGCGCTGCTCGGCGCGCCCGCCGCGGTCTACGACCGGGGCACCGGGTTCGCCCACCGCACCCGCGCCGGGGTACGCGCCGCCGCCGGGCGGCTCGGCGTCGACGCGGTGACCCGGCCCTGCGAGGAGGGACCGGCCGCGGTACGCCACGACCTGGAGGCGCTGCTCGCCGACCACCCGGACGTCACCGGGCTGGTGGTGCAGAACGAGTCGGCCGTCGGGCCGGTGCTGGCCACGCTGCCGCTGCTGGGCCGGCGGGTGCCCCGTGATGTGTCGGTGGTCGCGATCTGCCCGGACGAGCTGGCCGAACAGTCCGGGCTCACCGGCGTGCCGGTGCCCGCCGAGGAGGTCGGCCGGCAGGCGGTGGCGTTGCTGATGCGGCGGTTGAGCGGCGAGTCGGTGCCGGAGGTAACGTTGCTGGAGCCGCACCTGACAGTGCGGGACACCAGCGCCGGGACCGGCCGGTGACGGCGCACCGCGTCCACGACACGCGCCGGCCGACGACTGGACGGACGCGTTCCTCACCGGCAACGGCGAGCTGGGGCCGGGATCGGAGCGGCGGCTCGCCGTGCCGGCCGGAACCGCAGCGGCCAGGTGTCCCGGTTCGCCAGGACCAGCGCTAGCACGATGATCGGCAGCGAGGCGAGCCAGTACCGGTGAACCGGGGACCAGTTCGGCGTACCCGGCACCGGCCACGGCGAGTACGTCCCGCTGAGGAAGAGGCTTGCCGCCACGAGGACCGCCTGTGTGCCGGGCCCGGCCAGTGCCGCTGTCGACGTGTGCCAGTACCGGGCTGCGACGGCGGCCCCGGCGAGGCCGGTCAGCCCGCACACCGCGGCCTCGACGACGAGGTCCTTGGCGGGCCCGATGGCGGCCGCGCCCAAGGCGCTGCGAACCATCGCGTACAGCACCAGCCAGACGATCGCCGCCGGCACCAACATCACCATCAGCCGCAGCCACTGGCGCAGCCAACGCGGCATGGGCACGACTGTCAGCGGGGCCATCCGGTCCACCATCGCGAAGCTCACCGCCGCCCCGAACAGCACCGCTGCCGATCGTAGCCCCCACAGCCCGACCCCCGGTGCTGGGTCGTCGAGCAGGGCGGGCAGCACGGCAAGGCCCGACATCAACGCGGCTACGGCGGGCGGCCCCCACGGTACCGCGCGGATCAGCGGCCGTAGCAGCAGGAGAGCCTGCCGCCAACGCATCCTCACCGACACGGCGTGACCTGCTCGGTCCCCGCGGCGGCGATGCCCCGGACGCCGAGCGGATCGAGGATGTCGCCGACCAGAGCGGCCGAGACGACGGCGTCCCAGTGCGCCGCCAGGATCGCCGTCACCCGTTCGCGCGGCTGACCGAGCAGCGTGACGGCGGCGTCGGTCTCCGCACGGCCTGCTTTGAGCCGGCCGAGTCGCACCTGGTTGCTTTCGAGCACCTTTCGTCCATCGGGCAGGGCCTGCGCGATCAGCCACAGTGCCACGACGGTGCGCATCTGACCCGCACCCGAACATGACTGCTTGCCGAACGGATCGTCCGCGGTCGCCGCCGGCAGGGCCGTGAGCGCCCGCACGTACCGCTGGACCAGGCCGACCCTGGACTGTGCTGCCCATTTGCCGTGTCGGCCCCAGATGAGGTCGGTGTCCACAGTCGGCCTCTCCGCCGTAGCCGACTGCAAAAACTGGACGTTGTCGCGCTGCCGCACGCCAGGCAGGACACCGGCCACGCCCGCCGGCACGGCCCGCGTCACCGGTTCGACGGCATCCCGCCACAGCGGGATCCAACTCTGGTAGCCCGGCAGAGCGCAGTACCGCACGGCGTCGTGCTCTTCGCAGCGCAGTACGGCGGGCCCGATGTAGTCGTCCATCATCGCCTTGGTCACGGGCTGGCTGAAACTACCCGGCTGGTCCCGCATCTGCTGGGACACCGCCACCGCGCCCAGCGCCATGGCTACCACCGCTACCACCGTCGACACCACCATGCGGTACCGCGCCAGTGCGATCGCGACCACCACGGCCAGCAGCGCCAGCAGGTAGGCCGCATGCCAGCCGGTGGGCTCCGGCGCGCCCGGCGCCCAGTTCTGCCGCAGCAGCACTGGCGACAGCCACCAGCCGACGTTGTTGCCACCGTTGCCTATACCAGGCAGCACGTGGATCATAATCGCGCTGGCCACCACCGCGAGCGGGCCCGCCGCGGTCGCCGGCAGCCACCGCCCCACGGCGACCCCGAGGGCGGCGCCGATCGGCGGGATCAGCACGACGGGTGCCAGGTTCCACCCGTCGAAGGTGCCGGCCGGCACGTCCGGCAGCAGCAACGCCAGCTGAGCACCCAGCACGAGCGCGCCCAGCAGCGCGGCGACCGGGATCAACACCAGCAACGCGATCGTTCGCCGGGCCCGCTCGGCCGGCAGGGTGATGGTCGCCTCGGTCACTCCGTGCCGGTGATCGCGGGACACGGCGAGGTGTCCGAGCGCGAGCAGGACGCCGGCCAGCACCACCGCGGCCATGCCGGCGTTGTCCCCGACGGTGTCCCAGGTCGGCATCCGGGTCCAGCCCCACACGGTGCCCAGCGCCACCGTCACCAGCGCGCCGGCCCAGAGCGTCACGCTCCGCAACAGGATCCGCGTCTCGGTGACCGCGAGGGCCAGGGTGGCGACGCGTGGTGCGGGCACGGACCAGAAGACGGCCGGCGCCGCCACGGTGGCGCTCATTGCAGCGTCCCGACGGCGGCCGGGCCGAGCAGCGTGAGATAGCCATCCTCGATGGAGGGCGCGGTCGGCTCTCCCCCGTCCGGCCGTTCACCCAGCGTCCGGTACCGCCCGTCAGCCGTACGCCAGTAGGTTCGCGACCCGCCCGGCGGCTGCGCGGACAGCCAGACCCGGTCGCCGGCGAGGCCGGCGAGGGCAGCGGGCGTACCGTCGAAGACCGGCCGCCCGTCCCGCATCACGACGACCCGTTCGCACAGCGCACCCACGTCCTCCGTCTGGTGGGTGGACAGCAGCACGGTCCGGCTCTCGCCGAGACGAGAGATCAGGGCCCGGAAGCTCATCCGCTGCTCCGGATCGAGCCCCACGGTCGGCTCGTCGAGGATCAACAGGGCCGGGTTCCCCAACAGGGCCTGCGCCAGAGCGACCCGCTGGCGCATCCCACCGGACAGTTTGCGAACCTTCGTCCCGGCTCGGTCGCTCAACTGGACCTCCTCCAGCACCCGGCGCACCTCACGGTGCCGCTCGCGCCGGTCGGTCAGCTCCTTCAGCACGGCGACGTAGTCAAGCAGGGCGAAGGCGGTGAAGTTCGGATAGAGGCCCGGGTTCTGCGGCAGGTAGCCGAGGCGGCGGCGCAGGGCCGTCCGTTGCTCGGCCGCGGCCGGGTCGTGTCCGAGGACGTGGAGCCGGCCGCAGTCGGGGGCCAGCGCCGTGGCCAGGCAGCGCAGCAGGGTCGTCTTGCCCGCGCCGTTAGGGCCGAGAAAGCCGGTAAGCCCGGTGCCGATCTCCAGATCGACGTCGTCCAAGGCGACAGTGGAGCCGAAGCGCTTGCCGAGCCCGGCGATACGTACGGTGGTCAACGGGAACCTCCCAGTTCGAGGCGGCGCCGCCGCATGATCAGGATCAGGGCGGCCACCAGCCCGGCGACCAGATACGCCGCCTGGGCCGTGGGTCCGAAGATCTGCCGCTGCACGGCCGTGTCGACCGAGACACCGGGCGCGGCCAGCACGTTCGCCAGCACGGTCACCATCGTCAGCCAGGCGCCGCCGAGCAGGCCGGCGGCGAGTTGTAGCGGCATCACCGTGGCCATGGCCAGGGAGCCGAGGCAGAGCAGGAAGGCGGGCAGCAGCCAGGCCACGGCGTACCAGCCGCGATCGGGCAGCAGCATGGCGGCCGCGACGCCCATGCTCATCGAGACCCCCACCACGGCCAGGGCCCGCCACAACACCAGACTCGGACCGGCCATCGGGGTCGTCGAGGAGATCTCGTGCAGGCGGTCGACCACCGCGCCGTACGCGGTCGTCACGGCGAGCACCGGCAGCACCGGCGCCGCCACGAGAAACCACAGCAGGGTGGGCTGCCCTTCCCGGCCCAGGTAGGCGGCCGAGACGGCGAAGGCCAGCACCACCGCGGTGGCCGCCAGCCAGGAGCGGCGCAGCGCCGGGGTGGCCGCCAGGACGAGCGCCCGGTGCTCGGGCACACCGAGCAGGCACAGCATCCGTTCGGCGAGGCTGCGGCGGGGCGCCTGCACCACGTCGAGCACGGCTTGGAAGTTGTCGTCGAGCCAGCGGGGATCGCCACGGACAGTGGCCCGGCAGGGCTCACACCCGGTCATGTGGACCTCCACCGCCATCACCCGGGCCGCGTCGAGCCCACCCCGCTGGTACTCGTCAATCAACTCTGGATGCACGTGCCAGCTCATCCGCCCCTCCTCCGCGTTCACGTCAGCAACTCCCGCAGCCTTGCCCTAGCCCGCATCAAGCGGGTCTTGGCGGTGCCCTCCGGAACGCCGAGCAGCCGAGCCGCCTCGCGCACCGTCAACCCGTCGATCGCGGTGGTCTGGATGACCGCCCGCAGCTCCGGCGGGAGCCGGGAGAGGGCAGCACCCAGATCACCGTGCTCGACCCCGAGCAGCACCAACTCCTCGGCGGACGGCGTCGTCACGGCCCCCTCGGGCACGGCCACCCCCGAAACCCCCAGCCATCGATGAGCCGGCCCCCGCAGCGTGGAGAGCAGACGACGGATCGCGATGGTCCAGATCCACGCGGCAGCGTCAGCTCCCGTGTCCGAGTACCGGTGAGCGTCGCGCCACACCGCCACGAATGTGTCCTGGATGGCGGCGTCGACGACGTCGGGGTCGGCGCACCGACGCGTCAGCCGGGCGCGCAGCCATGGGGCATGCCGCCGATGCAGGAGTTGCAGGGCATCCACCTGCGAACGCGCCACCGCGCGCAGCAGCTCGACATCGCTGCTGAGCTCCGTGGCGCGCCCGCCCCCGTCTTCACTCATTCGCTGCACACAAGAGCTATCGCCGTCGTTGCCGCATTCGGTTCACCGACGGTTGACGCTGTCCGACCCGAGAACGGCCCGTACGACGACACCGGCCGGACCGCACCCGTCGCGGCCAACGCCACCATGGACGTCGCCGCGGCCCGGAACGCGCTGTGGCGGGCCGCCGAGGTGACCGGCGCCGACCGGTGGGCCGGGGTACGGCCACCGGCTTCCTGGTCGACGGGCGCGGTGCGCTCGCCGAGTGGGCGTGGCCCGGCAGCAGTCTGCACGGTGCCTGCGGTGCTGATCGAGTCGCTGGTGCAGTCGCGTCCGGTAACGCTGCGGCTGCTGCCCGCGCCGCTGCCGGGCCTGCCCGCCGGGACGCTGCGCGGCATCCCCTGCCGGGGCCGGGTCACCGTCGATGAGCTGACCTGGGCGCCGGGCCGGCTGCGGGCGCGGCTGGTGTCCCCGGTGGCGCAGCGCGTGGTCGTGCACGCGCCGGGCGGCCACCGTGTGGTGGAACTGGCCCCGGACCGGCCGTACGAGGTGGCGTTCGGCTAGATGTTGTCCGGGCAGGTCAGCGCCGGGTGACTCTCCCCCGGCGCGGCGTACCAGGGCGGGGCGTCGTCGGCGAGAGCGGTGCCGATCCGCAGCCGGGACCAGTCGTCCAGGTCGGGCAGCGTGTCCGGGGCGAACCAGGCCACCGCCAGTGACTCGTCGCCGTCGGCCGTCGGCGCCCCGCCGACCGCCCGGCAGCGGAACCAGACGTTCAGGTATTCGCAGGCGTCGCCGTTGGGGTAGACCACCGGATGGGTCGCGACGCCGGCGAGCCGGTCGATCGCCACCTTTACGCCGGTCTCCTCGCGCACCTCACGCACCAGGGCGTCGGCGGGCTGCTCGCCCGGGTCGACGGTGCCGGCCGGGACGGACCAGCGGCCGTTGTCGCCCCGGCGAGCCAGCAGCACCCGGCCCGCGCCGTCGGTGACCACCCCACTGACGCCGTACAGCATCAGCAGGTCGTGGCCGACGTGCCGGCGCAGCCGGGCGATGTAGGGCGAGACAGCCATGCGAGCACGCTACCGGCGGTCCTGCCGGTGCCGCCGGACCATTCCCTCGGCCAGCGCCGCTCCGTCGAGGGCACCGGCGGCCAGCCGCCCGGCGACGGTACGGCGCACGATCCGGTCGGCGAGCGCCGGAGCGTGCCGGGCCAGCGCCATCTCGATCCGGCCGCGCCGGGTGGTGGCCACGTCCCGTGGGGCGCGCCGGGCGGTGGCGGCGCGCAGGATCGCGGCGACCACCCCCTCGACCGGCTCCGGGCGGGACACCCCGCTCAGCGACAGCCCGGCCGCCACGGTGCTGTCGTGGATCGGGGAGGCGACCATGCTGGGGTAGACGACGCTGACGCCGACGTGCGTGCCGACCTCGTGGCGCAGTGCGTCGGCGTACGCGACGAGCGCCCGCTTGCTGACCCCGTACGCGGCGGCGAGCGGCAGCGGCAGCACGGCCATCCGGCTCGCCACGAAGATCACCCGACCGCGGGCTTCCTCCAGGGCGGGCATGGCGGCGGCGGTGGTGCGCCAGGCGGCGAGCAGGTTCACCTCGATCTGGCGGCGCACCACCTCGTCCGGCGGCAGCTCGGCGGGCGCGGGCCCGCCCACCCCGGCGTTGTTGATGAGCAGGTCGAGCCCGCCGAGCCGGTCGACGGCGGCGGCCACCGCGGGTGGCGTCGCGGCCGGGTCGGTCAGGTCGACGCCGAGCACCGGCGGTGTGGCGTCGAGGTCGGCGTGCAGGTCCAGCCCGACCACGCGGGCGCCGGCGGCGGTTAGTGCCGCGCCCAGATGCTGCCCGAACGTGCCCCGGGCGCCGGTGACCAGCACCCGCCGCCCGGCCAGAGCGCTGCGGCCCGGCGCGCCGGCTCCGGTCCGCTGCGGCCCGGCGGCCGGGTCCCGGCCTGCCGCGCTCATCGGGCCGCTCCGGCCCGGCGCCGCCCGGCGGCCAGCTCGCGGCCCAGTTGGGCCAGGTAGACGTCGAAGTCCACGCGCATGTGCGGGCGGCGCTGCCCCCACCGGGCGGTGGCGGCGCGCAGCTCCTCGCGGCAGGCGGCGGCCTGCCGGGCCGCGTCCGGTGGCGCCCAGGTGCCCGCCAGGCGCGCGGCCACCAGCCGGGCCTGCGCCTCGACCAGGGGGAACGCCGCGCCGGTGGACTGCATGAGCCCGACGAACGCCAGCCCGGACGCGTCCAGGTGGAACACGTGCCGGTACAGCGGCAGCCGGTCCGCGCCGTCGCCGACCAGCGCCGCGTCGAGGAACGGCATCTCGACCCGGTAGCCGGTGCACCACACGACCAGGTCGACCTCGTCGGCGCGGCCGTCGGTGAACTCGACCCGGTCGCCGTCGAAGCGGGCGATGCCGGGCCGGGCCTGGATGTCGCCGTGGGTGAGCCGGGACAGCAGCGCGTCGGACAGCGTCGGGTGGTCCTGGAGGAAGCCGTGCGCCGGCGCGGGCAGCCCGTACCGGCTGGGCGACCCGACCGCAGTGGTGATCATGGTCTGGCTGATCCGCTGCCGCAGCCGCCACGGCAGCCGCCGGGCCAGTGCGCCGTTCAGCGTGTCCGAGGGGCGGCCGAGCAGGTACTTCGGGACCACCCAGACGCCGCGGCGCAGCGACAGCAGCGTGCGTTCGGCGGCGTACGAGGCGTCGACGGCGATGTCCATGGCGGAGTTGCCGCCGCCGACCACGAGCACCCGCCGCCCGGCGAGCTGCTCCGGTCCCCGGTAGTCGTGGCTGTGCATCTGCTCGGCCGTGCACTCGCCCGGGTACGGCTCGGGCCGCTTCGGGGACCGGTTGTGCCCGTTGGCGACCACGACCGCCTCGACGTCGACCTCGACCGGGCCGTCCGGGCCGGTGGCACGCACCCGCCAGCCGTCGCCGGCGCGGGTGACCCGCTCGACGGTGTGCCGCAGCCGTACCGCATCGCGCAGCCCGAACCGGTCGGCGTAGTCGCCGAGGTAGCCGGCGACGCGGGTGTGATCGGGGTAGTCGGGCCAGTCGGCCGGCATCGGGTGGTCGGCGAACTCGGTGCGGCCCTTGCTGGTGTTCAGGTGCAGCGTGCGGTACGCGGGCGAGTCGGGTGCGCCGTACACCCAAAGGCCGCCGAGCGTGTCGGCCGTCTCGAACGCGATCGCCGGGACACCGGCGTCGGCGAGCGCCTTGAGCGTGGCCAGCCCGGCGGCGCCGGCGCCGACGACCGCGACCCTCGGTGTGGCCATACCCGCCTCCTTAATCCAACGACCGATGGATAATCCCCGGAGGGCGGGCCGGCGTCAAGTCCGGGTGTCGTTCGGGCCGCCCTGGTAGAGCGCGTCGAGGAACCGGTGCACGAACGCCCGGAACTCGCGCCGCTCCCGGGCGCCGGACCCGGCCCCGGCGGCCAGCGCCACCACGTGCCCGTGCACCGCCCAGACCAGGCTGCGCACCGTCACGTGCGGGGTCGGCTCGGTCAGCGTGCCCGCCTCGGCCGCGGCCAGCAACAGCTCCTCGACCAACGCGTACAGCGGCGCGGCGTAGCGGCGGTCCAGTTCGCCGTGCCGCTGCGGCTCCAGCCAGCGGCGCAGCCACAGCGCTGTCGTCTCCGGCCGGTCCTCCAGGAAGTCGACGAACACGTCCACCAGGTCGTGCAGCGCCCGCAGCGCGTCGGGCGGCCCGGCCGACAGGGCCGCCCGGGCACGTTCCCCGGCCGCCTCGACGACCTCGCGTTCGGCGCTGAAGACCCGGGCGAAGCAGGCGTCGTAGAGCTGCGCCTTGGTGCCGGTGTGGTGCACGACGGTGGCGGCGTCCACGCCCGCCGCGGCGGCGACGTCGCGGACGCTGACCGCGTCGAAGCCCCGCTCGGCGAACAACGCGGTGGCGGCGGCGAGCACCAGGTCACGGGTCGGCCGCTGGTCGTCGCGGCGGGGCCGGCCCGGCCGGCGGCGAGGCATGGTCATCCGGCCATTGTTCCCCCTACAATCCAGCAACCGTTGGATTGGGGGCGGCGTGCCCCGAGGACAGGAGATCGCCATGACCGGGCTGGATCAGCGCTCCGACGCGGTCACCCTGCCGCGCGGCCCGCTCGTCGGGTTCGCCACCGGATCGCTCGGCATGGGCGTCTGGGTCACCGTGCCCGGCCTGCTGCTGCTCTACTTCCTGACCGACGTGCTGGCGGTCGCACCGTGGCTCGCCGGGCTCACGCTACTGCTGCCGAAGATCGCCGACGTGCTGCTGCACCCGTGGATCGGGCACCGCTGCGACGTCGAGCAGGCCCGCCTCGGGCACCGCCGCCGCCTGCTGCTGGCCGGGTGCGCGCTGCCGCTGGCGTTCGCCGCCCTGTTCGCGGTCCCCGGCGACCTCACCGGCGCCGCCGCGGCGGGCTGGGTGGCGGTGTTCTTCGTCGCCGGCAACCTGCTGTTCGCCGCGTACCAGGTGCCCTACCTGGCGACCCCGGCGGACCTGCGGATCGGCTACCACGAGCGGACCCGGCTGATGGCGTTCCGGATGGTGGTGCTGACCCTCGGCATCCTGGTCTCCGGGCTGCTCGCGCCGCTGCTGGCCGGCGGCGACGACGCCACCCGAGACGGCTACCTGCGGATGGGCGTGGTGCTGGCGGCCGGCATGCTCGCCGCGATGCTCGTCGGCGTCGCCGGGATCGGCCGGTTGCGCCGCACCGCCGCCGACACGGTCCCGCCGCACGGCCCGGGCGGGTGGCGGGCGCTGGCGGCCAGCCTGCGCGACAGGCAGTTCCGCTGGCTGGTCGGCGCGTACCTGGCCATGTCCACCACCACCCACCTCGTGCTGGCCGGTGTGCCCTACTACGCCGAGTACGAGCTGGGCCGCCCCGGCCTCACCACGGTGCTGGTGGCCGCGTTCGTCGCGCCCGCGCTGCTCGTCACGCCGGGCTGGCTGGCGGTGGCGCGGCGGATCGGCAAGCAACGTGCCCTGCTCGCCGGGCAGGCCGCGTTCGCCGCCGGGTCGCTCGTGCTGGCGATCGGCCGTCCGGCCGGGCTGCCGGTGCTGGTGGCCGCCGTGGCGGTGCTCGGGGTGGCGTTCGCCGGCATGCAACTGCTGCCGTTCTCGATGCTGCCCGACGTGATCCGCGCGGCCGGCGGCACCGAGCGGGCCGGCACGTACACCGGGGTGTGGACCGCCACCGAGGCCACCGGGGCGGCGCTGGGCCCCTACGCGTACGCGTTGTGCCTGGCCGCCGGCGGTTTCGTGGCCTCGACCGCCGGGCAGAGCGTGACCCAGTCCCCGGCCGCGCTCGACGCGCTGCGCTACGGCTTCGGGCTGCTGCCCGCCGCCGTGATGGTGGTCGCGGTGCTGCTGCAACGCCGCTACACCCTCGACGGCGCGGCCCGCGCGAACGCCGCCGGATAGACTCCGCCCCCGATGGACGCCGAGCCCGCCACCGACACCCGACCCTGCGCCCACTGCGGACGTGACGTGCCGCAACGCGTCGGCGCGGGCCGCCCGTTCCGCTACTGCCGGGACAACGACGGCGCCTGCCAGCGGGCCGCCCGCAACTCGCGGATGCGCCACCGCAACTCCCCCGGCCTGCCCGGGCAGGTGGCGCGCACCTGGGAGGCGGTGGACCGGCTCGACCAGATCGTGGAGACGCTCACCGAGGCGCTGCACGCCGAACTGTCCCCGGCCGGCGTGGAACGGCAGCTCGCCGAACTGCGGGCGGAGACGGCCGCGCAGGTCGCGGCGGCCCACGCCGAACGCGACGAGGCCCGCCGGGAGGCCGAGGACGCCACCGCGGCGGCGGCCCGCGACCGTCAGCAGACCCACGCCGCGTACGCCGAACGCGACACCGCCACCGACCGCGCCGACCGGGCGGACGCGGCGGCCACGGCGGCGGCCGAGCGGGCCGCCGCGGCCGAGGAGGCCCGCGACGCCGCCCGCGCCGAGGCCGGCGCCGCGCAGGCGCTGCGGGTGCAGGCCGAACGCGACCGCGACGCCGCCCGGCACGAACTGCGCACGGTACGCGCCGAACGCGACACCGAACGCCGCCGGGCGGCCGAGCTGACCGCCGAACGGGACGGCGCCCGCGCCGACGCCGAACGGGCCACCCGCTCCGCGACCGAGGCCCTGGACCGGGCCGAGCAGTCCCGCGCCGACGCGCAGGCCGCCCAGGGGCGGGCCGCCGAGGCGGAGCGCGCGGCCCGGACCGCCACTGAACGCGCCGACGCCGAGGCCGCCGCCGTGCGGCAGGCCGTCGCCGAACGGGACCGCGCCGACGTGGCACGCGCCGACGCCGAGGCGGCGCTGGAACGCGCCCGCGCCGAGGCGAGCGCGGCGATCGAGGCCGTCCGTGCCGAGGCTGCCGCCTCCGTCGAGCGCGCCCGTGCCGACATGGCCGCCGCCGTGGAGCAGGCTGCCGCCCGTACCGCCGAGCGGGACGCGCTCGCCGCGGAGCTGGCCGAGGCGCGGCGGGCCGCGAGCGCCGCCGAGGCCCGGGCGGCCGACCTGGCCGCGCGCACGGCCGTGATCGAGGCCGACCGGGACGCCGCGCAGCGCCGGGCCGGGCAGCTCGCCGACCAGGTGAGCGATCTGGCGACCGCACTGGCGCGGCTCGGCACGCGTACCGGCTGAGCGGCCACGGGCTGGGAACGGGGCAGCGCCGCGCCGGGCCGGCGGCGAGGATCGGGGCATGGGAAAGACGTACGAGCGCATCGACGGCCGGCTGCGGGACTTCATCGAGACGCAGCCGATGTTCTTCGTGGCCACCGCCCCGCTGTCCGGTGACGGCACCGTCAACCTGTCCCCGAAAGGGCTGCGCGGCTGCTTCGCGGTGCTCGACGAGCACACCGTGGCATACCTGGACTTCGCCGGCAGCAACGCCGAGACCATCGCCCATCTGCGGGAGAACGGCCGCATCACGCTGATGTGGTGCGCGTTCGCCGGCCCGCCGAACATCGTGCGGGTGCACGGGCGCGGCGAGCCGGTGTTCCGCGACGACCCGCGCTGGCCCGGCCTGCTGCGGCACTTCCCGGACATCGACCCGGGTCCGCACGGTCTGCGGGCGATCATCGTGGCGCACGCCGGGCTGATCCGCGACACGTGCGGCTACGCGGTGCCGTTCATGACCTACGACGCCGACCGTGACCTGCACGAACGCCGGTTCGCCCGGGAGGACGACGCGTCGCTGAGCGCGTACTTCGCCGGCAAGGACCACGTGGCCGCCAGCATCGACGGGCTCCCCGGACTGCCGTTGCCGCTGCCACCGACCCCGGCGGTGTGAGCGCGGTCAGTGGATGCCGGCCATCAGGTGCCGGATCTGGCGGGTGAACATCACCGCGGCCACGCCCAGCAGCACCGAGGCCAGCCCGAAGGTCAGGAAGTACACCGGCTGGGACCAGGTTTCGGCCAGCCGCGCCACCTGACCGCCGATGGCGTCACCGACGGCGGTGGCGAGGAACCACAGGCCCAGCATCTGGCTGGCGTACTTGACCGGGGCGAGTTTCGTGGTGGCGGACAGGCCGACCGGGCTCAGCGACAGCTCACCGGCGACCTGGATCGCGTACACCGCGACAAGCCACAGCGGTGAGACCAGGTCGCCGCCGACGGCGGCCCGCGCGGCGGCGGCCATCAGCACGAACGACAGGCCGTTGAGCACCAGACCGACGGCGAACTTCGTGGGCGTGGACACCCGGTGCCCGAGCTTGAGCCACAGCGCGGCGGCCAGCGGCGCGCCGATGATGATCAGGATCGGGTTCACCGACTGCAACCAGGAAGCCGGGAAGGTGAACCCGCCCACCGACCGGTCGGTCTGGTCGGCGGCGAAGATGTTCAGCACCGATCCGGCCTGGTCGTAGATGAGCCAGAACGCGGCGGCGAACAGGAACAGCCACACGTACGCCTTCATCCGGCTGCGCTCGGTCCCGCTGATCTCCCGGTCGGTGAGGATCCGCGCGAAGTAGCCGACCGTCACCAGCACCGTGACCACTGTGAGCAGGTTGACCACGGCGTCGACGGTGAACCAGCCGGCCAGCAGCAGCACCAGCAGCACGGCCAGCACCACGACGCTCGCCACGCCGATGCGGGTCAGCGCGCGCCGCCGGTCCGCGCCGAGCAGCGGGTCCGCCGGGCGGGCGCCCGCGTCGCCCAGGTTGCGGCGGCCCAGCACGTACTGGAGGACGCCGAAGGTCATGCCGATCGCGGCGGCGCCGAACCCCAGATGCCAGTTGATCTTCTCGCCGAGGAAGCCGGTGATCAGAGGGGCGATGAACGCGCCCAGGTTGATGCCCATGTAGAAGATGGAGAACCCGGCGTCGCGACGCGGCGAGTCCCGCTCGTACAGGTCACCGACCATGGTGGAGATGTTCGGTTTGAGCAGACCGGTGCCCAGCACGATCAGCGCCATGCCGGCGAAGACGCTCCACCCGGTGGGGATCGCCATCACGTAGTGGCCGGCGGCGATCACCACGCCGCCCCACAGCACGCTGCGGCGCGCGCCGATCAGCCGGTCGGCGACCCAGCCGCCGGGCAGCGCCATCAGGTAGACCATGGCGTTGTAGGTGCCGTACACGGCGTTGGCGCTGGACTCGCCGATGTCCAGGCCGCCGTCGGCGACCGTGGCGGTCAGGTACAGCACCAGGATCGCCCGCATGCCGTAGAAGCTGAACCGCTCCCACATCTCGGTGAGGAAGAGCGTGGACAGCGCGCGGGGATGACCGAAGAAGGTCTTCCCGGCGGGTGGTCGGGCTCCGACCGGCGCGTCGTTGCTCATCGTCACCTCCGGCACACGGACAGGTGGGTAACATCCCCGCTGGCAGGCGAACCAACCCACCGATTCGGCCCGGCCGGGGACGAGCCCGCCGGGCAGCTGTCATGGCCGGTTACCCTTGACGCTCCCGACCCGTTTACGGCCCTGCCGCCGTGGGCCCGGGGAATGGGCGAGCGGTCACCGGCCGTTACACCCGAAGACCAGCACCACGAACGAGGGGAAGTCGATCATGGGCGAGCGCATGCTGCGCGGTAGCCGGCTGGGAGCGGTCAGCTACGAGTCCGACCGCAACACGGAGCTCGCGCCACGCCAGACCCGCGAGTACCTCTGCGCCAAGGGCCACCAGTTCGAGGTCCCGTTCGCCGTCGACGCCGAGGTCCCGGCGACCTGGGAGTGCAAGTTCGACGGCAGCGTCGCCCGCCTGGTCGACGGCACCGAGCCGGAGCAGAAGAAGGCCAAGCCGCCGCGTACCCACTGGGACATGCTGCTGGAGCGGCGCTCGATCGCCGAGCTGGAGGACATCCTCGCCGAGCGTCTCCAGGAGGTCCGTACCCGCCGCGGTCGTGCCTGACCGTCCGTAACGCGCTGAAACGCCCCCGGGTGATCCCGGGGGCGTTTCGCTGTCTCCAGGCGCCTCAGCGGTCGACGATCTCGCCCTCGATGGCCTTGCCCGGGTCGGTGACCGGCGACGGCGACGGAGCCGGTGCGGGCTCAGGGGCCGGCTGCGGCGCACCCCGGTACACACGCACCCGGCGCGGCCCGAACAGGTCACCGGCCACCATCGACGACACCCGCCGCTCGGTGGCCCGGCGCACCCCGCCACCGGCCAGCCGGCGCAGCGGCGGCACCAGCAACAGCAGCCCCACCACGCCGCTGACCAGGCCCGGCAGCGCCAGCAGCAACGCACCAAGCAGGCCGATCAGCCCGTCGGTCACCTCCGGCCCCGGCGGCCGGCCGGCCTGCGCCGCCGCGCGGAAGCCGCGCCACGCCCGCATGCCCTCACGGCGCAGCAGCACCAGGCCCAGCAGGGACGCCCCGAACACCAGCAGCACCGCCGCGCCGAACCCGACAGCGCGGCCGACCAGCACGAAAACGGTCACCTCCAGCAGCGCGAGCAGCAGCAGGGCCGGTGGCACGAACTTCAGTCCTCGGCGCATCTCACCTCATCAGCACGGGGTCATCACGCACCTCAAGCATGACACGCCCTCGCTCAAGGCCAGCGCGCGAGCGCGTCCGGGCGAGACGACGCGGCCGCCAGGCGGTCCCGCACCCCCCAGCGGGTGACCCGCCACAGCGCCTCCGCCACGATCAGCGGGCTCATCTTGCTGTCGCCGTGTTCCCGCTCGGCGAACGTGATCGGCACCTCCACGATCCGCACCCCGGCGCGGTGCGCCAGCCGGGACAGCTCCACCTGGAAGGCGTACCCCTGCGAACGCACCGAATCCAGGTCGATTGCGTCCAGCGCGCTGGACCGGTACACCCGGTAGCCGCCGGTGGCGTCGCTGACCGGCATGCCCAGCGCCAGCCGCGCGTACAGGTTGCCGACCCGGGACAGCAGCAGCCGCCGCCACGGCCAGTTCAGCACCCGCGCGCCGCGGGCCCACCGGGAGCCGATCACCACGTCGGCGTCGTGGGCGGCGTGCAGCAGCGCCGGCAGGTCCTCCGGGGCGTGCGAGCCGTCGGCGTCCATCTCCACCACCGCGTCGTAGCCGCGTGCCCGCGCCCAGGCGAACCCGGCCAGGTAGGCCGCGCCGAGCCCTTCCTTGCCGGCCCGGTGCAGCACGTGCACCCGCGGATCGCCGGCGGCGATCGTGTCGGCGATCGCGCCGGTGCCGTCGGGGCTGTTGTCGTCGGCGACGAGGACGTCCACCGCCGGCGCCGCCTCGCGCACCCGGGCGACGATGCGCCCGACGTTGTCGGCCTCGTTGTAGGTGGGGATGACCACCAGGACCCGTCCCACCCCGGGATGACCGACCGTCCGCCTGTCGGCTGCCACGCCCACCGTCGCACCGCCTCTCGTCGGCTCAGCCGGGAGCGACCTCCCGGCGGCGGCGCAGCACCGCCGCGCCGGCCAGGGCCGCGACCGCCAGCGCCGTCAGCGCCACCTCCGGCCACACTCCGGCCGTGGTCGCCGGGGTGCGCCCGTCGCCGAGTTCCATCTGCCGCACCACCACCGCGGCGGTGTTGAACCCGGTCGCACCGTCTACCCGCCCGTCCGGGGAAACGAACCCGGACACCCCGACGGTGGAGGCCATCAACGCCGCCCGGCCGTGCTCCACGGCCCGCAGCCGCACCATCGCCAACTGCTGGCGGGCCTCGGCCACGTCGAACGTGGCGTTGTTCGTCTGCACCACCAGCAGTTGCGCGCCGCCGGTGACGGTGTCCCGGACGATGCCGTCGTAGGCGACCTCGAAACAGATCACGTCGCCGAGGACGGCCGGGCCGGCGTCCAGGACACCGGGACGGTCACCGGCTACGAAATCGGACCGGACCCGGTCGACCTGGGAGCTGACCTTGCGGGCGATGGACCGCAACGGCACGTACTCGGCGAACGGCACCGGATGTCGTTTCGTGTACACCTGATCCAGGTCCGGGCCGGTGCCCGGCCGCCACAGCAGCCCCGCGTTGCGCACCTCACCCGCCCCCGGGCCGACCAGCACGGCACCGACCAGGATCGGTGCGCCGATCGCGTCTGCGGCCAGGGAGATCCGCTCCCCCGCGCCCGCGTTGCGCAGCGGGTCGATGTCGCTGGAGTTCTCCGGCCACACCACCACGTCGGGGCGGTCCTGCCCGCCCTCGGCGACCCTCCGCGCCAGCTCCAGCGTCGCGTCGACGTGGTTGTTCAGCACCGCCTGCCGCTGCGCGTTGAAGTCCAGCCCGAGACGCGGCACGTTGCCCTGCACGACGGCCACGGTGACGGTGTCGCCCGCGCCGCGTACCCCCGTCGGCACGGCCGTGCCGACGGAGAGCAGCGCCACCAGGACGGCGGTGAGCCCGGCCACCGGCCGCCACTGCCCGGGTGCGCGCCGCCAGTCCCGCCACGCGGCGGTGACCAGCAGCCCACCGGCGACCGCGACGGCGAACGTGACCAACGGGGCGCCGCCGAGCGCGGCCAGCTTCAGCAGCGGCGAGGTGTCCTGGCTGAACGCCAGCCGCCCCCACGGGAACCCGCCGAACGGGGCGCGGTCACGCAGCGCCTCCTGCCCCACCCACAGCACACCGGTCAGCAGCGGCCACACCGCCCGCTGCCGGTCGGCCAGCGGCGAGACCCAGGCCGCGGCGGCGCCCAGCAGCGCCAGATAGGCGGCCTGCAGCAGCGACAGCAGCGCCCACGGCAGGTAGCCGGTGTGCAGGTTGGTCCACTCCAGCAGCGGCGCGAACAACGCCAGCCCGGTCAGGAAGCCCAGGCCGGCGCCGGCGCGCAGCCGCCGTCGGTGCACGGCGGCGGCCAGCAACGCCACACCGACCGGCGCCAGCGGCCACCACCCGTACGGCGGGAACGCCAGCAGCAGCGCCACCCCCGCCGCCACGGCGGCCGGCACGGCCAGCGTCCACGGCAGGGGACGCGCGCCGCCGGCAACGGGTGCCCCGTCGGTGGCACGCGGCTGTTCCCGGTCCAGTGTCGTCACCGGCATCCCCCCACGATCACTGGCCGAAGGCTACCCGCCCGCACCGGCGGGCGGCCGCAGCGGTGTGGGGCGTGCCACGCGCGCGGCGCGGACAGGCGACAATCGGGCGCATGCGGTTCGGTGTCCTCGGCGCGACGCAGGCGTACGCCGCTGACGGCAGCGTGCTGCCGGTCACCGGCGTACGGCTACGCGCGCTGCTGGTGCTGCTGCTGCTCGACGCCGACCGCACCGTGACGCCGCAGCGCCTTACCGACGGCGTGTACGGCGACCGGCCGCCCGAGCAGGCCGCGAACGCGCTCCAGTCGCAGGTGTCGCGGCTGCGCCGGTCACTGCCCGGCGTGCCCATCGAGTTCGGGCCGGCCGGCTACCGGCTGGCGATCGACAGGCAGCGGGTGGACGTACACCGGTTCACCGCACTGGCCGAGGCCGGGCGGGCCGCGCTGGCCGCCGGTGATCCGGCCGGCGCGGCGGCGCTGCTGCGCGACGCGCTCGGGCTGTGGCGCGGCGAACCCCTCGCGGACGTGACCGTGGCGCCCTTCGCCGCGGCGGAGGCGGCCCGGCTGCGCCAGGCCCGCCTGGCCGCGGTCGAGGATCGCGTCGAGGCGGAGCTGGCCCTGGCGCCGGCCGCCGCGCCGCTGATCGCCGAGCTGCGGGACCTGGTGGCGGCACATCCGCTGCGGGAACGGCTGCACGGGCTGCTGATGCGGGCCCTGCACGGCGCCGGCCGCCGCGCCGAGGCGCTCGCCGTCTACGCCGACGCGCGCCGGGTGCTGGCCGAGGAGCTGGGCACCGACCCGTCGGCGGAGCTGGTCGCGTTGCACACGGCGCTGCTGCGTGACGACGCCGCGCCGCCCGCCCGGCTGCCCAGCCCGCTGACCAGTTTCGTCGGCCGGGACGGGGAATGCGGCGCGTCGGGGAGCTGCTCGGCTCGGCGCGGCTGGTCACCCTGCACGGACCGGGCGGCGCCGGCAAGACCCGGCTGGCCACCACCGTCGCCTCCGGCCACGACGGCCCGGTGTGCCTGGTGGAGCTGGCCGCTGTCGCACCCGGGGCGGCGGTAGCGCCGGCCGTGCTGGCGGCGCTGGACCTGCGCGACGCCGGCCTGCGCACACCCGGCGGCCCGGCCGACCTCACCGCCCGGCTGGTGGCGGCGCTGGCCGACCGGCGGCTGCTGCTGGTGCTGGACAACTGCGAACACGTGATCGACGACGCGGCCCGGCTGACCGGCCGGCTGCTCGCCGCCGCGCCCGGACTGCGGGTGCTCGCCACCAGTCGGGAGCCGCTGGGCCTCACCGGCGAGGCGCTGTGCCCGGTCGGCGGGCTGCCCGCACCGGACGGGCCGGCCGCGCCGGAGACCGCAGCCGCGTACCCGGCGGTGCGGCTGTTCACCGACCGGGCCGCCGACGTGTCACCCGGGTTCCGTCTCGACGCCGCCACCACCCCGGCGGTGCTGCGGATCTGCCGTACCCTCGACGGGCTGCCGCTGGCCCTGGAGCTGGCCGCGGCGCGGCTGCGGGCCCTGCCGGTGACGCAGGTCGCGGCGCGTCTGGACGACCGGTTCCGGCTGCTGCGCCGCGGCGACCGCACCGCGGCCCCCCGGCACCGCACGCTGGAGGCGGTCGTGGGGTGGAGCTGGGACCTGCTCGACGCCCCGGAGCGGCGGCTGGCCGCCCGGATGAGCGTGTTCGCCGGCGCCGCCGACCTGGCCGCGGTGCAGGCGGTGTGCGCGCCGGACGCCGGTGACGTCCTGGACGTGCTCGCCGGCCTGGTGGACAAGTCGCTGGTGGAGGCCACCGGCGGGCGCTACCGGATGCTGGAGACGATCCGCGAGTTCGCGGCGGCCCGGCTGGCCGAGCACGGCGAGACCGGGCGGGTGCGGGACGCGCACGCCGCGTACTTCCTGGATCTGGCGCTGGCCGGCGACGCGGGCCTGCGCGGCGGCGGCCAGGACCGGTGGCTGCGCCGCCTGGACGCCGCGCGCGACGACCTGCACGTGGCGCTGCGGCACGCGGACACCGCCACCGGGTTGCGGCTGGTCGCGACGCTGGCGTTCTACTGGTGGCTGCGGGGCCTGCGCGGCGAGGGCGCGGCGCTGGCCCGGCGGCTGGTCGGCCGGCTCGACGGCCCGCCCGACGGCCTGTCCGAGGAGTACGCGCTGGGCCTGCTGGTCGCCACGCTCGCCGGCGGCGACCGCAGCGACGTGGACACCGCGTCGCGGATCCTGTGGACCCTGGCCCGCCCGCCCCGGCATCCGTTCCTGCTCTACCTGTCCGGCATGGCCAGCGGTCCCCCGTCACCGCAGGACGCGGCGGCGCTGCACGAGCAGGCCGTCCGGGACCGGCTGGTCGGCGCCGACCCGTGGAGCCGGGCGCTGGGCCTGCTGGGTACCGCGATGGTCGGCATACTGCACGGCCGCCACGAGCAGGCCCGCACCGACCTGGACGCCGCGCTGGCCGGTTTCCGGGCCCTGGACGACCGCTGGGGCATGATCGTGACGCTGAGCACGCTGGCCGAGGCCGCCTACCGCACCGGCGACGTCGGGTCGGCGGCCGCGCCGATGGCGCAGGCGCTGGACCTGGCCGAGCAGCTCGGCTCCACCCTCGACCTGGCGGAACTGCTGCGTACCCGCGCCGACGGGCGGCTGCTCGCCGGTGACCTGCCCGGCGCGGCCGAGGACTACCGGCGGGTGCGGCGCATCGCCGGTCCGGCCGGCGCGCCGGAACTGGTCGCCGCCGCGCATCTGGGTCTCGCCGAGATCGCCCGCCGCGACGGCGACCCGCAGCAGGCGCGGGCGCTGTGCGAGCGGGCGGTCGCCGACTGCCCGTCGGGCTGGTTCGGCGCCGAGGTGGTGCGGCTGGCGGCGCTGGTGATGCTCGGGCAGCTCGCCGACGCCGCCGGCGACCCGGCGGCCGCCCGCGGCCACTACCGGCAGGTCCTCACCGCCGGTGCCGGGGTGTGGGACGTGCCGGTGGTGGCCGCGGCGGCGGACGGGCTGGCCGGGCCGCTGCTGCGCGCCGGCGACCACGAGACGGCGGCCCGCCTGCTCGGCGCGGCGGCGGCGCTGCTGGCGGGCACCGGCGCGGCCGACGCCCCGGCCGGCACACCGACCGCCGCCACGCTGCGGGAACGCCTGGGTGAGGCGGCGTTCACCAGCCCGTACGCCCAAGGCGCGGGCCTGCCCCGGCAGCGGGCCCTGGCGCTGCTCGACGGCCGCTGACCGGCGCGGCGCCGCCCGGTGCGCGCGGTACGCGGCCGGTCAGCGACGCCGGGGACGCTGACGCCATGACCGACGACGCGACGGCCGTGCTGGCCGACGGAATACGAAAACGGTACGGCCGCACGACGGCCCTGGACGGCTTCGACCTGGCCGTGCCGGCCGGCACCGTGTACGGGGTGCTCGGCCCCAACGGGGCGGGCAAGACCACGGCGGTGCGGGTCCTCACCACGCTGCTGCGTTTCGACGCCGGCCGGGCCCGGGTGGCCGGGCACGACGTCGCCGCCGAACCCGACCGGGTGCGGGCCGCGATCAGCCTGACCGGCCAGTACGCGGCGGTCGACGAGGTGCTCAGCGGGCGGCAGAACCTGGTGCTGTTCGGCCGGCTGCGGCGGCTGACCGCCCGGCGGGCCCGGCGCCGCGCCGAGGATCTGCTGGACCGGTTCGGCCTGGCCGAGGCCGCCGACCGGTCGGCCGGCGGCTACTCCGGTGGGATGCGCCGCCGCCTGGACCTGGCGGCGAGCCTGGTGGTGCCGCCGCGGGTGCTGTTCCTCGACGAGCCGACCACCGGCCTGGACCCGCGCAGCCGCAACGGTCTGTGGACGGCGGTGCGGGAACTGGTCGCCGACGGCACCACGGTGCTGCTGACCACCCAGTACCTGCAGGAGGCCGACCACCTCGCCGACCGGGTGTGCGTCATCGACGCCGGCCGGGTCGTGGCCGAGGGCACCCCGGAGCGGCTGAAGGCCCGCATCGGCGCCGACCGGCTGGAACTGGTGGTCCGCGACGCGGCGGACCTGCCGGCGGCGGCAGCCGTCGTGGGACGCGCCACCGGCGCGACCGCGACGGTGGACACCGATCTGCGGCGTGTGGACGCGCCGGTGAGCGACCGGATCACCGTGCTCACCACCGTGCTGCGGGCCCTCGACGACGCCGGGGTGGCGGTGGAGGACGTGCTGGTGCGCCGCCCGACGCTGGACGAGGCGTTCCTGCGCCTCACCGGCGGTCACGCCGACGCGCAGCGGGTGGGGGTGGCGTCGTGAGGGCGCTTGCCGACGGGTGGCTGATGGCCGGACGCAACATGCGGCACGTGGTACGCGCCCCGGAGGAGATCATCCTCTACTTCAGCCTGCCGATCATGTTCGTGCTGGTGTTCGGCTACGTGTTCGGCAGCGGCATGGCCGTGCCGGGCGGCGGCAACTACCGGGAGTTCCTGCTGCCCGGGGTGTTCGTGATGACGATGCTGTACGGCCTCGGCGCGACCGCGTCGGCGATCGCGGTGGACGCCGGCCGGGGCGTGGTGGACCGGTTCCGGTCGCTGCCGATGGCCCGTTCGGCGCTGCTGTCCGGCCGCGCCGGCGCCGACCTGGTACGGGCATGCCTGGAGATGACCACGCTGGTGGTGTGCGGGCTGCTGGTGGGCTGGCACTGGCGCGACGGCGTCGGCCCGGCGCTGGCCGCGGTGGCGCTGATCCTGCTGCTGCGCGTCGCGATGACCTGGGTGGGCATTCTGTTCGGGCTGCTCGTGCCCAACCCGGACACGGTCGCGGTGGTGGTGTTCCCGCTGGCGTTCCCGCTCAGCGCGCTGTCCAACGTGTTCGTGGCGCCGGAGCTGATGCCGGACTGGCTGGGCGCGATCGCCGCCTGGAACCCGCTGTCGGCGACAGTGGCCGCGGCCCGGGACCTGTTCGGCAACCCGGGCCTCGGTGGGGACTCGTGGCCGGCGCGGCACGCGCTGGAACTGGCGATCGTCTGGCCGCTGGCGCTGATCGCGGTGGCCGCGCCGGCGGCGGTGCGCCGCTACCGGCGACTCGGCCGCTGAGCGGGCCGGGCCGCTGACACGGGGGATATCGGGGGGATGAAATCGGGGCGCGGCCGAAGCCGCGCCCCGATGCTCCCAGGCCCTTCCCGGCCGGTGGGGCGAAGACGATCGGCGCCGACCTTCGGACCGACCCGACGTGGACTGGCTGCCCCCGCCTGGCCGTTGTCTACTGGCCGTGCCTCTCACCCTGCCCGTACACCGGTAACCGCGGCCGGTTCGCGCCGCCCCGCCGACCCCCGCCCGCTGGACCTGGCCGCCGCAACCTTCCGGTCGCTCGGCCAGCGGACGAAGGGACGAAGCGAACAACAGCCGCTTCCCGTGGTAGGACTCAAAGACGGTACGGCGCAGACCCCCGCCGCTGTCAACCCACCCCGGCCTGTCGTGTGATGCGACACGGCGTGTCGCGTCGGCGCGTCTCGATCCCGAGCCCGGTTCAGGCGCCCAGGTGGTGCCGCAGCATCGCCGCCGCCGCGCCCGGATGGTCGGCGGCGAGCAGCCCCGCGGCGGCCAGCACGTAGTCCACGTCGACGACCGGGCGGGCCCCCCGCGGCAACGGCCACCCGCCGGCGTGGTCGGTGAGCACCGCGTCGAGCACCGCCGCCGCGTCACCGGGGTCGGCGTGGCGCAGCACCCCACCGGAGCCGACGAGCAGCTTCACCTCCCGCAGGTCCCGCCCGGCCCGCTCCCCCGTCGCCGCGCCCCGCGCGTGCCGCCGCAACGCCACGGTCGCCGCCAGCGCGGCGATACGCCGGTCCACGGCCCGCTCGGCGTCCCCGGCCGGCAGGAACCCCGGATCGGCGGCCCGCACCGCCGCCGCTGCCGCCAGCTCCGGCTCGTCGGCCGCGTCGAGCAGCCGCTCCTCGACCGCGGCGCGCACCACACCGGGCGCGCTCCACCGCATGCCCAGGTCACCCTCGACGGTGCGGGCCCGCCACAGCGTCCCGGCCACCTCCTGGCTCGGGCCGCTGTCACGCTCGTCGGGGGTGAGAACCGAGTACACGTCGGTGGTCGCCCCGCCGACGTCCACCACGGCCAGGTCACCGCCGAGCGTGCCGGCGAGGACCTCCACGCCGGTCAGCACCGCGTCCGGGGTGGCCGCCCGGACCAGCCGCGCGAACCGGGCGCCCCGGGACAGCTTCTTGCCGCCGATGACGTGCCGCAGGAACACCTCCCGGATGGCCGCCCGCGCCGACGCCGGCTCCAGCACCCCGATGCGCGGCAGCACGTTGCCCGCCGCCGTCACCGGCACCCCCGCGCCCGCCAGCAGCGCGTACAGGTCGTCCCGCACCTCGACGTTGCCCGCCAGCACCACCGGCACCCGGAAGCGGGCCTTCGCCAGCCGCGTCGCGTTGTGCGTCACCGTCTCGAAGTCGCCGCCGTCCGTGCCGCCGACGAGCAGCACCACGTCCGGACGGGCCGACCGCAACGCCGCCACGTCCGCGCCGGACAACCGGCCCGCCGCCACGTGCACCACGTTCGCGCCCGCCGACAGACCGACCCGCCGACCCGCCTGAGCGGTCACCAGCGGCTCGTAACCCACCACCGCCAGGCGCAGCCCACCCCCAGCCGACGAACACACGAACCAGGGCGCCTCAGCGACCCCGGCCGACGCGAGGGCCGCGCCGGCCGCGGCGTCCAAGCCGTGCAGCACGTCGGTGCCCACGGTGGTCGGCGCCGACGCCGCCGCGACGAGCCGGCCGCCGTCGAGGTCCACCACCGCCGCCTTCGTGTACGTCGACCCGACGTCGGCGCAGACGACGACGCTCACGCCGGGCTGCCGTTCGTTCACGCCGACGGGGGCACGACCACCGTGCCGGTCGCGGTGACCGCCACGATCGGCTCGTCGAGCACCTCGGCGGCCGACTCGCCCTTGTCCGGGCGGCCCCGGCACACCACAGTCGCCGCGAAGTCGATGGTGCGGCTGCGCGTGCCCACCCGGGTCACCGTCGCCGTCACCTCCAACACGTCACCGGCCTTCATCGGCGCCCGGAACTGCACATCCGCGTACGAGGCGAACAACCCCTCGTCGCCGTCGGTGCGGATGCACACCTCGGTGGCCACGTCACCGAACAACCCCAGCGCGTACGCCCCGTCGACCAGGTTGCCCGCGTAGTGGGCGTGGGAGTACGGCACATAGCGGCGGTGGGTGACGGTCAGACCGACACGCGGATCGCTCATCAGGTGTTCGCCTTCCTGGAGGTGATCAAAGCGTGGACGAGGTAACTGGCGACCTCGCCCGGAGTGGTGCCACGGCCGAAGATCCGATCCACGCCCAGCTCGCCGGTCATCGTCTCGTCGAACCGCGGCCCACCGACGATCAGCAGCGGCCGCTTCCCGGCCGGCATCGCCTCCCGGAACGCCGCCGACATCTCCCGCGTGTTGTGCAGGTGCGCGTCGCGCTGCGTCACCACCTGCGACACCAGCACCGCGTCGGCGCGTTCCCGCCGGGCCGCCTCGACCAGCTCCGGCACGCTCACCTGGGCGCCCAGGTTCGTGACCTTCAGCTCCCGGTAGTACTCCAGGCCCTTCTCCCCGGCGATGCCCTTCACGTTGAGGATCGCGTCGATGCCGACGGTGTGCGCGTCGGTGCCGATGCAGGCACCCACCACCGACAGCTTGCGACGCAGCCGCCGCTTCACCACCGCGTTGACCTCCTTGGCCGACAGCAGCGGATAGTCGCGCTCCACCACCTGCACCTTCGCCAGGTCCACCAGGTGGTTCACCCGCCCGTACACCACGAAGAACGTGAACCCGTCACCGATCGGCTTGGCGTGCACCAGCATCGCCGGGTCCATGCCCATCCTGTTCGCGAGCTGCACCGCCGCGCCCTCACCCCGCTTGTCGTGCGGCACCGGCAACGTGAACGACACCTGCACCATGCCGTCACCGGTGGTGTCCCCGTACGGCCGCACGACCGTCTTCTCGCTCATGAGGGTTGCTCCAGGATCTCCGTGGCCGGGTTGTAGTAGTCCGCCTCGTGCCGCGCCACCCCGTCGAGGCCCTTGCCCCGGTCCGCCGGCCGCTTCATGATCCCGAACGTCCCCTCGGCGATCGCCGTCAGCAACGACTGATCCCCGATGCGCTCCAGCAGGTCCACCGCCTCACCCAGCACCCGGTGCGCCCGCGCCTGGATGAACCCGCCCGGCGCCGGCACGAAGTCCTCGTGCAACCCGCCCGCCGCGCCCAGCACGTACCGCACGTTCTGCAGGGCGATGTCCCGGTCCGACAGCCACGGCGTCACCACCGCCTCGGTCATCATCCCCACCAGCAGGATCCCCTGCCCGGTCATCGTGCCCACCAGATTGAAGAACCCGTCCAGCAGGTTGCCCCGGAACACGTCCCCGGTCATGTGCTTCGTCGGCGGCATCCACTTCAACGGCGCGTCCGGGAACAACTCCCGCGCCAGCAACGCGTGCGCCAGCTCCAACCGGAACGACTCCGGCACATCCGGGTTGATCTCGAACGCGTGCCCCAGCCCCAACTGCCAGTCCGCCAGCCCCGCCTCGTGCGCGAAGAACTCGTTCAGCAACTGCGACACCGTCACCGTGTGCGCCTCGTCCACCGCGTCCGCGGTGGTCAGGTAGTTGTCCTCACCGGTGTTGATGATGATCCCCGCCCGCGCGTGCACCTGCCGCGAGAACCGCTGGTCCACGAACGTGCGGATCGGGTTGATGTCGCGGAACAGGATCCCGTACATCGAGTCGTTGAGCATCATGTCCAGCCGCTCCAGGCCGGCCAGCGTCGCCATCTCCGGCATGCACAGACCCGACGCGTAGTTCGTCAACCGCACGTACCGGCCCAGCTCCTTCGACGACTCGTCCAGCGCCGCCCGCATCAACCGGAAATTCTCCTGCGTCGCGTACGTGCCCGCGAAACCCTCCCGGGTCGCCCCCTCCGGCACGTAGTCCAGCAGCGACTGCCCCGTCGACCGGATCACCGCGATCACGTCCGCGCCGGCCCGCGCCGCCGCCTGCGCCTGCGGAATGTCCTCGTAGATGTCACCGGTCGCCACGATCAGGTAGATCCACGGCCGCCGCTCCGGATCCCCGAACCGCTTGACGAGGCGGTCCCGCTCCGCGCGCCGCCGGTCGATCCGCCGCACCCCCGCGGCGACCGCCTTGCGCGACGCCCGCCGCGCCGCCGTCGCCGCCTTCCCCGACGGCTGCGCGAACCGCACCGACCCGGCCGCCGCCTTCTGCGCCAGCAACGTCACATCGGTGATGCCCTCACGCGCCAGCGCGTCGAACACCGGCGCCGCCACCCCGTGACCCAGCCCCACATCCGCAACCACCGCGTCCACCAGCCGGTTCACCCACGGAATGCCGTCCGGGTCCGCGCCGGTCACCCCCGCCAGCCGCAGCACCGCCCGCTCCACCGACACCGTGGTGTGGCTGCGCGCCAGATCCACCACCGGCTGCCCGGCCCGGCGCGCCAACTCCCGCGCCCGCGCCACCAGCGCCGGATCCAGCCCAAGCTTCCCTGTCACGAAGACCCTTCCTGATAGATCACGTCACCGCGCAACACAGTGGCCCGGCACACCGGCAGGGGCGTCGGATCGTCCGCGCCCCGCAACTCCGGATCCTCGGCCAGCACCACCGGCAACCCCCGCTCCACGCCCGCCGGGGTGTCCCACACCGCGAACGTCGCCGGCGCCCCCAACGCCAGCACACCCTCGTTGTCCAGATGCACCGCCCGCCAGCCGCCGCGCGTGTGCGCCGCGAACGCCGCCCGCACACTCATCCGCTGCGCCGGATTGTGATGCGCCGCCGCCGCCCGCACCGACCCCCACGGATCAACCGGCGTCACCGGCGAATCCGACCCGAACGCCAACGCCACCCCGACACCGTGCATCGCACCCATCGGATTGGACTCCAGCGACCGCGCCAACCCCAGCCGCGACTCGTACATCCGGCCCGCGCCGCCCCACAACCTGTCGAACGCCGGCTGCATCGACGCCACGATCCCGAACTCCACGAACCCGGCGATCAACGCCTTGCTCATGATCTCCGCGTGCTCCACCCGGTGCCGGGCCGCCCGCAACCGGTCCGTGCCCAGCGTCCGCGCCGCCAGCCCGAACCCCGCAAGCACCGTCCCGATCGCCGCGTCCCCGATCGCATGGAACCCGCCCTGCATCCCGTGCGCCGCACAGTCCAGCAGATGATCACGGACCTGCTCCGCCGACACGTACCCGTGCCCGCACGCCCCCGCCTCACCGTCCAGGTACGCCGCCGACACGTGCGCCGTCCGCGACCCCAGCGCCCCGTCGGCGAACAGGTCACCACCCGCGCCCACCGCGCCCAACTCCCGGGCCTTCGCCGCACCCAGCAGCTCACCCCAGTACCCGTACACCTCCGGCACCCCGGCCCCCGACAACGCCAACAGCCCGGTGAAGTCCTCCTCGTCGGAGATGTCCGGACCACCGCACTCGTGCACCGCCGCCACACCCAGCGACGCCGCGTGCTCCAGGGCCCGCCGCTGCGCCGCCACCCGCTGCGCCCGCGTCACCGACCCGAACGCCGCCGCCCGCACCACGTGGTGCGCGTCCCGCCGCAACCACCCCGACGCGTCGTACCCGGCCGCCGACACCACCTGCGGACACGCCGCCAGCGACGCCGCCGACACCAGCGCCGAATGGATCGACGCCTGCGACAGGTACACCCGCCGCCCACCGGCCGCCCGGTCCAGCGCCGCCGCATCCGGCAACGCCGCCTCCACCCAGCCCGACTCGTCCCAGCCGTGCCCCAGCACCACCGCGTCACCCGGCAGACCCGCCGCGAACGCCGACACCGCCGCCAGCAACTCACCCGCCGACCGCACCGCCGACAGATCCAGCCCCGACAACGCCAACCCGGTATCCGTCGCGTGCACGTGCGCGTCCACGAACGCCGGCGTCACCAGCGCACCACCCAACTCCACCACCCGGTCCGCCCGCGGCGCCTCCGCGTCCATACCCAACCAGGCGATCCGCCCGCCGCGCACCAGCAGCGCCGTCGCGCTCGGGTCGGCCGGACAGTGCAGCACTCCGCCGCGATACAGCGTCGAGGGGTTCGTCATGGTGTCAGTCTGCCGAAAGACGCGCCTCGAACAGGCCGCGCACCCCCGGCTCGGCCCGCAACAGGTCCAGCGCCAGCGTCGCGTGCCCCGGCACGTACCCGTTGCCCACAAGCATCGTCACGTCCGCCGCCAGGCCCTCCGCGCCCAGCGCCGCCGCCGCGAAACTCGTCGCCATCGAGAAGAAGATCACCGTACCGCCGTCCGCCGTGGCCAGCACCGCGCCGTGTTCACACCCCGGCACGTCCACGCACACCACAGTCACGTCCGCCGGCACACCCAGCGCCGTCGTCACCGCCGTCGACAACCCCACCGGATCCCGTGCGTCAGCCAGCGCCACCGCGTCGGCCAGCCCGGCCGCCGTCAGCGCCTCCCGCTCCGCCTCCACCGGAACCACCCCGACGGTACGGACGGCGCCCGCCCGCCGCGCCGCCGCCAGCGACAACGACCCGCTCTTGCCGGCACCACCGATCACCGCCACCGACACCGGACGCGGATCACCCTCACGGGAACGTCGCGCCACCTGCTCGGCCACCACCCGCGCCGTCAACGCCGGCGCCCCGCACACGTCCAGCACCGCCAGGGACAACTCCGGGTGCAGGTCCGGCGGCAGCACCGCCGCGATCGACCGGGCGAACAGGATCGCGTACCCGTCGCACGGCACCTGCTCGCTGCGCCCGTCCCACCGGGCCAGCCCGTCGGTGATCGTCAGCGGCGTCAACGTCAGCGACACGAGCGTCGCCACCCGGTCACCCGCCCGCAGCCCCAGCGGCGACCGGCGCCCCGCCTCCTCGACAGTGCCGATCAGCATCCCGCCGGAACCGGTCACCGGGTTCTGCATCTTGCCCCGGGTCGACACGATCTCCAGCACCTCGGCGCGGACCTTGTCCCCGTCACCGCCGTGCTTCTCCGCCAGCTGCCGGAAACTCGCCGCGTCCAGGTTCAGCCGCTCGACCCGGATCCGCACCTCGTTCGCCCCGATTCGCGGGTCGGGGTCCAGTCGCCAGGCCGCCTGCGGCAGCACCCCCGCCGGTTCCACGACTCGGTGCAGACCCACCGGTGACGTCACGCCGACCCCCTATGTTCAGCCGCCCGAACCCCTGGCCAGGGCTCGCGTCGCGGGAAAACTTCCGGCAGACTAATTTCTTCACCGCAGATTTTCCAGTAGCCTACGCATCCGTTGATCAACCCGCACGCAGACGAGGAGGGGCCGTGACCCAGACCCAACCGGTGGAGAGCATCCCGACGCCCCGCCCCGCGCCGGTCGCCGTCCCGACCGCCGGACAGCCCTACGAATACCGCCGCGCGCCCCTCGTCGAACCCGACTGGACCCGCTTCCCCGGCTGGCGCCACATCACCCGCGACCAGTGGGAGAGCGCCCAGTGGCAGCGGGTCAACTGCGTCAAGAACATCAAGCAGCTCCGCGCCGTCCTCGGCGACACCGTCGACGAGACGTTCTACGCCGACCTGGAGGCCGACCAGAAGGCCCTGGCCACCATGTCCATGCTCGTGCCGCCACAGATGCTCAACACCATGGTGCCGCATCAGCCGATGAGCACCGAGGCGCTGCTCGCCGACCCGATCCGCCGCTACATGATCCCGGTCGCCTCCGACCGGCGCACCGACTGGCCCTCGCACCCGTACGCCAGCCGCGACAGCCTCCACGAGCACGACATGTGGGTCGCCGAAGGGCTCACCCACCGCTACCCCACCAAGGTCCTCGCCGAACTGCTCTCCACCTGCCCGCAGTACTGCGGGCACTGCACCCGCATGGACCTCGTCGGCAACTCCACCCCCGCCGTCGACAAGCTCAAGCTCACCCTGAAGCCGGTCGACCGCTACGACGCCCACATCACCTACCTCAAGGCCCACCCCGGCGTACGCGACGTGGTCGTCTCCGGCGGCGACGTCGCCAACGTGCCGTGGCGCAACCTCGAGTCGTACCTGATGCGCCTGCTGGAGATCGAGACGATCCGCGACATCCGGCTCGCCACCAAGGCCCTCATGGGCCTGCCCCAGCACTGGCTGCAGCCCGACGTGGTCGAGGGCCTCGAACGGGTCGCCCGCACCGCCGCCCGCCGCGGCGTCAACCTGGCCATCCACACTCACGTCAACCACGCCCAGTCGCTGACCCCGCTGGTCGCCAAGGCCGCACAGACCGCGCTCGACGTCGGCGTACGCGACGTGCGCAACCAGGGCGTGCTCATGCGCGGCGTCAACGCCACCAACGCCGACCTGCTCGACCTGTGCTTCGCGCTGCAGGGCGAGGCGGGCATCCTGCCGTACTACTTCTACATGTGCGACATGATCCCCAACGCCGAGCACTGGCGTGTCCCGGTCTGGCACGCCCAGCAGCTCCAGCACGACATCATGGGCTACCTGCCCGGCTACGCCACCCCACGGATCGTCTGCGACGTGCCGTTCGTCGGCAAGCGCTGGGTGCACATGCTCACCGACTACGACCGCGAGCGCGGCATCTCCTACTGGACCAAGAACTACCGCACCTCGATCGAGTCGGCGGACCTGGAGGCGCTGAACAAGCGGTACGCCTACTACGACCCGATCGACACGCTGCCGGAGGCCGGCCAGGCCTGGTGGCGCGCGCACCGCGACGACTGATCCCACGCACCCGACGGCGGGCCACCTCGCGATGAGGTGGCCCGCCGTTCGCGTACTCACTTGGTGAAGGCGTCCTTGACGTCGCGGCCGGCCTGCTTGGCGTGCTCCCCGGCCTGCCGGGCCCGCGCCGTGCTCTGCTCGGAGGCGCCGTCGGCCCGCAACCGCTCGTTGTCGGTCACGTCGCCGATGCGCTCCTTGGCCAGGCCGCTGATCTCCTGAGCCTTGTTCTTGGCCTTGTCGGTGAAGCTCATGTCGCTCTCCGATCGTCCGGCTGAGCCTTGCCCTTGCCGCGTTCCCGGTATCTGTCGTTCCGAACGCCGTGTGGTGTCCCACATCGCGTACGGCATCCTAGGACAATAGGTTGAAGAGGTCGGCGTACCGGCGACGTGATTGACTGGGCCGGTGAACGAGATCCTGCTGATCCGGCACGGTGAGACTGCCTGGAGCGCCGCCCACCGGCACACCTCGTACACGGATCTCGAACTGACCCCCGACGGCGAGCGGCAGGCTGCCGCGCTGGCTCCCCTGCTCGCCGGCCGGCGCTTCGCCCGGGTGCTGTCCAGCCCTCGGCGGCGCGCCACCCGCACCGCCGAGCTGGCCGGGCTCACCGTGGACGCGATCGAACCCGACCTGGCCGAGTGGAACTACGGCGAGTACGAGGGCCGCACCACCGCGGACATCCAGCGGGAGCGGCCGGACTGGTCGATCTGGACCGACGGCGGCCCCGGTGGGGAGTCACCGCACCAGGTGGGCGACCGCCTTGACCGGGTACTGGGTCGGGTGACAGCGCTGCTGGAGCAGGGCGACGTCGCGCTGGTCGGACACGGGCACAGCCTGCGGGTGCTGGGCGCGCGCTGGATCGGGCTGCCGCCCTCGGCCGGCGCGCTGCTGCGGCTGGACACCGCGACGCTCAGCGTGCTCGGTCACGAGCACGGCCGGCGGGTGGTCAGACGGTGGAACCTGCCGGCTCCGACGCCGGCCGGGGACGCCCCCGGCCGGACAGCTCGCCACTGATCTTCGGCGGCCGGTTCTCGTACGGCGTGGACAGCACCACTGTCGTCCGCGTGGTGACGTTCGCGGAGGTGCGGATCTCCTGCAGCACCCGTTCCAGGTCGGCCGGGCTGGCCACCCGCACCAGCAGGAGGTAGAAGTCCTCCCCCGCCACCGAGTAGCACGAGTCGATCTCGGACAGGTGCGCCAGCCGCTCCGGCGCGTCGTCCGGCTGCGACGGGTCGAACGGCCGGATCGCCACGAACGCGGTCAGCGGCAGATCCAGCGCCTCGAACGACACCCGCGCGGCGTACCCCTTGATCACCCCGCGCTGCTCCAACCGGCGGACCCGCTGGTGCGCGGCCGACACCGACAGGCCCACCCGCTCGGCCAGGTCCGTGTACGACAGCCGACCGTCCCCGGTCAGCGCGGCGACGATGGCACGGTCGATCTCCTCCACGCGCTGCACCCTAGCCGGAAAAGCGCTCCCACGCCGCACCCGGCCCGCCGCGGTGGTCCTCAGCGCGCCGTCCGGTCACGCACCGCGTCCGCGGCGTAGTTCAGCACCTCCGCCATGTCCTCCTCGTCCAGGAACGGCAGGTCGGTGAGGATGTCTGTGACGGACATGCCGTCGGCCATCATGGCCAGCAGGGTGGCCACGGGGACGCGCGACTGCCGCACGCAGGGCGCACCCCCCATGACGTCGGGGTCCACGGTGATCCGGGGGAAGGTCACCGCGACAGGCTAGCCCTTCGCCAGCGCGCGGGAGATGACCAGCCGCTGGATCTGGTTGGTGCCCTCGACGATCTGCAGCACCTTGGCCTCGCGCATGCACCGCTCGACCGGGTGGTCGGCGACGTACCCGGCGCCGCCGAGCACCTGCACCGCGTCGGTGGTCACCCGCATCGCCACGTCGGTGGCGAACAGCTTCGCCTTCGCCGCCTCGATCGAGTACGGGCGGCCGGCGTCGCGCAGCCGCGCGGCGGCGAGCGTGAGCGCCCGGGCCGCGGAGATCTGGGTGGCGGCGTCGGCCAGGTTGAACCCGAGCCCCTGGAAGTCGATGATCGCGCGGCCGAACTGACGGCGCTCCCGGGCGTACCCGACCGCGTAGTCCAGCGCGCCCTGGGCCAGGCCCACCGCGCACGCGGCGATGCCCAGGCGACCCGAGTCCAGCGCGGACATGGCGATGGCGAACCCGGCGCCCTCGCCGCCGATCAGCCGCTCCGCCGGCACCCGGGCGTCGTCGAAGGCGATCTGCGCGATCGGCGAGGCGTGCAGGCCCATGGTGCGCTCGGCGGCCTGCGGGTGGATGCCCGGCGTGGACCGGTCGGCCAGGAGGCAGGAGATGCCCTTCGGGCCGGGACCGCCGGTGCGGCAGAAGATGTTGTAGAAGTCGGCGACCCGGGCGTGCGTGATCCACGCCTTGGTGCCGGTCACCACGTACGCGTCGCCGTCGCGCACCGCCCGCGTGGTCAGCGACGCGGCGTCCGAGCCACCTTGCGGCTCGGAGAGGCAGTACGCCCCGAGCAGCTCCCCACCGATCATGTCGGGCAGCAGTTTGCGCTGCTCGTCGGTGCCGAACTGGGCCAGCGGATAGCAGGACAGCGTGTGCACGCTGACCGCCTCGGCCACGGCGAGCCACCGGCTGGCGAGGATCTCCAGCACCTGGAGGTACACCTCGTACGGCTGGTCGGCGCCGCCGTGCTCCTCGGCGTACGGCAAACCGAGCAGGCCGGCCCGGCCCAGAGTGCGCAGCACCTCCCGGGGGAACTCGCCGCGGGACTCGAAACCGGCGGCTGCCGGGGCCAGCTCGCGGTCGGCGAGTTCGGTGGCGAGGTCCAGCAGGTCGTGGGCCTCGTCGGTGGGCAGGATCCGGTCGACGTTCATAGCGCGGTGAGCTCCGTGGGGTGGGTGAGCCGGTGCGGCGTCCGGGGTACGGACACGTTCAGCTTAACGTTCGTTCGGGTAGGGAAGGGAGCGCCTCCGCGCACGCCCCGTGGTCGCCACGTGACCGCACCGTCAGAATGGTGCGTGCTCGGCCGTCATCGATCGGAGGACGCCGATGGATGACGCCGCCGGTGTCGGAGACCGGACAGTCTACGTGAGACGGTCTCCACCACTGCGATCATGGACGTCCATCGCCGCCGCCCGTCGCCGTGCCGTCGCGGCCCCGCCGGTCGGCCCTGTTCCCCCACCGCGTGACGAACCGGATGACACATGACGCAGCTTCCGTCTCCCGGCGCCGACCCCCGGCGCCGCATCGAGGAGGAACTGGTCGAGCTGCTGTCCGGGATGCGCCTGCTCCAGGAGGCCGACAGCCGCCAGCAGCTGGTCGTCCGGCTGCGCGAGCGGCTGTCCGACCAGGGCCTCAACGACCATCGCAACCCCCGCGCGCAGAGCGAGGAGATCGTCCGCGTCTGCCGGGCCGACCTGGGCGCCCTGGTCGACGTCGTCGCCCTCTTCGGGCCGGCCGCGGCCCAGCTCGACCGGCTGCGCCGACTGCACCACGAGACCGACGTGGTGGAGCTGCTGACCCCCGCGGACTGGACCGAGCTGCGTCCGGCGCTGTCCACGCACCGCCCGGACTCGCTCGGCTGGCTCTACCAGCGGGCCACCGACCACACGACCGCCACACCCCCGTCGTGGTGCGTCAGCGCCTGGGACGTCTTCGTCTACCTGACCGGACAGAACGCGCCCGCGCGCGGGCTGCCCCCGAACATGCTCTTCCTGGTCCTGCTGGAGCACGACGTGGACACCGCCACGGCCCGCGCTATCCGCGACCGCAACCAGCGGCAGGCCAGCCTGCTGGGTCTGACCGGGGACCTGGACCTGCGGCGGGCCCGGGTCAACGCCGGCGACCAGACCCCCGAGCCGTACGTCTACCTGGTGATCCAGGTCGAGCCGGACCTCGCCCCCGGCAGCACCGTCTACACCGTCTCCCACTACCGGCAGTGGCAGGGCGCGCAGGGCTGGCACTCCCGCCGCCACGGCCAGCTCACCGACGTCGCGTACGCGGACCTGGAGGCGACGGTGGAGCGGATCGTCCACCAGATGGAGATCGAGTGGTCGGACCGGCGGGCCGACGTCGCCGTCGAGCTGGTCCTGCCGGTGGAGCTGCTCAACGAGGACGTCGCCTGGTGGCGTAAGGAGGCGGCCAGCGCCCACCTGGAGCAGAAGGTGCTGGCGATGGACTACCCGGTGGTCGTCCGCAGTCTCGACCGGCTGCGCCAGCCCGAGTGGCACCGGGCGTGGCGGCGCCGCTGGGAACACCTCCAGGCCGAGCCGGCGCACAGCCGCCTCTTCCGCAGCCGGCCCGACGGCACGGCGTACTTCACCCGGCTGGAGGCCGAGCTGACCGCCGACCTGAGCTGGTCGACGCTGCTGCTCAGCTCCGCGCCGGCGACGGCGCCGGAGAACCGGTTCGGCTTCAAGGAAGTGATGACCGCCCTGCGGGCGGGTCTGCCGGTGATCGTCTGGCACCGCACCCGCCCGTCCGACACGGAGTTCTGGGAGGAGATCCGGGACATGACCGCCGACGGACGCATCGCGCGCCTCCCGGTGCACGCCCGGCGGGCGCGGCTGGACGCGCTCGCCCTGGAACCGCACACCGAGCGGCACAACGGCCGCCACCTGGTGCTGCTCTGGGACGATCCGGACCGCACCCCGGAGCTGAACCGGCCGGACGACCGGCTGGGGTGGCCGGCATGAGCGCGCCGGGGAACGCCGGCTGGCGCGTCTACCGGGGCACCGGGGAGCCGATCGACCCGGCCGAGCGGGACCGGCGCTGGCCGGCGCCGCCGCGCTGGCGTGCCTTCGACGGCGGGCCGGACGAGCCGCCGGCACCCGCCGAGGATCCGGACCGGGAGCGTCGGCTCGGCCCGGTCACGACCCGCCACCCGGACCCCGGCGAGGTGGACCTGGTCAACGCGGCGCTGTTGCTCCGCCGCCCGCTGCTGGTCACCGGCCGGGCCGGCTCCGGCCGGTCCAGCCTGGCCTACCGGATCGCCCGGGAGCTGGGCCTCGGCCGGGTGCTGCACTGGCCGGTCAGCACGCACGACACGGTCCGCGCGGGCCTCTGGCAGCACGACCCGCTCGGGCGGGTGCGCGCGGGGCAGAGCCCCGGCCGGTCCGTCGGGGAGGAACTCGGCGAGCACCTCAGTCTCGGGCCTCTGGGCACCGCGCTGCTGCCCTACCGCATCCCCCGGGTGCTGCTCATCGACGAACTGGACCAGAGCGACATCGACCTTCCCCAGCAACTGCGTACCGTGTTCGACGACGGCGGCTTCGCCATTCCCGAGCTGGTCCGGGCGGCGCCGCGCAGCCCCGAGGTGACGGTGCACACGGCCGACCCGGGCGGCCGGGCCACGGTGCGCGGCGGCCGGATCCGGTGCCACGAGTTCCCGCTGGTGGTGATGACCTGCACCGAGGACCGGGCGTTCCCGCCGGCGTTTTTGCGCCACTGCCTGCGGCTGCGGATGGCCGACCCGGACGAGGCGACCCTGCTGGGGATGGTGGACGCCCACTTCGCCGGGCGTCCACCGGCCGCCGCCGGGCTGGTGCGGGCGTTCCTGGACCGGCAACGCGATCCGGACGCGCCCACACTGGACCAGCTCCTCGACGCGGTGCAGCTCGCCACCGCCGAGGGGGGCGAGGCCGACTGGGACCGCCTCGCCGAGGTGCTGTGGCGTGGCGGGCCGACGGCGGACCCGGAATGACGGTGCCGGCCCGGCTCGCCGTCGGCCCGGCCGGTCCCGGCACGGCCTCCGGCGAGGAGAACCTCGCCGAGGTGCTGCGTCCCTTCCGGCGGCTGGTCTCGCCGCGGGAACTGATCGTGTACGACGAGGAGGCCACCGCCGCCCAGGCCGAGGCCGGCCTGGTCCGGCCCGTGCTGCGGCGGGCCGCCCGGGCTCGCTGGGACGCGGTGCTCGTGGTGGACGACCACCCGTCGATGACGGTCTGGTCGGCCCGGGTGCGGACCTTCGTCACGCTGCTGCGCCGGCACGTGGCCTTCCACGACGTACGCGTGTGCCGCCTCTCCACCGGCGGGACCGGCCCCGAGGAGGTGGTGCTGCGCCACGGTCGCCACGGCCCGGCCGTGCCCGCGGGGACGGGACTGCCGACGGTACGGCGGCACCGGATCGTCCTGGTGCTCTCCGACGGGGCCGCCCCGGCCTGGCGGAGCGGCGCGGCGCTGCCGCACCTGCGGGCGTGGGCGCAACGCCACCCGGTGGCCGTCGTGCACCTGCTGCCGCAGCAGATGTGGCACCGGGGCGGCCTCGCCGCGCAGCGTCTGGGCCTGCGGGCGCCCCGGGCCGGGGTGCCGAACGCCCGCCTGTGGTGGCGGCAGCCGGACCCGCTCCGGGCGCTGCCCGACCTGGGCCGTCCGGCGGATCCCGACGCCATCCCGGTGCCGGTGGTGGAGCTGCGGACCCGCTGGCTGGCCGCCTGGGTGGACCTGATCGCGGGCCGCCATCCGCGCTGGGTCGACCTGCCGGCCGTGCTGGCGTACGCCCGGACGCCGCAACCGCCCGAACGGCGTGCGCCGCAGCGGTGGGATCCGGCGGCGGCGGTACGCGAGTTCGTCTCCTGGGCGTCACCGACGGCGCTGCGGCTGGCCACCGGCCTGGCCGCGGCGCCGCTGGAGCCGGCGGTGATCGCGGTGGTCCGCGACGAGGTGGTGCGGGAGGCCGGCGACGTGCACCTCGCCGAGGTGTTCACCGGCCCGCTGGTCGAGCCGCGACCGGGACGGGCGGGCGTCGGCTTCCGCCCCGGCGTCCGGGAGGAGCTGCTGGCGAACGGCCGCCGGGCCGACACGGCACGGGTCTGGCGGGCCCTCGCGGCGCGGCTCGGCCCGGACCGGCCGGAGCTGGCGGCGTGGGGCCGGGTGCTGTCCGACCCGGACGGCACGCCGCTGGACCCGGCGGGTTCCGTCGCCCGGATCGAGATGGCGGTGCTGCGCGCGTTGTCCGGTCGCTATCTGGGGCGGGCCCGGCGGCTGCGCGAGGCGATCGAGCCGGACACGCCGGGCGAACGCGACGTCCGCGACACTCCCGCATCGCGGGGCACGAATGTCATCATGGCGGTAGGCGAAGATGCCGACGTCCCCCGTAGCGTCCCCGCTGAAGGAGCCGGTTTGTCGTCGACCCCAGTGGACGCCACCACCCCGAGCCGGACCCCCGCCGTCTGGGGCAACGTCCCGCCACGTAACCCGAACTTCACCGGCCGCGCCGACCTGCTCGCCCTGCTGCACCGGCAGATACAGGGCGGCACCACGGCGGTGCTGCCGCACGCGCTGCACGGCATGGGCGGGGTGGGCAAGTCGCATCTCGCCGTCGAGTACGTCTACCAGCATCAGGGCGAGTACGACCTGATCTGGTGGATCCCCGCCGAGCGCGCCACCCAGATCGGCGCCTCGCTCGTCGAGCTGGCCCACCGGATGAACCTGACCGCCGGGCCGGACGTGGGCAGCGCCCGCCTCGCTGTGCAGGAGGCGCTGCGGCTCGGCCGGCCCCACCCGCGCTGGTTGCTGATCTTCGACAACGCGGAGAGCCCCGAGGTGCTCCTGCCGTACCTGCCCATCGGCGGCTCCGGCAGCATCATGATCACCTCGCGCAACCCGCAGTGGGCCACCATGGCGCGCACGCTCGAGGTGAACGTCTTCACCCGCACCGAGAGCGTCGAGCTGCTCCGCCGGCGCGGCCCGGAACTCACCGACGAACAGGCCGACCAGCTCGCCGAGGCGCTCGGCGACCTGCCGCTGGCCCTGGAACAGGCCGCCGCCTGGCGTGCCGAGACCGGCATGCCGGCCGAGGAGTACCTGCGGCTGTTCGAGGAGAAGCGGGTCGAGCTGCTCGAACAGGCACCCCCGATGGACTACCAGCTCCCGGTGGCCGCCGCGTGGAACGTCTCGCTGGACCGGCTGGTGGTCGCCAACCCGGCCGCGTTCCGCCTGCTGCAGGTGTGTTCCTTCCTCGCCCCGGAGCCCATCCCCCGCACGCTGTTCAGCGGCGCGCAGAACGCCGACATCCACCCCGACCTCAACGGCGCGCTGCGCGACCCGATGCGGCTCGGCCGGGCGATCCGCGACATCAACAGGTACGCGCTGGCCCGTGTCATCCACCGCACCAACTCGATCCAGATGCACCGGCTGATCCAGGCGGTGCTCCTTGACCGGATGAACGACGCCGAACGTGACGCCATGCGCGCCAGCGCCCACCGGCTGCTCGCCACCGGCGACCGCAACGACCCGGACACGCCCGGCAACTGGCCCAGCTACGCCGACCTGTACCCGCACGTGCTGGTCTCCGGCGCGGTCGAGTCCGCCCAGGGCTGGGTGCATCAGCTCGTCTACAACGAGGCCCGCTACCTCTACTGGTGGGGCGACATGGAGGCGTCGCTGGAGCTGTCCCGGCACGCCTACCAGACCTGGCGGGAGCGGCTCGGCGAGACCGACCCGATGACGCTCCAAGTCGGTCAGTGGCTCGGTTTCATGCTCTACCGGCTCGGCCGGCACTCCGAGGCCGCCGACCTGAACACCCGGATCCTGCGGGCCCACGAGAGCGCCGCCGCCGAGGACACCGAGGAGCTGTTGAGCGCCCTCGGCGCGGTCGCCGCCGACCTGCGGGTCGCCGGCGACTTCACCCAGGCCCTCCGGATCGACGAGGACGTCTACCGGCGGCACGTGGCGCTGCTCGGCGAGGACGACCCGAGCACGCTCAACGCCGCCCACAACCTCGCCGTCAGCCTGCGTCTCACCGGTGACATGCGGCGGGCCTTCGCGGTCGACCAGGCCACCTACGCGCACCGGGTGCTGCTGTTCGGCGAGGACCACGCGCAGACGCTGGAATCCCTGCTGAACCTCATCATCGACCGGCGGGAACTGGGCGAGTACCTGCCCGCACGGGCCGAGATGCAGAACGTGGTGGACCGGCTGCCGCTGGTCTGGGGCAGCGCCCAGACGCAGACGCTGCTGGCCCGCCGCCGGCTGGCCTCCGCGGTGCGCAAGGCCGGCGACCACGTCGCCGCCCGCGCCCTCTCCCAGGAGGTACGCGACGGCTTCGCCGCCCGATACGGCGAGGCCCACCCGGACACGCTGCTCGCCGCGTTCGGTCTCGCCGTCGACCTGCGCGCCACCGGCGAACTGGACGCCGCGGCGCAACTCAGCGAGGAGATCGGCGAGCACTACCGGCAACTGTTCGGCGACGAGCACCCGTACACGGTGGCGGCCCGGGCGAACGCGGCGATCGTGCACCGGCTGCGTGGCGACGCGGCGCGGGCGCGGGCGATGAACGAGGCGGGTCTGGCGGTGCTCACCCGCCGGCTGGGCGGGGATCATCCGCTGGCCCTGGCCGCGTCCATCAACCTCGGCAACGACCTCTTCGTGCTCGGGGAGCACCAGGCCGCGTACGAGCTGGACCGGGCGACAGTGGAGCGGGCGCGGGAGGTGTTCGGGCCGGAGCACCCGACCACGCTGATCGCGCTGGGCAACCTGGCGATGGACCTGATCGCGCTGGGCCGGAACGCGGAGGGGCGGGCGCTGCTCGACGAGACCGGCCCGACGTTCCACCGGACCCTCGGCGACACGCACCCGGCGACCCGAGCCGGTCTGGACCCGACGGTCCGCGGCGACTGCGACCTGGACCCGATGCCGTTGTAGCCGGGGTCCACGGTGGCGGTCGGTCACCGCCACCGTGGACCGTGGTGTCAAGCCGCGGAGGGCCCCACCCAGGCCGCCAGGTCCACCGGATCGACAGGCGCCCCGGCGCGGAGCAGACGGTGCACGGCCCGGACCAGCTCGGGCCGGCTCCGCAGCGCCTCGGCCGCCGGGGAGAGGCCCAGCGCGGCTGTGGTCAGCCCCAGCCCGGCCCACGCCGACGGGCTGGCCGAGCCGGCCGCCAGCTCCGCGAGGTAGAGCTCATGCGCCTGCCCGACGTCACCGGCGGCGTAGGCGAGGTCGGCCGCGGACGCGCCGGTGACCTGCTCGCCGACGCTCGACGGGTCCTTGCGCAACCGCGCGAAGCCCTCCGCGTCGGTGAGCCGCCACAGCAACAGCACCGCGCGGGTGTCGAGCCGGCGCGCTCCGGCGTCCGCCTCGACCGGCGGCTCCGGGTAGTCGCCGTCCGGACGGGCGTCACCGGCCTCCCGGGCCGCCGCGAACGCCTGCGCCACCGCCGGGTCGGGGCGCCGATGGTGCAGCCGCCACTGTGCCCGGTGGTCGTCCACAGCGGCGTCGGCCGCGGCGAGCACCTCCGCCGGCACCGGCTCGGGCCACCAGGTCGCGGCGGTGTCGGCCAGGCCGTCCAGCAGGCGCCGGCCGACGTCGGTCAGCTCGGGCCGGGCCCGCAGCGCCGCCAGGGTCGTGGTGACCTGCCGCCGCCACCTGGCGAACTCGAAGTGCGCCACGGTCCGCGCCGCACCGCCGGCCACCGGACGGTACGCCCGCCAGAACTCGGTGATCCCGACGAAGGCGTACACGCCCTGGAGGAGACCGCCCAGCGGGCGCGGGTCGTCCCGCCACGGCGCGTACAGCCGGTGCGGCGGCTCGGCGGTCAGCAGCGGGGTCAGGTGCAGCAGGCCGCCGAGCTTGATGTGCTGGAACTCGTGGACCAGCGTGACCGCGAGTTCCGGCGCGTCCTCCGGCTCGGAGATGAGCATGCTGCCGAACGCGTCCCCGGCCGACGCGCTCATGGTGCGGAACCG
Source organism: Micromonospora sp. NPDC005257 (assembly GCF_042872445.1). Classification (NCBI taxonomy): domain Bacteria; kingdom Bacillati; phylum Actinomycetota; class Actinomycetes; order Micromonosporales; family Micromonosporaceae; genus Micromonospora; species Micromonospora sp. NPDC005257. The sequence continues at coordinate 81,378 of NZ_JBIAKL010000011.1, read as the reverse complement.
CTCCGCCGGGCGTTGCGGCACCACCGAGAACAGGCCACGGGCGATGGGCGCCGCACGCTCCGGGCACACCCGGACGAGCAGTTCCCACGCCTGGGTGAGCAGCGTCCGCCAGCGGTCGATCGCCGCGACCGTGTCCAGGTCCGGCGGGGTCGGGCTGCGCAGGTTCCGGTACGGGTCGAGAAAGTCCAGCCCGACCGTCAGCGCCTGCCCTCCGGCCTCGGCCCGGACGGTGGGCAGCGCGAACCAGCCGTCCGTGCCGCCGCCCGCACCGTCGAACCTGACCCGGTGTCCGTCCAGCGAGACTGTCGCCCCGCCGTCGGCGGCGGCGACCTCGGCCACCGTCCACCGCTGCCCGGCCGGCAGCACGGCGCCACCGAGCGTCGGCAGCGCGGCGAACCCGTCGCGCACCGGCACCCGCAGCGTGAACGACGGCAGGCCCGCGCGTACGCCGGCCGCGGCCGCGAGCGCGTGCAGATATCCGAGGTCGACCCAGAGTGGACCCTCGGCGGTGACCGTGGAGCCGCGCAGCCGGCGCAGGACGTAACCGGCCCAGGTGCCGACGTGCGGATGCGCGAGCAGCCGGTCGACCACGGCCGGGGCGTGGCGTTGCGCGGCGACCAGCAGCGCCCAGGCGTCGGCCACCGGTGGCAGCGGGCCCGCCGCCTCCGGTGTCTCGGCCACCGCGTCCAGCACGGCGCGCAGTTGCAGGAGCCGCCAACTGTGCTCGGCGGTCAGGAGCTCGTCGACGGTGCCGGCGTCGCCGCCGCCCGCCGCCAGGGCCCCGAAGTGGTGGCGGCCGAGCCGGTGCCGCACCGGCTCGTCCAACGGCAGCGTGACGGTCATGCGTCCTCCACCCGGACGGCCGAAATCAGTCGAGTCGTTGCGGATTGTAACCACTGGTGATGCTCTCGGGATCGTCGACACGGCGCAGCAGCCGGCCCATGACCGGACCGAGAATCTCCTGGTCAAGCTCAGGAAGGCGATCCAACGAGACCGCTCCAAGATCGACTAACTCCGAGTCGACATCGATTGCGTACGGTTGATTCACGGGGAGTCATTATCCATATTGGCGGCCCTCGACAGCGCCCGGCTTGCCGAATCGCCACAACGTGGCGCGACGGCTTTCGGACCGTCCTCGGCGAGCGGCACGGTGCTAGCGTGACGCTGTGGCCACAACCACTGTGGTGTTCGTCCACGGCTTCCTCTCCTCGGACGAGGTGTGGTCGGCCTGCCGCGACCTGATCCGCCGCGATCCCGCGCTCGCCGACGTGGAGACACACGCCTTCCGCTACGCCACATCGTTGCTGTCCCTGCACCCGCTGCGGCAGGTGCCGACGTTCGACGAGGTGGCCGACAGCCTGCGCACGTTCCTGCGCCACGATCTCGCCGACCGTCCCCGGTTGGCGTTGGTCACGCACAGCCAGGGCGGTCTGGTCGCGCAGCGGGCCCTGGCCCGGATGCTCACCGACGACGACCCCGACCTGGCCCGCATCCGCCTCCTGCTCATGTACGCCTGCCCGACGGCGGGTTCCGACCTCGGCCTGCCGGCCCGCCGGGCGTTGCTGCGCGCCAACCCGCAGGAACGACAGCTACGGCCGCTCAACGCCGCGGTGCTCGACGCCCAACGCGCCGTGCTGCACCGGCTCGTGCACGTGCCCGAGCCGTCGATGCGGGTGCTGGCGTTCGCGGGCGAGAGCGACGGCGTGGTGTCGGCGGCGTCCGCCCGCAGCGTCTTCCCGGACGCCGGTGTGCTGCCCGGCGACCACTTCGGCATCGTCCGGCCCGACTCACCGCAGCACCGGTCCTATGTCGTCCTCCGACAGGCGCTGCTGCACCTGGCCGCCCAGGAGGACCGGCCGCGGGCGAACATCGTTCCCGCGCCCCGCAACGACGGCGAACTGGTGGATCTGCTTCTCGAGGTGCCCGGGATGGCCGACCCGGCGTTCCGCGCGCTCGCGTACGCGCGGTTGCCGCCGCGCGTACGCGAGCAGTTGTCCCGGCCCGGGCCGGTCCGGCAGGAACTGCTCGCGGCGCTCGACACGCTGCGCGACTACCGGCACCTCGCCGCCGGCCGGGCGTTCGCCGACGCCCTGGCGGCCCTGGTGCCGGAGCATCCCGTCGTGGCCGAGGTGCGGGAGCGGCTGGTGGCCCTCGACGTGGGCTGACCCGCGCCGGCCGTCCGGTCCGCCTCGATCTTGGTCATGCCGGACGCCCGGAGCAGCTCGCCGATCACTGTTCCCGGGCCCTTGCGGCGGCGAGGGATCATGGAGTGGTGATCCGCTTTCTGCTGAACCTGCTGTGGCTCGTCTTCGGTGGGGGTTTCGTCCTGGCCCTGGGCTACGGCGTGGCCGCCCTGATCTGCTTCCTCCTGGTTGTCACCATCCCGTTCGGCGTCGCCTCGCTACGGCTCGCCCTGTACTCGCTGTGGCCGTTCGGCCGCACGATCGTGCCCAGGCCCGGCGCCGGTCTCCCCTCCGGTCTGGCCAACGTGCTCTGGGTGGTGCTGGCCGGCTGGTGGCTGGCCCTGTCGCACATCCTCGCCGGCGTCGCGCTCTGCGTGACGATCATCGGCATCCCGTTCGGGGTGGCCAACTTCAAGCTGGTCCCGGCCGCGCTGTGGCCGCTCGGCCAGGAGGTCGTCGAAACCCCGTAACCACTTCCCGATCCCGGCGACGCCGGCTGAGGGCCGGGTGGGCATGCTCGGCCGGTGCCACGGCCCGGTCAGTGGAACGTCATAGGTGTCAAACACGGGCGGAGACACTCATGACGTTCCACTCACGTGGCACCCCTCCCGCGCGAAGTGGGACACCTCCCCAAGGCGTCCTAGGAGGATGGGGTGATTGCCTCGGGAATGCGAACAGGGCTCGCCGGAGCGGTGCGCTGGCTAACGTCGGAGGGGTGCGCGACAGGGTGATCGAGGCGCTCAGGGCGGACCCGGCGATGACCGGGCTGCGCCGCTCGCTGGACTTCTACCACGGCGACCCGGCGCGCGACGCCGCCCTGGACGCGTTCTACGCCCCGCTGGTCCGCGCCGGTGACCTGGTCTTCGACGTCGGCGCCCACGTGGGTGACCGGCTGGGCAGCTTCCGCCGCCTCGGCGCGACAGTGGTGGCCGTGGAGCCGCAGCCGCTGTGCGCCCGGGTGCTGCGCGAGATGCACGCGGGCGACGACGCGGTGACAGTGGTCGAGGCGGCGTGCGGGCGTACCGCCGGAGCGGTGCGGTTGCACGTGAACTCGACCAACCCGACCGTCTCCACCGCCTCCCCCGGGTTCGTGCGCGCCGCCGACGGGGCGCCCGGCTGGGCGGGCGAGACCTGGGACCGGCAGATCGAGGTGCCGGGAACAACGCTGGACGCGCTCGTGGCCGCGTACGGCGCGCCGGCGTTCGTCAAGATCGACGTGGAGGGCTTCGAGGACGCCGTGCTGGCCGGGCTGAGCCGGCCGGTTCCGGCGTTGTCGTTCGAGTTCACCACCATCGCCCGGGCGACCGCGGCACGCTGCCTGGACCGGCTCACCGCGCTCGGCTTCACCGGCTTCACGGTGGCGCTCGGCGACGAGATGACGTTCGGGCTGCCGGGCTGGCGGCCGGCCGCCGAGGTGGCGGCGCACCTGGACGCGCTGCCGGACGAGGCCAACTCCGGCGACGTGTACGCGCGCCCCTGAACGTCCAGTTCGGACGGCCGGCGACGCATCGACCCTGCTCATCACCGTGATCGACAGGCCCGCTGCCCGGGCGCTTTTTTCACAGCTCAAAATTAGCAATACATCGTTACCCGTCTGTGATTGACGTGACCTGCGCCACTTGGGTTGACTGCCACCGGAACCGCTTCCGCAACCGGTTCCGAAACACCCCGCACATCCCTGCGACCCGGGAGCGTCACGTGCCGATCACCATCGCCGACGTCGCCACCCGCGCCGGGGTGAGCAAGACGACGGTGTCCCGGGTGCTCAACGGCAAGGGCGAGGTGCACACGCGCACCGCCGACCGGGTCCGCGCCGTGATCAGCGACCTCGGGTACGTGCCGAGCGCCCGCGCCGTCGGTCTGGCCCGGGGGCGTACCCGGGTGGTCGGCATGCTGGTGCCGGCGCTGACCTGGCCCTGGATGGGCGAGGTGCTGCAGGGCGCGGCCGACGTGGTCGAGGCCGCCGGCTACGGCATGCTGCTGTTCACCTGCACCCACGGCGACGAGTCGATGCGCCGGTTCGCCTCCCAGGTCTCGGCCAAGTCGTTCGACGGCCTGCTGGTGGTCGAACCCGAGGGCACGCTGGACTACATCACCGGGCTGCACCGCCGCGGCCTGCCGGTCATCCTCATCGACGACCGGGGCCACCAGCCGGGCTTCCCGTCGGTGCGGACCACGAACGAGGCGGGCGCCCGGGCCGCCGCCGCACACCTGCTGACGCTCGGCCGGCGGCGTCCGCTGGTGGTCACCGGCCTGCGCCGGTTCGGCTGCACCCGGGAGCGGCTCGCCGGGTTCGCCGGCGCCTACGCCGACGCGGGCGTGCCGATCGAGCCGGACCGGGTGGTGGAGGGCGACTTCACCTTCGAGTGCGGGCGCGCGGCGGTGCGGCGGCTGCTCGCCGACGGCGTACCGTTCGACGCCGTCTTCGCCCACAACGACCTGGCGGCCGCCGGGGCGTTGCAGGCGCTGCGCGACGCCGGACGGCGCGTCCCGCAGGACGTGGCGGTGGTCGGCTTCGACGACCTGCCGCTGGCCGGGCACACCCACCCGCCGCTGAGCTCCGTGCGCCAACCCCTGCGGGAGATGGGTACGGCCGCCGCGCGCCTGCTCATCGATCACCTCGCCGGCACCTCGCTGCCGGACACCCCGACCGTCATCCCCACCGGCTTCACCGCCCGCGACTCGACGGGCGTCCACGTCACCTGACCCATCCCGCCGTACCCGGCGACCATGCCGGCGGGCCCGCCCGCCGGTGGCACCACCGCACACCCCTCCATCCACCACATCCCGCCCGAGAAAGGCGGGATTACCGAGGGAGACCTCCATGAGAAGACGGCAACTCCTCGCCCTGGCGCTGGCCGGCGCGATGGTCACCGGCGCCGCCGCCTGCGGCGACAGCCCGAACGCCAACAAGAAGAGCGGCCAGGCCGCGACAGTGCTGAACGTCGGCATGCCCAACGGCCCGCAGGCGGAGAACAACAACCCGTTCCTCACCACCTCGGCCGCCGCGTCGCTGGGTTACCGGTGGCAGATCTACGAGCCGCTGATGATGTGGAACCCGGTCAAGCCGGCCGAGCCGTTCAAGCCGTGGCTGGCCACCAAGGCCGAGTGGTCGTCGGACTACAAGTCGGTCAAGGTGACGATCCGGGAGAACGCCACCTGGTCCGACGGGCAGAAGGTCACCGCCGAGGACGTCGCGTTCACCTACAACCTGGTGAAGAAGTTCCCGGCGCTCAACGACCAGGGCGTGCCGTACACCGACGCCGTCGCCAGCGGCAACGAGGTCACCATCTCGATGTCCAGCCCGCAGTTCGTCAACCAGCAGAAGGTGCTGTGGCGGGTGCCGATCGTGCCGAAGCACCTGTGGGAGAAGATCGCCGATCCGGCCACCGACCCGGTGAAGCAGCCGGTCGGCAGCGGCCCGTACACGCTCAAGTCGTTCACCCCGGCGACCACGACGCTCTCCGTGCGCGACAGCGGCTACTGGCAGGACCCGCCGAAGGTCAAGGAACTGCGGTACACGTCCTACACGGACAACAGCGCACAGACCACCGCGCTGGCGAACGGCGAGTCGGAGTGGAGCTTCGTCTTCATCCCGAACTACCAGACCGTGTTCGTGGCGAAGGACCAGCAGAACCACAAGATGTGGGCGCCGCCGGTGCTGGGCATCCACGGCCTCTACGTGAACACCACGAAGAAGCCGTTCGACGACCCGACGCTGCGCAAGGCGATGAACATGGCCATCGATCGGGCGGACATCTTCACCACCGCCGAGGCCGGCTACTTCCACCCCGAGGTCAAGAGCGTGACCGGCCTGCCGAGCCCGGCCGGTGACTCGTTCATCGCGCCGGAGTACAAGGGCCAGGAGCACAAGGTCGACGTCGACGGCGCCAAGGCGCTGCTCACCGGCGCCGGCTACAAGCTCGACGGCAACACGCTCAAGGACAAGAGCGGCAAGCCGGTCACGATCCGGCTCACCGACCCGGCCGGCTGGTCGGACTACCAGACCAGCCTGGAGATCGTGAAGGGCAACCTGGCGAAGATCGGCATCGCGGCCACCGTCGACAAGGCCAACCAGGACGCCTGGTTCCGCAACGTCGAGCAGGGCAACTTCGAGGCCACGGTGCGGTGGACCGAGAGCGGCGCCACGCCGTACGACATCTACCGGACCATCATGGACGGCCGCGTGCTCAAGCCGGTCGGCACCGCCTCCCCGGCGGGCAACTTCGGCCGGTTCCAGAGCAAGGAGGCCACCGACGCGCTGGTGTCGTACGCCAACGCCACCGACGACGCCACCCGCACCACCGCGCTGACCACCCTGCAGAAGATCTTCGTCGAGCAGGTGCCGATGATCCCGGTCGGCGCGGACAACATCGGCGGCGCGTACAGCACGAAGAACTGGACCGGCTGGCCGGACGACTCGAACCCGTACGGCGCGCTCCAGCCCACCCAGCCCAACGCGGTCGACGTGGTGCTGCACCTCAAGCCGGCCGCCGGCTGACCCGGTGCCGCCGGCCCGGCCACCATCGCCCGGCCGGGCCGGCGGCGCCCCCGCCCCTCGCTTCGGCAACCCAGACAGGAATGCGGCATGACGTTGACCGAGAGCGCACCGGCGCCGGCCGACGAGGTGGTGCTGGAGGCCGTCGGCCTGACCAAGCACTTCCCCGTCCGCCGGCGGCTGCGTGACCTCCTCTCCCGCACCCCGGCGGTGGTGCACGCCGTCGACGACGTATCGATCGCGTTGCGCCGGGGCCGCGTGACAGCGCTCGTCGGCGAGTCCGGCTCCGGCAAGTCCACAGTCGCCCGGCTGCTGGCCCAGCTCTATCCGCGCACCGGCGGCGACATCCGGCTGCACGGCGAGTCGACCCGGGTACGCGGCGGGCGACGGTTCCGGGCGTACGTGCGCCGGGTGCAGCTGATCCTGCAGGACCCGTTCGCCTCGCTGAACCCGGTGCACACGGTCCGCTACCACCTGACCCGGTCGCTGCGCGTCCACGGCAACGCCGGGACCGGGCCGGACGGGCTGGAGAAGGCGCTCGCCGACCTGCTGACCCGGGTCGCGCTCACCCCGCCGGAGCGCTACCTCGACGCGTTCCCGCACGAGCTGTCCGGCGGGCAGCGCCAGCGGGTCGCCATCGCGCGGGCGCTCGGCGCCGACCCCGAGGTGCTGCTCGCCGACGAGCCGGTGTCCATGCTCGACGTGTCCATCCGCCTCGGCGTGCTCAACCTGCTCCAGGACCTGAAGGACCGGCTCGACCTGGCGATCCTCTACATCACCCACGACATCGCCTCGGCCCGCTACTTCGCCGACGAGACGATCGTCATGTACGCCGGGCGGATGGTCGAGGGGGGCGACAGCGAGACGGTCACCCAGCGCCCGGCCCACCCGTACACCCGGCTGTTGATCGAGTCGGCGCCGGACCCGGAGCGGATCACCGGCGCGGGCGGCGACGGCGCGGCGGCGGGCGAGCGGGGTCACGGCGAGCCGCCCAGCCTGATCCGCCCGCCGGCCGGGTGCCGGTTCCACCCGCGCTGCCCGGCGGCCATGCCACGCTGCGCCACCGACCTGCCGCCGCCGATCCCGGTCGACGACGCGCCCGGGCACTGGGCGGCGTGCTGGCTGTACGACGCCGAGACCGTCACTGCGGAGAAGGCGGAGAAGGCGGAGAACGCCGGGACGGAGGCGGCCCGATGAGGTTCCTGCTGCAACGGGTGGCCTTCTACCTCTTCACCGCCTGGGCGGCGATCACGCTCAACTTCTTCATCCCGCGGATGGTGCCGGGCGACCCGGTGCAGTCGCTGATCTCCCGCAACCAGGGCCGGATCAGCGCCGACGCGGTCGCGTCGCTGCGGGTGCTGTTCGGGCTGGACTCCGACCGCTCGCTGTGGGAGCAGTACGTCGCCTACTGGGGGCAGCTCCTGCGCGGCGACCTGGGACTGTCGTTCACGTTCTTCCCCGCCCCGGTGTCGGAGGTGATCGGGAACAGCCTGCCGTGGACGGTCGGCCTGGTCGGCGTCACCACCATCGTGAGCTTCCTGCTCGGCACCGCGCTCGGCGTCGGCGCGGGCTGGCGGCGCGGTTCCTGGATCGACGGGCTGCTGCCGGCCACCACGTTCCTCTCCTCGATCCCGTACTTCTGGCTGGGCCTGGTCGCCATCGCGCTGTTCGCCGGGCCGGGCAGCTTCTTCCCGTCCTCCGGCGGCTACGAGCCGGGCCTGGTGCCGGCGTTCGACGCGTACTTCGTGCCCAGTGCCATCCAGCACAGCATCCTGCCGGCAGCGACGATCCTGGTGTCGTCGATGAGCGGCTGGATCCTCAGCATGCGCAACATGATGGTCACGGTCGCCAGCGAGGACTACATCACCGTGGCGCACGCCAAGGGGCTCTCCGAGCGCCGGGTGGCGCTCAGCTACGCCGCGCGCAACGCGCTGCTGCCGAACGTCTCCGGGTTCGCGCTGTCGCTCGGCTTCATCGTCGGCGGCACGCTCCTCGTGGAGATCGTCTTCTCGTACCCGGGTCTGGGGTTCCAGCTCTTCCAGGCCGTCGGCGCGAAGGACTACCCGCTGATGCAGGGCATCTTCCTGATCATCACGATCTCGGTGCTGGTGGCGAACCTGCTCGCCGACATGGCGTACCTGCTCCTCGACCCGCGGACCCGAAAGAGCTGAACGATGACACTCTCCCCGTCCAGCATCGAGCAGGTCATCCCCGGCCAGGGGGCGATGGCGCAGCCGTCGGCCCGGGCCCGCCGCCGCCGGTTCCGGTTCGTCGCCAACGGCAAGGCCGCCACCGGCCTGGCCGTCCTCGGGGTGTACGTGCTCCTGGCGGTGATCGGACCGTGGATCGCACCGTACGACCCGGACGCGCGCAGCGCCGACGTGCTCCAGGCCCCCTCGGCCCGGCACTGGTTCGGCACCACCCACCTCGGGCAGGACATCTTCAGCCAGATCCTGGTCGGCGCGCGCAGCGTGATGGTGGTGGGCCTGACCGCCGGCGTGCTCGCCACGATCCTGTCCATCCTGATCGGCGTGACCGCCGGCTACCTGGGCGGCGCGGCCGACGAGGGCCTGTCGGCGGTGTCGAACGTGTTCCTGGTGATCCCGGCGCTGCCGCTGATCATCATCGTCACGTCCCTCGTCGACCAGGCCAGCGACACGCTCGTGGCGCTCATCATCGGCCTCACGTCGTGGGCCTGGGGCGCACGGGTGCTGCGCGCCCAGACGCTGTCGTTACGCCGCCGCGACTACGTGGAGGCCGCCCGGGCCACCGGCGAACGGACCTGGCGGATCATCGGCTTCGAGATCCTGCCCAACCTGACCGCGATCATCGCCTCCGGCTTCGTCGGCACCGTCATCTTCGCGGTGATGTCGGAGATCACCCTGGCGTTCATCGGCGTCTCGTCGCTGACGTCGTGGAACTGGGGCACGATCCTGTTCTGGGCGCAGGGACAGCAGGCCCTGGCGCAGGGCGCCTGGTGGTGGTTCGTCCCGGCCGGGCTGGCCATCGCGCTGCTCGGCACCGCGCTGGCGCTGATCAACTTCGGCATCGACGAGTTCGTCAGCCCTCGGCTGCGTACCGGCGGCCGGACCCGGATCCGTACCGCCGACGGGCGTGCCGTCCGAATGCGCGTCGGGTTCACCCCGGTCCTCGCGCCGAACCCGGCCCCGGTCCCGATGCAGCGGCCGGCGGACCCCATCCGAGAGGACACGACCTCATGAGCGACCAGGTGCTGGAGATCCGCCGGCTGTGCGTCGACTACGGCGTCGGCGCGGACGCGGTCCGCGCGGTCCGCGACGTCGACCTGACGCTGCACCGCGGCGAGGTGCTCGGCCTGGCCGGGGAGAGCGGCAGCGGCAAGTCCACCCTCGCGTACGGGCTGACCCGGCTGCTGCCCCCGCCCGGCGTGGTCAGCGGCGGGCAGGTGATCTACCACCCGGCCGACGGTCCGCCGGTCGACGTGCTCACGCTCAGCCCGGCGAAGCTGCGCGCGTTCCGCTGGGCGCAGGCGTCGATCGTGTTCCAGGGCGCGATGAACTCGCTGAACCCGGTGCACCAGGTCTCCACCCAGCTGCTCGACGTGATCCGGGCGCACGAACCCAGCAGCACGGCGGCGGGCCGGCTCGCGCGGGCGAAGGAGCTGCTGCGCCTGGTCGGCATCTCCGCCGACCGGCTGGACAGCTACCCGCACCAGCTCTCCGGCGGCATGCGGCAACGCGTCATGATCGCGATGGCGCTGGCGCTGGAGCCGCAGGTGGTCATCATGGACGAGCCGACCACAGCGCTGGACGTGGTGATGCAGCGGCAGATCCTCGGCCAGCTCGCCGAGCTGCGCGACCGCCTCGGCTTCGCGGTCCTGTTCATCACGCACGACCTGTCGCTGCTTGTCGAGTTCTCCGACCGCATCGCGATCATGTACGGCGGCCGGATCGTCGAGGAGGCGCCCGCCGCCCGGCTGTACCGGGAGCCGCTGCACCCGTACACCGAGGGGTTGCTGCACTCGTTCCCGGCGCTGCACGGGCCGCGCCGAGAGCTGACCGGCATTCCCGGCTCCCCGCCGGACCTGCGCGCCATGCCGTCCGGCTGCGCGTTCCACCCCCGCTGCCCGAAGGCGTTCGACGGGTGCGACGAGCAGGTGCCGGTGCTCGGCGCGCCGCGCGTCGACGACCCGGCGCGGGCCGTCGCGTGCCGGCTGTACCCGGCCGTCGCGCCCGTGTCCCGCTGACCCGCCCGACACCACCACCCGTCACCCGCGAGGAGAACCATGGACACCGACCTCACCCGCCCGTCGTCAGTCGCCGGTACGGACCCGATCGACACGCTGCCGCCGACCTTCCGCTGGGGGGTGGCGACGTCGTCGTACCAGATCGAGGGCGCGGTGGCCGAGGAGGGCCGCACGCCGTCCATCTGGGACACGTTCTGCCGCGTGCCGGGCGCGGTGGCAAACGGCGACCACGGCGACGTGGCCTGCGACCACTACCACCGGATGCCGCAGGACGTCGCGCTCATCGCCGACCTGGGGCTGGACACGTACCGGTTCTCGGTGGCCTGGCCGCGGGTGCAGCCGGGCGGGCGCGGCCCGGCGAACGTGGCCGGGCTGGCCTTCTACGACCGGCTGGTGGACGAGCTGCTCGGCCGCGACGTCGAGCCGTGGGTGACGCTGTACCACTGGGACCTGCCGCAGGAGCTTGAGGACGCGGGCGGCTGGCCGAACCGGGACACCGCGTACCGGTTCGCCGACTACGCCGAGCTGGTCTTCGCCGCGCTCGGCGACCGGGTACGCACCTGGACCACGCTCAACGAGCCGTGGTGCTCGGCGATGCTCGGGTACGCCTACGGCGACCACGCCCCGGGCCGGCGGAACCTGGGCGACGGCATCGCCGCCGCGCACCACCTGCTGCTCGGGCACGGCCTGGCGACGCGGCGGCTGCGCGAGGCGGCCCGGTCCCCGATCGAGCTGGGCCTGACGCTGAACCTGGCCACCGCCGACCCGGCCACCGGCAGCGCGGCCGACCGGGACGCCGCGCGGGCCGCCGACGGGCTGGACAACCGGCTCTACCTCGACCCGGTCCTGCGCGGCGAGTACCCGCAGGACGTGGTCGCGGACCTGGCCGCGGAGGGGGTGGAGATCCCGGTCCAGGACGGCGACCTGGACGTCATCGCCACCCCGATCGACGTGCTGGGGGTCAACTACTACTTCGGGCAGCTGCACTCCGGCGTGGACGAGCAGGGCCGCGACCGCGACGGCGACGGCAGGCCGGTACGCCGAGTGGTCCGCCGCGACCTGCCGCGTACCGCGATGGACTGGGAGATCGTGCCGGCGTCCTTCACCGACCTGCTGGTGCGGCTGCACCGCGACTACCCGGGCGTGCCCATGGTGATCACGGAGAACGGCGCCGCGTTCGACGACGAGCCGGACGCCGACGGGTTCGTCGCCGACGACGACCGGGTCGGCTACCTCACCGAGCACCTGCGCGCGGTGGCCCGGGCCCGGGCGGCCGGCGCCGACGTGCGCGGCTACTTCGCCTGGTCGCTGCTGGACAACTTCGAGTGGGCGTACGGCTACGACAAGCGGTTCGGCATCGTCCGGGTGGACTACGACACGCAGCGCCGCACCCCCAAGCGCAGCGCGCTGTGGTACCGCGACACCGTCCGGCGGGTACGCGGGCAGCGCTGACGCCGCGCGGCGTGAGGGCCGGGCCGGTCAGTGACGGCGGCCCGGCCCCCACGCCGGGGACGGGCGGGCGGCCGGGTCGCGGGCCACGCCGCCGTCGCGCAGCAGCCGGGTCATCGGCAGGGTGGCCGCGCCCATCGCGACCGCGTCCGGTCCGAGCCGGCACAGCTCGATCGAGGTCTGCGCGTACGGCTGGCGCAGCGCGTGCCGCGCGGTGGCCGCGCGGATCGCCGGTAGGTGCCGCTCGCCCAGGGCCAGCCCGGCCCAGCCGCCGAGCACCACCCGCTGCGGGTTGAACAGGTTCACCAGGTTCGCCACCCCGGCGCCCAGATAGCCGACCGTCTCGTCGATCACCTTCGCGGCGGTGCGTCCGGTGGAACGCAGCAGCTCACCGAAGGCGGTCTCCTCGTCCACGCCCGGTGCCGGGCGGCCCCGGTTGGCCTGGCGGAACCGGTCCAGCACCGCCTCCGCCCCGACGTACGCCTCCAGGCAGCCCAGGTTGCCGCAGCGGCAGCGGCGGCCCCCGTACACGATGGTGGTGTGGCCCCACTCCCCCGCGCCGCTGTGCGCGCCGCGGTAGCCGACGCCGTCGGCGACCACGCTCGCGCCGACGCCGGAGCCGACCAGGGCGACCACCGCGTGCCGGACGCCGCGGCCGGCGCCGAACCACATCTCGGCCTGGCCGAGCGTCTTCGCGCCGTTGTCCACGTGCACCGGCACGTCGGTGCCGGCGCGCAGCATCGCGCCGAGCGGGACGCCGTCCCAGCCGAGCGTCTGGGCGTGCACCACGGCGTCGGCGGCGCGCTCGACGGTGCCGGCGACGGCGACGCCGAAGCCGAGCACGGCGGCCGGGTCGACGCCGGCCTGCTCGGTCACCGCGGCGAGGCCGTGCCGCAGGTGCGCGGCGACCCGCTCGGGCTCGGGATCGGCCGCGGCGATCGGGTACTCCGCCTTGGCGAGCGCGGTCATGCTCAGGTCGAACAGCTCCACCTGGACGCGGGTCTCGCCGACGTCGGCGCCGACCAGGTAGCCGTAGCCGGGCGCGACGCGCAGCAGCACGCGGGGACGCCCGCCGTCGGACTCGACCGAGCCGGCCTCCTCGACCAGGCCCTCGTTGATCATCTCGCCGACCAGGTTGCTGACGCTCGCCAGGCTGAGCGCTGTGGACTGCCCCAGCTCGTGCCGGCTGAGCGGGCCGTCGAGCCAGATCCGGGTCAGCAGGACCGAGCGGTTGGCCCGGCGCATGTCGCGCACCGTGGTGCGTCTGGCGTCCACGTCCGCCGCCGTCCTTCCCGGCCGCCCGCGGGCGGCTCCCGTTCCTGCTTCACGCCCTGACCGGGGTGGTGACAGGGTACGCCGCATTTACATTTAACAAAGTTAACTGATAGCCTCCGGCGCATCGATGAGGAGGTATGTCATGCGACTCGGACGTGGGATGACCGCTCTGCTCGGTGGCGTCGCGCTGCTCGGCGCCACCGCCGCCGCCCTGCCCGCCACCGCCGCCACACCGGCCGGGGCCGTCGGCGCGCTCGTCGCGTGTGACGCGCCGGCCTGGGCCGAGGGCGTCACCTGGACCGCCGGCAGCCGGGCCACCTATGCCGGCCGGCTCTACCAGGCGCTCGTCACGCACACCCCGCCGGCCGGCGCGGGCTGGAACCCGGCCGCCGTACCGGCGCTCTGGACCGACCTCGGCGCCTGCACCGGCGGCACGCCGTCGCCGAGCCCCACCACCCGGCCGCCGTCGCCCACGCCCTCCCCGACCGTCTCCCCCACGCGGACGCCGACCGCCTCGCCGAGCCCGACGACGCCCGGTGGCGACACCTGCGCGCTGCGGTCCCGGCCGTCCGGGAAGGTGCTCCAGGGCTACTGGGAGAACTGGGACGGCGCCGCGAACGGCGTGCACCCCGGCCTCGGGTGGATCCCGATCACCGACTCCCGCATCACCGGGCACGGCTACAACGTGGTGACCACCGCGTTCCCGGTCATCCGCGCCGACGGCACGGTGCTCTGGGAGGACGGCATGGACGCCGGCGTCAGGGTGCCCACCCCGGCGCAGGTGTGCCAGGCCAAGGCCGCCGGGCTGACCGTGCTGCTGTCCATCGGCGGCGCCACCGCCGGCATCGACCTCAGCTCCAGCGTGGTCGCCGACCGGTTCGTCGCCACCGTCGTGCCGATCCTCAAGCGGCACAACTTCGACGGCATCGACATCGACATCGAGACCGGCCTGACCGGCAGCGGGAACATCAACCAGCTCTCCCCCTCGCAGGCCAACCTGATCCGGATCATCGACGGGGTGCTGGCCCAGATGCCGGCCGGCTTCGGGCTCACCATGGCGCCGGAGACCGCGTACGTCACCGGCGGCAGCGTCACCTACGGCTCGATCTGGGGCGCATACCTGCCGATCGTGAAGAAGTACGCCGACAACGGGCGACTGTGGTGGCTGAACATGCAGTACTACAACGGCGCGATGTACGGCTGCGCCGGCGACTCGTACCCGGCCGGCACGGTGGATGGTTTCGTCGCGCAGACCAACTGCCTCGACGCCGGCCTGGTCGTCCAGGGCACCACCATCCGCGTACCGCTGGACCGGCAGGTCCCCGGGCTGCCCGCGCAGGCCGGCGCCGGCGGCGGCTACCTGAGCCCGGCGCTGGTGGCCCAGGCGTGGAACACCTACCAGGGCCGCCTGAAGGGCCTGATGACCTGGTCGGTCAACTGGGACGGGTCGAAGGGCTGGACGTTCGGCGACAACGTCCGTTCCCTGCAGGGCCGTTGAGCCGGCGGGGCTCCGCGTTCGACCCCGGCGCGGAGTCCCACCGCTGGCGCGGGTTGCGAGACCCTGCCAGGCTGGCGCTCGTGTATGACTACGACCTGCTGGTGCTGGGCTCCGGACCGAGTGGACAGAAGGCGGCGATCGCCGCGGCCAAGCTGGGCCGCCGCGTCGCGATCGTGGACCGCCGCGACATGCTCGGCGGCGTGTGCATAAACACCGGCACCGTGCCGTCCAAGACACTGCGTGAGGCGGTCCTCTACCTGACCGGGCTGAGCCAGCGCGACCTCTACGGCAGCAGCTACCGGGTCAAGGAGGAGATCACCGTCGCCGACCTGGCGGCCCGCACCCAGCACGTGATCACCCGGCAGACCGACGTCATCCGCAACCAACTGGCCCGCAACAAGATCTCGCTGATCACCGGCACCGGCCGGTTCGCCGACGCCCACTCCGTCTGGGTGGACGCCGGTTCCGGCCGGGAGACCCGGGTCAGCTTCGACAAGGCCGTCATCGCCGCCGGCACCCGCCCGGCCCGACCGGACAGCGTCGACTTCGACGACCGCACGATCGTCGACTCCGACGGCGTCATCAACCTCCAGGCCGTCCCGGGCAGCATGGTGGTGGTCGGCGCCGGGGTGATCGGCATGGAGTACGCGTCCCTGTTCGCCGCGCTCGGCACGAAGGTCACTGTGGTCGAGCGTCGCCCCCGGATGCTCGACTTCTGCGACGAGGAGATCGTCGAGTCCCTGAAGTACCACCTGCGGGACCTGTCGGTGACCTTCCGATTCGGCGAGGAGGTGGCCTCCGTGGAGAAACACCGCAGCGCCGCGCTCTGCGTCCTGCGCAGCGGCAAGAAGATCGTCGCGGACACGGTGATGTACTCCGCCGGCCGGCAGGGGCAGACCGACGACCTCGCGCTGGAGGCGGCCGGGCTCACCGCCGACCACCGGGGCCGGATCACCGTCGACGACAACTACCGCACCACCGTCGACACCATCTACGCCGTCGGCGACGTGATCGGCTTCCCCGCGCTGGCGTCCACCTCGATGGAGCAGGGCCGGCTGGCCGCCCAGCACGCCTGCGGGGAACCGGCGCGCGGCATGTCGGACCTGCAACCGATCGGCATCTACACCATTCCGGAGATCAGCTTCGTCGGAAAGACCGAGGAGGAGTTGACCGAGGCGTCCGTACCGTTCGAGGTGGGCATCGCCCGCTACCGGGAGCTGGCCCGGGGGCAGATCGTCGGCGACTCGTACGGGATGCTGAAGCTGATCGTCTCGCCCGAGGACGGCCGGCTGCTCGGGGTGCACGTCTTCGGCACCGGCGCCACCGAGATCGTCCACATCGGGCAGGCCGTGATGGGCTGCGGCGGCACGGTCGACTACCTGATCGACGCCGTCTTCAACTACCCCACCCTCGCGGAGGCGTACAAGGTGGCGGCCCTGGACGCCGCCAACAAGATCCGCAACATAACCCGAATCGACACCTGACCCGCCACCCCCGTCGGAAGGGGGACGGGCCGTCAGCGGCCGGTGGCGTAGCCCTGGGCGCCTCGGGGGTTGGCCGCCGCCGACAGGACTCCGGTGCGCGGGTCACGGGTCACGGCGCACATGCGGCCCAGGCTCCACGGGTCGGACAGGCGTACGGTGTGGCCCCGGGCGCGCAGGCCCGCCAGCACGTCCGGGTCGATCCGGTCCTCCAGCACCAGCACGCCCGGCTCGACCTCGCGCGGATAGAACGACGCGGGCAGGCTCGTCGTGTGCCACGTCGGGGCGTCGATCGCCTCCTGCAACTCCTGCCCGCCGGCCAGATGCCGCAGCAGGAACAGCAGCTGCCACTGGTCCTGCTGGTCGCCGCCGGGCGTGCCGCACGCCATCACCGGCTCGCCGTCGCGCAGCACCAGCGTCGGGCTGAGCGTGGTACGCGGACGACGGCCCGGCCGCAGCGTCGAGGCGAGCCCGTCCTCCAGCCAGCACATCTGCAACCGGCTGCCGAGCGGGAAGCCCAGCTCCGGAATCACTGGTGAGCTCTGCAACCAGCCGCCGCTGGGCGTGGCGGAGATGATGTTGCCCCACCGGTCCACCACGTCGACGTGGCAGGTGTCACCGCGGGTCACGCCGTCGGCCCGTACCGTCGGTTCGCCGGTGCTCGGATCTTGCGGGACCGTCCGGCGGTGCGCGTCGGCGCGCAGGTGCGACGGCAGCCGGGGCGGCTCACCCGCCGGGCTGCCGGGACGCAGCGACGTGTCGGCACGGTCGCCGACCAGCGCGGCCCGCGAACGGGCGTAGCCGGCCGACAGCAGTTCACGGCCCGGCACGCCGGTGTCGCCGTACCACGCCTCCCGGTCGGCGAAGGCGAGCTTCAGCGCCTCGGCCTGCGCGTGGATGCCGTCCAGGCCGGACGGGTCGTAGACCGCCGGATCGTCGAGCGCGTCCAGGACGGCCAGGGTCTGCAGCAGCACCGGCCCCTGGCCCCAGAAGCCGGTCTTGGCCACCGTGTGCCCGTGCCAGTCCAGCGTGACCGGCGCCTCCCAGGTGGCCGACCAGCGGGCCAGGTCGTCGCCGGTGACCAGCCCGGCGTGCGCCCGCCCGCTGGAGTCGCGGAACGGCAGCCGGCTGAACGCGTCGATCGCCTCGGCGACGAAACCCTCCCGCCAGGCGCGCCGGGCCGCCTCGATCTGCGCCTCCCGGTCCGTACCGGCGGCCCGTCCCGCGTCGACGAGGCGGCGCAGCGTGTCCGCGTACGCCGGGTTGGTGACCATCTCCCCCGGCGCGGGTGGGCGGCCGTCGCGCAGCCAGAGGCGTGCGGAGGTCGGCCAGTGCTCGGTGAACAGCGACCGGACCCGCGCCACTGTCTGCCCGGCGGCGCCGACGAGCGGATGACCGGCGGCGGCGTAGCCGATCGCCGGTTCCAGCACCTCGGCGAGCGTGCGGGTGCCGTGGTCGCGCAGCAGCAACAGCCAGGCGTCGACGGCGCCGGGCACCACTGCGGCGAGCGGGCCGGCGCCGGGCACGAGGTCCAGGCCGAGCGAGCGGAAGTGCGCGACCGTGGCGGCGGCCGGGGCCGGGCCCTGGCCGCAGAGCACCCGCGGGGTGGGGTCGGTCGCGGTGGCGAGGATCGCCGGCACCTCGCCGGCCGGGCCGTTGAGGTGCGGCTCCACGACGTGCAGCACGAACCCGGCGGCCACCGCGGCGTCGAAGGCGTTGCCGCCGCGTTCCAGCACGCCCATCGCCGACTGGCTGGCCAGCCAGTGCGTGGAGGAGGCCATGCCGAACGTGCCGCTCAGCGTCGGCCGGGTGGTGAACGCCATGGGCGCGAGCCTACGGCGCGCCGACGGCGTCGGCGCGCGTCGTCGCGCCGTCCTCCTCCAGGCCGCCGCCGCGCTCGCCGTCGAGCGGGAACAGGCACGCCGCGTGGTGACCCGGGCCCACCTCGGCGAGCGCCGGATCGGTCTCGGCGCACGCGGGGCGGGCCTGGGGACAGCGGGTACGGAAGCGGCAGCCGCTCGGCGGGTCCACCGGGCTGGGGATGTCGCCGGTGAGCACGATCCGGCGGCGCTCCCGCTCCACCCGAGGGTCGGCCACCGGCACCGCGGAGAGCAGCGCTGCCGTGTAGGGGTGCGCCGGGCGCCGGTAGATCCGCTCGGGTGGGCCGGTCTCGACGATGCGGCCCAGGTACATCACCGCGATCCGGTCGCTCATGTGCTCGACGGCGGCCAGGTCGTGCGCGATGAACAGGTAGGTCAGCCCGAGGTCGCGTTGCAGGTGGCGGAGCAGGTTCATGATCTGCGCCTGGACGCTGAGGTCCAGCGAGGCGATCGGCTCGTCCAGGACGATCAGGTCCGGCTCCCCGGCCAGCGCGCGAGCCACGCCGACCCGCTGGCGCTGGCCGCCGGACAGCTCGTGCGGGTACCGGCCGGCGGTGTCGGCGCGCAGGCCGACCAGGTCCAGCAGCTCCGCGATCCGGGCCTTGCGGGCGGCGGCGGAGGTGGCGAGCCGGTGCACGATCAGCGGCTCGGCGATGCTGTCGCCGACCGTGCGGCGCGGGTCAAGCGATGCCTGCGGGTCCTGGAAGACCATCGCCACGTGGCGGCGCGTCGCGCGCAGGCGGCGGCGGGACCAGCGGGTCACGTCGTCGCCGGCGACCCGGACCCGCCCGGCGGTCGGGTCGACCAGCCGCAGCAGCGCCAGACCGGCTGTGGACTTGCCGCTGCCCGACTCGCCGACCAGGCCGAGCGTCTCGCCCCGGTGTACGGCGAGGCTGACGCCGTCCACCGCGCGGACCGTTCCGGCGGGGGTCGGGAAGTGCACCTTCAGGTCGTCCAGCTCGGCCACCACGTCCGGGATGTCGGCGCTCATCCGGCTTCTCCACTGTAGAAGGTGCGGACCGTGTGCCCGTCGCCGACCGCCGTCAGCGGGGGCAGCTCGTGCTCGCAGCGGGGGTCGGCGCGGACCGGGCAGCGCGGCCAGAACGCGCAGCCGGGCGGCAGGTCCAGCGGGCTCGGCGGCGAGCCGGGAATGGCGACGAGGTCCTCGCCGCGCCGCGACGGGTCCGGCCGGGCCGCCAGCAGCGCCCGGGTGTACGGGTGCGTGGGCGTGTCGAACACCGCGTCGACAGGCCCCTGCTCGACGATCCGTCCCCCGTACATGACCGCGACGGTGTCGGCGATGCCGGCGACCACGCCCAGGTCGTGGGTGACCCAGACGACTGCGGTGCCGAGCCGGGCCTGGAGTTCGGCGACCAGTTCGATGATCTGCGCCTGCGTGGTGACGTCGAGCGCTGTGGTCGGCTCGTCGGCGATCAGCAGGTCCGGCTCGCAGGCGAGTGCCATGGCGATGGCGACGCGCTGGCGCATGCCGCCGGAGAACTGGTGCGGGTACGCGTCGACGCGCTGCGCCGCCGACGGGATGCCGACCAGCTCCAGCAGCTCGACCGCCCGGTCGCGGGCGGCGCGGCGGGTCAGCCCGAGGTGCTCCTCGGCCGCCTCGGTGACCTGCCGGCCCACCGGCAGCACCGGGTTGAGCGAGGTCATCGGATCCTGGAAGACGAACCCGACGTGCCGGCCGCGTACCTTGCGCCGGCGGTCGTCCGGCAGCGCGGTCAGCTCGGTGTCGAGCAGCCGGACCCGGCCGGTGACTGTCGCGGCGCGCGGCGCGAGGCCGGTGGCGGCCAGCAGGGTCATGCTCTTGCCGCTGCCGGACTCGCCGACCAGGGCGAACGTCTCCCCCTGCCGCACCTGCCAGGACACCCCGGCCACCGCGCGGGCCGGGCCGCGGCGGGTGCCGATGGTCACGGTGAGGTCGTCCACGGACAGCACTGTCGAACCGGTCATGTGGTGCTCCTGCGGGCCTCGCCGAGGGTGAGCTGGCGCGGGTCGAGCACGTCCCGCAGCGCGTCGCCGACCAGGTTGAACGCCAGCACGGTGAGGAAGATCGCCGCGCCCGGGAACACGCCCAGCCACCACGCGTCGGTGACGAAGCCGCGCCCGTCGAACAGCATCCGGCCCCAGGCCGGCGCGGGCGGCTGGATGCCCAGGCCGAGGAAGGACAACGCGGCCTCGGAGAGGATCGCGAACGCCAGCGACAGCGACGTCTGCACGATCAGCGGCGCGGCGATGTTCGGCAGCACGTGCCGGCGCATGATGCGCAGGTCGGACGCGCCGATGGACACGGCGGCCCGGACGAACACCTGCTCGCGTACGGAGAGCACACCGGCGCGGGTGATCCGGGCGAAGATGGGCGTGTAGACCACGCCGATGGCGACCATGGCGGTGAGCAGGCCGGGCCCGAGCACCGCCACGATGGCCACCGCCAGCAGCAGCACGGGGAACGCGAACAGCACGTCCATGCAGCGCATGAGCAGGCTGTCCAGCCAGCCCCGGTAGTAGCCGGCGAACAGCCCGAGCGTCACGCCCGCGACCAGCGAGATGCCGACGCTGACGGCACCGACCTGAAGCGACACGCGGGCGGCGACCAGCACCCGGCTGAGCACGTCGCGGCCCAGCTCGTCGGTGCCGAACAGGTGCGCGCCGCTGGGTGGGCGCAGCATCTGGTCCACGTCGACGTCGTTGACACCGGCCGGCGCCAGCCACGGACCGGCGACCCCGACCACCACCAGCAGCACGAGCACGATCGTGCCGCCGACGGCGAGCGGATCACGGCGCAGCGCGTCGAGGACCCGGCGTCCGGTGCTCTCGGTCGTCGCGCTCACTTGACCGTGATCCTCGGGTCGAGGCGGGCATACAGGATGTCCACCAGCAGGTTGACCAGCAGGAACAGGGCGGCGACCAGCAACACCGCGCCCTGCAGGACCGGATAGTCGCGGGCCTGCACCGCGTCGAAGGTGAGCCGGCCGATGCCCGGCCAGGCGAACAGCACCTCGATCACGATGACGCCGCCGAGCAGGCTCGCCAACTGCACCGCCACCACGGTGACCACCGGGATCAGCGCGTTGCGCAGCACGTGCCGCAGAATCACCACCCGGTTGCGCAGCCCTTTCGCCTCGGCGGTCCGCACGTAGTCGGCGGAGAGCACCTCCAGCACCGAGGAGCGGATGAACCGGGTCAGGATCGAGGCGGTGACCAGGCCGACGGTGACCGCGGGCAGCGCCACGTGGGTGGCCCACCGGCCGGGATCGTCGGTCAGTGCCACGTAGCCCGACGGCGGCAGCCAGCCCAGCACCCCGGCGAACAGCAGGATGCCCATGATGCCCATCCAGAAGTCCGGCACGGAGACGCCGAACTGGCTGAACACGCGGGCGGCGTGGTCGATGGCGGAGCCGCTGCGTACCGCCGCGAGGATGCCCAGCGGGAACGCGACGAGCAACGCGAACACCACGGCGGTGACGGCCAGCGACAGCGTGGCGGGCAGCCGTTCCAGCACGATCTGGCTCACCGGCTGGCCGGTGCGGAAGCTGACCCCCAGGTCACCGGTGAGCGCGTGCCCGAGGTAGCTGGCGTACTGCACCGGCAGGGGCTGGTCGAGGCCGGCGCGCTCCCGCAGCGCCTCGTACGTCTGCGGGTCGAACCGGGTGCCGAGCGCCACCCGGACCGGGTCGCCCGGCACCAGCTGCAGCAGCAGGAACACCACGAGGGTCACGCCGACCAGCACGATCGCCGACTGGAGAACCCGCCGCAGGACGAAGCGGGCCATCACTTGGCCAGGGCGACCGACCGGAACCGGATCGCCCGATCGGTGCGCACGTCGTAGCCGGAGACCTTCTTCGACCAGCCCTGCACCACGTCCGGGTTGTAGAGGTAGAGGTAGCTGGCGTCGTCGACGATCTGCTTCGCCGCCTGCTCGTACGCCTGCTTGCGGGCGCCCTGGTCGGTCTGGGTACGGGCGTCGTCGAGCAGCTTGTCCACGGCCGGGTTCGCGTACTTGTGGAAGTTGAACGTGCCGCCGCTGTGGTGCTGGGCGTAGTAGAACTCGTCCGGGTCGATGTTGCCGAGCCAGCCGAGCATGAACCCGTCGAAGTTGCCCTTCGCCTGCTCGTCGAGCCACTGGGCGAAGTCCAGCGTACGGATCTTCACGGTGATGCCGACGTCCTTGAGCTGCGCGGCGATGACCTGGGCGGCGGTGACCGTCTCCGGGTACTCGCTGGTGACCATCAGATCCATGGTCAGGTTGCTCACGCCGGCCTGGCCGAGCATCTGCTTCGCCTTGCCCGGGTCGTGGCTGTAGGGCGCGTAGTCGAAGTGGAACGCGCTCGCCTTCGGAATGGCGGTCTGGTTGACGGTGGCCAGCCCGAACTTCGCCGCCTTGGTGATCGCCTCGCGGTCCAGCGCGTAGCCGACCGCGCGCCGCACCTCGGGGTTGTCGAACGGCTTGCGGGCCTCGTTGAGCGCCACGTACCAGTAGTCGGTCGACGGCGCCGACTTCACAGTGATGTCACCGTCGTCCTTGAGCGAGCCGACCTGCTGCGGCGGCAGGTTGTCGGTCCACTGGACCTGGCCGCTGCGCAGGTTCTGCAACGCGACCGTCGGGTCCTTGACGAAGGTGAACGTGACGCCGTCCAGCTTCGGCTTCTCGCCCCAGTAGGCGTCGTTGCGGACCAGCTTGACGCTGTCACCCGAGGTGTAGCCGGCAACCTTGAACGGGCCGCTGCCGACCGGTGCGGTCTTCACCGCGCCGGACTCCACGTTGGCCTTCTGCACGATCGCCACACCCTTGAACCCGCCGAGGTTCGCCAGCAGGTTCGGCGTGGGCGCGGACAGCGTCACCACCACTGTGGCCGGCTCGGGCCCGGTGACCGACTTGACGGTGGCGAACTTGTACGCGTTGTTCAGCTTCTCCTTGATGATCCGCTCATAGGAGTAGACGACGTCGGCTGAGGTCAGCGGCGAGCCGTCGGAGAACTTCACGCCCTCGCGCAGCGTGAACGTCCAGGTGAGCTGGTCCGCGCTGGTGGTCCACTTCGTCGCCAGCGCCGGCACCATCTTCAGGTCGGCGTCCGGCTCGACGAGCGTGTCGTAGACGTTCTCCAGCACCTGGAAGCTGTAGTACGCCGAGGTCTTGTGCGGGTCGAGCTGGTCCGGCTCGCCGCCGATCGCGGCGTTGAGGACACCGCCGGCGCCCTCGGAGTTCCCCCCACCGCCGACGTCGACGGCCTCGCCGCCGGTGCATCCGGACAGGACGCCGACTGTCAGCGTGAGTGCGGCGGCGAACGCGACGATCTTGTTCCTGGACACAGGCCCCCCTAGCCGCTTCCCGGACAAAGGAAAGTTCCGGCGAGTCTTATCTCCGAGCCGGATGATGTCAAACGAATCCAGCCAAATTGACGTGTCCCCGGGTGCTTGCCGGTGCGAAGTGAACGGTGGTTCAATCCGGGCCCGACCTGATCCGCCGTCCGCGCTGGGAGTTGCCGCCGTGACCACACACGAGGTCGTCAACCAGGTCCCCCCGATGGTCGGCCACGACACCGCCGACGACCCGGCGCTGCGTGACGGCGTGACCCGCGAGGGCGCCGGCTGGGCGCTGCCCGGGCTGCACGAGCTGGGCCGGCTCGCCGGTGGCGAGGAGGCCGCCGAGCACGGGCGGCTCGCCAACGAGCACCCCCCGGTGCTGCGCACCCACGACCGGTTCGGCCGGCGGATCGACGAGGTGGAGTTCCACCCGTCCTGGCACGAGCTGATGCGTACCGCCGTCGGTCACGGCCTGCACGCCGCGCCGTGGGCCGACGACCGGCCGGGCGCGCACGTGGCCCGCGCGGCCGGCTTCTACCTGTGGCGGCCCGACGCCGGGCACGGCTGCCCGATCTCGATGACCTACGCGGCGGTGCCCGCGCTGCGGCACGCCCCGGACCTGGCCGCCCGCTACGAGCCGCTGCTCACCACCCGCGAGTACGACTTCGGGCTGCGCCCGCCGCAGACCAAGCGCGGGCTGCTCGCCGGCATGTCGATGACCGAGAAGCAGGGCGGCTCGGACGTCCGCGCCAACACCACCACGGCCCGGCCGGAGCCGGACGGCAGCTACCGGCTGGTCGGGCACAAGTGGTTCACCTCGGCGCCCATGTGCGACCTGTTCCTCACCCTCGCCCAGGCGCCCGGCGGCCTCACCTGCTTCCTGGTCCCCCGGGTGCTGCCCGACGGCGCCCGCAACCCGATGCGGCTGATGCGGCTCAAGGACAAGCTCGGCAACCGCTCCAACGCCTCCGCCGAGGTCGAGTACGAGCACGCGGTGGCGTGGCGCGTCGGCGACGAGGGCCGGGGCGTCCGCACCATCATCGACATGGTCAACCTGACCCGGCTCGACTGCGTGATCGGCGCGGCGGCCGGAATGCGCCAGGGCGTGACCACCGCCGTGCACCACGCCACCCACCGGCGCGCGTTCGGCAGCTACCTGGCCGACCAGCCGCTGATGCGCAACGTGCTGGCCGACCTGGCGGTGGAGTCCGAGGCGGCCACCGTCCTCATGGTCCGGCTGGCCGGCGCGACCGACCGGTCGGCGCGCGGCGACGACGGCGAGACCGCGTTCAAACGGCTCGCGCTCGCCGTCGGCAAGTACTGGGTGTGCAAGCGCTGGCCGGGGCACGCCGCGGAGGCGCTGGAGTGCCTGGGCGGCAACGGCTACGTGGAGGAGTCCGGCATGCCGCGGCTGTTCCGCGAGTCGCCGCTGAACTCGATCTGGGAGGGCTCAGGCAACGTCGCCGCACTGGACGTGCTGCGCGCGCTGACCCGGGAACCGCAGGTGCTCGCCGCGTACGAGGCGGAGGTGGCCGCCGCGGCCGGCGCGGACGCCCGGCTGGACGCCGCGGTCCGCCGGGTCCGCGACGAACTGGCCGACCACAGCGACCTGGAACTGCGCGCCCGCCGGGTGGTGGAGCGGCTGGCGCTGGTGCTCCAGGGCGCGCTGCTGGTACGCCACGGCCACCCGGCGGTCGCCGACGCGTTCTGCGCGTCGCGGCTCGGCGGCGACCACGGGCAGGCGTACGGGACGCTGCCGGGCGGGCTGGACCTGGCCGCGATCATCGACCGCGCCACGCCCAAGATCGGCTAGGGTGCGGTGATGCGGCTCGCCTCGGCGCACCTGTATCCGGTCAAGTCCCTCGGCGGCGCCGACGTCGACCGGGCCGTGGTCGAGCCGTGGGGGTTGCGGCACGACCGTCGCTGGCTGCTGCTGCGCCCCGACGGCGGCAAACTGACGTCGAGTGCCCTGCCGGACCTGCTCGGCCTGACCGCCGCGCCCGGACCCGGGTCGGTCATGCTCACCGCCCGCGACGGCGCGTCGCTCACCGTCGCCGAACCGGTGGACGGATCGCCGGTCGCCACCGACGTGTCCCGGTTGGACACGGTCCGGCTCGCTCCCGCCGGGGCCCACGACTGGCTCTCCGCGCGGCTGGGCCGTCCGGTGCGGCTGGCCTGGCTGGACGATCCGCGCCGCCGGCCGATGTCGGCCGAGCACGGCGGTGGCCCCGACGATCCGCTCAACCTGTCCGACGCCGGACCGCTGCTCCTCGCCACGGCGCCGTCGCTGCGCCGGCTGCGGGACTGGATCGTCGAGGGCGCGCTGGAGCGCGGCGAGCCGGCCCCGGAGCCGCTGGCGATGGCCCGGTTCCGGCCGACGGTGGTGCTGGACGGGCCGTTTGAGCCGTTCGCCGAGGACGGCTGGACGCGTGTTCGCATCGGCGCCGTCGACTTCCGGGTGTCCGAACGCTGCGACCGCTGCTCGGTGACCCTGATCGACCCGGAGACCCTCGCCAGCGGGAAGGAGCCGATCCGCACGCTGGCCCGGCACCGGCGCCACGACGGCAAGACCTGGTTCGGCATCCGCCTGGTCCCGCTGACCACCGGCGAGATCCGGGTCGGCGATTCGGTCGCCGTGTCCTGACCCGGCTCAGCGGGACCGCCACTCGTCGGCCAGGATCGCGTAGACGAGCTGGTCGGCCCAGCCGCCCCGGAACCGGTAGCTGCGCACGTGCCGCGCCTCCCGCCGCATCCCGAGCCGGGCCATCAGGCGGGCCGACGGCTCGTTGTCCGCGTGGCAACGGGCCATCACCCGGTGCAGCCCGAACTCGCCGAAACCCCAGTCCAGCAGCGCGCCGGCCGCCTCCGTGGCCAGCCCTCGGCCGCCGTGATCGGGGTGGAAGACGTACCCCAGCTCGGCGGTGCTGTCGACCCGGCTGCGCCAGACGAGCTCCACCGCGCCGATCACCCGGGCATCGCCGACCACTGCCAGGGTCAGGCAGTCGCCCTCCGCGCGCAGCGCGTCCTCCGCCGCCATCGCCGCGACCGACAACCGCGACTCCTCCCGGGTACGCGGCCAGGCTCCGAGCATCCAGCGGACCACGTCCGGGCGGCGCTGCCAGGCGTGCACGTCGTCGAGATCGTCGAGCGTCACCGGGCGCAGCAGCAGCCGGGACGTGCGCAGCGGGTACGCCGGGTGGGCCATCGGGCGATGGTAGGTGCCGCCTAGGGTGGGACGCATGGCCGTTTCCGCCGACGAGGGCAACCCGCTCACCCAGCTCACGCTCGACCAGCTGCGACAGCGCACCAGCGTGAAGTGGCGGCTGCACCCGCCGGACGTGCTGCCGCTGTGGGTGGCCGAGCAGGACGTGCCGCTGGCGCCGCCGGTGGCCGAGGCGCTGCGCCGGGCCGTCGAGCTGGGCGACACCGGCTACTCGTACGGCACCGGGTACGCCGAGGCGGTCGGCGGGTTCGCCGCGCAGCGGTGGGACTGGGCCGACTTCCCGGTCGGCCGCACCACGCTCGTGCCGGACGTGATGATGGGTACGGTCGAGGTGCTGCGCCTGGTCACCGGCCCTGGTGACGCGGTGGTGGTCACTCCCCCGGTCTACCCGCCGTTCTACGCGTTCGTCACCAACGCCGGGCGGCAGGTCCTCGAGGCGCCGCTCGGCGCGGACCTGCGGCTCGACCCCGCAGCGCTGGAGGAGGCGTTCCGGCGTGCCCGCGCGCTCGGCGACCGGCCGGCGTTCCTGCTGTGCAACCCGCACAATCCGACGGGTGTGGTGCACCGCCCCGACGAGCTGGCCACAGTCGCCGCGCTGGCCGCCCGGTACGGCGTACGGGTGGTGGCCGACGAGATCCACTCGCCGCTGGCGCTGCCCGGCGCCCGGTTCACGCCGTACCTGACGGTGCCGGGCGCGGAGAACGCGTTCGCGCTGGTGTCGGCGTCGAAGGCGTGGAACCTGGCCGGGCTCAAGGCGGCGCTGGCGGTCGCCGGGCCGGACGCGGCGGACGACCTGGCCCGGATGCCGGAGGAGGTCAGCCACGGTCCCAGCCACCTCGGGGTGCTCGCGCACACCGCCGCGTTCCGGGCCGGCGGTCCGTGGCTGGACCGGCTGCTCGACGGCCTGGACGCGAACCGGGCGCTGCTCGGGTCACTGCTGAGCGAACACCTGCCCGCTGTGTCGTGGCGGCCGCCCGAGGGCACGTACCTGGCCTGGCTGGACTGCCGCGACCTCGGCGTACCCACCGAGGCCGGAGACGGGCCGGGGGTGGCCAGCGACCTGGCCGGGCCGGCGCGGATGTTCCTCGACCGGGCCCGGGTGGCGCTCAGCTCCGGGCACGTCTTCGGCGCCGGTGGGGCCGGCTTCGTGCGGCTCAACTTCGCCACCTCCCCCGCCGTGCTCACCGAGGCGGTGGCCCGGATGGGCCGGGCGGCGGCCGCCTGACCGCCCGCCCGGCGCCGGCCTGCGGGCCGGCTCAGGTGGTGGTCTGCCCGTCGATGGTCTCGCGCAGGATGTCCGCGTGCCCGGCGTGCTGCGTGGTCTCGGCGATGACGTGCATCAGCACCCGCCGGATGCTGCGGACCGCGCCCGGCTCGCTCCACGGCGCCTCCGGCACCGGCCAGGTCGCCGACAGGTCCTCGACGCCGGCGACGACCTCTTCGGTACGGGCCGCGATGCGGGCGTACCGGTCCAGGATGGCCGGCAGCGTGTCCTCGGGCAGCATCTGGAAGTCCCGCCCCCGATCGATCGCCCACTGCGGCAGCTCGCGGGCCTGGCCGGACATGAAGTCCTCCCAGGTGACGCCCTCGGGCAGGGCGAAGGACATCGCCGACGGGCCCTCGATCACGAACCGCAGCCACGCCTCCTCGGTGGACGCGACGTGTTTGATCAGCCCGCCCAGGCAGAGCGCGCTGACTGTGGGCTTCTGCCCGGCCTGCTCGTCGGTGAGGCCGCGCACCGTGTTGATCAGCATGTTCCGGGCGTCGGCGAGCTCGGCCAGCAGGTCGGCCCGCTCGGCGTCCAGGGTGGTGGGGGTCGTGGTGGTGGTGCCGGTCATCGTCATCGGTTCCTTCCGGTCCTGATCGGTACGGGTCCACCCTCGCAGGCATAGCGGTCAGGAAGTGTCCTCTTCTCGCGGCAGAATGCGTGTCGTGCCGAAGACTTCCGCCCGACTGCTCTCGCTGCTGTCCCTGTTGCAGGCGCGACGGGACTGGCCGGGATCGCTGCTCGCCGAACGGCTGCGGGTCAGCCCGCGTACCGTGCGCCGCGACGTCGACCGGCTGCGCGAGCTGGGCTATCCGATCGAGAGCGCCAAGGGGCCGGACGGCGGCTACCGGCTGGGCGCCGGTTCGGCGCTGCCGCCGCTGCTCTTCGACGACGAGCAGGCGGTCGCCCTCACGGTGGCGTTGCAGACCGCCGCCGGCGGCGTGACGGGCATCGAGGAGGCGGCCGCGCGGGCGCTGGCCACGGTCCGGCAGGTGATGCCGGCACGGCTGCGGCACCGGGTCGACGCGTTGCGGGTGGTCGACGTGCAACGCGCCGACGCGCCGGCCCGGCACCGGGTCGAACCGGAGCTGCTGATGACGGTGAGCGCCGCCGTGCACGCCCGCGAGGAGCTGCGCTTCGACTACGAGTCGGTGTCCGCCGCGCCCCCGGATCCGAATCGGCCGCCGCGCCGGGTGCAGCCGCACCACCTCGTCACCTGGGGTGGGCGCTGGTACCTGGTCGCCTGGGACCTCGACCGCGACGACTGGCGCACGTTCCGGGTCGACCGGATCAGCCCGCGTACGCCCACCGGTCCCCGCTTCACGCCCCGTGAGCTGCCCGGCGGGGACGTGGCCGCGTACGTCGCCGGCCGGTTCAAGGGCGCCACCGGGCCCGGTGACTGGCCCTGCCGGGGCGAGGTGATCCTCGACCTGCCCGCCCGGACGGCCTCCGCGTGGACCCGCGACGGGATCGTCGAGGAGCTGGGCCCGGACCGCTGCCGGCTGGTGCTCGGCGGCTGGTCGTGGGCCGGGCTGGCCGCCGTGCTCGGCCGCTACGACGCCGACATCGAGGTGATCGGGCCGCCGGAGCTGCGGGAGGCGTTCGCCCGCCTGGCCCGCCGCTACGCCGCCGCCGCACAGACCCCGGACGCGCCGCGCAGCGGTTGACCGCGCCTCCCACTGCGCCCGCGTGCCGGGTGTCAGTCGGTGGGCAGGAGCGGGCGCATGAAGGTGCGCTCGTACCGCAGCACGCAGCCCGACTCCTCACGGATCCGGTCGGCGGCGACGAACTCCGGGTCCACTCCGAACCGGGTCCGGTACTGCTCGTACGCCGCCAGGCTCTCGAAGCTGAACAGCGCCTCGGCCTGGTCGCTGGCGCCCTCGGCGGGCAGGAAGTAGCCGTGGTGCACGCCGCCGTGCCGTGCCACCAGCCGCATCCAGGTGCGGGCGAACCGCTCGAACGCGTCGATCTGTGCGGGGTCGATCGTGTAGTGCACGACGCAGGTGATCACGCGGCCACGATAGCGACGCCGGTCCCGGCCCGGCGCTCAGGCCGGCCGTGCCCGAGCAGCGCGTCGACGTCGGCATCGACCGGGGTGTCGGCGGGCTCGGTCACGGTGTTCCTCCAGGTGCGGGCGGGGCGGGTCAGACCGTGAAGCCGTGGAACAGCACCGAGGCCAGTCCGAGGGCCAGCACCAGGTTGAACACGGTGGCGGCGGCGAACACCGTCACCGGCCGCCAGCCGGCCTCGCGCAGCGAGGACACGCGGACCTCCAGACCGATGCTGACGAAGGCCAGGATGAGGAACCAGACCCGCAGGTCGGTGACGATCGCGATGGTGGCCTTGCCGTCCGCTCCGGCCGAGTCGAGGTACCAGGTGGCGATCACCGAGGCCGCTACGAAACCGAGGACGAACTTCGGGAACCGGCGCCACAGCTCGCCCAGGCCGGGGCGCGGGGCGTCCGGGCGGCGCTCCACCCGCAGCGCGAAGTACGCGGTGAGCGCCACCGCGACCACGCCCATCAGCGCGTTCTGAGTGACCTTGACGATGCTGGCGATCTGCAGCGCGTCCTCACCGGCGAGCGCGCCCGCGGCGGTGACCGCGGCTGTGGTGTCGATGTTGCCGCCGATCCAGGCGCCGGCGACCGCGTCGGAGAGGCCGAGCACGTCGGCCAGCCACGGCAGCAGGAAGATCGACGGCAGCGCGAATGCGATGACCAGGCTGGCCGTGTACGCGAGTTGTTCCCGGCGGGCCCGGACCGCTCCGGCGGCGGCGATGGCGGCGCTGACCCCGCAGATCGACACGGCTGAGGCCAGCAGCGCCCGCAGCTTCTCGTCCAGCCCGAACCGTCCGGCCAGCCACCAGGTGAACAGGAACACGCCGCTGATCAGCAGCAGCGCCTGGGCGATGGCGGGCCCGGCGGCGCTTCCGATGACGGCGAGGTTGATCGAGGCGCCGAGCAGCACCAGGCCGGTCTTGATGAAGAACTCGGTACGGAACGCCGCGGAGATCCGCTCACGCAGGCCGGTCACGGTGACGACGGCGTTGCCGAGCAGCCCGAGCAGGATCGCGTAGACCGGGTACTCGACGGCGGCTGCGACGTCCTCGACGGCGCTGCCCTCGGCCCAGACCGGCACGTTCTGTTCCAGATACCGGGTGAGCGCGGCGAGGCCGAGCACCACCAGCAGGCCCAGGGCGGTCCACGCCCAGAACGCGCCGGAGCGCAGGTCGGCAGGCGGCGTGGCGTCCGAGGGCGTTCCGGACGGCCGGTCCGTCGTGGTCGCGGCCCCGACGGCCGGAGGGCTCCCGGCGGCCGGAGGGCTCCCGGCGGCCGGGGCGGCGGTGCGCGGCTCGACGACAGTGGACGGCTGAGCGGCGGCGCGCGGCTGGGCGGCGGCCGAGCCGGCGGGTTCCGGTGCGCCGGCCATCACGGCACCAGCCCGGCGGGGATGGCGCCGGCCAGCACCAGGAGCAGCAGCGCGAGGCCGAGGATCGTGGCGGCCCAGTCCTCGTTGAACGCGAGCCGCGAACTGCCGGAGGTCGGCGGTTCGGGTGGCGTGGAAGCGTTGCTCATGGGGGGTCCTTCGGGTGCGCGGGGGCGACGGAGGGCAGCCGGAGGCGAGGGGTGACCGAAGCGGCTGCCCGATGGAAGGAGTTTCCTACTTAACCAGTAGGATTACAAGGCCTCTCCACGCTCCGCGCCCGCCGCACGTTCGGCGACCACCACCGAGATGCCGTCGAGCACCCGCTGGAGACCGAACTCGAAGGCGTGGTCCGGTCCGTACGCGGCGCCGTGTGCCATGCCGGCGGCGGTGCCGACCCGCGCGGCGAGCGGGAAGCTGCCGGCGGTCATGAACTTCTCCAGCCACGGCCCGTGCGTCTGCCACCACTGGTCGTCGGTCATCCCGGTCTCACGTTCCAGCTCGGCCACGTCCAGGGCGGCCCGGGCCGCGCTCTTGACGTGCCCCAGCACGAGCGTGAGCACCGCGTCCATCTCCACGTCGTCGAGCCCGATGTCCGCGACGGCGTGCAGCTCGTAGTCGTACTTGGCGAGCACGTTCGGGCCGAGCACCGGCCGGGTGGTCTCGGCGCGCAGCAGCCACGGGTGGGCCCGGTAGAGCACCAGGTTGTCCCGGGCGATGCGTTCCAGCCGGCCGCGCCACCCACCCGGCACGTCGGCCGGGCGCGGGAGGTCACCGAGGACGGTGTCCACCATGACGTCGAGCAGTTCCGCCTTACCGGGCACGTACGTGTAGACGGACATGGTGCCGACGCCGAGCGCCTCACTGACCCGGCGCATGGTGAGCGCGTCGATGCCCTCGGCGTCGGCGATCTCGACGGCCGTGCGCACGATCCGTTCGACGCTGAGGGCGGGACCGGCGCCCCGGCTGGCCGGCTCCCGGGTGCGCCAGAGAAGGGCCAGGCTGCGGGCGGGATCGGCCTTGCGCCGGCGCTCCTTCGACATGGTGCCGTCATCCTACCGACCACGCCGGTCACCGGCCGTCGGCGGGACGCCGGAAAAGGGCGGCCCGAGAATTGTTCGCGCAAAAAGAATGGCGGGTTCTCCCGCCACTACCAACATATAGCGCACCCCCGGTCTTGCCGCAAGACCCGGGTAAGGGCGCACAATTGCCGGCCGTAACCCATTGCCGAGGCATTCGAAAGAGCCGCGAAGAGCGGAGGCTCGGCCGTGCCCGTGATCGGAGACGAGTTGAACCTGCCCACCACGAGCGTTTTCGATCTTCCTGAGCGTCTGTCGGCGAAGGCCGACCCGAAACTGATCACCGCCGACGAGCGGCACTTCGCCGCCATCGCGGACAGCCTGCGCCGCTCGATCGCCGAGCTGACCGACCGGCTCGACGAGACGCGCCGGGCCGCGGGCGGCCGGGGCCGGCAGGCGGTCGACCGGGACCAGGAGGTCCGGCGGTTGAGCGCGCGCCTGCGTACGCTGCGCCGTTACGGCCTGGATCTGTGCCTGGGCCGGATGGTCGGCGCGGACGGCGCCGGACCGGTGTACGTGGGTCGGCTCGGCCTGACCGACGGCGCGGGCGGCCGGCTGTTGCTGGACTGGCGCTCCCCCGCCGCCGAGCCGTTCTTCGGCGCGACCCACGCCGACCCGATGGGCCTGGCCAGCCGCCGCCGCTACCGGTGGAGCGGAGCAGCATGACGGCGAGCGTCACCACCGCGAACATCAGGTCGGCGACCGCGCGGCCGAGCAGCGGGGCCAGCCGGGACACCGGCATGGACCGCAGCCGGTCGGTGACGCCGCGGTCCAGGTCCGCCGAGACCGCCATGGTGGTCATGCTGATGCCGAAGACCATGGTCATGGCGAACATGCCGGGCATCAGGAACTCGCGGTAGCTGCCCCCGCCGGGCACCTGGAGCGCGCCGCCGAACAGGTACGCGAACATCAGCACCATCAGGATGTCGAAGCCCAGCGAGCCGATCAGCGGGCCGGGCTCGCGCCGCCAGTGCGCCAGCGCGCGCCCCGTCAGGGTCAGGCCGTCGGTGGCCAGGGACGGCCGCCGGGCCGGGGTCACGGTCGCGGTCACGCGGTCACCTCCATGCCGGTCCGGCTGGCGGACGAAACGCCGGTGAGCTGGAGGAACACCTCGTCCAGTGTGGGTCGCCGCAGCGCGACGTCGACCACGCCCACGCCGTCGGCGTCCAACGCGCGCAGCACCTCGGTCAGCGCGCTCGCCCGGTCGCCGACCTGGGCGCTGACCGCCCGGCGGTCCCTGTCGAGGGCCGGTTCGGCAACGGCGACGGCGCGCAGCCGCCCGGCTGCGGTGGCGAGGTCGGCGGCGTCGCGGACGACCAGCTCGATCCGGTCGCCGCCGAGGCGGGACTTGAGCGCGTCCGGGGTGCCCTCGGCGATCACCCGTCCGGCGTCGAGCACGCAGACACGGTCGGCGAGCTGGTCGGCCTCGTCCAGGTACTGCGTGGTTAGCAGCACTGTGGTGCCACCGCGCACCAGGTCGCGTACCGCCTCCCAGACCTCGTTGCGCCCGCGTGGGTCGAGCGCCGTGGTCGGCTCGTCCAGGAACAGCACCGACGGCGCGAGGATCATGCCCGCCGCCAGGTCGAGGCGGCGGCGCATGCCACCGGAGTACGTGCGCACCGGCCGCCCGCCGGCGTCGGCGAGCCCGAACCGGTCGAGCAGTTCGGTCGCGCGCCGCCTCGCCCCGGCCCGGTCCAGGTGGAACAGGCGGCCGAAGACGACCAGGTTCTCCCGCCCGCTCAGCGCCTCGTCCACGGCCGGGTGCTGCCCGACCAGGCCGATGCGGTGGCGCACCTGGTCGGGTTGCCCCGCCACGTCGAAGCCGGCGACCTCGGCCCGTCCGGCGTCGAAGCGCAGCAGCGTGGCCAGGATGCGTACGGCTGTGGTCTTGCCGGCGCCGTTCGGGCCGAGCAGCCCGCACACGGTGCCCGGTCGCACCCGCAGGTCGAATCCGTCCAGCGCGGCCGTGTCCCCGTACCGCTTGCGCAGGCCCTCCGCGAGGATCGCGTGTTCCACGTCTGTGCCCCCTCCGTCGACGAGGGCACTAACGTACAACGTACGGTATGTCGTGCGCCAACGTTTTCAGTCGACGACGCGGTGCTCCCAGGCCCAGACCGCGATCTCGGTGCGGTTGCGCAGGCCGAGCTTGGTCTGCACCGCGGAGACGTGGCTCTTGACGGTGCTCAGCGAGATGAACAGCTCCG
Organism: Micromonospora sp. NPDC005257; assembly: GCF_042872445.1. NCBI lineage: Bacteria > Bacillati > Actinomycetota > Actinomycetes > Micromonosporales > Micromonosporaceae > Micromonospora > Micromonospora sp. NPDC005257. Next base: position 46,378 of record NZ_JBIAKL010000011.1, on the reverse strand, counting down.
CGCCGATCTCCAGGTTGGTGCGGCACCTGTTTCCGTGACCCGCCGCGCACCGGCGCCACCGGCACGTTCGGTGACACCGCGGTTTGCCTCGGCGGGCTCGACCTGCACGTGGACCTGGCCTACCAGCCGAACCGCCGGTTCTGGGCGTTCCAGTGGATCGAACTGGCGCTCCACCTCGGCGCGGCCGGTCTGCTGGCGGCGTTCGGCCTGTGGCACGTCCGGAGACGGGCCGGCTGAGCGGACGAGGGCGGACGGTCCGGGCGCGAGCCGCGCCCGGACCGCCGTACCTATCGCTTGAGCAGCGCGCGCAGCGCCTCGGCGATCTCGCCGGGGGCCTCCTCGGCCATGAAGTGACCGGCCGTGGTGGTGCGGTGCTCCAGGTCCGGGGCCCAGGCCCGCCACACCGCCGCCGCGTCGTAGCCGAGCGCGGCGCCCCAGTCCTGCTGGATGACGGTGACCGGCATGGCCAGCCGACGCCCGGCGTCCCGGTCCGCCCGGTCGTGCGCCACGTCGATCCCGGCCGACGCCCGGTAGTCCGCGACGATCGAGTCGACCGCCTCCCGGGATGCCCGCAGGTACTCGGCGCGCACCTCCGCCGGCATGACCGCCGGGTCACCGGCCCAGGCGTCGAGGAAGTACCCGAAGAACGCGTCGGCGCTGGCCGCGATCATCTGCTCGGGCAGGCCGGGCGGCTGAGCCATCAGGTAGAGGTGGAACGCCACCGACGCGGAGGCGCCGTGCAGGACGTCCCACATGTCGAGGGTGGGCAGCACGTCCAGCGACGCCAGGTGGGTGACCGCGTCCGGGTGGTCCAGGCCGGCCCGGACCGCCACCAGGGCGCCCCGGTCGTGCCCGGCCAGCGCGAACCGCTCGTGTCCGAGCGCGCGGGCCAGCGCCACCACGTCGGCGGCCATGGTCCGCTTGCTGTAGGTGTCCTCGGTGGCAGCGGCCGGCTTGTCGCTGGCGCCGTAGCCGCGCAGGTCGGGGCAGATCACCGTGTGCTCGGCGGCCAGGTCGGCGGCGACGTGCCGCCACATCAGGTGGGTCTGCGGGAAGCCGTGCAGCAGCACGACCGGGCTGCCCGAGCCTCCCACCGCCACGTTCAGCGCCACACCCTCGGCGACCGGAACGCGCTGGTAGTCGAATCCCGCGATGGCGGTGCTCATCTTGATCCCTCTTTCGTCTCGTCGTACCGGTCAAGCGTGGCGGCGCCCGATGAGCAGCCGATGAGCGCGATACGGTGACCACCGGGTCGAGGAGGGGTCGGTGCCTGTCGGTTTCGGTGTGCTGGGTCCGGTCACGGCCTGGGACGACGCGGGTGCGCCGGTCGACCTGAAGGGGCCCCGGCACCGGGCCGTGCTGGCCCGGCTGGTCGCCGCCCGGGGCCGGACCGTGCCGGTCGGGCAGATCGTCGACGACCTGTGGGACGACCCGCCGGCCGGCGCTGTGGGCGCGGTCCGCACGTTCGTCGCGGCGTTGCGCCGCCGCCTGGAACCGCACCGTCCGCCACGCGAGCCGGCCCGGCTGCTGGTCACCGGCGGACCGGGGTACGCGCTGCGCGCCGAACCGGAGAGCGTCGACGCCTGGCGGTTCGAGGACACCGTCGCCGCTGTCGCCGACGCGCTGCCCCGGGCCGCGCTCGACCGGCTCGACGAGGCGCTGGGCTGGTGGCGCGGGCCCGCGTACGCCGACTTCGACCAGCCGTGGGCGCACGCCGAACGGTCCCGCCTCGACCAGATCCGGCTGACAGCCGTGGAGCGGCGGGCCGAGGCGCTGCTGGCGCTGGACCGGGCCGCCGACGCCGTGCCCGATCTCGACGCCCACGTCGCGCAGTATCCGTGGCGGGAGGACGGGTGGGCGCTGCTGGCGTCGGCGCTCTATCGCGCCGGGCGGCAGGCCGACGCGCTCGCCGTGCTGCGCCGGGCCCGGGAGCTGCTGCGCGACCAGCTCGGACTCGACCCGGGACCGCGGCTGCGGCGGCTGGAGACCGACCTGCTGCGCCAGGCCGAACCCGAGCCGACCGGCCCGGCACGGGTCTGGGCGGAGACCGCCGCCGCGTACGAGCGCAGTGTGGTGCCCGGCGCGCGGGCCCGGCTGGAGTCCACGGTCGGGATGCTGCGCAGCCTCGCGGTGACCGGGCCGGGCGGCTTGGAGGCCGCCCGGGGCCAGCGCGAGGCGGCCATCAGCGCGGCCGAGCAACTGGGCGACCCGGAGTTCACCGCGCGGGTGATCGGCGGGTACGACGTACCCGCGATCTGGACCCGCTCGGACGACCCGGCGCAGGCGGCCCGGGTGGTCACGGCAGCGCAGCGGGCCCTGGCCGGGCTGGGCCCGGACGCGCCGGAGGCGACCCGCGCCCGGCTGCTGGCCACCGTCGCGATCGAGTCCCGGGGTACGGCGTCGCCGGGCCCGGCCGAGGCGGCGCGGGAGGCGGAGGCGATCGCCCGGCGGGTGGCCGACCCGGCGCTGCTGGCCCAGGCGCTCAACGGCCTGTACATGCAGACGTTCCAGCAGGCCGGACTGGCCGCTCGGCGCGACGCGATCGGTGCCGAACTCGTCGCGCTCGCGGCCCGGCACGGCCTGGCCACAGTGGAGATCCTCGGGCACCTGATCCGGGTGCAGGCGCGCAGCGCGCACGCCGACTTCACCGCCGCCGACGCGCACGCCGACGCGGCGGACCGGCTCGCCGCCCGGCACGAGAGCCCGCTGGTCGGCGTGTTCACGGGCGGTTACCGGGCCATGCGGACCGCCGCGACCGGCGCCGCGTACCCGGACGCGGAGGCGGCGTACCTGACGTGGGCGACCGGGCTGGCCGGCTGCGGGATGCCCGGCGTGGAACGCGGACTGCCGCCGCTGACGCTGCTGTGCCTGCGGGTGTGGCACGACCGGCCGGCCGCCTTCCCCGACGACACCGACTGGGGCCCGTACGCGCCGTGGGCCCGCCCGCTGCTGCTGCTCGCCGCCGGCCGCCGGGGCGAGGCCGCGAGGGCGTTGCGCCGCACCCCGGCGCCGCCGCACGACCTGCTGCTGGAGGCGCTGTGGTGCCTGACCGGCCGGGCCGCCGTGGCGCTCGACGACCGGGACGCGATGCGCCGGGCCCGCGTCGCGCTGGCCCCGGCGGCGCACGAGGTGGCCGGGGCCGGTAGCGGCCTGCTCACCGTCGGGCCGGTCGCCGCGCACCTGGACCGCCTCGACGCCGCACTCGGGGTGACCGATGGTCAGGACCGTTCATGAGGGCAGCTCGGATGGAGTGCGCCCTCGGCTAGGGTGCGGCGATGGACGAGCTGAGGCACCTGTTCCGGCACGCCGCCGACCACGCGGCCGACTACCGGCTGTCGCTGCCGGACCGGCCGGTCGGCGTACCCGTGGACCAGGCCGCGCTGAACAAGGCGTTCGCCGTCCCGCTGCCGGACGCGCCCACCCCGCCCGAGCAGGTGCTCGCGGAGCTGGTGGCCGCCGCCGAACCGGGACTCGTCGCCACCGCCGGGCCGCGCTACTTCGGCTTCGTGATCGGTGGCGCGTCACCGGCCGCCACCGCCGCGGACATGCTGGCCGCCGGGTGGGACCAGAACGCGTTCAACGCGGTCACCTCCCCCGCCGCGGTGGCCGCCGAGACGGCCGCCGGGACCTGGCTCAAGGAGTTGCTCGGTATCCCGGCCACCGCGTCGGTCGGGTTCGTCACCGGCGGGCAGGCCGCCAACACCGCCGGGCTCGCCGCCGCCCGCCACCAGGTGCTCGCCGACGCCGGGTGGGACGTGGAACGGTACGGCCTACGCGGCGCACCCCCGGTCCGGGTGCTCGCCGGCGCCGAACGGCACGCCACCGTCGACAGGTCGCTGCGCCTGCTCGGCCTCGGCACCGACGCGCTACGCCCGGTGCCCACCGACGGGCAGGGTGCCATCGACCCGGACGCACTGGCCGTGGCGCTGCGCGACGCCGGCCCCGGCCCGACCGTCGTCTGCCTGCAGGCGGGCAACGTGAACACCGGCGCGTGCGACGACCTGCGCCGCGCCTGCGACCTCATCCACCGGTACGGCGGCTGGGCGCACGTGGACGGCGCGTTCGGGCTGTGGGCGGCGGCCAGTCCGGGCATCCGGCACCTGGTGGACGGGGTGGAACTGGCCGACTCGTGGGCCTGCGACGGTCACAAGTGGCTGAACCTGCCGTACGACACGGCGTTCGCGTTCTGCGCCCGGCCCGACGCGCACGCGGCGGCCATGTCGTACACGGCCGCGTACCTGGTGGGGTCCGGCGGCGTGCCGGCAGGGGCGGACCTGACCGCGGAGTCCTCCCGCCGGGCCCGTGGCTTCGCGGCCTGGGCGGGCCTGCGGGAGCTGGGCCGCGACGGCGTCGCCGCGCTTGTGGAGCGGTGCTGCGCGCTGGCTCGCCGGTTCGGCGACGGGCTGAGCGCGGCCGGGTTCGAGGTGGTGAACGACGTGGTGCTCAACCAGGTGCTTGTCGGGTTCGGCGACGACGCGCGCACCGACCGGGTGGTGGCCGCGGTGCAGGCCGACGGGACCTGCTGGGTGGGCGGGACGACGTGGCGGGGACGACGGCTGATGCGGATCTCGGTGTCGAACGCGACCACGACGGAGGCGGACGTGGACCGGTCGGTGGCGGTGATCCGCCGGCTCGCCGGCTGAGAGGCGCGGCCGGCGGAAGAGGGGGCTGAGACGGTCGCCGTCGGTCCGTATGATCCGGTACGCGGTGGGCGGCTCCCCGCGGTGCTTCCTTCTCTCTTCTGATGGATTCTAGCGTCGCGACTCTCCGCCCTCCGCCTCACTCAACGGGGAGGCGGCACCGGTGGACGCACTCGCGGTCGTGGTGCTGCGCCGCACCGGTCGGGTGCCGGCGATCCCCGCCGCCACGCCACCGCCGGACGGGCCGGCGTGGGTGCGGGCCCTGGAGGCGGACCTCGCCGACCGGGGTTGGGTGCTCCAGCACGACCTGCGGGTCGCCGCGTCCGGCCTGCACGCGTCGCTGCGGGTCCGCTGGGCCGACTGGCTGCTGGCGGCCGTCGACGACATGGTCGGCGCGGACCGTCCGATGCTCCCGCTCTACCGTTCGTTCCCGAATACGCCGCACGACGTCGACGCAATCTACGTCCGACGGGTGCTCACCCACCTGTTCGCAGTGCCCGACGCGCCGTGCGTGCTGTGCGGCCGGGAGGTGGGTGGGGCGCCGCTGGACCCGTGCGGGCACGTCGTCTGCCCGGCCTGCTTCCCGCCGGAGCAGTTCACCGCCTGCCCGATCTGCGGGCGGCGGATCGCACCGGACAACACCTACCTGCCCGTCGTCGCTCCCCCGGCGTCCCGTCGTGCGTCCGTCAGGGACGCCGCGTCGGCGACCCCGCTGCCGGTGCGCCTGGTCGGGCACGAGGTCGACCCGATGGGTGCCGCGCGCCGGCTCCGCGACGACCTGGTGACGCGGGCGACCCCGCTCAGCGAAGCCGACCGGGCCGACCTCAAGGTGCTCGTCGACGCCACCGCGCCCGGCCGTTTGCACTGGCTGCCCGAGGTGGTGCCGGCCCGGGAGACACTGGCGACGGTCATCGCGTGGGCGCTGCACGCGGCGGCGCTGCGCCCCGGCTACCCCGAGGTGGTGGCGACGGCACGGCTGCGCTGGTCGACCGCCACGGACGCGGCGCGGACGCTGTGGGCGTACTCGGGGGGAGATCCCGGCCTGGTCCGGCCCGCGCCGCAGGACGAACCCGGATGGCGACCTCCGGGCGAGCCGGCGGTGACCGTGCCGACCCCCCGGGTCCGCGCCCTGCCTCGTCCGCTGCGCCGGGCGGTCCTGGCGCACCTGGACGACTGCGGTGCGGCGGACGCCGCCGAGGACCTGCACCGGCACGCCACGGTGTGGAAACGGCTCGGCGAGCGGCTGCACCCGTACGAACAGGCGGCCGCCCACCCGGCGGCGGCCGTGGCCTTCGCGGCGCTGCGCGGCACCCGCACCGAGCGGGCGGGCACGCTCGGTGCGGCGATCGTGGCGGCGTGCGCCCGGGAACCCCGACACCTCCGGCTCACCGAGCATCCCGACGGGCGGGTGTCGGTGCGGCTGCGCACCCACGCCTCGCTCGTCGAGGCCGCCCTGGCCGACGGTGACGCGGCCGGCGCCGCGCGGCTGCTCACCGAACGCCCGGGCGACCTGTGGCGGCGACTCGACCACCTGCTGCGGACCGCCGGCGACGACAAGTCGGCCCGGGGCGAGGTGCTGGCCGCGCTGCGCGCCACCGCCGCGCGGGTGTCCACCGGCGTGCTCGCCTCGGCTGCGGCGCAGCTGGCCGGCCGCGCCGGGACGGTCCGGGCGGCCGACGCCGACATCGCCGCGGTCGAACGGGCCCGGGTGGCGGCCCGAGCCGTCGCGGCGACCCGTCCGGCGCCGGTGGTCACGACCGGCCTGATGCAGATGATCCGCGACGCCGTGCGTCGCCACCGCGTCGGCCCGCCGGCGTCGCCACCGGCGGGCGGGCAGCCGCAGCGGGTGGACGCCCTGGCCGAGCCCGCCAATCGGGTTCTTCTGCGCGTACCACGGCGGGTCTTCTTCCCCCGCGGCGACGTGGCGACCACCTGGAGCGAGCCGGAGCGGCGGGTCGCCCTGCCGCCGACGACCGTCGAACCGGTCCGCCGACTCGTCGACGACGAGCTGACCCGCCGGGCCCGCCGGCTCGACCGGTACGCCGTGGCGGTGCTCGACGCCGACCTGGTCCACGTGCCCGCGCCGGTGCGTGAACGCGCCGGCTCCGACCAGCTCGCCGGCTGGCCCCGGGGCAGTCTCCGGACGCTGCCCGACGCCGACGTGCTGCGGCTGTTCCTGCACTGGGCGCAGCCCACCGACGTCCGGGTCGACCTCGACCTGTCCTGTGTGTTCTTCGACAGGGACTGGGCGCGGCTCGGGCACTGCGATTTCACCGCGTTGCGGTACGCCGGCAGCGCCGCCGTCCACTCCGGGGACCTCACCTCCGCCCCGGCCCCACTCGGCGCCACCGAGTTCCTCGACCTCCACCTGCAGCGGCTGGTCGAACGCGGCGCACGGTACGCCGTGCCGCTGGTGTTCAGCTTCAACTCCGTGCCGTTCCAGGCCCTCGACGAGGCGTTCGCCGGCGTGATGCTCCCCATGCGAGGTGGCGAGCAGTTCGACGGGGCCCGGGTCCTGCAACGGTTCGACCTGCGCGGGAACGCCCGCATGCTGCTGCCGCTGGTGGTCGACCTGCACGCCCGGCGGCTGCTGTGGACCGACCTGACCCTCCCCGGCCGTGGGTACGGCCACCACGTCGGTCGGCACGGCGACCAGCTCGCCCTGGCCGCCGCCGCGCAGTGGCAGCACTTCCTCGACGGGCACCGGACCACTGTGTTCGACCTGCTCGCCTGGCACGCCGCCGGCCGCGCCGACCGGGTGCTCGTCGCGCACCGCGACGGCACCTGGAGCGACACCGGGACGGACGTGGACGCCCTGCGTGCCGCCGCCGGGGCGCCGACCGGCGCCCTCCGCGCCCTGCCCGACCTGGCGGGCCTGCGGGTCCTGGCCGGCGCGACCGATCCGGACCGGCTCCGGCGGGTGGCCGGCGCCGGCCCGGTCCGGGCCGGCTCCACCGCGCTGACGGTGACCGGCACACCCGACGAGCCCTGGACCGCCACGTCACCGGCGGGCCTGCTCGCCCTGCTGACCGCGTCCTGAAGCGCGCACCGCCGACGCACGGGGCAGTACGCAGCGCGACGGGTTGGTAACGTGCCGGCCATCAGGTCCCTTGGGGAGGGTGGCCATGTGGGCGGATGAGGACGCGCTGGACGCGGCGGCACGCCGGCTCGACGACTGGGAGTCGTCGCTGGCCGACCGGGCGGCGCGCGCCCGCGACCTGTCCGCCCGCACCCAGGCGCTGACCGGCATCGCCCGCAGCGCCGACGGGCTGGTCGAGGTCACCGTCGACGCGTCCGGGCTGCCCACGGACGTACGACTGGACGAGCGTGTCCGGCAGCACTCCGCCGCGCACACCGCCCGGCAGATCCTGGCGGTCACCCGGGACGCGCGGGCGGACCTGCTGCGGCGGCTCATCGAGGCGACCACCGAGACGCTCGGCGCGGACGACCCGGCCGCGACGGCGATAGTCGAGTCGCACCGGCGACGGCTCGGCCCCGATCCGGGCACGCCGGATGCAGCCCGGTGACGGCCTCCAGGTCAACCCGGACGACCTGACCGCGCACGCCGCCCGCCTCGGCCGCCGCGCCGAGAGCATCGACACCGCGCGGCAGGCCGGTCAGCATGTCCGGCTCAGTGCCGACGCGTACGGGCAACTCTGCGCGATCATGCCGGTGCTGCTCGACGGCCTCCAGCGGAGCCTGACCGACGGCATCGGCACCGCCGCCGCCTCGGTCCGGGACACCGCCGGGAAGCTCCGGTCGAGTGCCGAGCGCTACCGCGCGTCCGACAGCCGCGCCGCCCACCTGCTCGACCGGGTACGGGACCGCAGGTGACCACTAACCCGCTGGTCGCCGCCGCGGCGGACTCCGGCCCGAGTCCTTGGGCCGGCGTGTGGATCTGCGAGGACATCGAACTCATCGCCCAGGGCGTACGCAACGGCAGCTGGATCGACGGCAGCCTCGGCGTCGTCAGCGCCGGCCTCGACGCGCTCGCCCTCGTGTCCGACCCGGCCGGGGTCCTCCTCCAGTACGGCATCGCCTGGCTCATCGAACACGTCAAGCCGCTCAGCGAGGCCCTCGACTGGCTCGCCGGTGACCCCGCCGAGATCACCGCGCACGCGCAAACCTGGCGCGACGTCGCCGCGTCACTGCACGACGACGCCGCCGAGCTGGCCCACGCCGTCCGCACCGAGGTCACCGGCTGGATCGGCGCCGCCGCCACCGGCTACCGCCGCTGGGCTGCCGAGCAGCAGCAGGCCGTCACCGGGCTGGCGCAAGGCGCCGAGGCGATGGCCGCGATCACCGAGGGCGCCGCCGGCCTGGTCGCGGCCGTGCGGCTGCTGGTGCGCGACGCCATCGCCGCCTGCGTGTCCCGCCTGATCGTGTACGCGGCCGAACTGGTCGCCACGGCCGGGCTGGCTACGCCGCTGGTGGTGGAGCAGGTGACGACGACCGTGGCGTCGTGGGCGGCGCGGATCGCGCGGTTGTTGCGGGGGTTGCTGGCCAGTCTGCGGCGGAAGGTCGGGGATTCACGGAGTTACCAGGGCTGACCAGTCGGTCATGCTCTGCCGGAACGCGTTCCACAGCGAGGAGGACCTGGCCCGTACGCTCGCGCATGAGCGGTTCCACGTGGAGGAACTCCGCGCAGGACGTCCGTATCCCCGAGACCGTGACGAGGCGATCGCGTTCGAGGATCGTGCCTATGCTCACGAGGACCAGTGGTGGGAGAACCACTCGGTCAGACCGGAGGAGTAGGTGGTGGCTTCATTCGACGAGTGGCTGGACGCGTACGAGGTCGTCTATCGCATGCTGCCGGCCGAGTCCGACCACCAGTGCCCGAACTGCGGTCACCGGACCCTGCGCATGGTGTTCACCACGCCCCCCGGTGCCGGTTACGGCTACGTCTCGTTCTGGTGCGACACCTGCCTGGAGGGCATCCACGTCTCGCGGGCTCCGGTTCCCGCCGGAGTGACGGCCCTGTCCACTGCCGCACCGATCGAGGAACGCACCAGACGTATCCCCAACTACCGCCTGGTGACGTAGCTGAAACCCCGTCCGGCGATCGGCTATGAGCCGGCGATCCCGCACTGCAACCGGACGATGACCCGCTCGGTCACCGCGTCCACCCCGCCGAGAGCGTCGCGCACGTCGGTGGCGAACGCCGCGCGTTGCTCCGGGGGCGGCAGTTGCTCCGCCGACATGGCGGAGAAGAGACCGCCGACCATGTCGTCGACGGTGAGCGGCGCGTCGTACCGCACCGACGTCTCCGCGTACCGATAACCGGCGCGCACGAGCAAGTACGCCGCCGGCGTCCAGCGGTTGCGCGAGGCGGCACGTGCCGACAGCGGCCCGGTGATCGACGCGCTGGACCTGCTGGTGCTGCGCTGATCCCCGGCGGCATGCCCCGGCGGTGGTCAGGGTTGGGCGATGGATCATCGTCAGTGGACGGTCGTCGGGGCGCCGACGAGCGCGGGCGCGCACACCCCGGGCGTCGAGCGCGCGCCCGCCGCCCTGCGCGCCGCCGGTCTGCTCGACCTGCTGGGCGCCGACGTCGAGGACGCCGGTGACGTGCCGGGCTTCCGGTGGCGGCCGGATCCGGCGTACCCCAGGGGTCAGAACGCGGGCGCGGTGGCCGCCGTCGCCTCGGCGGTGGCCGACCGGGTCGCGGCGGCGGTACGCCGGGGGCGCGCGCCGCTGGTGCTCGGCGGCGACTGCACCGTCACCGTCGGCCTGGTCGCCGGTTGCGCGCGGGCCGGACAGTCGCCCGCGCTGGTGTACGTGGACGGCGGCCCGGATCTCTACACGCCGCAGACCCGCGCCAACGGCAACCTGGACGCGATGGGGCTGGCGCACATGCTCGGGTTGCCGGGGACGCTGCCCGAGGTGGCGGGCGTCGGGCCGCTGCTGTCACCGGAGCGGGTGGTGGTGTACGGCGACTCGCTGCCCCCTGGTGACCACGAGCGGGAGCTGGTGGCGGAGTTGGGGCTGGCGTACGTGCCGGCCGAGGAGGTGCACGCCGACGCGCGGGCGGCGGCACGCCGGGCCCGGTCGGTGGCCGAGGGTGCGGCCGACGGGTTCGTGGTGCACTTCGACGTCGACGTGCTGAGTTTCGTGGACGCGCCGCTGGCGGACGTGCCGGAGCCGTTCGGGCTCAGCCTCGGCGAGGCGGCGGCGACGCTGGCGGAGCTGGTGGCGAGCCCGCGGTTCGCCGGGCTGTCGGTCACCGAGATCAACCCGGATCATCTGCCCGACGACGAGCTGCTCCCCCGGTTCGCCGACATGCTGGCCGGGGCGTTGGCCGGGCGCTAGGCGGTTTCCGCGAGGTGCAGCGGCAGCACCTTCGCGGCGCTCACCGCCAGGTCGCGGTCGAGCACCTGGTCGCGGGGCACGAAGACCATCGCCTGGCCCTCGCCGAGCACCACGTCCTCCTGCCGGGCGTCGGTGGCGCCGCGGAAGACGTACACGGTGACGGCGTGGGCGAAGCCCTCCTCGCGCGGGCGGGGGCCGCTCCACAGCAGGTGCAGCTCCCCGGCGGTCAGGCCGGTCTCCTCGCGTAGCTCGCGCCGCGCGGCCTGCTCCGGCGTCTCGCCGGGTTCGATGCTGCCGCCGGGCAGGCTCCACTGGTACGGCGACACCGGCGCGTTGCCGTCGCGGTGCTGCATGAGGATCGCGCCGGTCGGGTCGACGAGCAGGACGAGGGCGACGTCGTAGCTGGGCACGCCCCGAGCATGCCAGCCGCCGCCGTCGGCAGCACGTACGACCGGTCAGCGACGCCAGTGCTGGCGCGGCGCATAGCCCTCGCGGCGCAGCCAGTGTTCGGTGTAGACGATCCGGTCGGCCGCGATGACGACGAGCGGGTCGTCGGGCGGCTCGGACAGATCCCGGCCCCGCTCGGCGTGCTCGTTCTCCCAGCGGAACGCGGCCCAGTGGTGCGCCCGGTCGGGGTGGTCCGGGCCGAGCACCCGGGCGGTGCCGAACACCTGTGCGCCGCGGCTGCTGGCCAGGCCGACCAGCGGCGCGAAAACGCCGACGGACACCCGCGGGTCGGCGGCGATGTTGCGCATCTTCGGCGAGCGCGGCGCGGCGGTGAGCATCAGCGTGAAGTCGAGCGGGTAGTAGCGCACCGGCGTGGCCAGCGGCCCGTCCGGCCCGACGGTGGCCAGCACGCACATGTTCTGCGAGGACAGCAGGTTGCGGATGCGTTCCTCCAGACGGTCCCGGTCCAGCTTCCTCGTCGGCGTCGGCCCGGTCAGCCAGGGGTTCGTCAGCGGCATACGGCGTCCTCGATCATGACGGCACCCTACCGGCCGGGCTCAGGCGACCGGCGCCGTGCTGGCCCGCAGCACCACCTCGCCGGGCAGGCGGACGATCCGGCGGCGGCGGCCGGTGTTCTCGGTCAGGGCCAGCCTCATCGCCTCCTCGCCGAGCCGGTGCAGCGGCAGCGCCACAGTGGTCAGCGGCGGGGCGAGGTCGCGTACGACAGGGATGTCGTCGAAGCCGGCGACCGAGACGTCGCCGGGCACCGACAGTCCGCGGTCGCGCAGCGCCGCGTACGCGCCGACCGCCATCACGTCGGCGAGCGCGAACACGCAGGTGGCGTTGAGTCCGCGGTCGAGCAGCTCGGTCATCGCCTGGTAGCCGCCGTCGCGGGTGAACGCCGCCTCGGCCACCGCCGCCGGGTCCAGCGCCACACCGGCGGCGGACAGCTCGTCGCGGAATCCGCCGAGCCGGTCGGCGACCGTGGTCAGCTCGGGCGGGCCGGAGAGCACCGCGAAGCGGCGGTGACCCAGGTCGAGCAGCGCGCGGGCGAGCGCTGCGGCGCCGGCCCGGTTCTCCGGCAGCACACTGTCGACCTTCAGGGTGCGGTGCCGGCTGACCACCGCGACCCGGCCGCCACCGTCGAGGTAGGGCGCCAGCTCGGCGGCCATGGCCCGTTCCCAGCGGGGGTCCTCGAATCCGGAGCCGATGAGCAGGATCGCCGGGGCGCGTTCGGCGCGCAGCATCGACACGTACGCGATCTCCCGTTCCGGGTCGCGGAACGTGCTGGCCAGCATGACCAGCAGGTCGTTGTCGGCGGCGACGCGCATGACGCCGCCGGCGACGGCGGCGAAGTAGGGGTCGGTGACGTCGTGGCAGACGACGCCGACGCTGCGGCGGGACGCGCCGGCCAGCGCGCGGGCGTGGGCGTTCGGGGTGTACGCGAGGCGCGCGGCGGCGGCCAGGACGCGGTCGTGCAGGTGCGGGGTGACGCGCCGCCCGTTGAGCGCCCGGGAGGCGGTGGCCAGGGACACGTCGGCCGCCCTGGCCACGTCTTCCAGCGTCACGTGCGACATCGATGCGGCTCCCTGCGGAACGTCTTGACCCGGTGTTCCGGCGTGGCTACGGTAGCACCCTGAAAGCGCTTACTGAAAGCGCATTCACCTGCGGGGAGGCCCAGTGGAACGCACGTCCGTCGGCATCATCCTCAACGGCGTCACCGGCCGGATGGGCTACCGGCAGCACCTCGTCCGGTCCCTGCTCGCCATCCGCGAACAGGGCGGTGTGCCGGCCCGCGACGGCAGCCGCATCTGGCCCGAGCTGACCCTGGTCGGCCGCGACGAGAACCGGCTCGCCGAGATCGCCGAGCGGCACGGGCTGTCGGCGTACACCACCGACCTGGACGCTGCGCTGGCCGACGACTCCCACCGGATCTACTTCGACGCGCAGGTGACCGCCGCGCGGGAGAAGGCGATCCGGGCGGCGATCGAGGCCGGCAAGCACGTCTACACCGAGAAGCCGCTCGCCGAGGGTTTCCTCGCCTCGCTGGAGCTGGCCCGGCTCGCCGCCGCCAAGGGCGTCCGCAACGGCGTCGTGCAGGACAAGCTGTTCCTGCCCGGCCTGCGCAAGCTCAAGCGGCTCGTCGACGGCGGGTTCTTCGGCCGGATCCTGTCCGTGCGCGGCGAGTTCGGCTACTGGGTGTTCGAGGGCGACTGGCAGGCCGCGCAGCGTCCGAGCTGGAACTACCGCGCCGAGGACGGCGGCGGCATCACGCTGGACATGTTCCCGCACTGGCACTACGTGCTGGAGCAGATCATCGCCCCGGTCACCGCCGTCACCGCTGTCACCGCCACGCACATCCCCGAACGGGTCGACGAGGCCGGCACCGGCTACCGGGCCACCGCCGACGACGCCGCGTACGGCATCTTCGAGCTGGCCGGCGGCATCGTCGCGCAGATCAACTCCTCCTGGGCGGTCCGCGTGCACCGGGACGAGCTGGTCGAGTTCCAGGTCGACGGCACGCACGGCAGCGCGGTGGCCGGGCTGCGCGACTGCCGCATCCAGCACCGGGGCAGCACCCCGATGCCGGTGTGGAACCCCGACCTGCCGGTCACCGAGCCGTACCGCGCGCAGTGGCAGACGGTGCCGGACAACGGCGAGCACGACAACGCGTTCAAGGTGCAGTGGGAGTCGTTCCTGCGGCACGTCGTCGACGACGAGCCGTTCCCGTGGGACTTCCTGGCCGGCGCCCGAGGCGTGCAACTGGCGGAGGCCGGGCTGCGCTCGGCCCGCGAGGGGCGGCGGGTGACGATCGAGGAGATCCCCCGGTGAGCACGCGGATCACGCTGCCGGCGCCGGGCGGCGGCACCGAGCGGCTGACGCTGCGGGAACCGCCCGCCTGGGGGCGGCCGTCCGCGCCGCCGGCCAGCCGGATCGCGTACGCGGCGGCGCACGTCGTCGCCGATCCGTACGCCGACAACTCCCCCGGCCGCCCGGCGCGGCTGGACTGGGACGCGACGCTCGCGGTGCGGCGCGACCTGTGGTCGTGGGGTCTCGGCGTGGCCGAGGCGATGGACACCGCGCAACGCGGGATGGGGCTGGACTGGGCGGCCACCCGGGAGCTGATCCGGCGCAGCGCCGCCGAGGCCGCCGCCTGCGGCGGGCGCATCGTGGCCGGGGCGGGCACCGACCAGCTCACCGGGGTGCCCGGCACGCTCGACGAGGTGGTCGCCGCGTACGCCGAGCAGGTCGCGTTCGTGCGGGAGTGCGGCGCCACGCCGGTGCTGATGGCCAGCCGGCACCTCGCCGCGCTCGCCACCGGCCCGGACGACTACCTGCGCGTCTACGAGCGGGTGCTACGCGAGGCGGGCACACCGGTGGTGCTGCACTGGCTCGGCGACATGTTCGACCCGGCGCTGTCCGGCTACTGGGGCTCGACCGACCTGGACGAGGCCACCGCCACGTTCGCCGCGCTGGTGCACGCCCACGCCGACGCGGTCGACGGGGTGAAGGTGTCGCTGCTGGACGCCGGCCGCGAGGTCCGGCTGCGGGAACTGCTGCCACCGGCCGTGAAGGTCTACACCGGCGACGACTACCACTACCCGGAGCTGATCGAGGGCGACGGGAAGCGGTTCAGTCACGCGCTGCTCGGCGCGTTCACGGCGATCGCCCCGGCCGCGTCGGCCGCGCTGGGACGGCTGGACGCGGACGACAGGGCCGGATTCCGGGCCATCCTCGATCCGACGGTGGCGCTGTCCCGGCACCTGTTCGCCCCGCCCACGCCGTACTACAAGACCGGCATCGCGTTCCTGTCCTGGCTGAACGGGCGGCAGCCGGGCTTCACCATGGTCGGCGGCCTGCACGGCGGACGCGGCGTCCCGCACCTGGTCGAGGCGTTCCGGCTGGTCGACGCCGCCGGGCTGCTGCGCGACCCGGAACTGGCGGCGCGGCGGATGCGCGCGTACCTGGACGTCGCGGGCGTGGCCGGATGACCGCCGACCCCCGGCTGGCGAGGCTGTCGCTCAACCAGCGCACGACGCGGCGCTGGTCGGTGGCCGAGGCGGCCGACGGCTGCCTGCGCGCCGGCATCCCGGCGCTCGGGCTGTGGCGCGAGCCGGTGGCCGAGATCGGCGTGCCGGCCGCCGCGCGGCTCGTCGCCGACGCCGGACTGCGGGTGTCGTCGCTGTGCCGGGGCGGGTTCCTCACCGCCGCCGACGACGCCGGACGGGCCGCCGCACTGGCCGACAACCGGCGCGCGATCGACGAGGCCGCCGAGCTGCGTGCCGCCTGCCTGGTGCTTGTCGTCGGCGGCCTGCCGCCCGGCTCCCGCGACCTGGCGGGCGCCCGGCAGCGGGTCGCCGACGCGCTGGCCGAGCTGGCGCCGTACGCGGGCGAACGCGGGGTGCGCCTCGCGCTGGAGCCGCTGCACCCGATGTACTGCGCCGACCGTGCGGTGCTGTCCACGCTCGGCCAGGCCCTCGACCTGGCCGAGGAGTTCCCGGCCGAGCAGGTCGGCGTCGTGGTGGACACGTTCCACGTCTGGTGGGATCCGGACGTGTGGCGGCAGATCGCCCGCGCCGGGGCGCGGATCGCGAGCTTCCAGGTCTGCGACTTCCTCACCCCGCTGCCCGCCGACGTGCTGCTGGGCCGCGGCATGATGGGCGACGGGCACATCGACTTCCCGCCGCTGCGCCGCGCGGTGGAGGCCGCCGGGTACACCGGCGACGTCGAGGTGGAGATCTTCAACGCCGAGGTGTGGGCCACCGACCCGGACCTGGTGCTCGCCACCATGGCCGCGCGCTACGTGGATCGCGTGCTCGCCGACTGACCCAGCGTGACGAGTCCGGCCTGTCGGACAAATCAGGTGGCCGCCCGCCGGATGCGGCGGCAGGATCGGAACCATGGCATCCCCTCACCTCACCACCCCGATCACCACCGACCTGCTGCGCGGCGCGCTCGACCTGGAACAGACCGCGGACGGGGTGCTGCCGCACCGGCTGCCCGCGTGGGCCCGGGCGCAGAACACCGATCCGCAGGTGGCGACGGCGGAGGCGATGCCCTCGGGCGTACGGCTGGCGTTCCGGACCCGCGCCACCACTGTGGAGCTGGACGTGCTGCCCACCAAGATGGTCTACCGGGGGGCCGGGCCGCGTCCCGACGGCCGCTACGACCTGGTCGTCGACGGCCGCCTCGCCGGTCAGGCCACCGCCGGTGGCGGCAGGGTGCTCACCATCGACCTGACCACCGGCACGTCCGGCATCGAGCCGGGTCCGGTCGGCACGGTCCGCTTCACCGACCTGCCCGCCACCGACAAGGAGGTGGTGATCTGGCTGCCGCACCGCGAGATCACCGAACTGGTGGCGCTGCGCACCGATGCGCCGGTCGAGCCCGCCGGCGACTCCGGCCGCCGGGTGTGGCTGCACCACGGCAGCTCGATCAGCCACGGCTCGGACGCGGAGAGCCCCACCGGCACCTGGCCGGCCGTGGCCGCCGCACTCGCCGGCGTGGAGCTGATCAACCTCGGGGTCAGCGGCAGCGCGCTGCTCGACCCGTTCACCGCGCGGGCCATGCGCGACACCCCGGCCGACCTGATCAGCGTCAAGATCGGCATCAACCTGGTGAACAGCGACGCGATGCGGCTGCGCGCGTTCGGCCCGGCGGTGCACGGCTTCCTCGACACCATCCGCGAAGGGCATCCGGAGACGCCGCTGCTGGTGGTGTCGTCGATCCTGTGCCCGATCCAGGAGGACACGCCCGGCCCCGGCGCGGCCGACCTCAGCGACGGGCGGCTGCGGTTCCGGGCCACCGGCGACCCGGCCGAGCAGGCCGCCGGGCGGCTCACGCTGCGGGTCATCCGCGCCGAGCTGGCCCGGATCGTGGCGTCCCGGTCCGGCGCCGACCCGAACCTGCACTACCTCGACGGGCTGGAGCTGTACGGCGAGGCCGACTACGCCGAACTGCCGCTGCCCGACGAGCTGCACCCCGACCCGGCTGCCGACCGCCGCATCGGCGAGCGGTTCGCGGCGCTGGCGTTCGGCCCGACCGGACCGTTCGCCGCACCGGAGTGACGGACAGCCCTGCACGGTCTGATGTGACCCAGGTCATATCGGATCGTGATCCGTCGAGGGCGCCGTGCACGACCAACTAGGCGTGGGAGGAAGTCGACAGGACGAGGAGCGGCTGCTGCGGCGGGTCGCACGCGCCGACCTGGACGCGTTCGACGAGCTGTACCGGCGTACGTCGCCGTGGCTCGCGATCCGGCTGCGGCGGCGGTGCGCCGACGACGGCATCGTCGCCGAGGTCCTCCAGGACACGTACCTGACGGTGTGGCGGGCCGCCGGCTCGTTCAGCGGGCTCCGGCCCTCCGGTGGCGCGGACGCGCCCGGTGGCTCGGCCGCCGGCTGGATCTGGACCATCGCGGCCCGGCGCCTGGTCGACGCGCTGCGCCGCCGCGCCCGGGTGCAGGAGGTGCCGACCGACGTGCTGCCGGTACGCAGCGTGCCGGCCGCCGAGGACGAGGCGCTCGCCGGGTCGCTCGGCTCCGAGGTGGGCGCCGCGCTGGACGCGCTCGCCCCGGAGCTGCGGGCGGTGCTGGCCGCCATGGTCCTGGACGGCCTCACCGTCCGCGAGACCTCGGTCCTGCTGGGGGTGCCGGAGGGCACCGTGAAGAGCCGGGCGCGGCGTGCCCGCAACGCACTCCGGGAGGCGCTGGCATGACCACTCACGTTCCCCCGCCGGCACTGGCCGCGTACGCCGCGGGCAGCCCCGACGACGCCGCCACCTGGACGATCGAGGTGCACCTGGAGGGCTGCGCCGAGTGCCGCGACCGGCTCGGCGAGCTGGCCGCGCCGCCGCTGCGGGCCCTGCTCGGCGACGCCCGGGAGGCGATCCTGCAACAGGCCCGCACCGGGCCGCAGCCGGTGCGCCGGCGCCCGCTGCGGAGGTGGTGGCTGCGCTGGACCGACTGGTCGCTGGCGGCGTGGGCGGCCATGACGTGCACGGCGATCCTCGCCGCGGTGCTGCTGGACCGCAACTACCCGGACCGGCCCTCCGCGGTGCTGCTGCTCGCGCCGGTGGCGCCGCTGGCCGGGCTCGCGGTGGCCTGGTCGCGCCGCGCCAACCCGAACTGGGAGGTGATCGCCGGCACCGCCCGCGCCGGGCTGGAACTGCTGCTGCGCCGTACCCTCGCGGTTCTGCTCCTGGTCGCGCCGGTGCTCGCGGTGGCCGGGCTCGCGGTCGGCCGCAACCCGGCGCTGTGGCTGCTGCCCTGCCTGACGTTCACCGCGGCGACGCTGCTGGTCGGCAGCCGCGTCGGCGTGCCGCTGGCCGCCGCCGTCCTCGGCGGCGGCTGGCTCGCGGCGGTCACGGCCGTGTCGTTCACCGGCGACGCGGCCCGCGCCGCCGCCGTCACCGAGACCCTGCTGCGGCCCGCGACCATGCCCGCCTGGGCGGCGGCCGCCGTCGTGCTCACAGTGCTGACCGCGCTGCGCGCCGAACACCTGCGGCGGCCCGCCGGCTGGCGCTGACCCGAGACCCGCACCACCACACGGCGCCCGCCCGGCGCCGCTACGACCCTGCCCGAAAAGGAGACGACATTGGTACGCGCAGTGAGCGCCGACGAGGTGGCGCCGACCCGGCACGCCTGGCGGATCGAGGCGGTGGGACTGTCGGTCAAGGCCGGACGGCACCTGGCCGTCGACAACCTCGGCCTGACCCTCGGCGCCGGCGTGCACGGGCTGCTCGGCCCCAACGGCGCCGGCAAGAGCACGCTGATGCGCGCGCTCGCCACGGTGGTCAAGCCGCACGGCGGCGTGCTGCGGCTGCTCAGCGCGGACGCCACCGCGACCCGTGAGCTGCGGACCGTGCGCCGCCGGCTCGGCTATTTGCCGCAGCAGTTCGGCTACTACCCCCGGTTCACCGTCCGGGAGTACGTCGAGTACGTGGCCTGGCTGCGGGAGATGCCCGCCTCGGCGGTGCCGGCCGCCGCCCAGCGCGCCATCGACCGGGTACGCCTCACCGACCGGGCCGACGCCAAGCTCAAGTCGCTGTCCGGCGGCATGCTGCGCCGGGCCGGCATCGCCCAGGCGATCGTCAACGAACCGGACCTGCTGCTGCTCGACGAACCGACGGTCGGCCTCGACCCGGAGCAGCGCGTCGAGTTCCGTGAGCTGATCCGCGAACTCGGCGGGGACGCCTGCGTGCTGGTCTCCACCCACCTGGTGGAGGACGTGGTCGCGGCCTGCTCCGACGTCATCCTGATGGACCACGGCACCCGGGTGTTCCAGGGCCTGCCCGCCGAGCTGGTCCGCCACGGCGAGACCGGCGGTGTCGGCGACAGCGCCGCCGAGCGCGGCTACTCGTACCTCCTCAATCAGCACCGGAGTGCCTGATGATCCGACAGGTACGCGTCGAACTGCGCCGCTCCAACGCGCCGGCCGTGGCGGTGCTGCTGCTGGCGATCGGCGCCCTCGGCACGGCGAGCATGTACAGCTTCTGGCAGGGACAGTGGCTGCGGCTGGGCTACGTGCACGCCTCCGACATGTTCTTCCTGATGCCGCTCGCGCTCGCCGGTGGCGCGGTGCTGGGCCGGCGGGACCGGCGTACCCGCGCCGACGAGCTGATGAACAGCACCGGCCGGCCCCGCTGGCAGCGCGCGCTGCCGGCGATGACCGCGCTCGGCGTCGCCGCCGCGAGCGCGCACCTGCTCGTCCTCGCCGCCAGCGCGGCGGTGGTCGCCACCGGCGGCGCCTACCTCGGCGTACGCGGACTCGCCGGGCCCCTGATCGACGGGCTGGTGCTGGTGGGCGCAGCCTGGGTGGGCGTGGCAGTCGGCCGCCTGTGGTCCTCACCGCTGCTGCCGCCGCTGCTGGCCGCCGCGGCGCTCGTGGCGCAGGAGGGCACGTCCCTCCTCGCCGGGCCGGACAGTGAGCTGGCGAGCCCGTCGCTCATGATCAACTGGCCGCCGGACACGCCCTGGGAGACGCTGTCGGACCGGCTGCTGCTGAGCCGGCTGGCGCTGGGGGCCGGCCTGGTGCTCGCCGGCCTGCTGCTGGCGGCGGGCGGATCGTGGCTCACCCGGGCCGGCGCGTTCGCGAGCCTGGCCGGCGGCGTGGCGGGTCTCGTGCTGATCGGCGTGCCCGGCCCGGCCGGGATCTGGCAGCTCGACGCGGGAGCGCGCCGCTACGTCTGCGCCGACGGCGCGCCGCAGGTGTGCGTAACAGCAGTCAACGCGCACCTGCTGCCCGAGGTCACCACCGAGGCCCGCCGAGGGCTGCGCGCGCTGGCGAAGCTGCCGGGCGCTCCGACCCGTGCGGTGGAGCTGCGGCTGGACACCATCGGCAGCAACGACAGCGAGCAGTGGCACCGGCCCGAGCCCGCACCGGGCACCGTGCAGTTCCTCCTGGAGGTCGACCCGGACACCGGCCGGGCCGCGGACGTGGCCGAGCGCATCGCCCTGGGCGGCGGCACCAGGTGGTACGGCTGCGGGCGCAGTGGCGACGACATCGCCCCGGCGATCGTCGCGGCCTGGCTGCTGGACACCGAGACCCTCCGGCTGTGGGACTCCTGGACCGGATACCGGTACGCCGACGAGCAGCAGGAGGAGATCCGGGCCGGAGTGCGGCAACTGCGCGCGCTGCCCGAGCCGGAGCAACTGCGGCGGGTGACCGCGCTGCGGGACGCGGCCGCGCGGTGCGAGCCGGACCTGATGCCGGCGCTCACCGGCCGGGCCGCGCCGTGACCCGCTGGCTGCCGCTGTACGTGCGGTCCCGCCGGATACCCGCAGCCCTGGCCGGATCGGCGGTCGCCGTCGCCGTGATGGCCGTCGCCTGGTCGGCCTTCACCGACCGGCCCGAGGTGCCCACCGGCCTCGCCCTGCTCACCACCGCGCTGGCGGTGGCACCGCTGGGGCCGACGCTCGCCGGCACCGACCCGGCGCTGGAGCGGACCGCCGCGTGGCAGTGGGCGCCGCGCCGGGCCGGACACCTGCTCGGGTACGGCGCGGTGGTGGTCGGGCTGCTGGCCGCCGCCCGTGTGTTCGGCGCCGACTTCGGGCCGCCGTCCGTGCTGGCCCGCAACACGGCCGGGCTGGTCGGGCTGGTCGGGCTCGGCGCCGCGCTCGCCGGAGCGCGCGGCTCCTGGCAGGTGCCGACCGCCTGGGCCGCGCTGGGGGCGTTCCTGGCCGCGCCGGGCGGGCCGGAATGGCGGCAGGTGGTGCTGTGGATGGCGCAGGAGCCGGGCAACCGGATCGCCGCCGTCACCGCCACGACGTTCTTCCTCGGCGGGGTCGTCGCGTACGCGCTGCGGGCAGGGCCGCAGGTCGCGGCGGCCGAGGCGGCGCTGGAACAGTGAGGGAACCGGACCTCGCCGCGCGCCTGTCACGCGGCGAGGTCCGGCCGTCCACGGTCAGGCCAGCGGCACCCAGGCCACGGTGGCCATGCCGGGCAGGGCGGTCGCCTTGAGACCGGCGTCGGACACCGTCCAGAGCACACCGTCGACCATCAGCGAACGGCGGATCGACGTCCACTCACCACCGTCGGCCGGGGCGGCCGGGTGGTCGACGGCGCCGGCCACTGTGAAGCCCTTGTCGCCGACCCGCAGTGCCAGCACACCGCCGGACCGCGTGCCCTTGGCACCCTCGGCCCGGTCGGCGACCACGCCCGGACGGTTCACCGGGAGCACAATCAGCCGCTCCGGCGCCCAGTAGAGGAAGGCGTGCGGGTCGCTCTCCGCCTCGGACCAGCCGCCCGCGACGTGGTGCTGGGCGAGCCGGGCGGGCCGGGCCGGATCGGCCACGTCGAACAGCGACACCTGGGTGCCCGTCACCCGTCCCCGGGCGGTCGCGTCCTGTCCGACGCCGATCAGGCGGCCGTCGCCGGCCGGATGCAGGTACGACGAGTATCCGTTGATCTTCAGCTCGCCGGTGACCCGGGGGGTGGCCGGATCGCGCAGGTCCAGCCCGTACAGCGGGTCGGTCTGCCGGAACGTCACCACGTACCCGGTGCCGCCGAGGAACCGCACCGCGAAGATCCGCTCGCCCTTGCCCAGCCCGGTCACCGCGCCGACCTGGTTCAGCGTGGCGCCCTCGGTACGCAGCACGTACACGCCGGACTGCGAGGACCTTCCGCGGATCCACGTGTCGCCGGTGGTGGTGGCCACCCGCAGGTGACCGTCCCACTCGGACAGCGCGTACTGGCCGATCAGCCAGCCGGGCACCGACCCGGCGGCGACGTAGCGCGGCGTGGCCGCCCCGGTGTCGAACTGGAAGATCTCCGTGCGGGCGTCGCCCGCCTCGGACGGCCCGCCCCGCCACGTCCGCCAACGCTGGTCGCTGGCGACGTAGAGATGTGCGCCGGTGCCGTAGACGGTGTCCCCGTCGGCGAACACGGTGACCGGATCACCCGCTCCGAGGGCCGGCGCGCCCATGTCGAAGCTGAGCACCGTCACCATCGAAGCGCCGGAGAACTCGGCCGGCCGGCTCACCCGGTCACAGCCGACCCGGCCCGAGCCGACGGTCCGGGCACCGTCGCTGACCTCGTAGCGGGGCAGCCAGTCGTCGAGCGTCGCCTTGTCGATCACGGCCTTGTGGGCGGCGATCCGCTGCGCGTCGGAGCGCCTCTTCCCGGGTTGCGGAAAGACGAGCCGGTGCCCGGAACTGATCACGACGCGGGCGGTGGCGCCGACCTGCCGGGCGTCGACCAGCCGGCCGTCCATCCGGTACTCGCCGGCGATCCGCGGCGATCCGGCGAGATCGACCAGGACCAGCCGAGCCTGCGCGACAGCGCCCGGCGCGGCACGGCCGCCCGGCACGGTGCCCATGGTGACCCATCCAGCGCGCAGCAGCACGAGCGCCCGGTCACCGTGCAGCAGCAGGCTCGCCTCGTCGCCGGAGAACCGCTCGGCGGTGGGATCGAGCGTCACCCGGCCGGTCACCCGGCGGGTCGCCACGTCGACCACCGACAGCTCTCCCCCGGTGACGGTGACGATCCGCCGCCCGTCGGTCTTGACCAGGTCCGGTTCGTCCACACCTGCCTCGTGCACGTTGGTGCCGGAGAAGGCAGGCGCGGACGCCGACGACGCATCCTTGGCACCGCTGTCTTCCATGCTGAACTGCCGCATGTAGGAGGTGCCCGGCCCGAGGCCCCACGGCCCGACCGCGGCCTTGGCGGCCGTACGGAGTTGCCGCAGCGCCTCGTCGCAGGAGTCGAAGGCGACCAGCCGCAGGTCGCCGGGAGACACCCTCCGGCCGACAGGCGTCGGATCGTCTGCCGGCGGTGCGGCGGTGCAGCCGGTGAGGGCCAGCGCGGCGGCCATCGTCAATCCGAGCGTCCGGGATCTGCGACAAGTCATGAATCGTCAGACGTGGCGGTGGCGGGCGCGGTTCCCGGCCGTGCGTTCAACCGCCGGCCATCGCGCCGAGCACGATGAACGGCTCCTTCCCGGCGACCACCTCCTCCGGGAGCGGGTCGTCCGGGGACTCGTTGGACAGGTCCAGTTCACAGGCGTAGAAGCGGACGAACGGCCGGCGCTTGCCGCTGTGCCGGTCACGGATCGTGCCGAGCAGCATCGGGTACGCGGCCTCCAGCGCGTCCAGCACCTCCCGCTGGGTCGGCGGCCCGGCCAGTTCGACGCGTACCTCGCCGGTGACGTGCGCGAGGTTCTTCAGGTGCGCCGGCAGCACCACCCGGATCACGGCAGCACCTGGACCTCGACCGAGAGCACGGCCGGCAGGTCCCGCACGATCGGCGCCCAGGTGTCGCCGCCGTCGGCCGAGTGGTAGACCTGACCGCCGGTGGTGCCGAAGTAGACGCCGCACGGGTCGAGCGTGTCCACCGCCATCGCGTCGCGCAGCACGTTGACGTAGCAGTGCGACTGCGGCAGCCCTTCGGTCAGCGGCTCCCAGTGCTCACCGCCGGTACGGCTGCGGTAGACGCGCAGCTTGCCCTCCGGCGGGTAGTGCAGCGAGTCGCTGGTGATCGGCACCACGTAGACCGTCTCCGGCTCGTGCGCGTGGACGGCGATCGGGAAGCCGAAGTCCGTCGGCAGGTCACCGCTGACCTCCCGCCAGTTAGCCCCGGCGTCGTCGGTGCGCATGACGTCCCAGTGCTTCTGCATGAACAGCGTGTCCGGCCGGGACGGGTGCTGGGCGAGACGGTGCACGCAGTGCCCGACCTCGGAGTCCTCATCGGGGATCTCCCCCGAGCGCAGCCCTTTGTTGATCGGCAGCCAGCTCGCGCCGCCGTCGTCGCTGCGGAACGCGCCGGCCGCCGAGATCGCCACGTAGATGCGGTTGCGGTCGGCCGGGTCGAGCAGGATGGTGTGCAGGCACATGCCGCCCGCGCCGGGCTGCCATTGCGGGCCGGTCGGATGCTGGCGCAGCGCGGTCAGCTCCGACCACTTCCCGCCGCCGTCGGTGGTGACGTAGAGCGCCGCGTCCTCCCCGCCCGCGTACACCGTGTCGGGGTCGTGGCGGGACGGCTCCAGGTGCCAGATCCGCTTGAACTCCCACGGGCGCGGGGTGCCGTCGTACCAGAGGTGCTGCCCCACCTCGCCGCTGTAGGCGAAGTCGTTGCCCACTGTCGACCAGGTCCGGCCGCCGTCGTCCGAGCGCTGGATCAGCTGCCCGAACCAGCCGCCGGACTGGGACGCGTACAACCGGTCCGGTTCGACCGGTGAACCGGTCAGGTGGTAGATCTCCCAGCCGCCGAAGTGCGGCCCGTCGACGGTCCACTCGTCGCGTTTGCCGTCCGAGGTCAGGATGAACGCGCCCTTGCGCGTGCCGACAAGTACTCGTACGCCGCTCATGTCTCGTCCTCTCGTCCGAGGGGTTCCTCGTCGCAATGACCCTGCGCCTCACCGGAACTCATCGCTTCCTACTCCCCGGCTACGACATTTCCCGCACCGGACGCGCGTGGACGGCCGCCACGCCGGGGCGGCGGACTGTCGGAGGCGGCGGCTAGCCTGCGCGCATGACCGGCCCCGGAGACGTCCCACCCGAGCACCTCGACCGCCTGCGCCCGGTCTGTCGCGGCCTGCCGGAGACCTACGAGGAACCGGCCTGGGTGGGCGTGCGGTGGCGCGTGCGCGGCCGCACGTTCGCCCACGTGCTCACCGTCGACCCGGGCCACCGGGCGGCGTACACGCGGGCCGCGGCGACCGACGAGCCGGTCTGCGTGCTGACGTTCCGCTCCCCCGGCGACGAGATCGCCGGGCTGCTCGCCGCCGGGCCGCACTTCTACAAGCCGGACTGGGCCGCTGACGTGGTCGGCCTGCGGCTGGACGCGGAGACGGACTGGACCGAGGTCGCCGAGCTGCTCACCGAGAGCTACTGCGTGCTGGCCCCGAAGAAGCTGGTCGCGCTCGTCGACCGGCCGGGCTGAGTCAGCCCAGCTTCTTGCGCAGCGTCTCGAACGCCAGGTCCGGCCGCAGCGGCACGCCGAAGCGCTCGTCGCCGTACGGGAACGGGCTCAGCTCGCCGGTGCGGACGTAGCCGCGCCGCTCGTACCAGGCGATCAGGTCGTCGCGCTGGACGATGACCGTCATCCGCATCTCACCGGCGTGCCACTGCACGGCCCCGTAGCGCTCGGCCTCGGCCAGCAGGTCCCGGCCCAGGCCACCGCCCTGCCGGCCGGGCGCGACAGCGAACATGCCGAAGTAGACGTGGTCGTCGCGGCGCTCCAGGTGGCAACAGGCCACCAGCTCACCGCCCTGCTCGGCGACCAGCACCACGCCGCCCGGGCCGCTGACCGCCGCGGTCACCATCTCCGGGTCGGTACGCTGCCCGGCCAGCAGGTCCGCCTCGTGGGTCCAGCCCTGCCGGCTGCGCTCACCCCGGTACGCCGACTCGATCAGGTCGACGAGGCCGGCCACGTCCTCGGGGCGGGCGACCCGGACGGTACGGGAGGCGGGGCTGGTCATCACGGTTCTCCACGGTCGGTGCGGCGTGCCCGGTCAGCGTACGCACGCGGGCGTCCCGGACGGCGGCCGGGACCACCGGGCGGAACGGTTCGTGGTTCACTGCCCGGCGTGGAGACGACAGTCGGCGCGGCGGGCCTGCCCGCGGTCCTCGACCTGCCGGCCGGGCCGGCACGCGGCGGCCTGGTGGTGCTGCACGGCTCGCACGCCGGCGAGCGCTCCTACTTCCTCTACGAGCACCTGGCCCGGCTGCTGCCTCCGGCCGGGGTCGCGGTGCTGCGCTACGAGCGCCGCCCGCGCGTGGACGGGCACGACGTGCCGCTGGCCGACCAGGCCGAGGACGCGACGGCAGCGCTCACCGAACTGCGCCGGCACGTCGGGACGGCCCCGGTGGGGCTGTGGGGTTTCAGCCAGGGCGCGTGGGCGGCGGCGCTGACCGCCACCCGGCACCCGGCCGACTTCCTGGTGCTGGTCGGGTGCAGCGGCGTGAGCCCGGCCGTCCAGATGCGCTACGGCACCGCCGAGCAGCTACGCCGGCACGGCTACGGCCCGGCTGACGTGGCCGAGCTGGTCCGGGTGCGCGCGGCTGCCGAGGGCTTCCTGCGCGGTGAGGTGCCCCGCCCGGTGGCGCAGGCGGCGCTGGACGCGGCGGCTCGGCATGAGTGGTTCCCGCTGGCGTTCCTGCCCGGCGAGCTGCCGGCGCAGCCCGGCACCTGGACCGACATGGACTACGACCCGGCGCCGGTGCTGGCGCGGCTGACCTGCCCGGTGCTGCTCTGCTACGGCGAGACGGACGCGTGGATCCCGATCGAGGACAGCCTCGCGGTGTGGCGGCGGGCGGCGCGCGACGCGGGGCTGACAGTGGCCCGGCTGGCGGGCTGCGACCACGCACCCACGCTCGGCGAGCGCGAGGACCTGGACAGTGTCAGCCCGCAGTACGAGCGGGTCCTGCTCGACTGGCTCGACCGGACGCTGCCGCCGCCGGGCTGAGCGGCCGGGCGCCGCGCAATGCGGTCGCCCGCCCCGCGTGACCCGGCTACGCTGCCGCGCATGGACGCCGATCTGCCCACCTTCGAGTTCGCCTTCCCCGGCCCGCTGCGCGACCAGCTCGTCGCCGCCGTGCTCGACTGCAGCAAGACCACGACCACCGCGCTGGTCCAGGACTACGAGATCGACGGCGAGCCGCTGCCCGCGGTCGGGACCCGCTCGGCGGTCATCGACTCCGACGGCCGGCCGGTGGCGGTGATCGAGCTGGCCGAGGTCCGCGTCGCACGCCTCGGCGACGTCGACCTCGACCACGCGCGCGACGAGGGCGAGGGGTTCGACACGGTCGCCGCCTGGCGGGCCGGCCACGAGCGGTTCTGGCACGGCGACGACTACCGCGGCTGGCTCGGCGCCCCCGGGTTCACGGTGAACGACGAGACGCCGGCCGTGCTGCAACGCTTTCGCCTGGTCGAGACGATCTGACGACCCCCGGACCGACCGCGCGCCTCACTCGGCGGCGAGCCAGGCGCGCAGTTCCGCGCCGTGCTCGTCCAGCTCCGGCGGCGGCAGGTCGTAGCGGGGCGGGGTGTCGGACAGGCCGATCGGGTTGCGGATGCCCGGCACGCCCTCCACAGTCACCACCGGCTCCAGGCCGAGCCCCTGCGCCAGCGCCACCCCTTCGGCCACCGAGTTGATCGGGCTGCACGGCACGCCCGCCGCGCGCAGTTCGGCGAACCAGCCCGCGCTGCCGCGCCGGGACAGTGCCGCCACCAACAGCGGGCGCAGCTCGTCGCGGTGCGCGACCCGGTCGGCGTTGCGGCCGAACCGCGCGTCGTCGGCCAACTCCGGCACGCCGAGCACCCGACAGAGGGTACGGAACTGGCCGTCGTTCCCGGCGATCACCACCAGCTCGCCGTCGGCCGTGGGCAGCGGCTCGTACGGCACGATGCTCGGGTGCGCGTTTCCCATCCGGTGCGGCGCCGCCGCGCCGGCGACGTACGCGCTGGTGTGGTTGACCAGCCCGGACAGCGCCGAGGAGAGCAGGTCCACAGTGACGTGCTGACCGCGCCCGGTCTCCTCCCGGTCTCGCAGCGCGGCCAGGACGCCGACCGCCGCGTGCAGCCCGGCGATCACGTCGAACACGGCCACGCCCGCCTTGTACGGTGGGCCGTCCGCGTCACCGGTGAGGCTCATCAGCCCGGCGGCGGCCTGCACCATGAGGTCGTACCCGGGCAGGTCGGCGCCCCCGGCGGCGCCGAAGCCGCTGATCGAGGCGTACACCAGGCGGGCGTTGCGGGCGGTCACCGTGTCGTGGTCCAGACCGAAGCGGCGCAGCGCGCCGGGGCGGAAGTTCTGGATCAGCACGTCGGCCCTGTCGGCCAGCCGGTGCGCCAGCGTCAGGTCGCCCGGGTCGGTCAGGTCCAGCACCAGCGACCGCTTGTTGCGGTTGACCGCCAGGTAGTAGGTGGAGACGTCGTCGCGGACCGGGGGCCGCCAGCCGCGGGTGTC
Organism: Micromonospora sp. NPDC005257; assembly: GCF_042872445.1. Classification (NCBI taxonomy): domain Bacteria; kingdom Bacillati; phylum Actinomycetota; class Actinomycetes; order Micromonosporales; family Micromonosporaceae; genus Micromonospora; species Micromonospora sp. NPDC005257. Next base: position 17,576 of record NZ_JBIAKL010000011.1, on the reverse strand, counting down.
GTCGCCGCCCGGGGACTCCACCTTGACCACGTCCGCGCCCAGGTCGGCCAGGAGCATCGTCGCGTACGGCCCGGCGAGGATCCGGGAGAAGTCGGCGACCAGCACCCCGCGCAACGGACCCGACATGCCGCACCTCCCTCGCCGCCGCCCACGATGACACATACCCGACGGCGTAACCGGCGGGGGTGACCCAGCCGGTTAGGGTCGCGGTACATCGGGGCGGACATACCGGGAAGGGGTGCCCGTGTCGCTGCTCAGCCGGCTCGCCGAGACCACCGACGAGGCACCCGGAGCGGTCCGGGTCGGCGACCGTTCGCTGTCACGGGTGGAGCTGCGCCGGGCGGCCACCGCCGTCGCCGACGACCTGCGCGGCGCGACCCGGGTGGCGGTGCCCGCCACGGCGAGCCTGGAGACCGTGGTCGGCGTGGTCGGCGGGTTGCTCGCCGGCGCGGCGGTGGTGCCGGTGCCGCCGGACGCCGGCCCGATGGAACGCGATCACATCCTGCGCGACTCCGGCGCGGAACTGCTGCTCGCGCCGCCGGACGCACCGGACAGCGACGCCGCCGCTCCGCCGGTCGTGCCGCTGGACCTGGCGCGACGATCGGACAGCACACTCCCCGAGCCCGATCCGGCGACCACCGCGCTGATCCTCTACACCTCCGGCACCACCGGCGCGCCGAAGGGCGCGGTGCTGTCCCGACGCGCGGTCGCCGCCTGCCTGGACGGGCTCGCCGACGCCTGGGCCTGGACCCCGGAGGACGTGCTGGCGCACGGCCTGCCGCTGTTCCACGTGCACGGGCTGGTGCTCGGCGTGCTCGGCCCGCTGCGCGTCGGCAGCCGGCTGCACCACGTCGGCCGGCCCCACCCCGAGCGGTACGCGGCGACAGGCGCCTCGCTGTACTTCGGCGTACCCACGATCTGGTCGCGGATCGCGGCGCACCCGGCGGCGGCGCGGGCGCTGCGCGGCGCCCGGCTGCTCGTGTCCGGCAGCGCCGCGCTGCCCGAGCCGGTCTTCGCGGCGCTGGCCGGACTGACCGGGCACCGGCCGCTGGAGCGGTACGGCATGACCGAGACCCTCGTCACGGTGAGCGCCCGCGCGGACGGTCCCCGGCGGCCCGGCACCGTCGGCGTGCCGCTGCCCGGCGTGCGGACGCGCGTGGTGGACGAACACGGCGGCCCGCTGCCGGCCGACGGCGCCGCGATGGGTGAGCTTCAGGTACGCGGCGGCACGCTGTTCGACGGCTACCTGAACCGGCCGGACGCCGACGCGGCCAGCCGCACGGCGGACGGCTGGTTCCGCACCGGCGACATCGCGATCGTCGGCCCGGACGGCGTCCACCGGATCGTCGGGCGGGCCGCGACCGACCTGATCTCCAGCGGCGGCTACCGGATCGGGGCGGGCGAGGTGGAGGACGCGCTGCTGGCGCATCCGGGGGTGCGGGAGGCGGCGGTGGTCGGCACGCCCCACCCCGACCTGGGGCAGCAGGTCACCGCGTACGTGGTGGGCGACGGCGTGGCCGAGGCGGAGCTGATCGACTTCGTGGCGCGGCACCTGTCCGCGCACAAACGCCCCCGGCAGGTACGGCTGGTCGGCGCGCTGCCCCGCAACGCGATGGGCAAGGTGCAGAAGTCCCGGCTGACCGGGGCGTGACCCGCACCCCGCCGGGAACCAGCGCGGCGCTCCCGACGACTATCCCTACATGGGGTGTGAGCAGTGGCGGGAGATCCTGTCGGCACAGTTGGACGGTGAGGCGTCCCGGTCGGAGATCGAGGCGGCCGAGGCCCACCTGACCGGCTGCGCCGGCTGCCGCGGCTGGTTCGACTCCGCGGCGTCGGTGGTCCGGCGGGCCCGTACGCAGCTCGCCCCGCGGGTGCCCGACCTGGTCGACGCGGTACTGGCCGCCGCGCCCCCGCCCCGGCCCAGCCGCCGCCACCGGATCACGCTCGGGCTGCGCGGGGCGCTCGGCCTGCTCGGCGGGGTGCAGCTCGTGCTCGGCCTGACCCAGATCGGCCGGGAGGCGGTCGTCACCCACGCGCACGCCTCCGGCCAGCACCTGTGGCACGAGTCGGCGGCGTGGAACGTGGCGGTCGGCGCCGGATTCCTCTACGTGGCGGCGCGCCGGTCCGCCCCGTCCGGCCTGCTGCCGATGCTCAGCGCGTTCGTCGCCACGCTGGTGCTGCTGTCGGTGAACGACCTGATCACCGGGCAGGTGGCGATGACCCGGCTGGTCGGCCACGGCTTCCTGCTGGTCGGCTGGGCCGTGATGCTGGTGCTGTCCCGGCTCGGCCGGCGTCCCGGTGACACGCCGCCCGGGCAGCGCCGGTCGGGGGGATCGCGGTGGGCGCTGCGGACCGAGGAGCCGCCCGCGCCCGCGCCGCTGCGGTTGGTGCCGCCCGGCCCGTACCCCGCACACGCCCGCGACCGGCGCGCCGCCTGACGGCCCGCCGCACGGGCCCCTGGACGCCTGCGGGCCCCCCGACCGGCGGCGGTGGTCGCGGTCTCAGCGGGCCCGGCGGTCGCGGGCGTCGCCGGACCAGGCGGCGACCAGATCCTCGCGGGCGCGGGCCACACGGGAGCGGATGGTGCCCACCGGGCAGCCGCACACCTCGGCCGCCTCGGCGTAGGACAGGCCGAGCACCTGGGTGGCCACGAACGCCTCCCGGCGGTCCGGCGCCAGCGCGGCGATGAGACCGCGCAACACCACCCCGTCGTCCCCGCCGCCGGTCACCGCGCCGGCTGCCTCGGCTGCGGCCTGCCAGTCCGGCAGCGCCGCCAGCCGGGGCCGGGCGGTCGCCGTCCGCACGTGGTCCACCGCGACCCGGCGGGCGATGGTGAAGATCCAGGTACGCGCCGACGACCGGCCCGCGAAGCCCGGCAGGCTGCGCAGCGCCCGCAGGAACGTCTCCTGGGCGAGGTCGTCGGCCTCGGCGGGCCCGGCCAGGTGGGCGAGGAAACGCCACACCGGCGCCTGGAGGGCCCGGACGAAGGCGGCGGCGGCCAGCCGGTCACCCCGGGCCGCGCGTCGCGCCCACTCGGTCACCTGCTCGTCTTCGGCGTCCGGTCTCATCCGCGACCGGTCCGCCGGTCCGGCGTGCTCATGCCGGACGGTACGGATACGGCCCCCGCTCGGTTCATCAGTGGCGTCCCTCCTGCCGGCGCCGCGGTGCCGGCCGCCCTTCGGTTGGTCGGCCGTCGGGTGACGGAAGTTCCCGGGATCTCGTCAGTCCTCGACGGACACGGTGACCGGCCCGATCCGCAGCACGCCGTCGGTGAGCGCGGCGCACCGGACGCCACCGCGGCGGCGCATCGCCTTCCACGTACCGGGCTCGACCACCACGTCGAGCCAGGCGCAGGGCGGCGCGGCCCGATGTACCCGCAGCCGGACCGGACCGTCGCCGGAGTCGAGCGTGAGCACCCGGCCCACCAGGTCGTCCACCGGGATGCCGTCGGTCAGCACGTTGCGCCGCAGTTGGGTGAGGTCCGCGCCGGGCGGCAGTGACTCCCGCGCGATCAGCGTGACGCTCGCCTCCCGGTGCGCGGGACGGCCGAAGTAGCGGTCACCGACGATGCCGAGTCCGGCGCGTACCCGTACCTGGTCGACCAGTTCCCCGGGTGGCGCCGGGGCGGGTCCGTCCGCCGGGCGGCCCACGTACCGGTGCACGGGCGAGGCCAGCAACTGGACGATCCGCGGCATGCCCGAAGTCTAGTAGCGGACATAATATCGCCAACCCGGACGATAGCCACGTTCACGTATCCGCCCTGGCCACGGGACCGTTGTACCGGGTGTGACGGCGAGGCGACCCGATGCGATCGGAGCTCATCCGCGGCGACGGCTGGCCTGGGCGCGGCGCGAGAACGAACGCCGGCGTCAGGCGTACGAGACGGCGGCGCGGATCTGGCGCCGCCGGGCGGAGCACCTCGACCGGCTGGCGATCGAGGCGGCCGGCTTCCAGGGCTGCGCGCTGCCGGGCACCGCCGTGCCGGTGCCGCTGGACGACGGTGAGGTCGTCTACCGCGTCCTGCCCGCCGTCGACCTGGTCGAGGCCACTGCCCGGCACGTGCCCGGACTGCCCGTGCCCGGCCGCACGCTCACCGACCGCCTCGACCCGGCCGACGGCCGGCTACCCGCAGGGCTGCGCGTGGTCGACAGCGGCGCCGCCGTGGTGACCGACCGGCGGGTGACCTTCGCCGGGCGCGTCGTCCGGCGGGACTGGCCCCTGCGGGACCTGCACGGCCTCGCCCACCACAGCGACCGCCCGGTCACCCTGCTGCACGGCGTCGACGGCGGCCCACCGGCCGGCCTGCGCGTACCGGCGCCCGGCGCGGCGAACGCCCGGTTCTACCTCACCCTGGCCCGGGCCGACGCCACCGGCACGCGGCAGGCGGTCGTCGAGGACGTCGATGCGCTGCGGTCCGCCCACCTGGCCGCACGCCCCCGGCCACCCCGTCCGCTCGGCCCGTGGGACGCCCCGGCCGAGCCGGCACTCCCCCGGCGGCTGGTGGCGGCGGGCGTCACGGCGGTGGCCGTGCTGCTCGGCGTCACCTCCGCGGGCACCTGGAGCGCTACCGCCGGGCAGACCGGCCCGGCGCGCGGACCCGCGTCCCACCCGGCGGCCACTTCCACCACGGCAGCCGCGCCGTCGACACAGCCCGTGGCCACTCCGGCCGGCCCGTCGACGCCCTCGACGCTCCGGCCCGCACCGCGACCGGAGCCCTTCCCGAATCCGGCGGCACGCTCGGGCGCGCGAGTCCTCACCACCGCGCCGCCCGTCGCCGGATCGCCGCCGTCGCAGACGGACAACCGCCCACCGGCAAGCGTCGATCCGTCCACCCCGCCCACCGCGCAGGTGACTCCGGCACCGGCCGCGAGCCCGACGGGCGATCCGGGCGCGACCGGAGAGCCCAGCCCCACCGCGGAGCGGAGCCCCGTCTCCTCACCCGAGCCGGCCCCGCTGGCCCTGCCGCTCGACCCGGTCGCCGGCCCCAGCGTCACAGTCCCGTCGAACCCGCCCTCTTCCTGACCCGCCCCGGCCCCGGCCCCGGCCCCGGCCCCGGCGATCTTGCACTTGTGGCCCCGTGGATGCCCGATTCGCCCTCGTTCATGAGGGCCGCAAGTGCAAGATCGCGAGGCGAGGGGGAGCTGGGGCGCGAGAGCGAGGGTAGTGGTGGGGTTATGAGGGCTGGGGGGTCAGCAGGTAGTCGCCGTCTTCGGGGCTCCAGCGCAGCTCCACCACGCCGCCGGTGGCGGCGGCCTTGCAGAACTGGAGGAAGCTGCGGTAGCCGAGCTTCTTCTCGCTGAAGTCCGGCCGGGCCCGCCGGAGCTGGTCCTTCAGGCCGGACAGCGCCACCGCGCCACCGTCCGCGGCGAGGTCCACCACCACGGAGCGGAGCAGCCCGAACGCGACCTCCCGGTCACCCTGTTCGGGAAGCGACACCTCCGGATCGCCCTTGGCCGGCCCGGCGGCCAGCTCCACCACGTTGTGCGCCGCGAGGTGGCGCAGCAGTTCCCCGAAGGTACGGAAGCCGTAGTCGGACTCGCTGAACGTCGGGTCCTTGCGGAGCAGGGCACGCTTGAGCGCGGACGCGGTCACGTCGCCGCTGGAGCTGCCCTGCATGCCGGCCACCGTCTGCACGAGCTGCACGGCGAGCGTGTCGACGTCCCGCGCCGAGTCCTCCTCGGCCGGGGCGGTCTCCACCGCCGGCTCGGGCGCGGGCTCGGCCGGCGAGGGCCGGGCCGGGCGCGACCGGCGGGCGGCCGGGGGCGGCACGTCCACGCCTTCCAGGCGGTCGTAGTAGAGGAACTCGTCGCAGGCCGGGGGCAGCAGCGCGGAGGTGGACTTCTCCACCCCGACGCCGATCACCCGCTTGTTGAGTTCGCGCAGCTTGTGCACGAGCGGGGTGAAGTCGCTGTCGCCGGTGCAGATCACGAACGTGGAGATGTATCCACGCTCGAACGCCAGCTCGACCGCGTCCACCGCCATCTTGATGTCGGCCGCGTTCTTTCGCGAGGCGCCCATCCGCTGCGGGATCTCGATCAGCTCGACGTGCGAGCGGGTGAGCATCCGCCGGTCCTCGTCGAAGTACGACCAGTCCGCGTACGCCCGGCGCACCACCACGCGCCCGCGCTCGGCGAGCGCGTCGGCGATCGGCCGGAAGTCGAACGGCCGGCCGCCGTGATGGTCCCGTACGCCCAGGGCCAGGTTTTCGTAGTCGAGGAACAGCGCGATCCGGTCTTCGTGATCCACACTGGCAGCCTAGCCCGGCCGGAGCGCCGGGCCGGTCAGCGCCGCTCGTTCCGGTAGACGGTCTCCCGGCGGGCCACGCGCTGGATCGCGTAGCTGGTGACCAGCAGCAGCAGCGCGAGCACCACCTCGACGCCGGCGACGGTGCCGGTGGCGACGGTGAGACCGAGCAGCAGCAGGATCAACCCGACGACGGCGAGCAGGCCGGCCAGCAGCAGCCGGTTACGCCGTCGCGCCGACCGCTGCGCGTCGTGTCCGCTCACGCCGACCGCCTCTCCCCGGCTCCGGTTACCGATCCTAGGCGCTGGTCGTCGCCGGGGCAGCGGATCGCGACGGCCCGGGGCCGGACACGGACGCGTCCGGCCCCGGGGTCACGGCGGCGGTCAGTGGATCGGGATCGGCGCGGGGCGCTTGTCCTCCCCCGTCTCGCCGTCGAGCAGGTGCGAGGGCTCCCGGCGGCGGGGCAGGAACGCGGCCGGGACGAAGGTCAGCAGCACCAGGCCGAAGGCGACCCAGAAGGTGGTGGAGAAGGAGTTCGCCGCGAAGTCGAGACCGCGCTCGATCAGCGACGGCGGAACCGGGAACTGCTGGGTCAGCTCGGGCTGCTGCTGAGCGGCGATGGCGAGCTGCGCCTCGGTCAGCGGGGCGCCGGCGCCCGGGTCGACGGCGCCGGGGATCGGCCGCGAGCCGTTCAGCTCGCTGGTGAGGATGACCGACATGACCGCGGCGCCCACCGAACCGCCGATCTGCTGGACGATGTTGACGAGCGTGGAACCGCGCGCCACCTCCGCCGCGCTGAGCGTCTTCAGCGCCGAGGTCATGATCGGCATCATCGTGCCGCCCATGCCGAGGCCCATCACGAACAGCGAGCCGCAGAGCAGCCAGTACGACGTGTCGGTGCCGAGCTGGGTGAAGGTGAAGAACCCGGCCGCGATGAGCACCAGCGCGAACGGCACCGTCCGGCCGACCGGCACGCGGTCGGCGAGCATGCCGGCGATCGGCATGGTCAGCATCGCCCCGATGCCCTGCGGCGCGATCAGCAGGCCCGCGGCCAGCGTCGTCTCGCCACGCACCTGGAGGAAGTAGCTCGGGAACAGCAGGCCGGCGCCCATGAACGCGATGATGAACACGAACATGGTGACGGTGGCGATGGTCAGGTTGCGGTTGCGGAACAGCCGCAGGTCGAGCAGCGGGTGCCGAGGGCGGAACGAGTAGAGCACGAAGGCGACCACGAGCGCGCCGCCGGCGAGCATCGGCAGCCAGACCTTGGTGTCGGCGGCGGTGCCGGTCTCGGGAAGCGTGGAGATGCCGTAGAGGAACAGCGCGAGACCGGGCGAGAGCATGAGCATGCCGAGGAAGTCGAACGACTCGGACGGCTCGGCGTTGTCCCGGGGCAGTGCCAGCTGGGCGTAGACCAGGGCGACCAGGCCGATCGGCAGGTTGATGAGGAAGATCCAGTGCCAGCTCGCGACGTCGATCAGCCAGCCGCCGAGGATCGGGCCGGTGATGGGGCCGAGCAGCATCGGGATGCCGAGCACTGCCATCAGGCGGCCGATGCGGTGCGGGCCGGCGGCCCGGGTCATGATCGTCATGCCGAGCGGCATGAGCATGCCGCCGCCGAGGCCCTGGACGACCCGCCAGGCGATCAGCTCGCCGATCGAGTCGGCCGTGGCGCAGAGCCCGGAGCCGATGGTGAACAGCGCCAACGCCACCATGTAGAGGCGTTTCGTGCCGAACCGGTCGGCGGCCCAGCCGCTCAGTGGGATGACGGTGGCCAGCGCGAGCGTGTAGCCGGTCATGGTCCACGCGACGCGGGCGTACGTGGCGTCGAACTCGCTCTGGAAGGTCGGCAGCGCCACGCTGACGACTGTCACGTCGAGGATCGACATGATCGCGCCGAGCACGACGACGCCGGCCACCTTGAGCACGGCGGCGTCGAGCTTCGTCGACGTCGCGACGGGTTGGTGTGTCACTGACGGTCTCCTGGGATCCGGTCCGGCACTTCGAGGCGGTGGCGGCGCCGCGCGCCGTCGGCGGAGCGCGGGCGAACGCGCGGCGGGCCGGCGTTCGGGCGACAGCGTAGCGATGACCTGGGACAGCACGCGGCCGGTTTAGCCGGAGGACGAACCGCGCCGGCGCGGCAGGCCGCCGCCCCGGCGACCCCGGGCACTGCGGTGGCTCGCGGAAAGGGCTGGTGCGCGCCGGTTCGTGAACCTTGGCGGGGTGGGGCGGGCGGCGGCGACCGTGACGAAGGTCATGCCCGCACCGGGCCGCCGCTCAGCCCAGCCCGGCCATCAGTTCGACCTCGGCCGTACGGGAGCGGTCGATGCGGCGGGCGAGTTCGCGTACCCGCTCGTCGGTCCCGGCGGTGACCTGGGCGCGGGCCAGGTCGGCCGCGGTGCGCTGGTGCCGGCTCAGCACGTCGCGCAGCACCCGGTCGGCGTCGGCGGGCGCGGCGGCGCGCAGCCGGTCCAGTCCGGCGGTGGCGTCGCTGTGTCCGGAGTGGTCGTGCCGGGCGGCCGCGGCGGCGGCCGACGGGCCGGCCTCGCGCAGCCATCGGCGCATGGTGGCCAGTTCGTCTGTCTCGGTGGCCCGGACGGCGGCGGCGAGTGTGCGCAGCCGCGGTTCGCCGGCCCGGTCGAGGCCGAGCCGGACGATCTCCAGCGTCTGCTCGGTGTGCGCCACCATCATGGCCAGGAACAGCGCATCGATCCCGCTGACCGCGGCGTCCGCGCCGACCGGGACGGACGGCGCGGCGGACGGGTCCGGGGCCGTGGCGGACGGGACCTGCGCCGGGGCGGACCGGTCGGCGGGCGGGCCGCCGCACCCGGGCAGGGCGAGCACGGCCGCGAGCACCATCCCGGGCAGCGCCGCGGCGGACGCGCGGCGGAGCCGGGGGCCGGCCGGCTCCGCCGCGCGGGTACGCGGGCTCAGATCTGCTGCCACAGCGCCGGTACGTTCGGCGGTTCCCAGCCGGCGATGGCGGTGTGTGCCTGGCGGCAGCGGTAGCCGCGGCCGTCGTAGGTCACCGTGTCACCGACCTGGTACGCCCGCCCGGCGCTCCACGTCCCGCCCGGCGCCGGGGTGCTGGTCCGGGTGGGTGCGGGCGAGGGAGCGGGCGTGGTGGGCGCCGCCGTCGGGGTGGGCGACGGGGTCGGGTTGCCGCCTCCGCCGCCGATCTGGAGGTCGACGCAGGAGTAGAACGCGTTTGCGGTGTCGGAGATGTTCCAGATCGCCAGCAGCTTCTGCCGGCCGGAGAATCCGCCGAGGTTGACCGTGTGGGACACGGTCGCGCCGGGCTGACGGCCCCCGCCGTCGACGACCGCGACGCGGGTGCCGCCGATCCAGTACTCCCAGTTGGCGGTGGCGTGCCGGGCGGTGTTGACCCAGGTGAACGTGACGGTGCCGCCGACCGATGTGGCCGGCCAGTTGCGGCTGTCGTCGTTGAGTACCGCGAACTGGGTGATGCCGGCGTGGCAGCTCCGCAGGCCCTTGGGGCCCTCGACGCTCTGCGGCTCGTACTTGACCTGGCCGCAGTCGGGCACCCGGTTCTGCGCGCAGAGCGCCTGGCGGCTGGGCGGCGAGGAGACGTAGCCGTGTGCTTGCGCGGGCGCGGCGAGCGCCAGCGTGCCGGTCACGGCGCCGGCGGTGAGCAGCGGGAGGGTGATTGTCCGTCGCATGGTGGCAACTCCTTCGGGGGGAACGGAAGGTGCCCCGAACATAAATTAAACATTCTTAACAGTAAAGACTCCTATCTATAAATTAAGTCCTGCACGCCCGGCGCCGGGCGTATGATCCTGATCGATGGCTCGCCGCGCGGAGCCGACCGTCGTTCCTGGGCATCCCGCCGCCGCAAGGCGTCCGGGAGGACGACGCAGACCGGGCATCGCCCCCGTCGTCCCACTCCCCGGAGGACACCCCCGCATGAGGAGATCCACCGCGTTCGCGGCCAGCCTGCTGCTGGTCGCCGCCGCGCTCAGCACTGTCGGCGGGCCGGTCGCCGCCGCCGACCCCACCGAACCGGTCACCGTCACGGTGAACACCCGCGCCGGGCTGGCCACCGTCCCGGCCACCGCGCTCGGCCTCAACCACGCCATCTGGGATTCGCAGCTCGGCAGCGCCGAGACGTCCGACCTGCTCAAGGCCGCGGGCGTGAAGATGCTGCGCTACCCCGGCGGCTCGTACGCCGACATCTACCACTGGGAGACCCACACCGCTCCCGGCGGCTACGTCGCGCCCAACACCGACTTCGACACGTTCATGGCCGGCGCCCGCCGCGTCGGCGCCGAGCCGATGATCATCGCGAACTACGGCACCGGCACGCCCGCCGAGGCGGCGGCGTGGGTCCGCTACGCCAACGTCACAAAGGGCTACGGCGCGAAGTGGTGGACCGTCGGCAACGAGAACTACGGCAACGGCCACTACGGCTCGGCCTGGGAGGCCGACGACCACCCGGACAAGAGCGCCACCCAGTACGCGCGGCTGGTGATCGAGTACGCCGACGCGATGAAGGCGGTCGACCCGAGCATCAAGGTCGGCGCGGTGCTCACCATGCCCGGCAACTGGCCGGACGGGATCACCGCCGGATCCGACCCGGGGCCGTGGAACCAGACAGTGCTCTCCCTCGCCGGCCCGAAGATCGACTTCGTGGACGTGCACTGGTACCCGGGCGGCGGCGCCGCCGACTCGCTGGTCCGCACCAGCCACCTGCCCGACGCGGCCTGGCTGCTGCGCCAGCAGATCGCCCGGTACGCCGGCCCCGGCGCGGACCGGATCGGGATCAGCTTCACCGAGCTGAACGTGGACGCCGGCCGCACCACGGCGCCCGGCGCGCTGTTCCTGGCCGACGCCTACAGCGGCCTGCTGGAACAGGGCGTGTTCACTGTGCAGTGGTGGAACGTGCACAACGGCATCGGCACCGTCTCCGAGGTGGCCGGGCAGACCGACTACGGCGACTTCGGGCTGCTGTCCAGTGGCAACTGCACGAGCGACGGCGAGGTGTGCCAGCCGGCGTTCAACACGCCGTTCGCGCCGTACCACGCGTTGTCCATGATGAACCTGTTCGCCCGGCCCGGTGACCAGCTCGTCCGCGCCGGAACCGACGAGCCGCTGGTGGCCGCGCACGCGGTCCGCCGGCCGGACGGCAGCCTCGCGGTCCTGCTGCTCAACAAGGACCCCGAGAACGCGCATCCGGTGGCACTCGACTACGCCGGGTTCACCCCCGCCGACGAGGCGCCGACCGTGCACACCTTCACCAACGGCGCGACCGCGATCAGCACCGGGCGCTCGGGCGACGCGACCGCCCGGACGCTGCCGCCGTACTCGCTCACCACGCTCGTGCTGCGACCGGCAGGCAGCTCGGCCGGGCGGCCCGGCACCCCGGGGCGGCCGACGGCCAGCGCGGTGACCGACCGCGCGGCGACCATCTCCTGGCCGGCGGCCACGCCCGGCGCGGCTCCGATCGCCAAGTACGAGGTGCACCGGCAGCACGGCGCGGTGAGCGAGCAGCTCGGCGAGACCGCCGGCACGTCGCTCACGGTGGGCAACCTCGAACCGGGCGCCCGCTACACGGTCAACGTGCTCGCCCGGGACACCGCCGGGCGGGTCTCGTGGTCGTCCCCGCCGCTGACGTTCGCCACCGGCAGCCCGGCCGAGAGCTCCTGCGCGGTGCGGTTCAACGACGACAACGACTGGGGCAACGGGTACGTGGCGAACGTCGAGGTGATCAACACCGGCTCGAAGGCGGTGGACGGCTGGACGCTGACCTGGACATGGCCGACGGGCTGGCAGCAGGTGAGCAGCGGGTGGAGCGCCACCTGGGACCAGCAGGGCCGCAACGTCCGGGTGACGCCCACCGCCGACAACCGGCGGCTCGCCGCCGACGGCGGGAGCACCACCGTCGGCTTCGTCGGCGCGTACAGCGGACCTAACGTGCCACCGACGGCGTTCCGCCTCAACGGGACGGTCTGCACGCTGCGCTGACCGCTCCTCAGCCGCGGCCGGGTGGCCGCAGCCGCACGTCGGCCGTCGCCGGGACCTTCGGGTTCCGGCGGCGGCCGGGGCGGCGCGGCGCCGGAACCACGTGCGGGCGCGCCGGCCCGGTCGCGAGCGCCGGCCGGTCCGGCGCGGGCGTCGGCAGCACGGCCAGGATCAGCCCGAGCAGCGCCACCGCGACGACGCCGTCGAGCCAGTAGTGGTTGCCGGTGACCACCACGACGAACGCGGTGGCCAGTGGATGGAGCAACCACAGCCAGCGGCGGCGTCCGCCGGTGACCGCCATCAGCGCCAGCGCGATCGCCAGCGCCCAGCCCACGTGCAGCGAGGGCATGGCCGCGTACTGGTTGCTGAGCTGGTCGGTGTCCGGGGGGCCGTAGACGCTCGGGCCGTACCGGGCGCCGGTGTCGACCATCCCGGTGAGGGCGGTCAGCCGCGGTGGCGCGAGCGGGACCCAGATGTGGAGCACGAGCGCCGCCGCGGTGAGCGCCGCCAGGGCCCGCCGCAGCCGCAGGTAGTGGGCCGGGCGGCGCAGCCAGAGCCAGACCAGGCAGAGGACCGTGGCCGGGAAGTGCACGAAGGCGTAGTAGGAGTTGACGGCCCGCATCAGCGGCTCGTGCGCCAGCAGCGGCCCCTGCGCGAGCGCCTCGTCGGGCAGGCGCAGCAGACGCTCCAGCCGCCAGATCCACTCGCCGTTGGCCAGGGCCGTCTCGGCCTGCCCGGTCACCACCTGCCGGCCCACCTTGTAGGCCAGGAAGAGCACGGCGACGAGCGCCAGCTCACGCGCCACCCGCTGCCATGCGGCGAGACGAGCGGGCGCGGTCCGCGTGACGTCCACGGCTCCTCCTTCGGTTCGTCCCCCCACGGACCAGGGCCGCCGCCGGGGTCGGCGACGGCCCTGGGAGTACGGGCTCAGCGGCGGGCGCGTTCCTCCCGGCCGGCCGAGTCCACGCTCACCTCGTCGAAGGCGGGCGCGCCGTCGACGGCGTCCGCTCCCACCGCCACCGAACGGCCGGTGTCCGGCAGATCGAGGCTGGAACGCAGGGTGACCGGACGCAGCAGCAGCGCCGCAACGATACCGACCACCGCGATGGCGGCCGAGATCAGGAAGATATGCCCGGTCGCGTCCCCGTATGCGGCCCGGACGATCTGCCGGACCGGCTCGGGCAACGCGTCGAGGTTGAGCGTGCTGCCGCCTCCGCCGGAGGTGGGGATGCCGGCCGCGGCCAGGTCGTGCGTGATCCGGTCGGTGACCCGGCGGGCCAGCACCGCGCCGAGCACCGACACGCCGATGGTGCCGCCGAGCGAGCGGAAGAAGGCGACGCTGGCGCTGGCCGCGCCGATGTCCTTGAGCGACACCGTGTTCTGCACCGCGAGCACCAGGTTCTGCATGGTCATGCCGACACCGACGCCGACGATGAACATCGCGATGCCGACGAAGACCAGCGAGGTCTCGTGGTCGATGGTGCCGAGCATGCCGAACCCGATCACGAGCACGACCGCCCCGAACACGATGTACGGCTTGACCTTCCCGCTGGCGGTGATCATCCGGCCCGCCACGATCGAGGAGATCAGCACGCCGGCCATCATCGGGATGGTGAGCAGGCCGGCCTCGGTCGGGCTGTAGCCGCGGCCGATCTGGAAGTACTGGCCGAGGAAGACCGCGCCGCCGAACATCGCCATGCCTACCGCGAGGCTGCCCAGGATCGCCAGGGCGGTGGTGCGCTCGCGGACGATGTGCAGCGGCACCACCGGCTCGGCGGCCCGCGCCTCCACCCACACGGCGAGCGCGAGCAGCAGCACCGCGCCGCCGACCATGGCGCCGGTCTGCCAGGAGAGCCAGGCGAACGAGTCGTCGACGAACGAGATCCAGATGAGCAGCACGCTGACGCCGGCGGCGATGAGCGTGGCGCCGAGGTAGTCGATCTTGACGTTCTTCCGGCGCACGGTGGGCAGGTGCAGGGTGATCTGGAGCAGGAACAGCGCAACGGCCGCGACCGGCACACCGACGAAGAAGCACCAGCGCCAGCCGAGCCAGGAGGTGTCCACGATCAGGCCGCCCAGCAGCGGGCCGCCGACGGTGGCCAGCGCCATCACGCCACCCAGGTAGCCGTTGTAGCGACCTCGCTCGCGCGGCGGGATCATGGCCGCGATGGCGACCTGGACCAGCGCCTGGAGACCGCCGACGCCGATGCCCTGGAAGGCGCGGGCGGCGATGAGCTGCCCGGCGCTCTGCGCGAAGCCGGCCGCGACCGACCCGACCAGGAACACCACGATGGCGATCTGGATCAGCAGCTTCTTGTTGAACAGGTCGGCCAGCTTGCCCCAGATCGGGGTGGTCGCCGTGGCGGTGAGCAGGGTGGCGGTGACCACCCACGTGTACTGCGTCTGGGAGCCGTTGAGCGCTCCGATGATCTTCGGCAGGGCGGTCGAGACCACGGTGGCGCTCAGCATGGCCACGAAGAGCACGAGCAGCAGGCCGCTGAGTGCCTCCAGCGTCTGCCGCTTGGTCATCGGGGCGGCCTCAGCCGTCGCGGTGGGTGCGCTCATCCGCGCGTCCTCCAGGTGTGTCGATGGGGGTTGGCCGCTTCGTTGCCTCAAGCAATCAACACTAAACCTTGCCCGGTAGGCAAGTTTGCCCATTGAGAAATCGCTCACCTACGCTAAGCCGCATGGAGGAGTGCACCGGGCTGCGGGAACGCAAGAAGGCGGCCACCCGCCTCGCGCTGCACGAGGCCGCGCTGTCGCTCGCCGTCGAGCACGGCCCGGACCGGATCACCGTCGAGGCCATCGCCGACGCCGCGAACGTCTCCCGGCGTACGTTCTCCAACTATTTCAGTGGCAAGGAGGAGGCCCTCTTCCACGGCGACACGCTGCGGCTGCGCCGGCTGCTCGCGCTGGTCGCGGAGCAGCCGGCGGAACTCGGGCCGTGGGCCACGCTGACCCGGGCCACCCTGGTCCAGGCCGAGGAGGGCTACGACGACCCGGCCGAGCCCTGGCTCAACCGGCGCCGGCGGCTGCACGGCCACCCGGCCCTGGCCGCCCACCAGGTCGGCGCGTACGCGGCCCAGGAGCGGGAGTTGGCCGCGGAGCTGGCCCGCCGGTTGACCGGACCCGACGCGCCGCTGCGGGCCCGGGTCGTCGCCGCGACGTTCCTCGCGTCCCTGCGCGTCGCCGCCCACGAGTGGCTGGAACATCCCGGGCGAACCCTGCGCGACGTGCTGCGCGACGTGCTCGCCCGCGCCGCCCCGGCGGACGGCTGAGCCGTCCCCGAGATCGGCGGCCGCGCGACGGGCCCCGGACCGCGCTCGTCGCCATCCGGCACGGCAGCGGCCGGCCGAGCCGGTCGGCGACAGCGCCCCGCGCCGGCCTTGACACAGGACCTAGAGTCTCCGCGTGATCGAGATCGTCACCGAGGTCGACCTGTTCCACCCGCCCGCCCGGGTCTGGCGGGCGCTCACGGAACGTGCGCTGCTGGCCAAGTGGTTCGCCGACAGCGCGCCCGGGTCCGGCCGGTGGATCCTTGCCACCGCCGCGCTGCCCGGCTACGACAGCGACGCCGAGGTGGAGACCGTCGAGCTGCGCGCGCCGCAACGGCTGGTGGTCCGCTGCCGGGAGGACGGCCGGGCCACCCGGTTCGCCTGCGACCTGACCCCCACCGCGCACGGCACCCGGCTGTCGGTACGCGAGGTCCTCGAGGACGGCGACTGGGACGCCGACGCCCGCGCCGCGCAGCACGAGCAGGCAGTCACCGGACGGCTGCCGGCGATCCTCGACTGGCTGGCGTTCCAGAACGTCGACCTGCGCCGCGCCGAGGGCGGGCTGACCGCCGAACTGCCCGTGGTCCGGCTCCTCGGCGACGATCACCGCCGGCCCGGGCGGCGCCGGGTGCTGCTGGCGGCCGGCGCGGTGACGCTGCTCGCCGCGGCGGCCGGGGCGACTGTGTGGGCAACCGGTGACGACCCGCCCGCGCCGGCCGCGCCGCTGCCCACGACGTCGCTCGTCATGCCGTCCAGCGCCACGCCGTCGGCCCGCCCGACGACCGCGCGGCCCACGCCCAGCGCGAGCCGCCGCAGCGCGTCGCCCTCACCGACACCGTCACCCACCCGCAGCCGTACGCCGAGCCCGACGCCCTCGACGGTGGCGGCGGCGCCGCTGAGCGCCACCTACGAGACGGTCAACGACCGGGTCTTCGGCTACCGGGGCCAGGTGGTGCTGCGCAACCCCGGACCGTCGCCGCGTCCGGTCTGGACGGTCACCGTGACGCTGCACGACGGCGCCATCGTGGGCAGCGTGAGCGGGGCCGAGGCGAAGCAGGACGGCACCGTGGTCACGTTCACCGGTGGCGCGTTGCCGGGCGGCGACTCCGCCACGATCCGCTTCGACGTCCGCGACCCGGACCCGGCGCACGACGCCCCCGCCGCCTGCACCGCGGGCGACACCCCCTGCACCCCCGCCTGACCCCCACCCCACCCCCACTCACCCTCCGCCCGCCCGCCTCCGCCGCGTCGACCATGACGTCGGGCCGCGGATCCTTCCGCATCGAGCGCGGTCCACCTCATGATCCGGAGGACCGGGCGGGGCGAGCGCGCGTGGGCGCGGGCGGGCGACGGCATGCGGCGCGGTGGGCGCGAAAATGAATTGTTGAGTGCATGGGAGCGCTCCCGTAACATCCCTGACGCGGCTGTTAACGCTCACAAAACAATCGTCACCGCCAATGTCGGAGCCGCTGCCCCCGCAGGAGGTCATTCCATGTCCAGATCCAGATCAGTAAATGCCATATTGGCGTCGGCGGGCGCCGCACTGCTGGCGTCGGGGACCGTCGCCGTGGCGCTGCCCGCCGGGGCCGCCGCCGCGGGATGCTCGGTCAACTACGCGATCTCGTCGCAGTGGCAGGGCGGCTTCGGCGCCAACGTCACCGTCACGAACCTGGGCGACCCGGTGTCGAGCTGGACCCTGACGTGGTCGTTCGGCGCCGGCCAGACGGTGACCCAGTCGTGGAACACGAGCCTGACCCAGAGCGGGGCCGCGGTCACCGCGCGCAACGTCGACTACAACGGGTCGATCCCGACGAACGGCACCACGTCGTTCGGCTTCAACGGCTCCTGGACCAGCAGCAACCCGGTGCCGACCAGCTTCGCGCTCAACGGGGTGACCTGCACCGGCGGCACCACCACGCCGACGGGCGACCCGACCGGCGCACCCACCACCGCGCCACCCACCACCGCGCCGCCGACCACCGCACCGCCGACCACGCCGCCGCCGGGTGGTACGTGCAGTCTGCCGTCGTCGTACCGGTGGTCGTCCACGGGTGCGTTGGCGCAGCCGCGCTCGGGCTG
>NZ_JBIAKL010000010.1:0-321835 GCF_042872445.1 Micromonospora sp. NPDC005257 | reverse complement strand
GACTGCTGTCCTACCGGGAGCTTCGTCCTATCTGGAGCAGCGACACGCCGCTGAGCGCCTGCTCAGGAGCCCTTGATCACGATGAAAATGGCTCACTGATTCCCGCCTTGAATCAACGCGACCGGTAAGCGTCGGCGCGGTGCTCGATGGCCGTCACGATCACGACGCGGTCGTCCTCGTCGATCTCGTAGAGGACGCGGTACGTGCCGCGCCTGGCCGACCAGGTGCCTTCGAACGGCGGCAGAGGAAGTCGTTTGCCGACGCGATGCGGGTTGTCGAGGAGGGCGGTGGTGATGAACTCGTAGACGGCGGCGGAGATCTTCTCTGGTAGCCGTCCGGCTAAGGCGCGTGCGGCCGGGCCGGTGACCTGAAGTCGGTAGCGGCCGGGGTCCGGACTGGTCACCTTGCCTGCTTCGATCGCTTTGCCATCAGTGCTGCGAGTTCGTCGGCGTCGAGGACGTCACCGGCTTCGACTGCGGCCTTGGATTCGCCAAGTTGCCGCATGGCCTCGGCACTGGAGAGAACTTCCAGGGTCTCCTCCAATGCGGCGAGGTCGTCCGCGGAAATGAGCACAGCGGCGGCGTGGCCGTGCCTGGTGATCTCTATCCGCTCATGGGTCGAGACCACCTCGTCGATGAGTTCCGAAAGGCGGTTGCGGGCATCAGTGAACGGCACGGCAGTCATGCTCGAAGCATAGGCAGATTCTGGCGCGAAGTCTGTACAGAATTCCGGCCGAGGCCACCGGGCCGTAAGCCGCCCGGTGGCCTGTGATGGCTAGATGGTCTTCGCGACCCCTACCGGGCAGGACATCCCGTTCGGTCCGTGGTTGCAGTAGCCGTTCGGGTTCTTCGTCGGGGCCAGGTACTGCTGGTGGTAGTCCTCGGCGAAGTAGTAGTCGCCGAGCGGGGCGATCTCGGTGGTGATCTCACCCTTGCCGGCCCGGGCCACGATCGGCGCGAACGCGTCCTGGGACGCCTTCGCGGCGGCGAGCTGCTCGTCGGTCGTCGTGTAGATCGCCGAGCGGTACTGGGTGCCCACGTCGTTGCCCTGGCGCATGCCCTGGGTCGGGTCGTGGTTCTCCCAGAAGACCTTGAGCAGATCCTCGTAGGCGATCTTCGACGGGTCGTAGACCACCTGGACCACCTCGGCGTGCCCGGTCATGCCCGAGCAGACCTCCTCGTACGTCGGGTTGGTGGTGTAGCCGCCCGCGTAACCGGCGGACGTGGTGATCACGCCGGGGAGGGTCCAGAACAGCCGCTCGGCGCCCCAGAAGCAGCCCATGCCGAAGACGGCGACCTGCGCGCCCTCGGGGAACGGGCCCTTCAGCGAGGCGGGCAGCACCTCGTGCCGGTCGGCGATCGGCATCGCGATCAGGCGGCCCGGCAGAGCTTGGTCAGGAGAGATCATCTCGGCCTTCATGCGGCGGAGGAACACGGTGGGACTCCTCTCGTGGCTTTCCCAGCGTGTGCAACAGCGCCGGCCCTCGGTTCCTTACCCGCCCGCGCCGCAGTCAGGCCAGCGCCGCCGAGATCCGGCCGGCGAAGTCCGCCGCCTCGGCGTCGTCGGCGTACCGGGTGCGCGGCCAGAAGAAGCCGCGCAGCCCGTCGCCCCTGGTCCGGGGCACCACGTGGGTGTGCAGGTGCGGTACGGACTGCGACACCCGGTTGTTCATCGCCACGAACGTCCCACCGGCATCCAGACCGGTCTCCACCGCCACGGCGATCCGCTGCACCAGCCGGAAGTAGCCCGGCAGCGCGTCGCCCGGCAGGTCGGGCAGGGTGACCAGGTGGGTGCGGGGCACCACGAGCACGTGGCCCTTGAACACCGGCCGGGTGTCGAGGAACGCGACCCCGTCCGGCTCGTCGGTCACCCGGAAGGCCGGCACCTCACCCGCCACGATCCCGCAGAACACGCACCCGCTCATCCGGGCAGGGTATGCCCGTCCGGGCCGCCGCGCGCGGCGGCCCGGACGGGCGCACCGCCCCCACGGCACCCAGCGAGTGTGGTAACTATTCACAGGTCTGGATCAGCACGCTCGGGGGCGATGGTGCTGACGCGCGACGGGACCGGCCCGGTCCCCGTCCGGTGTGCTCGCCGACCCGCCTCCGAAGGCGTTCCGGCACCCCACCCGGCCGTGGCCACCGCCGCGGTCGACCTCGTGAAGGGAACACCCTTGCGCCTCGACAGACGCCTCGCGCTGGCCATGGCCGCGCTCACCGGCACGCTGCTCGCCGCCGTACCCGGCGTGTCCGCCTCCGCCGCGGCCGCGCCCCGGGCCGTACCCCTGCCGATCGCCGACGCCGCCGACGTCGTCGCGACCGGCGACCGGATCTTCGTCAGCGGCGGCCGGAACTCCACCGACGTGGTGGTGACCGCGGCGAACGGCGACCTGGTCAGCACTCTGTCCGGCCTGCCCGGCCCGACCGACCTCCAGCTCAGCGCGGACCGGCAGACGCTCTACGTGGCGTTGCCGTCGGCGAACGCGATCGCGGCGGTGAACACCGGCACGCTCACCGAGTTCGCCCGCTTCGACACCGGCGCGGCCGGCTGTCCCTCCTCGCTCGCGCTGACCGGTCGCTTCCTGTGGTTCGGCTACGGCTGCGGCGGGTGGGACGGCAACATCGGCCGGCTCGACCTGGGCCGTCAGCCGGCCGTCCTGACCACCGGCCTGGCCCGGGAGAGCTACTACGGCGCACCGTTCGTGACCGCCGCCCAGCAGAACCGCACCGTGCTGCTGGCAGGACAGCCGGGGGTCAGCCCGGCGTCGGTCGACGCCTACGGCATCGGCACCGGCGGCGCGCTCAGCTTCCTGCGGACGAACGACTTCATGGCAGTCGGCAGCAACCTGCGGGACATCGCCCTGAACCCCGCGGGCGACACCGTCTACACCGCTTCCGGCGCTCCGTACGAGGTGCAGGCGTTCCCGTTCGCCGCCATCACCGCCCCGACGGCGACGTTCCGGACCGGCGCCTACCCCAACGCGGTCGAGCTGACCCGGGACGGCACCCGGGTGGCCGGCGGCGCCGACGCCTCCTACGACCCGGACGTGTTCGTGTTCGGGCTGGACGGCACCGAGCAGGCCCGGTTCGAGCTGGGCGCGGACCTCGTACCCGGAGGGCTGGCCTGGTCTCCCAACGGCGCCCGGCTCTACGCGATCACCTCGGACTGGACCGGCGCCCGGCCGGCCATCCTGCACGTGCTGCCGGTGCCGGCGGCCTGACCGTCCCGCGCCGCTCCCGCCGCCGGGTGGGGGCGGCGCGGCACCCCTGACGGGGACATCACGTACCGGGGCCAGCCGCAGGGACTAGCCTTCCGGGCATGAGCCACGGCTTCGAGACACTCGCCATCCACGCCGGCCAGGACCCGGAGGCCCGCACCGGCGCGGTGATTCCGCCGATCTACCAGACCAGCACGTACGCCCAGGACGCCGTCGGCGCGCCCCGCGAGGGCTACGAGTACAGCCGCTCCGGCAACCCCACCCGGGACGCGCTCCAGGAGTGCCTTGCCGCGCTGGAGGGTGGCCCGGTGGCGCTCGCCTTCGCCAGCGGCCTCGCCGCCGAGGACACGCTGCTGCGGACCGTCTGCAAGCCGGGCGACCACGTGGTGATCCCGGACGACGCGTACGGCGGCACCTACCGGCTGTTCGCCAAGGTGGCCGAGCGCTGGGGTCTGGCGTACACCCCGGCGAAGGTCTCCGACCCGGACGCCGTGCGGGCCGCGATCCGCCCGGGCGCCACCCGGATCGTCTGGGTGGAGACGCCGACGAACCCGCTGCTCGGCATCGCCGACATCGCGGCGCTGGCCGCGGTGGCGCACGACGCGGGCGCGCTGCTGGTGGTCGACAACACGTTCGCCTCGCCGTACCTCCAGCAGCCGATCGCGTTCGGCGCGGACGTGGTGGTGCACTCCACCACCAAGTACGTCGGCGGACACTCCGACGTGGTCGGCGGCGCGCTCGTCGCGGCGGACCGCGCGCTCGGCGAGGAGCTGCGCTACCACCAGAACGCGATGGGCGCGGTCAACGGCCCGTTCGACGCCTGGCTCACGCTGCGCGGCATCAAGACCCTCGGGGTACGGATGGACCGGCACTGCGACAACGCCGAGCGGATCGCGGCCTACCTGGACAAGCACGCCAAGGTCGCCCAGGTCCTCTACCCGGGCCTGCCGTCGCACCCGGGCCACGAGGTGGCCGCCAAGCAGATGCGCCGCTTCGGCGGCATGATCTCGTTCCGCGCGGCGGGCGGCGAGGAGCACGCCGTGGAGATCTGCAACCGGGCCCGGCTGTTCGTGCTCGCCGAGTCGCTCGGCGGCGTCGAGTCCCTGATCGAGCACCCGGGCCGGATGACACACGCGAGCGCTGTCGGCTCGCCGCTTGAAGTTCCCGCCGATCTCGTGCGACTGTCTGTCGGCATCGAAACGGTCGACGACCTGCTCGCCGATCTGGAGCAGGCCCTGGGCTGACCGCTGGCTGGGGAGGGTGGCAGTGCCGGAGATCTTGCCGACGAGCTGGGTCGGGACGACCGCGAAACAGATCGCCCGGGCGGTCCGCCGTGGCGACGTGTCCGCCACCCAGGTCGTCGCCGACCATCTGGACCACGTCGACCGCGTCGACGGTGAGCTGGGCGCGTTCCGCACCGTACGCGGCGGCGAGGCGATCACCGAGGCGGAGAAGGTCGACGAGCAGGAGGAACTGGCGAACCTGCCGCTTGCCGGAGTGCCGGTGGCGGTCAAGGAGAACACGCCGGTGGCCGGCCTGCCCACCTGGAACGGGTCGGCCGCGATGCGTACCGAGGTGGCGGAGGCCGACCACGAGGTGGTCCGGCGGCTGCGCGGCGCGGGCGCGGTCATCCTCGGTGTGACCCGGATGCCGGAGCTGGGCCTGTGGGCCCTCACCGACGACGACACCGGAGTGACCCGCAACCCGTGGGACAAGGCGCGTACCCCCGGCGGCTCGTCCGGCGGCGCGGCCGCCGCGGTGGCCGCCGGGCTGGTGCCGATGGCCCACGGCAACGACGGCCTCGGTTCGATCCGCATCCCGGCGGCCTGCTGCGGCCTCGTCGGGCTCAAGCCCGGCCGGGGCGTGGTGCCGTGCCAGCTCGGCGCGGACGACTGGTTCGGCCTCACCGAGCACGGCATGCTGACCAGCACGGTCGCCGACGCGGTGGTCGGCTTCTCGGTGCTGGCCGGGCGCCGGCCGGACAAGCTGGTCCCGCCGGCGCGGCTGCGGGTGGGCGTCTCGCTGCGCTCCCCGGTACGCGGCGTCTCGCCGGACGCGCCGAACCGGGACGCGGTCGCCGCCGCCGGCCGGCTGCTGGCCGCCGCCGGCCACGACACGGTGCCCACCGACCCGGTCTACCCGACCCGGCTCGGCCTGCAGGGCATCGCCACCTGGTTCGCGGCCGCCGCCGCCGACGTGCGCGCCGCCGGGGTGGCGCCGCGTCAGCTCCAGCGGCGCAGCCGCCGGCACGTCACGCTCGGCGAGTGGGCGCAGCGCCGGGGGTACGTGCGGGAGGCCGACCGGGCCGCCTGGCGCGAACGGTCGGTGAACTTCTTCGCCGACAACTCGATCGACCTGCTGCTCACCCCGGCGCTGGCTGGGCCGCCGCCGGAGGCCGTCGGGTGGTCCGGCCGCTCCTGGCTGGCGAACATGTCGGCGAACATCAGGTACGCCCCGTACGCGGCGCCGTGGAACATCGCCGGGCTGCCCGCGATCGTGGTGCCGGTCGGCCGCCGCCCGGACGGCCTGCCGGTGGGCGTGCAGTTCGTCGGTCCGCCCGGCTCCGAACTGCTGCTGCTCGGCGTGGCCGGCCAGTTCGAGATGCAGGCGCCGTGGGCCCGGCACGCGCCCGGCTATCCCCGTGTCGGAACGGGGTCACCGGCCACCGCCTGATCGTCTAGCGTGTGCGGACCCCTGTCGCACACCACCTCGGACGGTCCCCGATGCACTGCCAGACCTGCGGGGACGCCACGTCCCCGGCCTATGAGGAGTGCCAGCGCTGCGGCACCCGCGTCGGTCAGCCCGCCGTTACCCCCGGCGCGCCCACGTACGGCGTACGCGGCCTGGCCGTGGCCAGCGCGTTCGCGGTCGGCGCCGCCACCCTCTGCTACCTGCTGACGGTCCTGTCCCCGCTGGTGGGGGTGCGGATGGCCCGCTCGGCCGCCGAGCAGCTCGACCGGGACGTGCTGCTCGGTGCGGTGCTGGCCGAGGTGCTGATCACCCTGCCCTACCTGCTCGCCCTCCTGACCGCGGGGACACTCGTGGTGATCTGGACCTGGCGGACCCGCAAGAACCTGGACGCCTTCCCGGGCGCGGTGCCGAACCTCAGCCCGGCGTGGGCGATCGCCGGCTGGCTTGTGCCGCTGGTCAACCTCGTCGTACCGGCCCGGGTGCTCGCCGACCTGCTCCGCAACAGCGTCTGGCGGCGCCGCCAGTCGTGGCTGGTCGGGGTGTGGTGGGTGAGCTGGCTGGTGTTCCTGATCGGTGACCGGTTCGTCGCCCGGGCCGAGCAGCAGCGCTACGACCGGCTGACCGAGCTGCCCCGCAACGACGTGGAGTTCGGCACGTACGTGCGCTTCTACGAGCAGGCGCTCGCGCCCCGGCTGGTGCCGGCGGTGGCCTGCCTGGTCGCCGGCATCGCGTTCATCGTGCTGATCCGCCGGATCTCGTCCGCCCAGCAGGACCGGCTCGCGCGGGCCGTGCCGGCGTGGCCCGGTCAGCAGGCGTGGCCGGGGCACCCGGGCTGGGCCGCTCCCGTCGCGCCGGTGCCGCCCGCGCCGTCGGCCACGTCGACGCAAATCCCACCGGGTCCGGGTGGCACGATCGGGGCATGACGGAACTGGTCGGCCTCGCCGACGTGCAGGCCGCGCGGGAGCTGATCGCCGGTGTCACCCGTACCACCCCGCTGGAGCCGTCCCGGCCGCTCAGCGCCGCGCTCGGCGGGCCGGTCTGGCTCAAGTGCGAGAACCTGCAACGCGCCGGGTCGTACAAGGTGCGCGGCGCGTACGTGCGGATCTCCCGGCTCTCGGCCGAGGAGCGGTCCCGCGGCGTGGTGGCGGCGAGCGCCGGCAACCACGCCCAGGGGGTGGCGCTCGCCGCCGGGCTGGTCGGCGCGCACGCCACCGTCTTCATGCCGGTCAACGCGCCGCTGCCGAAGGTCGCCGCCACGAAGGGGTACGGCGCGCACGTCGAGCTGGTCGGCAACACGGTCGACGAGTCGCTCGTCGCGGCGCAGACGTTCGCGGAGCGGACCGGTGCGGTGTTCATCCACCCGTTCGACCACGCGGACGTGATCGCCGGGCAGGGCACCGTGGCGCTGGAGATCCTCGAACAGTGCCCGGACGTGCGCACCATCGTGACCGGGGTGGGCGGTGGCGGGCTGGTCTCCGGGATGGCGGTGGCGGCCAAGGCGCTGCGTCCCGACGTACGCGTGATCGGGGTCCAGGCGGCGAGCGCCGCCGCCTTTCCGCCCTCGCTGCGGGCCGGCGAGCCGGTACGGCTGCCCTCGTTCGCGACGATCGCCGACGGGATCGCCGTCGGCCGTCCGGGCGAGCTGACCTTCACGCACGTCCGCAAGTTCGTCGACGAGGTTGTCACGGTCTCCGAGGAGGACATCTCCCGGGCGCTGCTGATGCTGCTGGAACGCGGCAAGCAGGTCGTCGAGCCCGCCGGCGCGGTCGGCGTGGCGGCGCTGCTGGCCGGCGCGGTGGAGGTGACCACGCCGGTGGTCGCGGTGCTCTCCGGCGGCAACATCGACCCGCTGCTCATGCTCCGGGTGATCGAGCACGGCCTGGCGGCGGCCGGCCGTTTCCTGCGGATCACGGTGCGCTGCACGGACCGGCCCGGCCAGCTCGCCTCCCTGCTCGGCGAGATCGCCGAGCACCGCGCCAACGTGGTGGACGTGGTGCACCAGCGCGCCAACCCGCACCTGCGCCTCGGCGAGGTGGAGGTGGCCCTGTCCGTGGAGACCCGCGGGGTGGAGCACTCGGACACGCTGATCAGCGCGTTGCGGGCCAGCGGCTACCAGGTGGTCTTCACCGGCGAGGGCTGAGTCCTCGGCGAAACGCGAGGCGCACGGCGGAACGCGAACGCCCCGGCCGGATGATCCGGTCGGGGCGTTCGGGTGTGCGGCTCGGGTCCGAGGAGGGCCTGTCAGCCTCGGTCGGGTTCGGGACCCGAGCCATCCGGCGCGGGTCCGGAAGGGTCAGCCGCTGTACGGCTCGAAGGAGACGATGGTCACCTTGATATCGGCGCCGCTGGGCGCGGTGTAGGTGCAGGTCTGCCCCGCCTTGCCGCCGAGGATGGCCTTGCCGAGCGCGGACTCGGGGCTGTAGACCGTGAGGTCGGTGGTGGCGGCGATCTCCCGGGAGCCGAGCAGGAACGTCTCGCTGTCGTCGGCGTCGTCGTCGAAGTAGATCTTCACGACCATGCCCGGCGACACCGCGTCGGTGTCCGGAGCCTCACCGACCTTGGCGGTGCGCAGCAGCTCCTTGAGGTAGAGGATGCGGCCCTCGGCCTTGCCCTGCTCCTCGCGGGCGGCGTGGTAGCCACCGTTCTCCCGCAGGTCGCCCTCCTCGCGCCGGGCGTTGATCTCGGCGGCGATGACCGGCCGGTTGGCGATCAGCTCGTCGAGCTCGGCCTGCAGACGGTCGTAGGCGTCCTGGGACAGCCAGGTGGCGGGCGCCTTGTTTCCATGTGTGGACACAGGCGATCTCCTCGATTGGTGCGGACTGGCTGACAGGTGAACTTGCAAGGCTACCAGTGCGGTACACGTCGAGGTGTGATCAATCACCCCGGGTGGCGGCGGGCCGGGGTGTGGCTGCCGGCGACTCGCCGGCGGTCCGGGTCAGCCGGCCGGCCGGCAGCGCAGGACCTCGCCGATGAACGGCCGGGCGCTCGTGGGCACCTCCTGCCGGGTACGGATGTGGCGCTGGCCGGGCTCCGCCGTCACGGTGACTTCCGCGCTGCCCACCTGGGCCCCGTCGTGGGAGCGGGCCCGCAGCAGACAGGTGGCCGAACCGCCCGGCGGCACGGTGACCCGGAAGTCGACCATCACCCGGGAGTCGGTGATGTCGGAGTAACTGATCATCTCGCCCTGGTACTCCGGGTCGCCGTACTGGTAGTAGAGCTTCGCCGCGCCGAGCCCGAGGACTGCCAGCAGAACCGTGACGGTCAGGGCGAGCAGGAGCGGCCGGCGGCGTCCCGGCTCCCGGCGGCGGCCGTAGCGGCCCGGCGGGAAGGCCGGGGCCTCCGCGGCGACTGTGGCGTGCGTCTCGCTCACCGGCGGCTGTCTCCTGGCGTTGTTGTCGGCGGCATCGGCAAGAATGGCTAGGTCCATCTTCCCAGCCCGGCGCTGAGTCAAGGATGGCAGGTCGGCTTGGACCGGCGGGCGTGGCCCTGGCCACTCCGGTGGCGGCCCCCGACCGGCCGTCACGGGGGCTTTCGCGGGCGCGGGGGAAGATTCCGGCAGGTCAGCCGCCCGGCCCGGGTCGGTCGGCGGGCACAGACGAGGAGCGCCGAAGGTGGCAGAGAAGCTGCGTCTCATGGCGGTGCACGCCCATCCCGACGACGAGTCGAGCAAGGGTGCGGCCACCATGGCGAAATACGTCGCCGAGGGGGTGGACGTCCTGGTCGTCACCGCGACCGGTGGCGAGCGGGGCAGTGTGCTCAACCCCAAGATGGACCGCCCCGACGTCTGGGCGAACATCGGTGACATCCGGCGGGCCGAGATGGACGCGGCCCGGGCCGTCCTCGGCGTCGAGCAGGCGTGGCTCGGCTTCGTCGACTCCGGGCTGCCCGAGGGCGACCCGCTGCCGCCGCTGCCGGAGGGCTGCTTCGCGCTCCAGGACGTGGACGTCGCCGCAGCGCCGCTGGTGCGCCTGATGCGGCAGTTCCGCCCGCACGTCGTCACCACGTACGACGAGGAGGGCGGCTACCCGCACCCGGACCACATCATGACCCACAAGGTCACCGTGGCGGCGTTCGACGCGGCCGGTGACCCGGATCGCCACCCCGAGCTGGGCGAGCCGTGGCAGCCGCTGAAGCTCTACTACGACGTGGGCTTCTCCCGCGCCAAGATCATGAGCCTGCACGAGGCGGTGCTCGCCGCCGGGCTCGAATCGCCGTACGGCGACTGGATGAAGCGGTGGGACGAGCGCCCCGACAAGGGCGCCCGGATCACCACCCGGGTCGAGTGCGCCGACTACTTCACGGTCCGCGACGACGCGCTGCGCGCGCACGCCACCCAGATCGACCCGGACGGCTTCTGGTTCCAGGTGCCGATGGAGCTGCAGCAGCGCGCCTGGCCGACGGAGGACTTCCAACTCGCCCGGTCACTGGTCGACAGCCCGCTGCCCGAGTCCGACCTGTTCGCGGGCGTACGGGAGGCGTGCCGTGCCCACTGACCTGGTCGGGGTCTACCCTGGTGCGCAGCCGCACATCGGAGGAACACCATGCTGACCACCGTCGAGGTGCTCGCGCAGAACAACTTCGGTGACACCCGCACGGGTGGTCTGGCCGGTCCGATGGGCCTCTTCCTCATCGTCGCGCTGGCCACCGTCACCGTCCTGCTGATCCGCAACATGAACGCCCGGCTGCGCCGGCTGCCCGACCGCTTCCCGCAGCAGGGCGGCCCGGGACGGGCCGATTCCGCAGTCGTCGATCCGACAGACGGGCTCGTCGAGCAGGATTCACCCACGAACGCGTCAACCGGCTCCGAGCAGCGCCGCAACAGCTGAACACCGCGTGAATCACGTCGAAGCCGGTCGTCGCCCTCTGTTGCGACCACCGGCTTTGGCTTAGCCTTCCGCCGGGGGGACCGTCAGGCCCCGGGACCCTGTGCGGAAGGGGTACGCCGATGTCGATGGCAGCACCGGCCCCCGACCATGCCCAGGCGCCCGGCCACGCCCCGGCCCGACCCGTCGACGGGGCGGCCCCGTGACCACCGAGCCGGTCGGCCGTTCCCCCGACCGGATCGGCCTGCGCGGGACACCGACGGGCGTGGTCCTGCTCACCGTCGCGGTCGCGCTGACCGGTCTGCTCGCCGCCGTACTCGGCCTCACCGTCCCGTCGCACCTGCCGGCCGGTCATCCACTGCCGGGTCCGGCGCGGTTCGGCATCGCCGTCGCCGCGTTCGCGGTGGCCCAGCTCGCCCGGCTGCGCTTCCGCAGCGCTTCGGGCATGGTGAGCATCACCTGGGGTGAGGCCGCGCTGGTGGTCTGCCTCTGGCTGGTGCCGGCCGGCTGGCTCCCGGCTGCGGCCCTGCTCGGCGTGGGCGCCGCCTGGACCGTGATGTCAGTGGTCTCCGACCGCCGTCCCGCCCTGGAACTGGTGGGGATCGCCGGTTCGCTCACCGCCGCCACCGCGCTCGCCGCGGCAGTGGCCACCGCACTCGGCGCGCCGCTGCTCGCCGCGCCCACCCCGGAGCTGGCGCTCACGCTCACCGCCGCCGCGGTGACCTACCTGCTGACCACCGCCTTCCTGGGCGCCGTCGTGCTCGCCCTGCGGCACGGCATCGCCATCGGCCCGCCGCTGCTCGCCGCGCTGCACGGCAAGCTGCTCATGTTCGTCGGCAACGTGGCGGTCGGCCTGGTGGTCGTCGCGCTGCTCGAACTCGACGCGCGCTGGCTGCTGCTCCTGCCGCCGCCGCTCTGGCTGCTCCAGCAGACCTACCGCCACCGGCTCCGGGCCGACCAGGAACGGCGTACCTGGCGGGCGTTCGCCGAGGCCACCGCCGCACTCAACCAGCTCGACGAGCGCGGCGTGGCGACCGCCGCGGTGACCGGCGCGCTCACCCTGTTCGGCGCGGAACTGGTCGAGGTCGACGTGGTCCGGGGAGAGGGGCGCTGGCGCCGCTACCGGGCCGACCGCGGCGGCCAGGTACGCGACCGGGAGGTGGAACCGTCGGCCGGCGTCGGCGTGGGGGAGCACGAACTGGTGCGGCGCCTCGCGGTGGGGTCGGCCGAGGTCGGCCGCCTGCGGGTGCGGTTCGCCCGGTCCGCCCCGCCGAGCGCGCGGGAACGCGACGGCGTGGCCGCCTTCGGGGACGCCCTGGCCGCCGCGCTGCACGACGCCGCCACGCACCGCGAGCTGCGGCTGGTCACCGCCCGTTCGTCGTACGACGCGGTGCACGACCAGCTCACCGGCCTGCTCAACCGGGCCGCCCTGCTCGCAAAGGGCGACCAGGCGCTGCGGCAGCGCGCACACGACCACCCGGTGGCCCTGCTGCTGCTCGACGTGAACCAGTTCAAGGAGGTCAACGACACGCTGGGGCACTCGGCGGGCGACCAGTTGCTGCGGCTCACCTCCAACCGGCTCGCCGCGCTGACCCGGCCGGGCGACCTGCTCGGGCGCCTCGGCGGCGACGAGTTCGCCCTGCTGCTCACCTCGGTTCCGCTGGTCGAGGACCGCGCGGCCCCGCTGGCGTACGCGCTGCGTCAGGCCCGGGAGGTCGCCGAGCGTCTCGCCGCACCGACCGAGGTGGCCGGGGTGCGCATGTCCGTCGAGGTGGCGGTGGGCGTGGTGGTGGCCGACGCGGGCGCGGCCGACCTGACCGAGCTGTTGCGGCGGGCGGACATCGCCATGTACCAGGCGAAGGAGGGCGGCGGCAGCGTCGCCGCGTACGACAGCTCGCGCGACGCGGCGAGCACCGACCACCTGGCGTTGCTCGCGGAGATGCGGGAGGCGCTGGCCGCCGACGACCAGCTGGTGCTGGCGTTGCAGCCGGCGGTGGACCTGGCGACCGGCGCGCCGACCGGGGTGGAGGCGCTGATCCGGTGGCGGCATCCGCGCCGGGGCTGGCTCGGCCCGGCCGACTTCATCCGCCCGGTGGAGAACAGCGAGCAGCTCGGCAGCTTCACCCGGTACGTGCTGGACAAGGCTCTGGCGGTCGCCTCCGGATGGGCGCGGGACGGGCTGGACGTGCCGATCTCGGTGAACCTGTCCGCGCGCAGCCTGCTCGACCCGCGGCTGCCGGCCGAGATCGAGGAGGCGCTGCGCCGCCACCAGGTGCCGCCGCACCGGCTCGTCCTGGAGATCACCGAGACGGTGGTGATGAGCGAGCTGGAGGTCATCGACGAGGTGCTGGCCACGCTGCGCACCATGGGCGTGCAGCTCGCCGTGGACGACTTCGGCACCGGGTTCTCGTCGCTGACGTTCCTCACCCGGATCGCCGTCGACGAGTTGAAGGTGGACCGCTCGTTCGTGCTCCGGATGGCCGACTCGCCGGAGGCGGCGGCGATCGTCCGGACCACCGTGGGCCTGGCCCACGAGCTGGGGCTGCGGGTGGTGGCCGAGGGTGTCGAGACCGCCGAGCAGCGCACCGCGCTGGCCGAGCTGGGCTGCACCGCCGCCCAGGGCTACCACTTCTTCAAGCCGATGCCGGCCGACAAGATCGCCGCGGTGCTCGCGTCCCTGCGGGATTCCGCCCGCGGCAACGTCTTCCCGCTGCGCGCCGACGGCGTCTCCTGACCCGGCCGCACCGGCGGCGTCGTCAGGCGATGGTGGATAGGGTCGGGTGGTGAATCGACTCGCCCAGGCCACCTCGCCCTATCTCCTCCAGCACGCCGACAACCCGGTCGACTGGTGGCCGTGGTGCGACGAGGCGTTCGCCGAGGCGAAGCGGCGCGACGTGCCGGTGCTGATCTCGGTCGGCTACGCGGCCTGCCACTGGTGTCACGTGATGGCCCACGAGTCGTTCGAGAACGAGGCAGTGGCCGGGCTGATGAACGACGACTTCGTCTGCGTCAAGGTCGACCGGGAGGAGCGCCCCGACGTCGACGCGGTCTACATGACCGCCACCCAGGCGATGACCGGGCAGGGCGGCTGGCCGATGACCGTCTTCGCCACGCCGGACGGCACGCCGTTCTTCTGCGGCACGTACTTCCCCCGGGCCAACTTCATCCGCCTGCTCGGCTCGGTCGCCACCGCCTGGCGCGACCAGCGCGAGGCGGTGCTGCGGCAGGGCGCCGCCGTGGTCGAGGCGATCGGCGGCGCGCAGGCCGTCGGCGGCGTGACCGCCCCGCTCACCGCCGAACTGCTCGACGCCGCGGCCGGTCAGCTCGCCCGGGAGTACGACGAGACGAACGGCGGTTTCGGCGGCGCGCCGAAGTTCCCGCCGCACATGAACCTGCTCTTCCTGCTCCGGCACCACCAGCGCACCGGCTCGGCGCGCAGCCTGGAGATCGTCCGGCACACCTGCGAGGCGATGGCTCGCGGCGGTCTCAACGACCAGCTCGCCGGCGGCTTCGCCCGCTATTCGGTGGACGGCCACTGGACCGTGCCGCACTTCGAGAAGATGCTCTACGACAACGCGCTGCTGCTGCGGGTCTACACCCAGCTCTGGCGGCTCACCGGCGACCGGCTGGCCCGCCGGGTGGCCCGCGACACCGCCCGGTTCCTCGCCGACGAGCTGCACCGCGCCGGTGAGGGCTTCGCCTCGGCGCTGGACGCGGACACCGACGGCGTCGAGGGGCTCACCTATGCCTGGACGCCCGACCAGCTCATCGAGGTGCTGGGGGAGGCCGACGGCCGGTTCGCCGCGGACCTGTTCGGCGTCACCACCGACGGCACGTTCGAGCACGGCACCAGCGTGCTGCGGCTGGCGCGGGACGTCGACGACGCCGACCCGGCGGTGCGGGCCCGCTGGCAGGACGTGGTGGGCCGGCTGCTGGCCGCCCGCGACACCCGGCCCCAGCCGGCCCGCGACGACAAGGTGGTGGCCGCCTGGAACGGGCTCGCGATCACCGCCATCGCCGAATTCCAGCAGGTCGCGGCGCTCCTCGTGTCGCCCGACGACGAGGACGCGAACCTGATGGACGGCGTGCTTATCGTCTCCGACGGCGCGATGCGGGACGCCGCCGAGCACCTGGCCACCGTGCATCTCGTGGACGGGCGGCTGCGGCGGGTCTCCCGGGACAAGGTCGTGGGTCAGCCGGCGGGGGTGCTGGAGGACTACGGCTGCGTCGCCGAGGCGTTCTGCGCGATGCATCAGCTCACCGGCGAGGGGCGGTGGCTGACACTGGCCGGTGAGCTGCTCGACGTGGCGCTGGCCCGGTTCGCCGGGCCCGAGGGTGCCTTCTACGACACCGCCGACGACGCCGAGCGCCTGGTCACCCGGCCCGCCGACCCGACCGACAACGCGACACCGTCGGGCCGCTCGGCGATCGTCGCGGCGCTCGTGGCGTACGCGGCGCTGACCGGGGAGACGCGCTACCGGGAGGCGGCCGAGAAGACGCTGTCGACAGTCGCGCCGATCGTCGACCGGCACGCCCGGTTCACCGGGTACGCGGCCACCGTCGGGGAGGCGCTGCTGTCCGGGCCGTACGAGATCGCGGTGGCGACCGGCGACCCGGAGGGCGACCCGCTGGTGGCCGCCGCCCGGCGGCACGCCCCGCCCGGCGCGGTGGTGGTGGCCGGCGCACCGGACCAGCCCGGTGTGCCGCTGCTGGCCGGGCGGCCGTTCGTGGACGGGAAGCCCGCCGCGTACGTCTGCCGGGGCTTCGTCTGTCAGCGCCCGGTGACCGGCGTCGAGGAGCTGATCGCGCAGCTCGGCTGAGCCGAGTGGGGGGCCGGTACGCCCTCACGGTCCGGCCCGGCATCGGCCCTTATAGGCTGGCGGCGCTATGGACTCCCGTACCGGTCTCCCCGTCGTGGGCATGGTGGGTGGCGGCCAACTCGCCCGGATGACCCACCAGGCCGCCATCGCTCTCGGCCAGTCGCTTCGCGTGCTGGCGCTCGCCCCGGACGACGGCGCGGCGCTGGTCGCCGCCGACGTCCAGTACGGCGACCACACCGACCTGGCCGCGCTGCGCACGTTCGCCAAGGGCTGTGACGTGGTCACCTTCGACCACGAGCACGTCCCGAACGAGCACATCCGCACCCTGACCGACGAGGGTGTGAAGCTGTTCCCGCCGGCTGACGCGCTGGTGCACGCGCAGGACAAGCGGGTGATGCGGGAACGGCTCGGCGAGCTGGGCGCACCGAACCCCGCCTGGCGTCCGGTGGAGTCTCCGGCCGACCTGATCGCCTTCGGCGAGGAGACCGGCTGGCCGGTGGTGCTCAAGGCCGCCCGGGGCGGCTACGACGGTCGGGGCGTCTGGATGGTCGACGACGCCGGTCAGGCCGGTGAGCTGGCCGCCACGCTGCTCGCCGGTGGCACGCCGCTGCTGGTGGAGGAGCGGGTGGCGCTGCGCCGGGAGTTGGCCGTACAGGTCGCGCGGTCGCCGTTCGGGCAGGTCGCCGCCTACCCGGTGGTGGAGACGGTGCAGCGCGACGGCATCTGCGTCGAGGTGCTGGCGCCCGCGCCCGACCTGCCCGAGGAGCAGGCCGTCGCCGCGCAGCAGCTCGCCATCGACCTCGCCACCGCACTCGGTGTGGTGGGCCTGCTCGCGGTGGAGCTGTTCGACACGCCGTCCGGGCTGGTCGTCAACGAGCTGGCGATGCGACCGCACAACTCCGGGCACTGGACCATCGAGGGGGCCCGCACCTCGCAGTTCGAGCAGCACCTGCGGGCGGTCCTCGACTACCCGATGGGGGACACCTCGCTGACCGCGCCGGTCGTGGTGATGGCGAACGTGCTCGGCGGCGAGCCGGGCGGCATCTCCGTCGACGAGCGGCTGCACCACCTGTTCGCCGCCGAGCCCGGGGCCAAGGTCCACCTGTACGGCAAGCAGGTCCGCCCGGGCCGCAAGATCGGGCACGTCACGGTGCTCGGGAACGACCTCGACGACGTACGGGCCCGGGCCGCGCGTGCCGCCCGCTGGCTCCAGGAGGGGCAGTGATGAGCACCGTCGGGCTGATCATGGGTAGCGACTCGGACTGGCCGGTCATGCGGGCCGCCGCCGAGGCGCTCGACGAGTTCGGCGTGCCGTACGAGGTGGGTGTGGTCTCGGCGCACCGCACCCCGGTCAAGATGATCGAGTACGGCCGGGCCGCCGCCGGCCGTGGTGTCCAGGTGATCATCGCGGGCGCGGGCGGAGCGGCTCACCTGCCCGGCATGGTCGCCTCGGTCACCCCGCTGCCGGTGATCGGCGTCCCGGTGCCGCTGAAGTACCTGGACGGCATGGACTCGCTGCTGTCCATCGTGCAGATGCCGGCCGGCGTGCCGGTCGCCACCGTGTCGATCGGCAACGCCCGCAACGCCGGCCTGCTCGCGGTACGCATCCTGGGAGCCTCCGACCCGGTGCTGCGCGAGAAGATGGCCGCCTACCAGGCGAGCCTGGAGGACCTGGTCGCCGAGAAGGAAGCCGCGCTGCGCGCCTCCCTGACCTGACCGCGCGGCGCGACGCCACCGGCTGTGGCCGCCGCAGTCGACCGGCTCGGCGGCGGGTCTTCTCACTCTGGGTATTCAGGGCTCTCGGTCACTCAAAGTGGCTGGCCGGGCTGGCGGTTATTTGTGCCTCCGTCGACTTTGCTCTGCCGCCATTGACGCAGCACGGCTCCGACCTGCGGTTCAGGTGATGTCGCAAATTGGAGCGGCGACGGCTCTCGTCACAATGGGTAATCGTTGCGCCCGTGGGTGCAGAGCAAAGGCGGAAGGGAAAGCCGCCCCTGGCGTGGCCCGCCGACACGGATTGTGACTGAGCTGCGCGCGATCGGGCGGGGCGCTGCGGACCCTGGGCGAACCCGAGCCCCCGGGGACATCGCGCCGGCCGGGGTAGGAAGCGAGGCCGGTCGGCGTGACAGCGGGTGCGCGCGGCGAGCCGACGCGACCCGGCCGGGCCAGGGCCGACCCGACCGGGTCACCGCATGCCGCGTAGTGCGGTCTGGAGGCGCTCCTGAGCGCGGCGGCGGCGCTCGTTGCTCGCGCCGAGCACCAGCAGCACGATGCCGACCGGGATCAGCACCAGCCACGGGCCGAGGCTGAACAGCGCGTGTACGGCAGCGATCGCGGTCACCGTCGCACCCACGATCACCGGGGCCTGCTGCCGGCTGGTCGAGCCGAAGATCAGCACCGCGACGGCACCGAGCAGCAGCAGCACCTGACGCAGCATGCTGGAGTCGGTCGCGATCACGATCGCCAGTGTGGGCAGGAACGCGGTGACCAGCGCCGGGCCGTACGCCACCCAGCTCGACAGGTCGGGCCGGTGCCGCAGTTGCAGCACGCCCACCAGCAGGGCGAGCGCGGCGAACGGCAGCGTGTACGCCTCCGGCAGCGCCACGTCGGCCACCCGCATCAGGATCCACCAGGCGCTGATCTCGCAGGCCACCACCGCCCAGAACAGCAGGTTGCGCTCCATCGGCCGCCGCCCCGGACGGCTGGCCGCCACCCCGAGGACCGCGCCCCAGGCGGCCAGCAGCGCGGCGATGTGCCGGGGCGAGTCGTACGCCAGAGCCAGCGCGATGAGCGCCGCCCCGTAGCCGCTCCACTCGACGGTTGCCGCCTCCCGGTACGCCTCGGGACGGCGCAGCCGGGGCAGCGTGGCGGCGAACACCTGCAACGCCGCGCCGACCGCGAGCACCCCGAACGCGGACCAGACCGCCGCCAGCCCGGCCTTCAGACCGATCGTGAGCACGAACAGCTGCGCCATCACCGAGCCGAACAGCCAGCCCAGGATGCGGGCCCGCTGGGTGGTGCCGAACAGCGCGGCGACAGTGCCCACGCCGACCGCCCCGCCGAGCGTGAACACGGTCATGTCACTCGTGCCCAGGCTGCCGGCGAGCCCGGCGCCACCGGCGGCGAGCCCGAGCGCGAAGACCAGCACCCGGGCCACCCGGATCGACCGGCCCGGCTCGGCCAGCGCCGGCGGCGGGGTCAGCGCCAGCCCGAGCATCGAGATGGTGAACACCGCAAGCGCGGCCAGCGCGGTCACCGGCCAGCCACGGCCGAGCGCCACCGGCGTGATCAGCAGCGTGACCGCCGCCCCGGGCAGGATCACCGGCACCGCCCGGGACCGCCGGCCGCCGCTGAACCCGGTGGCGGCGAGCGCCGCGGTCACGGTCAGCAGCAACGCGGTGAGCACATGCGTGGGGTTCACCGCGCTCGGCGGCGGGGTCAGCAACTCCGGCGGCGGTCCCTGCCACACCCGCTTCAGGACCGCGTACGGCGAGAACAACGCCACCACGAGCGAAGGGGCCAGGGTGGCCAGGGCCAGCGCGACGGGCAGCGCCGCGGCGGCGAGCGCCCCGGCGGCCGGGCTGACCCGCCAGCGCAGCTCCGGATCGTCCGGGGCACGCCGTAGCGCCCCGTTGAGCAGCACGGTCCAGCGGCGTATCGGCCGGCCCGAACCGGCGGGCGGCACGGTGGCGGCCCGTACCAGTTCGGCGAGCACACCGAGCAGCGCGGCGGCGGCGGCGAACACGCCGGCCGGCAGCCCGACCGCGAGCGCGGCGGCGGCGGTGACGGTGGCCGCGCCGGCCACGGCGACGCTGGCGTACGGGAGGTACTGCGGCACCTGTCGCCGTACCGCCGCGATCGCGGCCAGACCGATGCTGGCGGCGGCGAGCGCGGCGGTGAGCACCACGTGCGGTGGGCGGCCGTACTCGACCGCCAGCGCGGCCACCGCGCCGGGCGCCGCGAGCAGTGCGGCTCCGGCGCCCGCGCCACCTACCTGCACCAGGTGCGGCGGCATGCCCTCGGTGCGTACGTCGTCGACGAGCGACGGCGCGAGCGTCCGCGCGACGGCGGCCACCGTCGCGCCGATCAGGGCGATGCTGCCCAGCGCCAGCGCGGTGGTCCACGGCCGTACCAGCCCGGCCCCGGCAGCGTGCAGCGCCACCACCCCGGCCACTGTGGCCCGGGACAGCGCGGCCCGGGGATCGACGGAGGCCGCGGCCGCCATGCCGTAGACGGTGGCCACCATGCAGCCGACCAGCACCGGGGACCACCAGGGCAGGTCGAACGCGGCCGGGGCGCCCACCGTGGCGAGCACGGCGGCGAGGCCGGAGACGTCGTACTTCCAGGGTGGCGGCAGCAGGATGGCCGCGGTGACCGCCAGCAGCACCAGCGCGACCGGGGCCTGCCAGGTCGAACCGCCGGTCGGCGCGGCCGGCCAGCCGGTCAGGTCACCGGCCCAGATCGGGCCGGGGGTGGCGAGCACGCCGAGCCCACCGCGCAGCGCGCTCCAGGCGGCGATCAGGCCGATCAGCGTGCCGCCGGCGGCGATGCCGAGGATCGGGCCGCGCCGCCACTCCTCGGGCAGCGCACGCGCGGCCACCGCCACCAGCAGCACCAGCGCGGAGGCCACCACGAGCTGACCACCGGGGGCGAGCACCGCGGCGATTCGGGCCAGCGTGGCGACGAGCGCCACGGTGGTGGCGGCCAGCGCCAGGTCGGACCCGTCGAGAGACATGTCGGCGCGACGGCCGGCGTCGATGCGCGGGGAGAGCGCCAGCAACGCGGCGGCGACCAGGAGCAGCCCGCCCACCCAGGCGTCGGCCGAGGTCGTGCCCGGCGCGCCGAACGCGGCGGCGGCGACTGCCACCGCGCCGAGCACCGTACCGAGCGCGTGCGGCATGCTCAGGTGCCGCTGCGCCACCTGCACCAGGGCGGCATAGCCGAGCGTGACGCAGACGGCGAGGAAGCTCGCCGCGAGGATCGGCACGGTGATCTCGCGCAGGTTCGCCGGCGTGGCGACCGGCGGCGTCGGCACCGTGGCGGCGACGAACGCGGCGACGGCGCCGGGCAGGGCGAACGCCGCGCCGCCCGCGGCCCAGGCGCAGACGGTCTCGGTCGCCGCGGCGGCGAGCCGGACCCGGGGGGCGAGGGACACCAGCGCCCCGGCGAGGAACAGCACCGTCAGCGCGGCGGCGGTGAGCCCCGGGCGGGCGAGCGCCGCACCCGCGCCGACCAGGCCGAGGCCGGCCGCTGTCACCGCGTGCGCCACCGCGGCCCGTTCGGTGCGGGCGGTCAGGCCGAGCACGCCGATCGCGACCGCGGTCAGCAGCATCGGCCAGCAGGCCGCCGCCCAGCCCAGACCGAGCGAGGCGGGCACGGCGAGCGCGGTCAGCGCCGCCCCGACCACCGCGAACTCGCGCCGGATCTCGGCCGGCAGGGCGATCACGGCGGCGATGGTGAGCAGCAACGCGCTGGCCGCCAGCTGCCAGCCGGTCGGGCCGACCGCCCGGGCCAGTTCGGCGTGCCATCCGCTCAGGTCCGCCGACCAGGCGGGCAACGCGGCCCGGACCGGGGCCAGCCCGGCGCGCAGCGCGCCGCCGGCGACCACCAGGCCGCTGACCGTGAGCGCCACCGCCGACGCGATCTGTGGACCGCGCCGGGCCGACTCGGGTACGGCCCGGACGGCGAGCCCGGTCAGCGCGATGACGGCGGAGATGAGGAGCAGGGACCGGCCGGGCAGGGCCACCGAGGCGACCCGCCCGAGCGCGCCGATGACCGCCAGCGTGAGGATGGCGGCACCGACGTCCGGCAGCGGCGGCCGGCGCAGCACGAGCGTCCCGGCCAGCGCGACCAGAGCGGCGAGCAGCAGCGCGGTGCCCGCTGCGGCGGCCGGCGGCACGGTGGTGGCGCGCAGCAGGCCGGTGACCGCGTACGCCAGCGCCAACGCGACCGCCACGCCGTGCAGCAGCCAGGTCAGCTCGGGCAGCCAGGGCACCGGCCGGGCGGTGGCGGCCGGACCCGGCGTCGTCGTCTCACCGCCCAGCACCTCGGCGGACTCCTCCGGGGCCGACTCGGGTCGGTCGTCGTCGGCGCGCTGCCGGGACGGGCCGGGCGGCGCCGGCTCGGTGGCGGGCAGGTCACGCCGGACGGGCCGCTCGCGTACCACCGCCGAACGCGCCAGCGTCAGGTCGAGCACCGCCACCACGGTCAGCACCAGTGCCCAGCCGACCGGCCCGGTGATCCACTCGTACGCCAGCAGGGGCAGCACCGGCTGGGCGGCCAGCACTGTCGCGAAGCGTGGTGCGCGCAGACCGGTCCCGTACGCGTATCCGAGCGCGACGAGCGTGGTGACCAGGAAGATCGTCCCGGCGAAGGCGGCGCCCGACCCGTCGCCGCCGATCCGGTCGACGGCCCAGAGCGCGTACCCGGCCAGCGGCACCAGCAGCAACCCGACAGCGGCGATGGTCTCGGCGGTGGAGGTGAGCCCGCGCCGGGCGAGCACCGGCGGGGCGAGCAGCATCGGTGCCGTTGCCACCAGCAGCACGCCGAGCCGGGCCAGCGCGTCCATCGAGCTGGTGGCGACCGCGGCGAAGACCACCGCGGCGACGCCGAGCAGGAGCGCGCCCAGCCCGAGCGGGATGTTCTGCACCTCCCGCGAGGACGCCTCGGGCGGGTGCTCCGGATCGTCCGCGTCGAGCCAGCGCGGGCGACCGCGCGGCGGCGACGGGGGCAGGTCCTCCGGGCCGGGCGGCGGGGTGCCCTGGCGGGGCACCCGGGGCGGCGCGCCGGTGGCGGCGGTGGGCGGGCGGCGGCCGGCCCGTCGGCGCAGCACCCGGCGCGGCCGGGTGGCCTGCCGGATCCGTTCCTCACCGGCGTGCGCGAGGATGTCCCGCTGGAAGAGGGCGGCCTGCATCTTGGCGGCGATCTGCCGTTGTTCCCGGGCGATCTCGGCGTCGCGGGCCTTCATCTCGGCGATCGAGCGTTCGATGTCGGCCAGGTGCTCGGCCCACTGCGGCTGGTGCGCGCCGCAGTGCGGGCAGACGACGGCGGGCTTGATGTCCTGCCCGCACGAAGCGCACCTGAAGCTTTCCACGACAGTCTCCCGTCCGCCCGTGCCTTCGCACTGTGGACCTCCCAGAGGCAGCATGCCTTGAGTGGGCCGGGATTTCGACAGTTGCCGCCGCGTTCCGGACAACAAAAAGGACCGGCCCGGTCGGGGAGCTGTCCCCGGCGGGCCGGTCGAGCCGGTCAGCGGGTCAGGGCCGGCCCATGCCGCGGTACTCCCAGCCGGCCTGTGTCCACAGTGTGGAGTCGAGGCAGTTGCGCCCGTCGACCACCTTGCGGCCGTTCGCCAGCTCGCCCAGGGCCACCGGGTCGGCGTTGCGGAACTCGGCCCACTCGGTGAGCACGCAGACCAGGTCGGCGCCGCGGACCGCGTCGTTCATGCTCTCCTCGTACGCCAGCTCGGGCACCGCCCGACGCGCGTTCTCGATCCCCTGCGGGTCAAACACGTGCACGTCGGCGCCGGCCTTGCCGAGCAGTGAGGCGACCGCGAGCGCCGGCGCGTCGCGTACGTCGTCGGTGTTGGGTTTGAACGTGGCGCCGAGCACCGCGACCCGGGTGCCGGACAGGTCCGGGCCGGCCGGGCCGGACCGGCGGCCGAGCAGTTCGGCGGCGAGCTGCACCACGCGGCTGCGGCGGCGCTGGTTGATCAGGTCGACCTCGTGCAGGAAGCGCAGCGCCTCACCGGCGCCCAGCTCCTGCGCACGGGCCTGGAAGGCGCGGATGTCCTTGGGCAGGCAGGCGCCGCCGAAGCCGAGCCCGGCCTGGAGGAAGCGGTTGCCGATGCGCGGGTCGTAGCCGATCGAGCGGGCGAGCTGGGTGACGTCGCCGCCGGCCGCCTCGCAGACCTCGGCCATCGCGTTGATGAAGGAGATCTTGGTGGCGAGGAACGCGTTGGCGGCGACCTTGACCAGCTCGGCGGTGGCGAAGTCGGTGACCACCAGCGGCACCTCGCGGTCCTCGGTGGCGGCGAGGTCGAAGACGCCCTTGTGGGCGGCGAAGAGCATGCCGTTGGCCCACTCGCTCTTGACGCCGACCACGATCCGGTTCGGACGCAGCACGTCGTCGACGGCGAAGCCCTCCTGGAGGAACTCGGGGCTCCATGCCACCTCGACACCGAGGTCGGCCGGCGTGTGCTTGCCGACGAGCTGCTCCACCCACTCGGCGGTGCCCACCGGCACGGTGGACTTGCCGACGATCAGTGCCTTACGGGTCAGGTGCTGGGCGAGGCTGGTGACGGACGCCTCGACGTACGACAGGTCGGCGCCCATGCCGTCGGCCCGCTGCGGGGTGCCGACGCAGATGAAGTGGACGTCGCCGAAGTCGGCGGTCTCCTGGATGTCGGTGCTGAACCGCAGCCGGCCGGCGGCCAGGTTGCGGCGCAGCAGCTCGTCGAGGCCGGGCTCGTGGATCGGCACCTCGCCGGCGTTCAGCTTGGCGATCTTGTCCGCGTCCACGTCGAACCCGAGCACCTCGTAGCCCAGCTCGGCGTAGCAGATGGCGTAGGTCGCACCGAGGTAGCCGGTGCCGAGGAAGGTCACCCGCGGGCGGGCGGCGCCGGACGGCGGGGTCACCGCGGCGATGGCGGGCATCGGCTGGGTGTTCGGGTACGGAATCGTCACGCCTGTCTTCTCCGCTCGCACTGGGCGGCGCTTCCACGCGTCGCATTCTGCTGGGGCGCCGAGGCCGGGCACCGAGGGAACTGGATGTCTGCTGTGAGGGTAATCGGGTCGGGCGGGCGAGGCTCGGGCGCGAGCCTACCCGCCGGTAAGGTTCGGCCGGGACCGGTGGCTATCCTTCAGTTTGCGGCAGTCGTCGGCCCCCGGGCGGCACAGACTGCGCATGATAGCGGTGGAAGGGGAGGGCCGACATGGCCGCAGAGCAGTCGTTCGACGTCTACCGGTTGCCGGAGGAGCACGAGGCGATCCGGGAGGCGGTACGTGAGGTCTGTGCGGCCAAGGTGGCTCCGCACGCCGCTGAGGCGGACGAGGCGGGTGAGTTCCCCAAGGCGTCCTACGAGGCCCTGCGCGCGGCCGACTTCCACGCCCCGCACATCCCGGTCGAGTACGGCGGTGCCGGCGCGGACGCGCTGGCCACGGCCATCGTGATCGAGGAGGTGGCCCGGGCCTGCGCGTCGTCCTCGCTGATCCCGGCGGTGAACAAGCTGGGCACCATGCCGCTGCTGTTGGCCGGTTCCGAGGAGCTGAAGCGCAGGTACCTGACCCCGGTCGCGGCCGGGGACGGCATGTTCTCCTACTGCCTCTCCGAGCCGGAGGCGGGCAGCGACGCCGCCGCGATGACCACCAAGGCGGTACGTGACGGAGACCACTGGGTGCTCAACGGCGTGAAGCGGTGGATCACCAACGCGGGCGTGTCGGAGTACTACACCGTGTTCGCCGTGACCGACCCCACAGCCCGGTCGAGGGGCATCTCCGCGTTCGTGGTGGAGAAGTCCGACCCGGGCGTCAGCTTCGGCGCCCCGGAGAAGAAGCTCGGCATCAAGGGCTCGCCCACCCGCGAGGTCTACTTCGACAACGTGCGTATCCCGGCCGACCGCATGATCGGCGCCGAGGGCACCGGCTTCGCCACCGCCATGAAGACGCTGGACCACACCCGGGTCACCATCGCCGCCCAGGCGGTTGGCATCGCGCAGGGCGCGCTGGACTACGCCAAGGGCTACGTCCAGGAGCGCAAGCAGTTCGGCAAGCCGGTCGCCGAATTCCAGGGCATCCAGTTCATGCTCGCCGACATGGGCATGAAGCTGGAGGCGGCGCGGCAGCTCACGTACGCCGCCGCCGGCAAGTCCGAGCGCGGCGACGCGGACCTGACCTACTTCGGCGCAGCCGCGAAGTGCTTCGCCTCGGACGCGGCCATGGAGATCACCACGGACGCGGTCCAGTTGCTCGGCGGCTACGGCTACACCCGCGACTACCCGGTCGAGCGGATGATGCGCGACGCCAAGATCACCCAGATCTACGAGGGCACGAACCAGGTCCAGCGGATCGTGATGGCCCGTCAGCTTCTGAAGGGCTGACCGCAGGGCGTTCGGGCGGGCGGGCAGGTGACACCTGCCCGCCCGCGCTCGTCAACGGGTCTCGGTGCCCTCCGACCGGCCGCTGCC
This sequence comes from Micromonospora sp. NPDC005257, assembly GCF_042872445.1. Taxonomy (NCBI): domain Bacteria; kingdom Bacillati; phylum Actinomycetota; class Actinomycetes; order Micromonosporales; family Micromonosporaceae; genus Micromonospora; species Micromonospora sp. NPDC005257. Next base: position 296,101 of record NZ_JBIAKL010000010.1, on the reverse strand, counting down.
GCGTGGGGGCGCTGACCACGGCGACTCGCCGCCGGTACGGCGGGGCAGGGGCTCGGTGGGGGTCTCCGGGTAGGCCAGCGTGAGCGGGGCCGTGTCCGGGTCCTTCGGCGCGTCGGCCGGGGGCCAGTCGGTGAGCGTCGGCTTGTGCTCCACCGGCGCGGCGGCCGGGGTCAGCTCCGCCCCGGCCGGCGGGGGTGTGGCGGGACGCCGCCACCGGCTCGTGCTGAACACGGCCATCAGCAGCAGCACACCGATGAGGAACAGGGTGCCGTTGTCCAGCGGGTCGCGCAGCGGCAGCGGGTCACCGAGCAGCTTCAGGTCGTCCGGCACCCGGTCCCGCACGCTGAACGGCGCGACGAACAGCCCGACGTAGGGGGCGGCGAGCAGCAGGCCGGCCACCAGCGGGCCGAACGGCGAGAAACGCAACGTGCCGAGCAGACCGAGCAGGATGCCGGCGACGCCCAGATAGACGGCCGGCTCGATCAGGTTCGGTGTGCTGTACGTCCCGATCTCCACCCAGCGGTCGACGGTCCGCTCAGATCCGTCCTGACCGAGCGTGACGAGCACCCAGGTGACGGGCGCCACCGCCAACCCGGCGAGGAAGCTCCAGAGATGTCGCATCCGCGCACCGTACCGTTTTCGGCATGACAGATCATCCCGCGGTCCCGTCGGGTAAGCCCACGTCGTACTCCCGCGTCACGCTCAGTCGCATCATGACCGCGGTCGATGTCAATCTGTACGGGACCGTGCACGGTGGGGTACTGATGAAATTCGTGGACGACGTCGCCGGCGCGGCGGCGGCGCGGCACAGCGGCGGCACCGCGGTGACCGCGTCCATCGACGAGATCGTCTTCTCCGAGCCGGTCCGGGTGGGCGATCTCGTGCACGCCCACGCTCAGGTCAACTGGACCGGCCAGACCTCGATGGAGGTCGGGGTGAGGGTGGTCGCCGAGCGCTGGGACTCTGCCGAGGAGGAGCCGGTGCGGGTCGCCACCGCGTACCTGGTCTTCGTGGGCGTCGACGTGGGCGGTGCGCCACGGCCGGTCCGCCCGGTGCTGCCCGAGACGCCGGAGGACGAGCGCCGGTTCCGGGAGGCCGAGATCCGGCGCGCGCACCGGCTCGCCCGGCGCCGCGCGATCCAGGCCCACCGCGCCGGTTGAGCCGGTGCCCGCCCACACCGGCCGGGGGTGCGGGGTGTGGGCGGGACACGCCCCGTACGGCGCACCCGGCACGGACAATGGCGGCACGAGGTAGGGCAAGATGGCGCCACGGCCCCGGCACACCGTCGTGGCGGGCCCAGGGGAGGGTGGAACAGTGGCTGACGTGCTGTGGAAGCCGCCGGCGGACGTGCGGGAGCGGTCCCGGATCGGTGACTACCTGCGCTGGCTGGCCGAGCACCGCGGGCTGGAGTTCGCCGACTACGACGGGCTGTGGCAGTGGTCGGTGACCGACCTGGACGCCTTCTGGCGCTCGATCTGGGACTTCTTCGACGTGGTCGCGCACACCCCGCCGACCGCCACGCTCACCGGCCGGGCCATGCCGGGCACCCGCTGGTTCCCCGGCGCGACCCTCAACTACGCGGAGAACGTGCTGCGCATGCCGGGGCTGCGCGACGACGACCCGGCGGTGATCGCGCACGGGCAGACCCGCGCGCCGGAGACGCTCACCGCCGCCGAGCTGCGCGAGCGGGTCCGCCGGGTGGCGGCCGGGCTGCGCCGCCTCGGCGTGGGGCCGGGCGACCGGGTGGCCGCGTACGCGCCGAACATCCCCGAGACGTACGTCCTGCTGCTCGCCACCGCCGGCCTCGGCGCGATCTTCTCCTCCTGCGCGCCCGAGTTCGGCACCCGCAGCGTCACCGACCGCTGGCAGCAGATCGAGCCCACGGTGCTGGTCGCCGTCGACGGCTACCGGTACGGCGACAAGCCTGTCGACAGGCGCGCCGAGGTGGCCGCGATCCGGGCCGCGCTGCCGTCGCTGCGGCACACCGTCGCCATCGCGTACCTCGATCCGGACGGCCCGGCCCCCGACGGCGCGCTGCCGTGGGCGGAGCTCGCGGCGCCCACCGACGAGCCGCTGACGTTCACCCCAGTGCCCTTCGACCACCCGCTCTACGTGCTCTACTCCTCCGGCACCACCGGCCTGCCCAAGCCGATCGTGCACGGCCACGGCGGCATCCTGCTGGAACACCTCAAGATGCTGGCGCTGCACCACGACCTGGGTCCTTCCGACCGGTTCCTGTGGTTCACCACGACCGGCTGGATGATGTGGAACTTCCTGGTCTCCGGCCCGGCGGTGGGCGCGGCGATCGTGTTGTTCGACGGCAACCCGGGCCACCCCGACCTGGGCGCGCTGTGGCGGCTGGCCGCCGACACCGGCACCACGTACTTCGGCACGTCCGCGCCGTTCCTGCTGGCCTGCCGCAAGGCCGGCCTGGTGCCGCGCGGGGTCGCGGACATGTCCGCGGTGCGCGGCCTCGGCTCGACCGGCGCGCCGCTGCCGGCCGAGGGCTTCACCTGGGTGTACGAGAACGTCAGCGACCGCCTGCAGCTCCAGTCGCTGTCCGGCGGCACGGACGTGTGCACCGGATTCGTCGGCGGTGTGCCGCTGCTGCCGGTGTACGCCGGTGAGATCGCCTGCCGGGCGCTGGGCGCGAAGGTGGAGGCCCGCTCGGCCGACGGCGGCGCTGTGATCGGGCAGCTCGGCGAGCTGGTGATCACCGAGCCGATGCCGAGCATGCCGGTCGGGTTCTGGAACGACCCGGACGGCGCCCGCTACCGGGAGGCGTACTTCGAGGTCTATCCCGGCGTGTGGCGCCACGGCGACTGGATCACCGTGAACGAGCGCGGCGGGTGCGTGATCACCGGGCGGTCCGACGCCACGCTCAACCGGGGCGGCGTACGGCTGGGCACCGCGGAGTTCTACTCGGTGGTCGAAGGGCTGGACGAGGTCGTCGACTCGGTGGTCGTGCACCTGGAGGACGACGAGGGCGGCGTGGGTGAGCTGCTGCTGTTCGTGGTGCTCGCCGAGGGCCTGGAACTCGACGACGACATGCGGCGCACGATCTGCCGGGAGCTGCGTACGGCGCTGTCGCCCCGGCACGTGCCGGACGAGATCCACCAGGTCCGGGCCGTGCCCCGCACGTTGAGCGCGAAGAAGCTGGAGGTGCCGGTCAAGAAGATCCTGACGGGCACCCCTGTGGACAGCGCGGCGGCCAAGGGCGCCCTGGCCAACCCCGAGTCCCTCACGGCCTTCGCCGCCCTCGCCCAGCGCCGTTCCGCCACCGGCCACCCCACCCCCGCCTGACCCGGGAGGGGAAGAGTCAGGTCAGGGTTTGCGTAGTCTTCTCGGTTTCGGCGCGGGAGGGCAGGCGGGACGGGTCGGGGTGGGCGCAGGCCACCACGCTGGCGCCCGCGCTCAGCGGGGTGAGCAACCAGTCGACCGGGTCGGGGTGGGCTGTCACGTCGACCAGGAGGCGGTCGCCGGGGGCCAGGCCCAGCTCGGTGGCGCGAGCCTGCGCGCGGGCCAGCAGCGCCGCGTCCCCGTCCCCGGCACCGGGGTACGGCGTGAAGTGGTCGCCGTGTCCGCGTACCGCCGTGACGAAGTCCGTGCAGCCCGCCGGCGCCTGCCGCATCGGCAGCGCGAACGGGTCGAGCGCCAGGGCGTACCGCTCGCCGGCCGGCCAACCGGCCGCCTCGTCCACCCGGTCGACGGCCACGAAGAGCGCCTCCACCGGCCCCGGCGTGTCGACCACGGTCAGCTTCGCCGACCAGCAGCCGAGCAGCACGGCGGCGGTCTGCCAGTGCGGCGGCAGCAGCACCCCGGCCGCGTCGCCGGGCGCGGCGCCCACCTCGTCGGTGAGCAGGTTGGCGGTCTTCGCCACCCAGTTCGCGAGCGTCGCCCCGGAGAGTTCGGTGCGCTCGCCGGTGGCGTCGTCGTACCAGGTCAGGAGCGGTCGGGTGGGGTCGGGCGCGATCGCGTCGGCGAACACCCGGGCAATGTTGTCGGCCATCGGCGCGAACGATACGCGCCCCGCGTGCGTACTCGATGACAGCGACAAGTCGGCGTACCGTCGGGTCGCGGTCAGCGCTTGGCGCACGGCCCGGCGTAGGCTTGCCGAGAGTGTTCTTTCCCACAACCGCGCCACCTGAGGAGTCGCCCCGTGACCGCCGGTCGCCCGCCCCGCGTTCTCATCGACGCCACGAGTGTCCCCGCCGACCGTGGCGGCGTCGGTAGATACGTCGACGGACTGCTCGGCGCGCTGGGCCGGGTCTGCGGCACCGACGTCGACCTGGCTGTGGTCAGCCTCCGCACCGACCTGGAGCGCTACTCCCGGATGCTGCCCGGCGCGGAGGTGATCCCCGCCCCGGCGGCGGTGGCGCACCGGCCGGCGCGGCTGGCCTGGGAGCAGACCGGCCTGCCGCTGCTGGCCCAGCAGGTCGGTGCCGAGGTGCTGCACTCGCCGTTCTACACCTGCCCGCTGCGGGCCGGTTGCCCGGTGACGGTCACCGTGCACGACGCGACCTTCTTCACCGAGCCGGAGCACTACGACAAGTCGCGCCGGACCTTCTTCCGCAGCGCGATCAAGACCTCGCTGCGCCGCGCCGGCCGGGTGATCGTGCCGAGCAAGGCCACCCGCGACGAGCTGATCCGGCTGCTGGACGCCGACCCGACCCGGATCGACGTCGCCTACCACGGCGTCGACCAGGACGCGTTCCACGCGCCGGGCGACGAGGAGAAGGCACGCGTGCGGGCGCGCCTGGGCCTGGGCGACAGCAGCTACATCGCGTTCCTCGGGGCCAAGGAGCCGCGCAAGAACGTACCCAACCTGATCCGCGGCTGGGCCCGGGCGGTGGCCGACCGGCCGAACCCGCCCGCGCTGGTGGTGGCCGGCGGCCAGGGCCACGACGACGACATCGACCGCGCGGTGGCCGAGGTGCCGTCGCACCTGCGGCTGCTGCGCCCGGGTTACCTGCGCTACGCCGACCTGCCCGGCTTCCTCGGCGGCGCGCTCGTGGCGGCCTACCCCTCCTACGGTGAGGGCTTCGGCCTGCCGATCCTGGAGGCGATGGCGTGTGCCGCCCCGGTGCTCACCACGCCGCGCCTGTCCCTGCCCGAGGTGGGCGGCGACGCGGTGGCCTACACCAGCGAGGACCCGGACCAGATCGCCACGGACCTGGGCGCCCTGCTGGACGACGACCAGCGGCGGCTGTCCCTGGCCAAGGCCGGCTTCGACAGGGCCAAGGAGTTCACCTGGGAGTCCAGCGCCGAGGTGCACATCGCGGCGTGGCGACGGGCCCGCTCCTGACTCCCGGGCGACCGACCGTGACGGCTCGCCCGCTTCGGGCATGATGTGCTGATGTTCTACGCCGTCATCCCGGCGGGCGGCAGCGGCACAAGATTGTGGCCGTTGTCCCGTGCCGGCCATCCCAAATTCCTCCACCCGCTGACCGGCACTCCCGCCTCGCTGTTGCAGGCCACTGTCGACCGGTTGTCGCCGTTGACCACTCCGGAGCGCACGCTCGTGGTCACCGGGGCCGCGCACGCCGCGGCGGTGGCTCGGCAACTGGCTGGCCTGCCGGAGGAGAACATCCTGGTCGAGCCCTCACCGCGGGACTCCTGCGCGGCGATCGCGCTGGCCGCTGCGGTGATCGCCACCCGGACGCCGGACGCGGTGATGGGCTCGTTCGCCGCCGATCACCTGATCGGCGACCCGGCCCGGCTGGCCGCTGTGGTGCGGCAGGCCATCCGAGGCGCGGAGCAGGGGCTGCTGATGACTGTGGGCATCACCCCGACGCGCCCGGAGACCGGCTACGGCTACCTGGAGACCGGCGAGCCGGTCGGGGACGGCCCGCTGCGCCCGGTACGCGAGTTCAAGGAGAAGCCGGCCGCCGAGGTGGCGGAGGTGTACGTCCGCTCCGGCCGGCACCTCTGGAACGCCAGCATGTTCGTCTGGCGGGTCGACGTCTTCCTGGCCGAGCTGGCCCGCCAGCAGCCGGAGCTGCACGCCGGGATCACCGCCATCGCGGCGGCCTGGGGCACTCCGGAGCAGGACGACGTGCTCGGCCGGGTCTGGCCGACGCTGCCCCGGATCTCGGTCGACTACGCCGTGATGGAGGGCGCGGCGACGGCCGGGCGGGTCGGCACCGTGCCCGGCGACTTCGGCTGGAACGACGTCGGCGACTTCCACACGCTCGGCGAGGTGCTGCCCGCCGACGGCGTCGGCAACGTGGTGCTGGGCGGGGACGCGAAGCCGGGCGTGCTGCTGCACGACACCACCGGCACCGTCGTGGTGTCGCACTCCGGCCGGCTCGTGGCCACCGTCGGGGTGCACGACCTGATCGTGGTGGACACCCCCGACGCGCTGCTGGTCTGCCCGCGCGACCGCGCGCAGGACGTGAAGAAGATCGTGGACGAGCTGAAGGAACGCGGCGAGGAGGGCCTGGTCTGATTTGCCGCGCGCCGCGCCGCCGGAGTGGAACGCGTCCGGCGGCTCGTCGGGCGCCGTCGCTCAGCGGCCGGCGTGGCGGGCCAGCACCGCGAGCGCCGGCGGTACGAGCTGGGCCGTGGCGTGGGCCAGCGGCTCGGGCAGCCGGTCCGGCGGGAACCAGCCGAGCGCCTCGGACTCCGCGCTGACCCGCTCGACCGCTCCCGCCGGGGCCAGCGCGGCGTACCGGACGTCGTAGTGGAACGACCCGCCCTGGCAGGCGACCTGGTGGATGTCCACGTCGATCGGTTCCGGGTCGACGGTCAGGCCGGTGATGCCGGACTCCTCGGTGGCCTCGCGCAGCGCGGTGGCGACCAGCGTCCGGTCGCCGGGCTCGCAGTGCCCGCCGAGCTGCATCCACCTGCGGATCTTGCCGTGCAGGCAGAGCAGCACCCGGCCGTCCGGGTCGAGCACCAGCGCGCTCGCGGTGACGTGCCCGGCCCGGTGCGTCCGGCTCATGGCCACCGGCCCGTCGGCCAGCAGCGCCAGGGTCCGGGTCCGGGCCGCGTCGGCGGCGGGGCTGGTCGCCGTCCAGCGGCTCAGCGTCACGACGGCGTCGGCGTGCAGCTCGGTGTACGGGATCAGATCAGGCACCCGGACACTCTACGAGCGCCGGCTTCGTACTCTGGCGCGGTGACCCTGCGACTCGTCGAGTTCCTGGTGGCCGGCAACGAGGCGAGCGACCTCCTGCCGGTGCGGTCGGCCGCGCTGCTGCGGGCGTACGGCGCGCGCCGCGGCTTCTGGACGGTGCTGGACGAGGGGCCTGTCGAACAGTGCCTGGCGCTGCTGCTGGAACGCGACGACGGCCACTGGGACGCGCACCACGTGGCCGCCGACGCCGGGCGGGAGAACGGCCGCACCGAGGACGGCGAGGCGCTCGCCCACCACGACGGCTGGGTGTACGTCTTCGGCTCGCACTTCGGCTCCAAGGGCGGCCCGTTGCGGCCCCGGCGCGCCTTCGTGGCCCGGTTCCGGGAGGACGACGCCGTGGCCGGGCCGCTGCCGCTGCACGTGGTGCGCAACCGTTTCCGGCTCCACCGGGCGGTCAACGACGCGCTCGCCACCGCCCCGCTGGCGCTGCTGCCGCCCGGTGACCGGGTCCGGCAGCGGTTCATCGTGGAGACACTGGCCCGGGGCACCGCCCGCGCCAAGAGCTGGGTGACCCGGCTCGCCGCCGACGACCTGCCGATCAACGTCGAGGCGGCGGCGTTCACACCGGCCGGTACGGCGCTGCTCGGCCTGCGTTTCCCGGTGACCGCCGAGGGTGAGCCGGTCTACGTCGAGCTGGCCGGCGTACCGGAGATGTTCGACGACCCCGGCCCGGAGCGGCCGGGTGACCTGCGCGCGCTCGGGGCGTACGCGCTGACCGGTGTGACCCCGCCCGGTGCGCTCGCCGGCTTCCGCGCGATCACGCCGACCGGCGACGGCGGCTACGCGGCGGTGACCGGGTCGATCGACGCGCTGGGCAAGGGTTCGGTGCTGCTGGACGACCACCCGCACGGCGGCGAGGTGACCTCCCGGCACGTGCGGTTCCGGCACGACGCGGGCGGGGACGCGCTGGTGGAGGGGGAGGTGGTCGCGGAGCTGGCGCCGTTCCATCACGTGGAGGGGCTGGCCGAGCTGGCCGGACGCTGCTATTACGTCACCGACGAGGACCATCGGGTGGCGCTCTGGATCGGATGAGCGAGGGCCGGGCGGCACCCCTGCGACTGATGCCGCAGACCCTCGTGGTGCCGCCCGGCCACGCCCGTCAGCCGGCGTCCGGATCGATGTTGCTCCCCGGCGTCGGCAGGCAACAGAGAGTTTGCCGAACCCGCCGCTCAGCGTCGAGGTTTTTCACCTGACGCTTAAAGATGGAGATTAGTGCCGACGGGTACAGTCGGAGTGTGGCTGGCACCCCCGCCGTCCGCACGGGAGCAATCCATGTTGAAGATCGTTTTCTCCGGCGAGGACGTCCTGCGGACCCGGGTCGCCCCGGCCGCGGACCCCCTGTGGGAGTTGGTCCTCAGCCTGCACCTGCTCCAGGGGCGCGGTCGTGACCCGATGATGACCACGTGGCGGCGCACCGTGGCGCACGGACTGCGCACCGACGCCAACGCCGAGCGGTACCGCCTCCTGCTCGCGCTCAACCCGCCACGCGGCTACTTCCCCGACTTCCTCACCCCGTTCGCCAGCCGGGACGGCCTCCAGGCCGGTCTGGAGGCAATCCGGGGCACCCCTGTCGACATGCTGCGCCGCGACCTGACGCTGCTGACCGGGGAGAACGCCCTGCCGTCCTCGGCCACCGCGCTCGCTCGTGGCGAGCCGGAGACGCTGCGCCACCTGACCGGCGCTATGGCGCGGTACCAGTCGCTGGCCGTCGCGCCGTACTGGTCCCGGGTGCAGGCGGCGGTCGAGGCGGACCGGGCCCGGCGTGCCCGCGCCATGCTCGACGGCGGCGCCGAAGGGCTGCTGGCCAGCCTGCGGCCGAACATGCGCTGGGATTCGGGCGTGCTGGAGGTGCTCGACTATCCGGACACCCGGGAACTGCACCTGGACGGCCGGGGACTGCTGCTCGTGCCGTCGTTCTTCTGCTCGCGTACGCCGGTGGCGCTCGTCGACCCGACCCTGCCCCCGGTGCTGGTCTACCCGGTCGACCGGCTCGCCGGCCTGACGTCCGGCTCGGCCGCCGGGGAACCACCGCAGGGCGAGGCGCTCGCCGCCCTGCTCGGCCGCACCCGCTCCCGGGTGCTCCAGGCCGCCGACGGCGGCTGCACCACCGGCGAGATGGCACGCAAGCTGCGCATCTCCGCCGCCGCGGCCAGCCAGCACACCACAGTGCTGCGCAACGCGGGGCTGCTGGTCAGCAAACGCGACCGCAACACCGTCCTGCACACGCTGACCCCGCTGGGCCGGGCCGTCCTGGACGCCTGACCCGCCCGCCGGAGTCAGAGCGCCAGCGTGGCGCTCGCGGTGCTGCCGGACGGGGGTGGAAGCAACGTCGAGTCGATCCCCTCGGCGGCCAGCGCGGCGCGCAGGCGTTGCAGGTCCGCGCCGAACCGGACCAGGTCCGGCCGGTCGACGGGGGTGGGTGCCGCGCCGAGCAGCAGGCCGGTGGCCGAGGCGGGCCAGCCGGGCACCGTGGCGGCGAGCCCGTCGCGTACCTCGTCGTCGGTGACGTGGGTGAAGACAGTGCCCGGCGCGACCACGTCGGCCACCGCGTCGATAGCCCGCCGCACCGCGTCCGCCTCCGCGGGTTCGGCGCCGATCCGGTCGGCGAGCGTCGCCGCCGCCCGCAGACCGGCAGCGCGCGCCTCGGCGGTGCCGAGCGAGAACAGGTCCATCGAGGCGTCGCGGACGAGCGCGCGGGCGCCCTTGTCGTCGTCCCGGGTCGCGGTGAGGTAACCCCGGACCACAGCGACCGGCACCTGGTCGCACTTGCCCTTGATCAGCTCACCGGCGCCGGCCAGCTCGTCGACCACCGCCATCTGGGTGACGAACAGCTCGTTGCCGTACGGGTCGACCTCGCCCCGGTGGTCGCGGATCGCCGGCATGCCGGCCACGCCGAGCGCCACGTCGGTGAGCCCGTTGCGCCAGGGCCGTCCCATGGTGTCGCTGACGATCACCGCCACGTCGAGGCCGTACCTGTCCCGTAGCGCGTCGCGCAGCGCCCGGGCGGACGCGTCCGGGTTGGCAGGCAGCAGCACCAGCCGGGTCTTGTCCACGTTCGAGGCGTCGATGCCGGCCGAGGCCATCACGAACCCGTGGTGGGTCTGCACGATCCGGGTCTCGCCCCGGGTCGCCACCACCCGGGCGGTCTCGGCGGCCAGGATGCGGTCCCGCTCGGCGAGCCGTTCCGGGCCGTCGGCCGGCACGTCGACCAGCCGGCCCTCCGCCTTCGACACGATCTTGCTGGTGACCACCAGCACGTCGTGGTCGCGCAGCCAGGGCGCCGCGCCGGTGATCAGCGCCGCCAGGTCGTCGCCCTCGGTCACGTCGCCGATGCCCGGCACCGGCAGGATCTCCAGCCTCACATCAACTCCAGCGCGGCGCGCACCATCGCGGCGGTCGCCGCCTCGTCGGTCATCCGCAGCGGCGCCGCGCGGACCGTCACGTCCGGCACCACGGTGCGCTCGTCCTCCGGGGCGACCAGCCAGCCGTCGAGCAGCCCGCCCGCCGGCCGGGCGCCGTAGAGGGCGCCCACGCCGGCCGCGCTGCACTCCACGCCGAGCACCGCCAGGCAGCGGTCGGCCATGCCGCGTACCGGTGCCCCGCCGATGATCGGCGACACCCCGATCACCGGGGCCGGTCCGCCGGTCAGCGCGTCCCGCAGACCCGGCACTGCCAGCACCGGGGCGATGCTCACCACCGGGTTGCTGGGCGCGATCAGCACCACGTCCGCGGCGGCGATCGCCTCGACCACGCCGGGCGCGGGCTTCGCCGCGTCGGCCCCGACGAAGACGAACCGGTCGGTGGGTACGTCGGCCCGGTACCGCACCCACCACTCCTGGAAGTGGATCGCACGGCGGCCCTGCTCGTCGGTGACGACGGCGTGCGTCTCCAGGCGGTCGTCGGTGGCGGGCAGCAGCCGTACGCCCGGTTGCCAGCGCGCCGCCAGCGCCTCGGTGACCTGGGACAGCGGGTAGCCGGCGTTGATCATCTGGGTGCGCACCAGGTGGGTGGCGACGTCCTTGTCGCCGAGACCGAACCAGCTCGGCTCCGCGCCGTACGCGGCCAGCTCGGTCTTCACCGTCCAGGTCTCGCCCGCCCGGCCCCAGCCCCGCTCCGGGTCGGCGCCGCCGCCGAGCGTGTAGAGCACGCTGTCCAGGTCGGGGCAGACCTTCAGCCCGTGCAGCAGCAGATCGTCGCCGACGTTCACCACTGCGGTCACCTCGGCGCCCACCTCGCGGGCGTACGCCCGCACGCCGAGCAGGAAACGGGCGCCCCCGATGCCGCCGGTCAGTACCACGATGCGCATGGCGTCCATCCTTCCGCACGCGCCGCCGTCGATCGTTCGGTGGCCGGAGAGACTACGCTCACTTCGGCAACTGTCCGCTTTCGTCCCCTGGGGGAGTCCGTGACCAGCCCCGCCGAGCCCGCGTCCGGTGACGCCGCGCAGGCCAGCCAGTTGATAAAGCCGCTGCGCGAACTCGCAGCGCTCGTCCTTCTCGGCGCCAACGCCGTCCTACTCTTCGTCGGCCTGCTGCGCCTGCTCGTGCCGGTCGACGACTACAGCACGTTCAGCGGCCGGGCCGGTAGCACGTACTTCGCCTTCATCGGCCTGGAAGCGACGGTCCTGCCGTTGCTCGCCGTTCTGATCGCCACCGTGATCCTCCCGGTCGTCCCGAAGGCCAAGCTGATCACGCAGGTGGCGCTCGTCGAGTACGCCGTGTCCGTCGTGTTCGGCGCGCTGACGTTCCTGATCTGGCTGGTCGGCCGGCTCGCCGACGGCGAGGTGCTGGACGCGTTCCTCGGTCTGCTCACCCGCGCGGCGTGGTTGGCGATCTTCGGGGTCGCCGCGTTCGTGGTGTTCAAGATCTGGCGCACGCTCTACTACGTGCCGAAGCCCAAGGCGCAGCCGGGCGTGTACGGCCAGGCCCAGCCCGGCTGGCCGCAGCAGCCGGGTCAGCCCGGTGGCTACCCCGGTCCGGGCGGCTACCCGCAGCAGCCCGGCCAGGGCTACCCGCCGGCCGGCTCGCCCCAGCCCGGCTGGCCGCAGCAGCCCGGTTCGTACGGCCAGCCGCAGTCGGCGCCGCCGTTCAACACCGCCCCGCCGCACGCGCCGCAGTCCGGCCCGCCGTCCGCCGACCCGCAGTCCGGTGTCCCGTATGCCGGTCCGCAGTACGGCTCTCCGCAGTACGGTTCGCCGCAGTCCGCGCCGCCGTTCGGGCAGCCGCCGTCGGCCGACCCGACGCAGTCGATCCCGCGCCAGTCCGCCGAGCCGGGCGCGCCGTCGCCCGCCACCGACGACGAGCGCACCCAGCGGTTCGACCGCGAGGACCCGAACCACCCCCGCTGAACCCCGTCGCGGCGGGCGACGGACGACCGTCGCCCGCCGCCGGGTCGCGCGCGCGGCCTCCCCGGCCGGGCTCGACGCCTCCGGGGCCGCTGCGGTGCGGCGGGTCGCCAGCCGGCGTCCCGCTGCCCGGACCGTGACCGGGCGTGAGCGGCGGGACGTCCGGCAGCGCATAGGCTGGGCGAATGGTTGATCGCAGCGACCCCGAACCGACCGAGGCGACCATCCGGCGGGCGCTGGGGCGGGCCGCCACCGGCCGGGCGCTCGACGCCGCCGAGGCGGGCGCGTTGCTGGCCGCGCGCGGGACGATGCTCGACGAGTTGCTGAGGATCGCCTCCGACATCCGGGACGCCGGGCTGCGCGAGGCCGGGCGGCCGGGCGTGGTCACGTACTCGAAGAAGGTCTTCATCCCGCTGACCCGGCTCTGCCGGGACCGCTGCCACTACTGCACGTTCGCCACCGTGCCGCACCGGCTGCCCGCCGCCTACCTGGAGCGCGACGAGGTGCTGGCGATCGCCCGCGAGGGCGCCGCGCAGGGCTGCAAGGAGGCGCTGTTCACGCTCGGCGACCGGCCGGAGGAGCGGTGGCCGGCGGCCCGCCGGTGGCTGGACGAGCGGGGGTACGACTCGACGCTGGACTACCTGCGCGCCTGCGCGGTGGCGGTGCTGGAGGAGACCGGCCTGCTGCCGCACCTGAACCCGGGCGTGCTCACCTGGTCGGAGTTGCAACGGCTCAAGCCGGTCGCGCCGAGCATGGGCATGATGCTGGAGACCACCGCCACCCGGCTCTGGTCGGAACCGGGCGGCCCGCACTTCGGCTCGCCGGACAAGGAGCCCGCGGTACGCCTGCGGGTGCTCGACGACGCCGGCCGGGTCGGCGTGCCGTTCACCACCGGAATCCTGATCGGCATCGGCGAGAACCGGGCGGAGCGGGTCGACGCGATCTTCGCGATCCGCCGGGCGATGCGGGAGTACGGCCACCTCCAGGAGGTGATCGTGCAGAACTTCCGCGCGAAGCCGGACACCGCGATGCGGGGCATGCCCGATGCGGAGCTGCACGACCTGGCCGCCACCGTGGCGGTGGCCCGGGTGCTGCTCGGCCCGAAGGCGCGCATCCAGGCCCCACCGAACCTCATCGCGGGCGAGTACGACCTGCTGCTGCGCGCCGGCATCGACGACTGGGGCGGCGTCTCCCCGGTCACGCCCGACCACGTCAACCCGGAGCGGCCCTGGCCGCACCTGGAGGAGCTGGCGGCGCGTACCGCGAGTGCCGGGTTCACGCTGCGCGAGCGGCTGACCGTCTATCCGGAGTACGTCCGGGCGGGTGAGCCGTGGCTGGACCCGCGCCTGCTGCCGCACGTGAGCGCGCTCGCCGACCCGGCCACCGGGCTCGCGGTCGAGGCGGCCCGCCCGGTGGGACGGCCCTGGCAGGAGCCGGAGGAGGTCTACGGCGGCCGGACCGACCTGCACGCCACCATCGACGTCACCGGGCGTACCGAGGACCGGCGGGGCGACTTCGACAGCGTCTACGGCGACTGGGCCGAGGTGGCCGGCAAGGTGGCGCCGGAGGCGCGCGCGGGCGTACCCCTGGGTGGTGGCGCGGACGCCGACCTGCGTGCGGGCCTGCGGCTGGCCGCCGACGACCCGGGCGCGCTGCTGACGCCGGCGCACGAGGCCAAGGCGCTGGCGCTGTTCGGCGCGGACGGCCCGGCGCTGGACGAGCTGTGCCGGCTGGCCGACGACGCACGCCGGGACGCGGTCGGCGACGACGTGACCTATGTGGTCAACCGCAACATCAACTTCACGAACGTCTGCTACGTGGGCTGCCGGTTCTGCGCGTTCGCCCAGCGGGAGAGCGACGCCGACGCGTTCCGGCTCTCGCTCTCGCAGGTGGCCGACCGCGCCGAGGAGGCGTGGACGGCCGGCGCGACCGAGGTCTGCCTCCAGGGCGGCATCGACCCGAAGATGCCGGTGACCGGCTATGCCGACATCGTCCGCGCGATCAAGGCGCGGGTGCCGGGCATGCACGTGCACGCGTTCTCCCCGATGGAGATCGTCACCGCCGCCGCGAAGGCCGGCGTGCCGGTGCGGGAGTGGCTGCTCCAGCTCCGCGAGGCCGGGCTGGACACCATCCCGGGCACCGCCGCCGAGATCCTCGACGACGACGTGCGCTGGGTGCTCACCAAGGGCAAACTGCCGGCCGCCGCCTGGGTCGACGTGGTCAGCACTGCGCACGAGCTGGGCATCCGGTCCAGCTCCACGATGATGTACGGCCACGTGGACCACCCGGGCCAGTGGCTCGCCCACTTCCGGGTGCTGGCCGGCGTGCAGGACCGTACCGGCGGGTTCACCGAGTTCGTGGCGCTGCCGTTCGTGCACACGAACGCGCCGATCTACCTGGCCGGCATCGCCCGCCCGGGGCCGACCTGGCGGGAGAACCGGGCGGTGCACGCGATGGCCCGGCTGCTGCTGCACGGCCGGATCGACAACGTCCAGTGCTCGTGGGTGAAGCTCGGCGACGAAGGCACCGTGGCGATGCTGCGCGGCGGCTGCAACGACCTGGGCGGCACCCTGATGGAGGAGACCATCTCCCGGATGGCCGGCTCGGGCAACGGCTCGGCCCGTACCGAGGAGCAGTTGCGGGCGATCGCCACCGCCGCGGGGCGCCCGTTCCGCAAGCGGACGACCGCGTACGGTCACGCCCGCGCCTGAGGTCGAACCTTTCCCCGCCGCGCGCCGTACCTGTGGGTGCTGGCGGCGGTTTCGGCGAGGACCGCCGCCGGTGACCCCGAACCCGGGGCCCGGCGGCATCCGGGTGCCCGGCCCGCTGCGGCGCTGCGGCGCCGGTCCGGAAAGGTTGCCGATGAGCACTGACGAGACCACCGACGCGCCGAAACGGCGGACCTGGCCGCGGTTGACCCGCAGGCAGACGCTCACCGCCGCGGCGAGCGCGACACTGGGCGCCGCCGCTCTCACCGTGCCGGGCCTGTCCGCCGCCCAGAACGCCTCTACGGCGAGCCGGCGCGACGAACCGATCGTGGTCCACCTGCGCGACGCCGCCGCCGGCGTCATGGACGTCTTCGTCGGCGCCAACCGGGTCGAGGTACGCGACCGCGGCCTGGCCGACCGCCTGGTGCGCGCCGCCGGCCGGCGCTGATTCCACGCTCCGCCGGCGCGGGCTCCCGGTGCCGGTTCCGACTTCCGTTCCCCGACGAAGGTGCGTCCGCCATGTCCTCTCACCGCGAGGCCCCGGAGATCGCCAAGGATCCGGTCGCCGACAGTTCCGACCTGTACGCGTTCGTCACACCGAGCCAGCCGGACACCGTGACGTTGATCGCCAACTACGTGCCGGTGCAGCTCCCCTCCGGCGGCCCGAACTTCTTCGAGTTCGGTGACGACGTCCGGTACGAGATTCACATCGACAACGACGGCGACGGTTATCCGGACGTCACCTATCGTTTCGAATTCACTACCGAGATCACAAACCAGAACAGTTTTCTCTACAACACCGGGCCGATCGAGTCGCTGGAGAGCAAGAACTGGAACCGGCGCCAGTTCTACCGGCTGACCCGGATCGCCGACGGCCGCGCCCGGGTGCTGGCGCACAGGTTGCCCTGCCCGCCGTGCAATGTCGGCACGCTCTCCACCCCGAACTACCAGAACCTGGTCCGGCAGGCGACGTTCAAGCTGTCCACCGGCGAGAAGGTCTTCGCCGGCCAGCGGGCCGACGGTTTCTTCGTCGATCTGGGCGCGGTGTTCGACCTGGGCACGCTGCGGCCGTTCCAGCAGTTGCACGTCGCCGGCAAGAAGCTGTTCCGGAGCGAGGGGGAGCCGGTGAACGCGCTGGACCGGCTCAACGTGCACTCCCTCGCCGTGCAGGTGCCGCTGAACCAGGTACGCCGCAAGGCCGCCCGCTACGGCTACGCCGACCGTGCCTCGACGATCGGGGTCTGGACCAGCGCGTCCCGCCAGCAGGTGCGGGTGCTCGGTGACCGGGTGTCCGCCGACACCGCCGCCGGCCCCTTCACCCAGGTTTCGCGGCTCGGTAACCCGTTGTTCAACGAGGTCATCGTGCCGATGTCCAAGAAGGACCTGTGGAACACGCTGCCGCCGTCGGAGGACAAGCGGTTCGCCGGGTTCGTCGAGCGGCCCGAGCTGGCCGCGCTGCTGCCGACGCTCTACCCGGGCGTGTTCGGAAACCTGGACGCGCTGAACAAGTCCAAGAAGCCGCGCGCCGATCTGGTGGCGATCCTGCTCACCGGCGTCCCGGCCGGACTGATCGACGGCTTCGCCAACACCACAGGCGACACGCAGGCGGACATGCTGCGGTTGAACACGGCGATCCGGCCCACCCGCACGCCGGACCGGTTCGGGGTGCTCGGCGGCGACCTGGCCGGATACCCCAACGGCCGCCGGGTCGCCGACGACGTGGTGACGATCGCGCTGCGCGCCATCGCCGGGCTGACCGTGCCGCTGGTCGACAAGACGTTCCGGCCGGACGCCGCCGCGGCGGCCGTGACGCCGGGCCTGAGTGCGGCCGACGTCACAGCGCCGTTCCTGGCCGACTTCCCGTTCCTCGGCACGCCGTACGACGGGTTCGGCAACCCGCAGGCGAAGAAGTCCTGACGGGAGCCGACGAATGTCACACCGCCACGATCTCGGCCCGTCGGAGGTCGGCAGCGTCGTGCTCGACCTCGGCGGCGACCGGGGCGCACTGATCATCCACACCGGCCGGGACCTGCACGGCCGGGAGATCGAGATCAGCCGCGTGGACCTCGACGGTCCGCGGACCCACTCCGCCGTACGCGAGCGGCATGTCCGGGACGGGGTGTTCCACAGTGCCGTCTACCCGGATCTGGAGGCGGGTGTTTATACCGTCTGGTGGGACGAGAACACGACGGCCGGCGCGATCTCGGTCACCGGCGGGTCGATCGCCGAATTCGTCTGGCCCTCCAGCCAACCAGCTCGTCTGGACTGATCCGTCAGTCGTGCCGGAACCCGCGCCCCGTCCACATGGTGGACGGGGCGCGGTCGGCGTTGGCCGGCTCGACGGGCGTTACCGCGGGAGGCGCGTTACCCTTTGGCCCACCAATTCTGATCTTGGTACGAGCGGCCGGCGGGGGCGTCCGGCCGGCCTGTCGGCGATGCGCCACGGCAGAAAACTTCCCGCAACTCGCCGGGGAGGGCGTTACTCGTCCGGGGTCTGAATCGATAGGGCAGGTTGCGAGGCTACGGGCGACCGCGGCGGTCGTCCCGGACGTGTCGGGAGGGCGACTCCATTATCAAGTTTGGCTTGACGGCGCACGCATTACACGCGTGTAATTTGAATGGGGTTGTTCGCACGGAACGCAACAAATGGTGACCGTGCGGCCAGGCACGCCTTTCGCGTGGGGGGTTGCAGCGGCGAATGACGCCGGTGCGCGACAAGGAGGCAATCGATGGACGGCCAGCTCGAGGTGGCCGACCTGCTCGGGAACGCGCCGGAGTGGCAGGAGCGAGCGCTCTGCTCGCAGACCGACCCGGAGGCGTTCTTTCCCGAGAAGGGCGGCTCGACCCGCGAGGCGAAGCGCATCTGCTCGCGGTGCGAAGTGAAGACGGAATGCCTGGAGTACGCGCTCGGCCACGACGAGCGGTTCGGGATCTGGGGTGGCCTCTCCGAACGGGAGCGGCGCAAGCTCAAGCGGCGGGTCGCCGCCTGATCCGCGTACGGGTCCGTGGGTGGTGGGGGCCGCCCGGACCCGGGTCGCCGTCCGGTCGGCTCGTCCGGCCGGGTGGCGGCGCCAGCCGGGCCGGCCGGTGTCAGGCCAGTTCGTCGGGGTCGACCCCGAGCAGGTTCGCCACCTGCTCGATGATCACGTCGTGCACCAGGTCGGCGAGGTCCTCGCGGTCCATCGCGCGGAACTCCAGCGGCCGCCGGTAGAGCACGATCCGCGGCGGCACCTCCTGGCGGCCGGGCCGCCCGGGCAGCAGCCGGGCGAGCGGCACCTCGCCGTCCTCCAGCACGTCCGAGTCGTAGACGTTCAGATCCGGCGGCACGTCCTCGACCGCGAACTCCACCCCGGCCAGCTCCTTGGCGAACCGGCGTTCGAGCGTCTCCACCGTGTCGAGCACCAGATCGTCGAAGACCTCGGCCTTCGTCCGGGCCAGCGGCACGGTGGCCGGCACCAGCCGCCCGCGCAGCCCGCGACCGTGCCGGTCACGATGGGTGCGCCGGCCGGAGCCGGGGCGGCGGTTCTGCGGGCTCGTCATGTCGGACAGGGTAGCCCGGTCGGCGGTCCACCCGCCGTCGCGCGGCCGTCCGGCGTGCCGGTGCGCGATCGGCGGAATTGTGATCTCCGTGACGGGCGTGTCGTAACGCGAAGCGGTGCGCCAAACCCGGTAATGGGGATACCCTGCCGCGGTGAGGTCACCACGGCGCTGCTCCCGTAACGGCTGCCCCCGGCAAGCGGTCGCCACGCTGACCTATGTCTACAACGAGTCGACGGCTGTGGTGGGTCCGCTCGCCGCGTTCGCCGAGCCGCACACGTACGACCTGTGCGAGCCGCACGCCCGCAGCCTGACCGCACCGCGCGGCTGGGACGTGGTGCGGCACGAGGGCGAGTTCGAGCCGCCGCCGCCCACCACCGACGACCTGGTGGCGCTGGCCGAGGCGGTACGCGAAGCCGCCCGCCCGGCCCCGCCCCGTCCCCCCGAGGACGAGCCCACCACCAAGCCCCAGGCCCCCCAGCAGGGCCGCCGGGGCCACCTGCGCGTAATCCCACCCCATCACTGACCCACCGCCCCCGCCCGGGCCCTCGCCCCGCCTCGCCCCGCCCCGCCCGGGCCCCGCCCGCCCGTCGGTCGATCATGAAGTTGACGGTGTTTTCGATCTCCCTGAGTGCCGCTAACTTCATGATCAACGGGGTGGGCGGGGGGAACGGGGGAGCGGGTGGTGTCAGTGGCCCAGGAAGCGGTTGAAGAGGTCGGCTCGGCGGGACGGGCGAGACGTGCGGGGCTCGCTGCGGTCGGCTGAGGACATGATCTTCAGGCCGGCGTTCATGGCGAGCCAGCGCAGTGGCTCCGGCTCCCAGTGGGGGGAGCGGTGCCCCACCCAGGGCAGCGCGGTCAGGTCGCTGTCCACGCCCCGGATCAGGTCGGCGAGCGTACGCCCGGCGAGGTTGCTGGTGCCGACGCCGTCACCGACGTAGCCCCCGGCCCAGGCCAGCCCGGTGCGGCGGTCGAGCCCCACCGACGCGGCCCAGTCCCGGGCCACGCCGAGCGGCCCGCCCCAGGCGTGCGTCACCGGCACGTCCGGCCCGAGCACCGGGAACAGTTCCCCGAGCGCCCGGCGCAGCGCCGCGAACACCCGGGGCTCCCGGTCGAAGCCCTGCCGCACCCGGGAGGCGTAGTGGTAGGGGGCACCCCGCCCGCCGAACGCGAGCCGGCCGTCGGCGGTGCGCTGGCCGTACACGATGACGTGCCGGTAGTCGGAGAACGTCTCCCGCTGCGCCAGCCCGATCCGCGCCCAGGTCTCCTCGGGCAGCGGCGGGGTGGCCACCATCAGCGAGTAGACGGGCGCCACGGTCCGCCGCTGACCGGGCAGCCCTGGCGTGTAGCCCTCTGTCGCGCGGACCACCACCGGCGCCCGGACCACGCCCGCCGGGGTCACCGCCGCGCCCGGCCGCAACGCGGTCACCGGTGTGCGCTCGTGGATGCGTACGCCCCGGCGTTCCACCGCCCGGGCCAGGCCCCGGACCAGCTTCGCCGGGTGCACGGCGGCGCAGTGCGGCGTGTACGTGCCGCCGCGTACCCCCTCGGCGTCGCAACGCGCGGCGGCCTCGGCGGCGTCGAGCAGCGTCAGGTCGTCGTCGGTCAGCCCGTGCGCGTGGGCCTGGGCGACCTCGGCCCGGGCCCGGTGCAGCTGGGCCTCGTTGCGCGCGAGCATCACCGTGCCGCCGGCCTGCCAGTCGCAGTCGATGCCCTCGGCGGCGGCGACCCGCCCGACCTCGCCGACCGTGTCGTGCATGGCCCGCTGCATGGCCAGTGCCCGGTCCCGGCCGTGCCGCCGGGCCAGCGCCGGCAGCGAGGTGGGGAACAGCGCCGAGCACCAGCCGCCGTTGCGCCCGGACGCGCCGTACCCGGCGATCTCCCGCTCCAGCACGACGACGCGCAACGTGGGATCGGCCTCGGCCAGGTAGTAGGCCGTCCACAACCCGGTGTACCCGGCGCCCACGATCGCCACGTCGGCGTCCGTGTCGCCGGGCAACCCGGGTCGCGGTGTCAGCGGTTCGTCCAGGCCGGACAGCCAGTACGACAGGTGCCGGTAGCCCGTCATCGGCGTCAGAGCCGCGACCACGCCTCGGTCAGCACCGCGCGCAGGATCTGCTCGATCTCGTCGAAGTGCTGCTGGTCGGCGATGAGCGGCGGGGCGAGCTGCACGACCGGGTCGCCCCGGTCGTCGGCCCGGCAGTAGAGCCCGGCGTCGAACAGCGCGGTGGACAGGAAGCCGCGCAGCAGCCGCTCGGACTCGGCCTCGTCGAACGTCTCCCGGGTCGTCTTGTCCTTGACCAGCTCGATGCCGTAGAAGTAGCCGTCGCCCCGGACGTCACCGACGATCGGCAGGTCGTACAGCTTCTCCAGGGTGGACCGGAACGCGCCCTCGTTGGCCCGGACGTGCCCGATCAGGTCCTCGCGGGCGAACACCTCCAGGTTGGCCAGCGCGACGGCGCAGGAGACCGGGTGACCGCCGAACGTCACGCCGTGCGCGAACATGCCGGTCTCGGTGAGGAACGGCTCCATCAGCCGCTCGCTGGCGATCATCGCGCCGAGCGGGGCATAGCCGGAGGTGATGCCCTTGGCGGTGGTGATGATGTCCGGTTGGTAGCCGTAGCGGACGGCGCCGAAGTACTCGCCGAGCCGGCCCCAGGAGCAGATCACCTCGTCGCTGACCAGCAGCACGTCGTACGCGTCGCAGATCTCGCGTACCCGCTCGAAGTAGCCGGGCGGCGGCGGGAAGCAGCCGCCGGAGTTCTGCACCGGTTCCAGGAAGACGGCGGCGACCGTCTCCGGCCCCTCCCGCTCGATCGCCCGGCCGATCTCCTCGGCGGCCCAGCGGCCGAACGCCTCGGGGTCGTCGCCGTGCTCGGGGGCCCGGTAGAAGTTGGTGTTCGGAACCTTGATGCCACCCGGCACCAGCGGCTCGAAGTCGGTCTTGATGCCGGGCAGGCCGGTGATCGACAGCGCGCCCATCGAGGTGCCGTGGTAGGCGATGTAGCGACTGACCACCTTGTGCTTGGTGGGCTTGCCGGTGCGCTTGAAGTAGGCCCGGGCCAGCTTCCATGCGGCCTCGACGGCCTCCGAGCCGCCGGTGGTGAAGAAGACCCGGTTCAGGTCGCCGGGGGTGAGCGTGGCGATCTTCTCGGCCAGCTCGACGGCCTTCGGGTGGGCGTACGACCAGAGCGGGAAGTAGGCCAGCTCGCCGGCCTGCTTGGCGGCGGCCTCGGCCAGCTCGGCTCGGCCGTGGCCGGCGTTGACGACGAACAGCCCGGCCAGCCCGTCCAGGTAGCGGCGGCCCTGCGCGTCCCAGACGTACGCGCCCTCGCCCCGGACGATTGTCGGAACCTCGCCGGCGGGGTAGCTCGCCATGCGGGTGAAGTGCATCCAGAGATGGTCGGTGGCGTTGGCCATGTCAGCCCCATCGGGTCTCGGGCCGGTCAGGGGTGACACCGGCCGCTCTACCCACGGTTATCCCACAGGCGATGCGGATAAGGCAAGTAAACAAGCCTCAACGCGACGGATTCAGCGTCGAGTCAGCGCTGTATCAACGGAATCCGCATCAAGCGGTGCCCCAGCTGTAGGTCTGCTTGCGCAGCTTCAGGTAGACGAACGCCTCGGTGGAGAGCACGCCGGGAACCCCGCGCAGCTTCTGCAGGATCTCCAGCAGGTGCGCGTCGTTGCGGCAGACCACCTCGGCCAGCAGGTCGAACGAGCCGGCGGTGATCACCACGTAGTCGATCTCCTCGAACTCGGCGAGCCGGTCGGCGACCGACTCCAGGTCGCCGTCGGTGCGCAGCCCGATCATGGCCTGGCGGGGGAAGCCGAGCTGGAGCGGATCGGTGACCGCGACGATCTGCATGACGCCCGCGTCGAGCAGCCGCTGCACCCGCTGGCGTACCGCCGCCTCGGACAGGCCCACCGCCTTGCCGATGCTCGCGTACGGGCGGCGCCCGTCCTCCTGGAGCTGTTCGATGATCTGCTTGGCCACGTCATCGAGCAGAGCGTGATTGGCCCCATCACGCACAGTGACACGACGGCCGCCGTTTCCGTTCTCGTGATGCCGGTTGACCATCAACGCTCCTCGTGTCCGATTCTCCGTGTTGAGCGTAGTGCCCCGCGCAGTCTGGCGTATTTCGTGGTGACTAGCTATTCCGGCAACGGAATCCCTTGTAAGGGAGGTTTTCTCATGTCAGGATCAGTCGTCCATCGCCACTGACCCTCCCGCCGGCGCGCCCCCTCCGTCCCGCCGCCGACGATGCCCCCCAAGGAGTCGTCACATGCGTAGTCCCCTCCGGCCCCTCACCCGGCGTGGTCTGCTCACCGGGACCGTCGGCTCGGCCGCACTGCTCGCCACCGCGGGCACCCTGGCCGGCTGCGGGACCAAGGGCGCCCAGCAGACCGAAGCCGGATGCAAGAGCGAGGACCTGTCCGCCACCGAGAAGAAGGTCGCCTTCTCGAACTGGCCGCAGTACATGGACACCGACGACAAGGACGAGTCGAAGCGCCCGACGCTCGACGCCTTCGTCGCCGCCTCCGGCATCCAGGTGACGTACACCGAGGACGTCAACGACAACAACGAGTTCTTCGGCAAGGTGCGCAACCAGCTCGCCGGGTGTCAGAGCACCGGCCGGGACATCATGGTGCTCACCGACTGGATGGCCGCCCGGGTGATCCGCCTCGGCTGGGTGCAGAAGCTGGACAGGTCGAAGATGCCCAACGTCGAGGCGAACCTGCTGCAGTCGCTGCGCGGTCGCTCCTTCGACGCCGAGACCCAGCTCGCCGTCCCGTGGCAGTCCGGGCTGGCCGGGCTCGCGTACAACGCGAACGTCACCAAGGAGATCCGCACCGTCGACGAGCTGCTCACCCGCCCCGATCTCAAGGGCAAGGTGACGGTGCTGTCGGAGATGCGCGACACCATCGGCCTGCTGCTCCAGTCGCTCGGACACGACCCGGCCAAGTTCACGTCGGCCCAGTTCGACGACGCGCTGAACAAGCTCAAGAAGGCCGTGGACAGCAAGCAGATCCGGCGCTTCACCGGCAACGACTACGCGCCCGACCTGGCCAAGGGCGACATCGCCGCGTGCATCGGCTGGTCCGGCGACGTGGTCCAGCTCGGCTTCGACGACGAGAAGATCAAGTTCGTGGTGCCCGAGTCCGGCGTGATGCTCTGGTCGGACAACATGCTGGTGCCGAACAAGGCCACTCACAAGGCCAACGCCGAGGCGTTGATGAACCACTACTACGACCCGGCGGTGGCGGCGAAGCTGGCCGCGTACGTCAACTACATCTGCCCGGTGCAGGGCGCGCAGGCCGAGATGGAGAAGATCGACCCGGCCCTGGCGGCCAACCCGCTGATCTTCCCGGACGACGCGATGCTGTCCAAGGCCAAGGTCTTCATGGCGCTCGACGAAGCGCAGGAGAAGGAGTACGAGACCAAGTTCCAGCAGGTGATCGGCGCGTGAAGGGGCAGCAGACCCCGGCCGGTGACCTGCGGCTGGTCGACCTGACCAAGCGCTTCGGCGTCTTCACCGCCGTCGACGACCTCACCCTCACCATCCCGCAGGGCTCGTTCTTCGCCCTGCTCGGCGCGTCCGGCTGCGGCAAGACCACCACACTGCGGATGATCGCCGGGCTGGAGCAGCCCACGAGCGGAAAGGTGCTGCTGGGCGAGGAGGACATCGCCGGGCTGCGGCCGTACAAGCGGCCGGTGAACACCGTCTTCCAGAGCTACGCCCTCTTCCCGCACCTGGACATCCACGAGAACGTGGCGTTCGGGCTGCGCCGCCGCGGCATCCGCAAGGTCGGCGACCAGGTGGAGCGGATGCTCGCGCTGGTGCAGCTCGAAGGGTACGGCCGGCGTCGCCCGGCCCAGCTCTCCGGCGGCCAGCAGCAGCGCGTCGCGCTTGCCCGGGCGCTCATCAACCACCCGCAGGTGCTGCTGCTCGACGAGCCGCTCGGCGCGCTCGACCTCAAGCTGCGCCGGCAGATGCAGATCGAGCTGAAGCGGATCCAGACCGAGGTCGGCATCACGTTCGTGCACGTCACCCACGACCAGGAGGAGGCCATGACGATGGCCGACACGGTCGCGGTGATGAACGCCGGCCGGATCGAGCAACTGGGCGCGCCCGCCGACATCTACGAATACCCGGCCACCGCGTTCGTGGCGAACTTCCTCGGCCAGTCCAACCTGCTCGCCGCCGAAGCCGGCGGCCGTGCCGCCGGCGACGTGCTGGTCACGGCGCACGGCGCGCGCTTCTCGGTGCCCGCCGGCCGGGCCCGGCTCACCGACGGTCCGGCCTTCCTCGGCGTACGTCCGGAGAAGCTGCACCTGGCCGACGGCCCGGACCGGGTGCCGGCCGGGCACCAGCACGTCGGCGGCGTCGTCACCGACGCCTCCTACGTCGGGGTGAGCACCCAGTACCTGGTGCGCACCGCGTGGGGCAGCGAGCTGACCGCGTTCGCCGCGAACAGCGGGCTGGGCGGTCAGCTGCCGGTCGGCGCGGCGGTGACCGCGCACTGGGATCCGCGGCACGCGTTCCTGCTGCCCCGGGCCGCCGGTGAGGACGACCAGACCGCGCCGCTGCTCGACGAGCCGCCGGTTGGTGCGCTGCCATGAGCGCGCGCAGCGAGCGAATCGGCAGGCTCAGCGCGAAGGTGCCTCATGACGGCACGGAGCGAAGCGGAGTGGCGGCATGAGCGCGCTGGCCCACGTACCGGCCTCCGCCGGGAAACCGGCGCCGCCGCCGGTGCGGCGCAGCCGCCTCCTGCCGTACCTGTTGCTGCTGCCCGGCGCGGTCTGGCTGCTCGTCTTCTTCGCGCTTCCGCTGGTGCAGCTCGCGTCGGCCAGCCTCTACGACCCGGCCGGGTCGCTCTCCACCGGGTACGCCATGACCTGGGCGTTCAGCAACTACCCGGACGCGTTGCAGGCCTACTGGCCGCAATTCTCCCGGTCCTTCCTCTACTCGGCCATCGCGCTGGTGCTCGCGCTGCTGATGGGCTACCCGCTGGCGTACGCGATCGCGCAGAAGGCCGGCCGGTGGAAGAACCTGCTGCTGGTGGCGGTGGTGGCACCGATGTTCACCAGCTTCCTGGTGCGCACGCTGGCCTGGAAGACCATCCTGTCGGACAACGGCGCGCTGGTCGGGCTGCTGCGCGACGTGCACCTGCTCGGGTCGGACGGCCGGCTGCTGGCCACCCCGATCGCCGTGGTGCTCGGTCTGACGTACAACTTCCTGCCGTTCCTGGTGCTGCCGCTGTACGCGAGCCTGGAGCGGCTCGACCCCCGGCTGCTGGAGGCGGCGAGTGACCTGTACGCGAGCCCGGCGCGCGCGTTCGCCAAGGTGACGCTGCCGCTGTCGATGCCCGGCCTGATCGCCGGCACGCTGCTGTTCTTCATCCCGGCCACCGGTGACTACATCAACGCCGAGCTGCTCGGCACCCCGAACGAGTACATGATCGGCAACGTCATCGACTCGGCGTTCCTGGTCCGGCTGGACTACCCGCAGGGCGCGGCGCTGTCGTTCCTGCTGATGGCCGCGATCCTGGCGATCGTCTTCGTCTACCTGCGCCGGGCCGGCACGGAGGAGGTCCTGTGAGAGTGCGACGGTGGCTCGCCGACCGGTGGGTGATGGGTGTGGCCCTGCTCGTCCTCGGCTACCTGACGCTGCCGATCATGGTGGTCGCCGGTCTCTCCTTCAACCGGCCCTCCAGCCGGCTCTCCTACGACTTCAACGAGTTCACGCTCGACAACTGGAAGCAGCCCTGCGTCACCTCGGACATGTGCGACGCCGTGGTGCGCAGCATGCAGATCGGCCTGATCGCCACCGTCGCCGCCACCATCCTCGGCACGCTGATGGCGTTCGCGCTGGTCCGGCACACCTTCCGCGGCCGGTCCGGGCTCAACGGGCTGATCTTCCTGCCGATGGCCACCCCGGAACTGGTGATGGGCACCTCGCTGCTCGCCCTGTTCGTCGCCGCCGGGGTGCCGCAGGGCTTCTGGACCATCGTCATCGCGCACGTCATGTTCTGCCTGTCGTTCGTCGTGGTCACCGTGAAGGCCCGGCTCGCCGGCATGGACCGGCGGCTGGAGGAGGCCGCCATGGACCTGTACGCCAGCGAGTGGCAGACGTTCCGCCGGATCACGCTTCCGCTCGTGCTGCCCGGCATCATGGCCGCGTCGCTGCTGGCGTTCTCGCTCAGCTTCGACGACTTCATCATCACGAACTTCAACGCCGGCACCACTGTCACGTTCCCGATGTACGTCTGGGGCGCCTCCCAGCGCGGCATCCCGCCGCAGGTGAACGTGATCGGCACGGCCATGTTCGTGATCGCGTTGCTGCTGGTCGGGGCCACCTCGCTGCGCGGGCGGCGGGCCCGGCGGGCCGCCCTCGCGGTGGTCGCCACACCGGCGGGGAAGCCATGACACCGCCGCCTACCGGCCGGGCGCTGGCCGACGCCGCGCCCGCGTCGTACTGGCTGGACCGCCCGGTTCGCCCCGACCCGCTGCCGCCGCTGTCCGGGTCGCAGGCCGCCGACCTGCTGGTGGTCGGCGGCGGATACGCCGGGCTGTGGACCGCGCTGCTGGCCAAGGAGGCCGACCCGGACCGCGACGTGCTGCTCGTCGACGCGGGCACGTGCGGCTGGGCGGCGTCCGGGCGCAACGGCGGTTTCTGCGCCGCGTCGCTGACCCACGGGCTCGCCAACGGCGCCGAACGGTTCCCCGGCGAGATCGCCGAGCTGGAACGGCTGGGCCGGGAGAACCTGGACGCCATCGCCGCCACGGTGGCGAAGTACGACATCGACTGCGACTTCGAACGGACCGGCGAGCTGGCCGTGGCGGTCGAGCCGTACCAGCTCGACGGGCTCGCCGCCGACGCCGAACTGGCCCGCCGGTACGGCCACGAGGTGCGGCTGCTCGACCGGGACGAGGTACGCGCCGAGGTGGCCTCGCCGACGTACCTGGGCGGGATGTGGGACACCGACCGGGTGGCCCTGCTCGACCCGGCGAAGCTCGCCTGGGGACTGCGCCGGGCCGCGCTCGACCTGGGCGTACGCGTGCACGAGCACACCCGCGTCACCGGGCTGGCCCGCGACGGCGCCGGGTTGCGCGCCACCACGGCGGGCGGCGCGGACGCGGCACCCGGCGCGGTACGGGCGCGGCAGGTCGTGCTCGCCACGAACGCGTTCCCGCCGCTGCTGCGCCGGCTGCGCTCCTGGGTCGTGCCGGTCTACGACTACGCGCTGATGACCGAGCCGCTGACCGGGGCGCAGCGCGACGCGATCGGCTGGCGGCACCGGCAGGGGCTCGCCGACACCGGCAACCAGTTCCACTACTACCGGCTCACCGCCGACAACCGGATCCTGTTCGGCGGCTACGACGCGATCTACCACTACGGCAACCGGGTGGCGCCCGCGCTGGAGCAGCGCGAGGCCACCTTCGACACGCTGGCGTCGCACTTCTTCACCACGTTCCCGCAGCTCGCCGACGTGCGGTTCAGTCACCGCTGGGGCGGCGTCATCGACACCTGCACCCGGTTCTGCGCGTTCTTCGGCACCGCTTACGAAGGGCGCCTGGCGTACGCGGCCGGGTTCACCGGGCTCGGCGTCGGCGCGACCCGGTTCGGCGCCCGCGTGACGCTGGACCTGCTCTCCGGCGAGGACACCCCGCTGACCCGGCTCGACCTGGTGCGCCGCAAGCCGATGCCGTTCCCGCCGGAACCGGTCCGGTCCGTCGGCATCAACCTCACCCGCTGGTCGCTCGCCCGCGCCGACGCGCACGACGGTCGGCGCAACCTCTGGCTCCGTACTCTCGACCGTCTTGGACTGGGGTTCGACTCCTGATGCGTATCCTGCTCGTCGGCGCCGGTGGCGTCGGCTCCGCCGCCGTATCCATCGCCGCCCGCCGTTCCTTCTTCGAGACCATGGTGGTCGCCGATCACGACCCGGCGCGTTCGGCACGGGCCGTCGCCGGGCACGGCGACCGTTTCGTCGCGGCCACGGTCGACGCCTCCTCCGCCGACGCCGTGGCCGCGCTGTGCCGGGAGCACCGGATCACGCACGTCCTCAACGCCGTCGACCCGCGCTTCGTCATGCCGATCTTCGACGGCGCGTTCGCCGCCGGGGCCGACTACCTCGACATGGCCATGTCGCTGTCCCGGCCGCACCCCGAGCGTCCCTACACCGAGACCGGGGTCAAGCTCGGCGACGAGCAGTTCGCCGTCGGGCAGCGGTGGGCCGACGCCGGCCGGCTGGCGCTCTGCGGGATCGGCGTCGAACCGGGCCTGTCCGACGTCTTCGCCCGCTACGCCGCCGACGAGCTGTTCGCCGAGATCGACGAGGTCGGCGTACGCGACGGCGCGAACCTGACAGTCGCCGGGTACGAGTTCGCGCCCTCGTTCTCCATCTGGACCACCATCGAGGAGTGCCTGAACCCGCCGGTGATCTGGGAGGCCGGGCGCGGCTGGTTCACCACCGAACCGTTCAGCGAGCCGGAGGTGTTCGACTTCCCGGCCGGCATCGGCCCGGTCGAGTGCGTCAACGTCGAGCACGAGGAGGTGCTGCTCATCCCGCGCTGGGTGCCGGCGAAGCGGGTCACCTTCAAGTACGGCCTCGGCGCCGAGTTCATCGAGGTGCTGCGCACGCTGCACAAGCTCGGGCTGGACTCGACCGAACCGGTGCGGGTACGCGGCGTCGAGGTGTCGCCGCGTGACCTGGTGGCCGCCGCGCTGCCCGACCCGGCCACGCTCGGCGACCGGATGAGTGGCAAGACCTGCGCCGGCACGTACGTCACCGGCACCGGCCCGGACGGACGGCCGCGCCGCGTCTACCTGTACCACGTGGTCGACAACGAGTGGTCGATGGCCGAGTACGGCCACCAGGCGGTGGTCTGGCAGACCGCGGTGAACCCGGTCGTCGCACTGGAACTGCTCGCCGCTGGCGCGTGGTCCGGTACGGGCGTGCTCGGCCCGGAGGCGTTCCCGCCGACCCCCTTCCTGGACCTGCTCACCGGCTACGGTTCGCCGTGGGGGATTGAGGAACGATGACCCGGTACGGCCCGATGTACGGTCCCGACATCACGTTCCTCGGCGTGCCGCCGTGCACCGTCGAGGAGCCGGTCACGTACGCCGACGCGGACGTGGTGATCATCGGGGCGCCGTTCGACGGCGGCACCTCGCACCGGCCCGGCACCCGGTTCGGCCCGTCCGCCATCCGGCAGGCCTGCTACCTGCCGCACGACGGTTCCCGTCCGTCGCTGGCGCTGCGTGTGGACGCTCTGCAGGACCTGTGCGTCTACGACGCCGGTGACGTGGAGATGTTCGGCGGCGACATCGAGCGTTCGCTCGCCGCGCTGGAGACCGCCGTGTACGCGGTCGCCTCCGCCGGGGCGATCCCGGTGGTGCTCGGCGGGGACCACTCCATCGCGCTGCCGGACGCGACGGGGGTGGCCCGGCACCACGGGCTCGGCCGGGTGTCGCTGGTGCACTTCGACGCGCACGCCGACACCGGCGACGTGGAGTTCGGCTCGCTGCACGGGCACGGTCAGCCGATGCGGCGGCTCATCTCCTCCGGAGCGGTGCGCGGCGAGCGCTTCCTCCAGATCGGGCTGCGCGGCTACTGGCCCGGCCCGGACACGCTGGCGTGGATGGCCGAGCAGCGGATGCGCTCGTACGAGATGACCGAGATCGTGGCGCGCGGGCTGGACACCTGCCTGACCGAGGCGTTCGGCATCGCGACCGACGAGTGCGAGGGCGTGTTCCTCTCCGTCGACGTGGACGTTGTCGACCCCGGAATGGCGCCCGGCACCGGCACACCCGAGCCGGGCGGGTTCACCTCCCGGCAACTGCTCGACGCGGTCCGCCGGGTCTGTTACGAGCTGCCGGTGGTCGGGCTGGACGTGGTCGAGGTCGCCCCGCCGTACGACCACGCCGACATCACCGCGTACCTGGGCAACCGGGTGGTGCTGGAGGCGCTGTCAGCGATCGCCCGCCGCCGCCACGACGCGGAGTCCGGCACCCCGTGGAACCCCACCCAGCCGCTGTTGGACGACCGCTGACCGTTACCCTCCGAGTTTAGCTCGGGCTATAGTCAGGGCGTGGGTGCGGACGGGAAGCGCTGGTCGATCCGGGTGACCGGAGAGGTCCGGCACTGGCTGCGCGACCTGCGGGACAACGACCCGGCGTCGTACGAGAGCGTTCGGGTGGCGGTGGACAAGCTGCGCGGAAGCAGTCTCCGTAATCTGAAGGAGCTACGGCCCCGCTCCGGTCGGGACGTGGCGATCCGGGTGCTGTTCGTCTTCGATCCCTGGTCGCAGGCGGTCCTCCTGGTTGCCGGCAACAAGGCGGGCAACTGGAGTCGCTGGTACCGGCAGCACATCCCGGCGGCGGAGGTTGCCTACAAGGCTTGGCTCGACAGCGAGCGCGAGCGAAGGGGGGAGTCGTGACGGAGTTCTATCACTGGGACGAGGTCCGCGCCGAACTCGGCGGCGACGACGAGGCGTACGAGGCGGAGCGCGCCCGGACCGACGCGTGGGTGAGCGCGTTCCACCTGGCCGAGGAGCGCAAGCGGCTGGGGCTCACCCAGCGGCAGGTCGCCGAGATCATGGGGGTCACGCCCGGCCGCGTGAGCCAGATCGAGAACGGCGACCTCGACGTCAACGAGGTGGCCACGCTGAGCCGGTACGCCAACGCCCTCGGAGCCCGGCTGCGGATCATCTTCGACTACGGCGACGACCTCCGGCAGATAGCCTGACCGGAGGCCGTCGGCGTGGTCAGGGACGGGCGCAGCGGGGGCGCAGGCGCACGGGCTCGGTGGTCTCGGTGAGGGAGTTGGGCTCGACCACCAGGCGGGCGATCACCGTGGCCGGGCCGGGGCGGAATCTGCCCTGGTCGGCGGGGATGGTGGCGGTCCAGGTGCCGGCGGTGCGCTCGTCGGTGCACGCGCCGATCACGCCGAATCCGAAACCGGTGACCGAGCCGCGCCGCTGGTCGAGGTGCACCTCGATGTACGCGAGGCCGCGCTCGGCGCCGCAGTCGAACCGGCCACGGACGGTGGCGGTGTGCGCGCGCCCGTCTGCCGCGCCGAACCAGTTGACGGAGATGCTGGGGGAAGCCGCCGGGGCGGCCACGGCGGCGCCCGGCGCGAGCCCGAGCGTGGCGGCGGTGGCCAGGGCGGTGAGGCCGGCGGCGAGCACTGGCTGTCGGACCGGGTTCATGCGCGGGCTCCTGTCGGGCGGTGGTGGGACGCGACTCCGAAGTGGACGGCGTCAGCATCCCACCGCCGCGATGCCCGGGAGCTGCAAGATCTCGGACAGATCAGCGGTTCAGGTGGGACCGGATGAGGAAGCGGACGCCCTCCGGGGCCTCCAGGGAGAAGCCGCTGCCCCGGCCGGGCACCACGTCGACGGTGAGCCGGGTGTGCTGCCACAGCTCCCACTGGGCCTTCGACATCCAGAACTCCACCGGCTCGGGCACCCCGTCGACCGTGAGCGAGGCGAGCAGCACGTCCGAGCCGCCGGTGCGGAACTCGCCGGCCGGGTAGCACATCGGGGCGCTGCCGTCGCAGCAGCCGCCGGACTGGTGGAACATCAGCGGGCCGTGCTGCCCCCGCAGCGACCGGATCAGGTCGGCCGCCGCGGGGGTCACTGTCACCGGGTCGCCCATCAGAAGAAGCCCAGCTTCTTCGGCGAGTAGCTGACCAGCAGGTTCTTGGTCTGCTGGTAGTGCTCCAGCATCATCTTGTGGTTCTCCCGGCCGATGCCGGACTGCTTGTAGCCGCCGAACGCGGCGTGCGCCGGATAGGCGTGATAGCAGTTCGTCCACACCCGGCCGGCCTGGATCGCCCGCCCGGCCCGGTACGCGGTGGTCAGGTCCCGGGTCCACACGCCCGCGCCGAGCCCGTACAGCGTGTCGTTGGCGATCTTCACGGCGTCGTCCAGGTCGGCGAAGGAGGTCACCGACACCACCGGGCCGAAGATCTCCTCCTGGAAGATCCGCATCGAGTTGTCGCCCTCGAAGATGGTCGGCTGGACGTAGTAGCCGCCGGACAACTCGCCGCCCAGGTCGGACCGCTCGCCGCCGGTCAGCACCTTCGCGCCCTCCTGCCGCCCGATGTCCAGGTAGGACAGGATCTTTTCCAGCTGGTCGTTGGACGCCTGCGCGCCGACCATCGTGTCGGTGTCCAGCGGGTGCCCCTGCTTGATCTGCCCGGTCCGGTCCACGGCGGCGGCCAGGAAGTCGGAGTAGTGGCCCCGCTGGATGAGCGCCCGGGACGGGCAGGTGCACACCTCGCCCTGGTTGAGGGCGAACATGGTGAAGCCTTCGAGCGCCTTGTCCAGGAAGTCGTCGGAGGCGGCGCTGACGTCGTCGAAGAAGATGTTCGGGCTCTTGCCGCCCAGTTCCAGCGTGACCGGCCTGATGTTCTCGCTGGCGTACTGCATGATCAGCCGCCCGGTGGTGGTCTCGCCGGTGAACGCCACCTTCGCCACCCGCGGCGAGGACGCCAGCGGCTTGCCCGCCTCGACGCCGAAGCCGTTCACCACGTTCAGCACGCCCGGCGGCAGCAGGTCGCCGATCAGCGAGAGCAGGTAGTGAATCGAGGCGGGCGTCTGCTCGGCGGGCTTGAGCACCACCGCGTTGCCGGCGGCCAGCGCCGGGGCGAGCTTCCACACCGCCATCAGGATCGGGAAGTTCCACGGGATGATCTGCCCGACCACGCCCAGCGGCTCGTGGAAGTGGTAGGCCACGGTGTCGTCGTCGAGTTCGCCGAGCGAGCCCTCCTGGGCCCGGATCGCCCCAGCGAAGTAGCGGAAGTGGTCGATGGCGAGCGGGATGTCGGCGGCCAGCGTCTCGCGTACCGGCTTGCCGTTCTCCCACGTCTCGGCGATCGCCAGGGACTCCAGGTTGTCCTGCATCCGGTCGGCGATCCGGTTGAGGATCAGCGACCGCTCGGCGACCGACGTTCGGCCCCACGCGCCGGCCGCGCCGTGCGCCGCGTCGAGCGCCTTCTCCACGTCCTCGGCGGTGCCCCGGGCCACCTCGCAGAAGGTCTGCCCGGTCACCGGGGTCGGGTTCTCGAAGTACCTGCCACCGTGCGGCTTCACGTACTCGCCGCCGATGTAGTGGTCGTAGCGGGACTGCCAGTGGGTGGGGGCGTCGTAGCGCGTCATGGGTACCTCGCCGTCCGTCTGGGGTGGATGGCGGGCAGGCTAGTTTCCGGGACGTTGCAGGAACGTTGCACGCGGCAACGCGTACTCCTCGGCGAGCTGGCGGGCCCGCGCGAGCGCGAGCGGCCGGCGCGGCGCGCCCGGCGGCAGCGCCCGCGCCAGGGCCTGCCAGGCGGCCAGGTCGTCGGACCCGGCCGCTGTCGCGGTCCAGGCCGCCAGCAGGCCGGGGTCGGCGCCGGCCAGCACCGCGGCGCGCAACTGGCCGTCGACCAGGCGGCGCAGCCGCGCGACTCCCGGCGCGTCCGACCCGGGCAGCAGGGACCCGGGGTACGCGCGCAGCGCCGCCGCCGGATCGCCACGTTCCAGCAGTTCGGTGACGGTACGGAAGTCGGCGCGCACGGCCGGGCGCAGCCGGTACGGGCGGGAGTCGAGCAGTTCCTCGCCGAGCACGCGGCGCAGCCGGGACAGCTCGGCGCGCAGGGTGACCGGGTGCCGCCTGTCGTCGCCGTACAGGTCGAGGCCGAGCTGTTCCCCGGTGCGCCCCTCGGGATGGCCGACGAGCAGCACCAGCAACTCGCTGTGCCGCCGGCCGAGCCGGATGCGCCGGCCGCCGACGCGCAGTTCCGCCTCGTCGCGGCCGAGCGCCGACACGTACGCCACATCCGGCGCGGCGGGCGCGGCGCCGGCCAGGAACGCCTCGGCGGCCCGGGCGGTGGCCCGGACCAGCGCGAGGCTCTGCGGGTTGGCCAGGTGGTCCCCGCCGGTGATGTCGACGGCCCCGAGCAGCGCGCCGCTGACCGGGTCGTGGATCGGCGCGGCGGCGCAGGTCCAGCGCTGCACCGGCCGGACGAAGTGTTCGGTGGCGAAGATCTGCACGCCGTGGTCGACGGCGAGGGCGGTGCCGGGCGCGTTCGTGCCGGCGTGCGCCTCGTCCCAGCGGGCACCCGGCACGAAGTTCATCCGCTCGGCGTGCCGCAGCACCCCCGGGTGGCCCTCCACCCAGAGCAGCCGCCCGGCGGCGTCGCAGACGGCCATCAGGTGCGCGCCGTCCTGCGCGATGCCCCCGAGCAGGTCACGGAACAGCGGCATCACCCGGGCCAGCGGGTGCGCGGCGCGGTAGGTCTCCAACGCGCCGTCGGTGAGGTCGACAGGCGGCGTGGCCTCCGGGTCCAGCAGCGCGGACCGCTTCCAGGAACGGGCCACCACCTCCCGGACCCCGCCGGTGGTGGTGCCGGCGGCGAGGAACGCCTCGTGGGCGGCGCCGACCTGCGCGATCCGCTCCGCCGGATCCACGCCGAACTCCAGGGCGAGCCACGGGTCAGCCACCAGCGCCTCCTTCCGCCCATCGTGACCCACCTCACCCCCGAGCGCCAAGGCGCGGCGGCACGTATCGGCGACGACGTCCGGAGCGTCACAGGTGCGTCACGTTCCGTTGTGGACCGTCGACCGATCGAACGGTCCGGCCCTCCCGTCCGTACCACGCGTCGAACGACAGCGACGACGGGAGAGAACGTGAGGGTGCAGCGCAAGCACGTGCTGGCGGCGACAGTGGCGGTGACCGCGACAGTGGCGGTCTCGGTGGGGACCGGACTCGGTTTCGCGGACACCGCGCCGGCCGCGCGATCAGTCTGCGCCGGCTCGGTGACCTTCTCGGCCGAGGACGGACCGCCGGCCGCGACGAGCGACAGGTTCCCGGTGGGCACCCGGCTGCGGGTGACGAACCTGGACAACCGCAAGGTGGCCACGGTGACGGTGGCCGGGCCGTCCGGGAGCTGCGTGCTGCTGAACGCCGCCGCCATGGACCTGGTACGCGAGCCGGGCAAGAACGTCATCCGCCGCAACGTGGTGGAACGCCTCGACGGTGCCGCCGCCCCGGTGCCGGGCGCGCAGCCGGGTGAGACCCGGCCGGGCGCGGCGCAGCCGATCGGCGGCAGCGTCTGCTCCGGCGCGATCACGTTCTTCGCCGAGGGCGGTACGCCGGCCGCCACCAGCGGTCAGTTCCCGGTGGGCACCCGGCTGCGGGTGACGAACCAGGACAACGGCAAGGCGGTGACGGTGACTGTCACCGGACCGTCGGGCAGTTGCGTGCTGCTGAACACGGCGGCCATGGACGCGATCCGGGAACCCGGCAAGAACCTGGTCCGGCGCAACACCGTCGAGCTGATCCGCTGAGTTCCCGGGTGGAACACCATGGGCAGGCCCGGGGGAGGTCACGCCCATGGTGTTCCACGTCCGGGGTCAGCCGAAGGCGGCCGCCAGGATGTCCAGGCCCCGGCCCAGTTCGTCGTCGGAGATGACCAGCGTAGGCAGGAACCGCAGCACGTTGCCGTAGGTGCCGCAGGTCAGCGTGAGCAGCCCGGCCGCGTGGCAGGCCGCCGAGATCGCCGCCGTGGCGGCCGGGTCCGGCGTCAGCGTGCCGGGCTGCACGATCTCCACGGCGAGCATCGCGCCCCGGCCACGTACCTCGGCCACGCGTGGGTCACCGGCGGCGATCGCGCCCAGCCGCTCGCCCATCACCGCGCCGATCCGGCGGGCGGCGGCGGCCAGGTCCAGCTCCCGCATCGTCTCCATCGCCCCGAGCGCGGCGGCGCAGGCGATCGGACTGCCGCCGTACGTGCCGCCGAGACCGCCGACGTGCACCGCGTCCATCAGCTCGGCCCGGCCCGTGACGGCCGCCAACGGTAGCCCGCCCGCGATGCCCTTGGCCAGCGTGATCAGGTCCGGCTGCACGCCCTCGTGCTCGCAGGCGAACCAGTCGCCGGTGCGGCAGAAACCGGTCTGGATCTCGTCGGCGACGAACACCACCCCGGCCGCCGTCGCCCACTCGCGCAACGCCGGCAGGAACCCCGGCGCGGGTACGACGAAGCCGCCCTCGCCCTGGATCGGCTCGATCAGCAGCGCCGCCACGTTCTCCGCGCCCACCTGCTTCTCGATCATCTCGATCGAGCGGGCCGCCGCGGTGGCGCCGTCCAGCCCGCCGTCGCGCAGCGGGTACGACATCGGCACCCGGTACACCTCACCGGCGAACGGCCCGAACCGGTGCTTGTACGGCATGTTCTTCGCGGTCAGCGCCATGGTCAGGTTGGTCCGGCCGTGGTACGCGTGGTCGAACACCACCACCGCGGGCCGCCCGGTCGCGTGCCGGGCGATCTTCACCGCGTTCTCCACCGCCTCGGCGCCGGAGTTGAACAAGGCCGAGCGCTTCTCGAAGCCACCCGGGGTCAGCGCGTTGAGCTGCTCGCAGACCGCCACGTACGACTCGTACGGCGCGACCATGAAGCAGGTGTGGGTGAACCGCTCGACCTGCGCGCGTACCGCCTCGACCACGCGTGGCGCGGAGTTGCCCACGTTCGTGACGGCGATGCCGGCGGCGAAGTCGATCCACTCCCGCCCGTCCACGTCGGTGATCGTGCCGCCGCCCGCCCGGTCCACGTACGCGGGAATCGTGCTGCCCACGCCCCGCGCCACGGCCTCGACCCGGCGCTTGTGCAACTCCTCGCTGGTGGCCATCGGAATCAGCCCTCGATGTTGTGCATGACGTGCTTGATCCGGGTGTAGTCCTCCAGGCTGTAGACCGACAGGTCCTTGCCGTGGCCGGAGTGCTTGAAGCCGCCGTGCGGCATCTCCGAGACGAACGGGATGTGCGTGTTCACCCAGACGCAGCCGAAGTCCAGCCGGCGGGTCATCCGCATGGCCCGGCCGTGGTCACGCGTCCACACCGAGGCGGACAGGCCGTAGTCCACGCCGTTGGCCCAGCGCACCGCCTCGTCCTCGTCGGAGAAGCGCTGCACGGTGATGACCGGCCCGAACACCTCGTCCTGGATGATCTCGTCGGTCTGGCGTACGCCGGAGACCACAGTCGGGGCGTAGAAGAAGCCGCGCTCGCCGACCCGCCCACCGCCGGTGGTGACGTTCGCGTGGTCGGGCAGGCGGTCCACGAAACCACTGACCCGGGCGAGCTGGTTGGCGTTGTTCAGCGGGCCGTAGAGCACGTCGGCGTCGTCCGGCGCACCGGTGCGGGTGTTGCGGGCCTGCTCGGTCAGCGCGGCCACGAAGTCCTCGTGGATGCCCGGCCCGGTGAGCACGCGGGTCGCCGCCGTGCAGTCCTGACCGGCGTTGAAGTAGCCGCCCATCGCGATCGCCTCGGCCGCCGCCGCCACATCCGCGTCGTCGAAGATCACCACCGGGGCCTTGCCGCCCAGCTCCAGGTGGGTCCGCTTCAGGTCCGGCGCCGCCGCCGCGGCCACCTCCATGCCCGCGCGGGTCGAGCCGGTGATCGACACGAGCTGCGGGGTCGGGTGGGAGACCAGCGCCCGGCCGGTGTCCCGGTCGCCGCAGACCACGTTGAACACGCCCGGGGGCAGGTGCTCGGCGGCGATCTCGGCCAGCAGCAGCGTCGACACCGGCGTGGTGTCCGACGGCTTCAGCACCACCGCGTTCCCAGCCGCCAGCGCCGGGGCGATCTTCCAGACCGCCATCATCAGCGGGTAGTTCCAGGGCGTCACCTGGGCGCAGACGCCGATCGGCTCGCGCCGCACGTACGAGGTGTGCCCGGCCAGGTACTCGCCGGCCGAGCGCCCCTCCAGCAGGCGGGCCGCGCCGGCGAAGAAGCGCAGCTCGTCCACGGCCGGCGGCAGCTCCTCCTCGGTGGTGAGCTGCCGGGGCTTGCCGGTGTTGCGGACCTCCGCGTCCACCAGCTCCGCGGCCCGCGCCTCCACCGCGTCGGCGAACTTCAGCAGCGCCCGCTGCCGCTCGCCCGGCGTGGCGTCCCGCCAGGTCTCGAACGCGGCGGAGGCGGCCTTCATCGCCGCGTCCACGTCCGCCGCGCCGGAGACCGGGGCCTGGGCGAAGACCTCGCCGGTGCACGGGTCGATCAGGTCGGCGTAGCCGCCGTCCACCGGTTCGACGTACTCGCCGTTGACGAAGTTGCGCAGCTGCTGCTGGTCGCTCATCAGTAGTCTCCGTGAAGGTGGCCGGGGGGAGGGTCGGCGGAGGTTATCGCAATCTCAATGCCATCTTGGCTACTAAATCCGAGGCAGACAAGGGTTTGAGCAACTGTTTCCGCGTGGACGTCTGTGGTCTAGGCTGCCGGGCGTGGAGCCGAGAGCCTTCTACGTCGC
Organism: Micromonospora sp. NPDC005257; assembly: GCF_042872445.1. Taxonomy (NCBI): domain Bacteria; kingdom Bacillati; phylum Actinomycetota; class Actinomycetes; order Micromonosporales; family Micromonosporaceae; genus Micromonospora; species Micromonospora sp. NPDC005257. The sequence continues at coordinate 257,088 of NZ_JBIAKL010000010.1, read as the reverse complement.
CGGCCGCCCCGCCCACGGCGAGAGCGAACTGACAGCCACCCACCCGTACGACGGGCAGGCGGTGGGGCGTACCACGCTCGCCACGGCCGACCAGGTCGAAGCCGCGGTCGCGGGTGCCGCAGGGGTGGCCGCGGAGGCCGCGGCCCTGCCCGCGCACGCCCGCGCGGCGGCCCTGGACCACGTCTCCCGCCGACTCGCCGAGCGGGCCGACGAGGTCGCCGCCCTGATCACCGCCGAGAACGGCAAGCCGGTCAAGTGGGCCAAGGCCGAGGTGGGGCGCGCGATCTCCACGTTCCGCTGGGCCGCCGAGGAGGCCCGCCGCTTCTCCGGCGAGCTGCAACGGCTCGACACCGACCCCGCCGCCACCGGGCGGATCGCCCTGGTCCGGCGCGTGCCGCGCGGGCCGGTGCTCGGCATCACCCCGTTCAACTTCCCGCTCAACCTGGTCGCCCACAAGGTCGCCCCGGCGCTCGCCGTCGGCGCCCCGATCGTGGTCAAGCCGGCCCCGGCGACACCGCTCACCGCACTGCTGCTCGGCGAGATCCTGGCCGAGACCGACCTGCCCGAGGGCATGTTCTCGGTGCTGCCGCTACCGAACGAGCGCGCCGCCGAACTCGTCACCGACCCCCGACTGCCCGTGGTCTCGTTCACCGGCTCCGGGCCGGTCGGCGCGGCCATCCGCCGGGCCGCGCCGGACAAGCACGTCACGCTGGAACTCGGCGGCAACGCCGCGGCGGTGATCTGCGCGGACTGGTCGGCCGACGAGGACCTGGCCTTCGCCGCGCAGCGCATCGCCACGTTCTCCAACTACCAAGCTGGGCAGTCGTGCATCGCGGTCCAGCGGGTCTACGTGCACGAACGGCTCTACGACGGCTTCCTGCCCCGGCTCGTCGCGGCGGTGCGGGCGCTGCGCACCGGCGACCCGCGCTCCGAGCAGACGGATGTCGGCCCGCTGGTGTCGGTCGAGGCGGCGCAGCGCGTCGAGGGCTGGGTGGACGAGGCGGTCGCCGCCGGCGCGACCGTCGAGACCGGCGGACGGCGCGACGGCGCGACCTACCCGCCCACCGTGCTCAGCGGCGTGCCCGCCGCCGCCAAGGTGTGCGCCGAGGAGGTGTTCGGGCCGGTCCTGGTGGTCGCCCCGGTCGCCGACGACCGGGCCGCGTTCGCCGCCGTCAACGACTCCGCGTACGGCCTCCAGGCCGGTGTCTTCACCCACCGGCTCGACGTGGCGTTCGACGCGGCCCGGACGCTGGAGGTCGGCGGTGTGATCGTCGGCGACGTGCCGTCGTACCGGGCCGACCAGATGCCGTACGGCGGCATGAAGGGCTCCGGGGTCGGGCGGGAAGGGCTGCGCAGCGCCATGGACGACTACACCGAGCCCCGGGTCACGGTGCTGACCGGCGTGGCCCTCTGATCGTCACCAGGTGCCGTCGTCGCGGACCCGGGCGGGGGCGCGGCCGAGTAGCAGGGTGGTGAGGGCGGCGTCGATGTCTTCGCCGAGGAACCACTCGCCGGCCTGGTCGAGGGCGAAGATCCGGCCGTGCTCGTCGACCGCGAGGATGCTCTCCTGACGTTCGCTGCCGAGCGGGAAGAGGCGGGCGCCCAGGACGGCGGCGAAGTCGGCGAGGGAGTCGGCCGTGTGCGCGACCCGCAGCGGATTCGTGGTGAACCGGCTGATCCAGACCTGCTCCCCGGGCCCGCGTCGACGGCTCAGGACGGCCGGGAACGCGGTGAGCGCCGCCTCTGCGGCCGGGAAGGGCTCATGCCGGTGATGCTGTCCCGCGATCTCCTTCGTCTCGGCCATCGCGCCCATAGCGAGTGCCTCATTGAAAATGCTGATCTGCCAGCCGCCGTCCATGAGGGCATGGGCGACCTCGTCCGGAAAGCGCCCGGGTTGGATGACCTCTCGCGGCTCCGGTCGCCAGTCCTCCACGAATGCGAGGTCGGACCACGGGAGCACCCCGAACCGCACCAGGAACTTGACGCACGAGTCACAGGGAAGTTCGGCGAGCCCTGCCAGGGGGTCGCCCGGTTCCCGGCTGCGGTAGACCTCGATCCGACTCGCGCCGAGCAGGTCGCGGGCCTCCTTGATGGACAGTGGTGGCATGCCCTCGGCGGTCCGGCGGTGGTCGTGCTCGTACAGCGCGTCGGAGACGACGATCATCTCGGCGTGCCGCTCGCCGCCGCGTACCAGGTGGCCGGTGGGTAGCTCGTCCAGATAGGACCGGACGAGGGGATGGTGGCGCACCTCGACGTCGCCCTTCGCGCCCTGCGCGACGTGCCGCCGGCCGTCGAGCGTGAGGTGCGCCGCCGCACCGGGTGTGGGCAGCCGGGTCAGCTCGCGGAGCAGTTGGGCGGCCGGATCGACGGTACGCGGCGCGCGTGGCTCGGCCGGGTGCCGCTGGCGGTACATCTCCTCGACCGCCGGTGCCGGGATCCGCGGCCAGGTCGACACCTCGCCGGTCTCCTTGTCGATCACAGTGGTCGGCAGGTCGCCGGGCAGCGCCCGGGCGTCGGTCGACACCGTGGAACTGACCAGGTAGCCCAGGTCGAATTCCTCGACCACCGGAGTGCAGGGGAAACCGAGACGCTCGGAGTCCCGCCGGGCCCACACGGAGGCGATCTGCTCGGCCTGCTGTCGCTCGATCACCACCTGAAATTACCGGACCCCACGGGTTTCGTGGCACCCGGTATGGTCGGCCCTACCCACGGTGACGGAAGGGGAGCGACGGTGGCCGAGAGTGCGGACCGAGATGCGAACCGTGCACTACGCGCGCGATTCGACGAGGTGTACGGCCAATACCAGCGCCTGCGGTCCGGCCTGGACGAACTCCAGGTCAAGCTGACCGAGCTGCGGGTAACCGAACGCTCCGACGACGGTCAGGTGACCGCGGTGGTCGGCGCGCGAGGCGAGCTGATCAGTGTCGAGGTGAGCCCGGGGGTGTTCCACGACCGGGACGCCCGGGCGTTGAGCCGGAAGATCACCGAGACCGTGCTGCGCGCCTCCACCGCCGCGACCACCGCGACCCGGGAACTGGTCTCCGGCTACCTGCCGCCGGGTTCCCCGTCGGTCGAGTTCCTGCGTACCAACGACTTCGGCGCGCTGCTCGGCCGGGCCGACTCCGTGCTGGCCCGCGGCGAGTGACACGTGGCCGGGGGAGAGATCTGGCTGGACCCCGACCGGGCCCGCCGCGGCGGTGCTGACCTGGAGTTGTCGGGGCGGGCGGTGAGCGCGGCCCGGCAGGAGACGGGCGATCCGATCGCCGTCGCGAGCGCCCAGCGGCCCTGGGGCCGCGACGACATCGGTGCCGCTTTCGACAAGCACTACCAGGGTTACGCCGAGACGCTGCTGCGCGCGTGGGAGCTTCTCGGCCGATCGCTCGAGGTGCTCGGGTCGGACGTCGTCCGTTCGGTCGCGGCCACCGTCGAGACGGACCTGAGCAACGCCCGCGACCTCGGGAAGATCCCGCAGCAAGGGCACCACCCCCATCGGCCCCGGCGCTGACCACCGGAGGACCCGCGCGTGAGCATGCTGCCCAGCCCGATCCCGCACCCGCTCGACTTCTGCCCTTGGGACGTGCCCGGCTGGATCTATGAGGCCCTCGACTGGGTGGTCGGCGTCGAGTGGCCGGAGGGCAACGAGCGGTCCGTCTGGGACCTGGCCGACCAGTGGTACGGCGTGGCCGGCGTCCTGACCCGTCCGCGCGACGACGCGATAACCGCCGCCGGTGAGGTGAGGAGCGGCTACGGGGGTGTCGGCCTGGTCGCCGGCGCGTTCGACAAGGCATGGCACAAGCTCGCCGAGGGTGACGATGCGCCGCTGCACGTCCTGATCTCGGCCACCGACGAGCTGGCGCGACTTGTCGACTCCTGCGGCTGCGACATCGAGGGCGCGAAGCTGGAAGCCTGGATCGAGCTGGGCATCCTGGTCATCGAGCTGCTGTCGCTGGCGGTGGCCGCCGTGCTCACCCTGGGCGCCGCCTCCCCGGCGGCCGCCGCAGCGGTCACCGCCACGCGGGTCGTGGTGCAGCAGATCTTCAAGCGGCTGGTGGCCCAGCTCGCACGCAAGGCGGTCAAGCAGGGCCTCAAGGAGGCGGGTGAACGGGCCGCGAAGGAGGTGGCCAAGTCCGGCGCTCGCAAGCTGGCCCGGCGGGCCGCGATCGGCGGGCTGCTGGAGGCCGGTCAGGAGGCGACCACCAGCCTCGGGACCCAGGCGTACCAGAACTCCACCGGCCGGCGGAGCGGCCTCGACCTGACCGACGTGAGCACGTCGGCCCTCGGCGGATTCGCCGGCGGCGCGGTCGCGCCGCTTGCCGGTCTGGGCCGGCACGCCAACGGGCGCTTCGCGGAGATCGGCGAGCGCTTCGGGCGGGAGATGGCCGGGGAGACGCTCGCCGAGACCGCCGCGGGCCTGGCCACCGGCAACGGACCGTCGCTGGAGGATCTGGCACGTGCGGCGGCCTCCGGTGTGACCGGTTCCGCCACCGGCCAGGCGGACTCGGCACTGCACCACCGCCTCGACGGGAAGTTGAGCGGGCTGCCGGTCTCGCCGGTCGGCCTGGACGTGCCGCCCGCTACCGATCCGGTCGGGCTGATCCCGGCCCAGCGGGTCGCCGAGGCGGTCGTCCCGAGCGGCGGCGCGATGGCGGATGCGGTCCCCGTGAGCCCCACGCACGTCTCGCCCGAAGTCGCCGGGGCGCACCCGCTCGCCGTGGATCTGCCCCGCCCGGGCCTGGAGCCGCCGCCGCTGCCGCCGCACGCCGATACCGTCCCGCACGCCGATACCGTCCCGCACGACGTGGCACGTCCGACGGTCGCCACCAGCCCCACGTTGTCCTCGGTGGTCACGGACGCGCCAGTCGCCGGCCCGTCCGTGCCCGCGATCGGAGCCCATGGCGGCGCGGGTTCGGTGGTGACGCCGCTCGACCATGCCACACCGTCTACGACCACCCCGGTTCAGGCGGCAGTCGCACCGGCGACACCTCCCGCGTCGCTCGCCGACCACCCGCTGGCTGCGGCACCACCTACTACAGACCGGACTGCGCCCATCAGCAACGGAGGCCAGGTGGGACCGCCATCGGTCTCACCAGTAAGCCCTCAGCCGGGACCACATCCGGGAGCGCCGAATGTCGGACCCGAACCCCGGCCAGGACCGAACCCCCGTTTTCCGCTGCTGGAGTCCTTGGCTCCGCATCGCCTGCCTACCGACACCCTGGGGCCGAACCCTGGTCCCATCGACGTCCAGCCGTGGCATCGCGAGACCGCCCAGCAGCGCGCCGCGCGGTTGAAGGCCGATCGTGAGGGCCTCGACCGGCGCCGCTACCAGGGTTACCTGCAGTCACAGCGTGCCTTACACGAGGAGAACAGACGGCAGGCGCAGATCAAGGAGCTGCGTGATCGCGCCGAACAGCATTACGAGGCGGCGCGTTGGCTCCTGACCCGGGCACACGAGCTGCGCCAGGCCGGCCAGCACGACCTTGCCGACAGGCACGTGCTGGAGGGCCGGCTGCGAGAACGCCTGCACTACCGAGCTGTGGACGAGGTGGAGGTGGTCCGCGCCGGCGGGCGTCTGCCGGAGCAGGTGATGGTCGAGGACGACCTCGACTTCTACCGGATCAACGACGACATGGCGGACCTGGCCGTCGGTGCGGTGGAGACGGCCGACCGCTCCGCGCTCACCGGTAACGGCCATCCCGAGCCGATCGACAGATCCCGGCCCTACGGCCGTCGGGGAGGACTCCGGCCTCCGCTCGCGCTGCACCAGACCGACCTCGAACGGCAGATGCCGCGCAACCCGGACGGCAGCGTCGCGCGTACCGCCGATCCCCGGCGCGGCGGTTGGTTCCGTCTCGCCAACGACGGCGGCCCGGCGGCCGACGCCACCCGGGGGATCAACTGCCTCGACTGCACGCTGTCGCTGTTCGAGACCTGGGTCCACGGAAGGCCGCGCGTCGCCGCGCCGCGTACGTTCGACGGCTACCTGAACGGCGACGTGAACCGGCCGGTGGGCGGCGAGGCGGACGGACCGCTGCGGGTCGAGCAGACGACCGGCGGCCGGTTCCAGAACCTCTGCCCGCCGGATCGGCCCGGGATCACCGGCCGGGACCGGCAGCGGTTGGTGGACGGCGGTTACCGGGATCTGTACGCGCAACTCGCGTCGGGCGGCCACGGCAGCTACGCGTTCCTCATCACCAGCTTCGAGGGCGGCGGGTCGCACGCGTGGGTGGCGTTGAATCAGAACGGCACTGTCCTCTTCCTCGACCCGCAGACGGGCGCGGTGGCGGACCGGCCGATCTACCACCACAGCGGCCGTCCGGATCGCAGCAACGTGGTCGGCGTCGACGCTCTGGTGCTCGGCCCCGACGGCCGCCCGCTGCCGCTCACCGGCCGCCCACCCGGCACCTACAACGTCCTACCCGAGCCGCTGCCCCGCCCGGAGCCGCCACGGCCGCCGGCCCCGCCGCCAGTCGCCGACGGCCACGTCCCGGACTTCAACCATGTTCACCTGCTCGGCGAGTCCACCACCTTCCACCGCGGGGCTGACGGACCGCTGCCGGGTAACGCGCCGCCGGTCGAGCCAGAACCGAGCCGGGTACGGCAGGACCACCGGCAGGCGCACGCCCACCGGATCTCGGCCGGGCTCTACGTGCGCGACGTGCTCGCGGCGAGCGGGAACCTGGACGCCGCCTTCGCCGCCGGGGTGACGCCCGTCGAACTGGCGCAGCACGCCGACGTGCCGGCGCTGCGGAGGCTCGTACCCGGGCTGGACGAGGGCGCCGCGACCGACCTCACCCGGTTGTTCGCCGACCCGCGGGTACAGCGAATGCTCGACCAGAGCTGGGAGGCGCCGCCGCGACGGGAGGAACTGCTCGCCGAGACGCTGGTGCGGCAGCTCGCGGAGCGGCCCGACCTGGTCCGGGTGATCCTGGCGACACCGGAGCTCGCCAACTCGCTGACCGCCCGGCCGCTGACCCTGCATCACCTGGCGAGCCACCAGCAGGCCATCGACGTGTTGCAAGACGTACTGGGGGAGATACAAGACCGCGGCTCCGAAGCTGTTGCCACGGCACCCACACCTTCGATCGAGCCGACCCCGCTCAGTCCGCAGCAGATCCAGGTGAGTAGCCGCTTCGATGGCGAACGGCCGGTGGCTGTCCAGCCGAGCTTCGACAAATCACGCTCTAACGACCTCGCGTATCGCGATCAGTATCTGGATCACCTCTACCAGGAGGCCGTTACCGCTCAGCGTGAACTTGACTCGCTGGGGCGTGAACTGGCTGGTATGTCGGCGGACGGAGCAGAGTACAAGCCACGACCCGGACCGAAGGATCGTGTTCGGGCTGAGGACAAGATCGAACGGAATGGCGGAAACGCTGCCCGCCTTCGCGACCTTGCGGCAGGCAGGGTCTCCTATCAGACGCTTGACGACCTGTATGCCGGACTGGCCGAACTGAGCAACAACCCTCGTTTCCAGGTGGTGGACTTCAGCGATCGCTTTCGCAAACCCCAGGACAGCGGGTATCGAGATATTCAGTTCTTAGTGCAGACCTCGGCCGGGCACATCGGTGAGTTCCGTCTTCATCTGGCGGCACTTGACCAGGTGGCGGAGTGGGAGCACTCGTTGTTCGAAGTCTGGCGTGACCTGGAGGCAGTTCCCAGGAGCGAGGCACGTAGCCTGTCTGCCACGGAGGTAGCGATCCGGAAGGGCATAGTTCGACGGCAGCGTGAATACTTCTGGGCCGCGCTTCAAACGACCTTGAACGGTGAGCCGCAGTGACGGATGCAGTGGCCGGGCTCGGCCTCGCGGGCTACTACGACTACTACGACAATCCGGTGAAGTTCCTTCCGACCGCCAACGGCGGCCTAGCCGCGTGGCGACTGGACCGCACCACGGGCGGTTGGCGGCCTGCGAACGACATCATCGATGAGATCGTCTTCGCCAGGGAGCAGGAAATCTTCGTGCTTTCGCCTGAGCGGTTCGTGCAGCGGGTCGAAGAAGAACGCGGCCTGAGCCTGAGGGGCGAGGGGCCGATCTTCGCGCTCTACGAGACGGTCCGGGCGCTCGAGGCGCCCGCCATCGCGGAGCGGCGGCCGTTCACCGCTGAGGAAGCCGCGCTGATCAAGGGCATCCGGCGGCGGACGTTCGTGATGTTCGAGGAGCAGCTCCAGCAGGCCGGTGACCCCGCCGCGGACCCCACCATCGCCTCCACCGCACCTTGAGAACTGGCGGAACGTCATGCCCTCCACCGATGACCCACGCGTGGCCTACGTGCCGCCCGCCGACGTGGCCGAGGCGCGACGCGTACAGGAGGAGTTGCGGTCCCGGGTGGACCTGACCGGGCCCGGTCCTGTCGCGCCCGCGACGGTGGCCGGGCTGGACGTGGCGTACGCGCCCGACGGTGACCTGCTCGCGGCGGCCGTCACGGTTCTGGACGCGGCCACTCTCGACGTGGTGGACGAGGCGGTGTGCGTGGGGCGACCCGCGTTTCCGTACGTGCCGGGGCTGTTCGCGTTCCGCGAGATGCCGGCGTTGCTCGCCGCGCTGGACCGGCTCACCACCCGTCCCGAGCTGCTGGTCTGTGACGGGCACGGGCTGGCGCACCCACGCCGGTTCGGGCTGGCCTGTCACCTGGGCCTGGTGACCGGGCTGCCCACGATCGGGGTGGGCAAGACGCCCCTCGTCGGCACGTGGACCGGGCCGGGCCCCCGGCGCGGCGACAGCGCCGACCTGTGCGACGGCGACGAGGTGGTCGGGCGGGTGCTGCGGACCCGGGACGGTGTCCGGCCGGTCTTCGTCAGCGTCGGCCACCGGATGGGGTTGGACGACGCGGTGGAACGGGTACTGGCACTGACGCCCCGGTACCGGCTGCCGGAGACGACCCGGACGGCCGACCGGCTCTGCCGGCGGGCCCTCGCCGAGGCGGACGGTTCGGGCGGTGACCTGGGCGGGCGGTGACCGCGTGGCGCGGCGCACATGTTGCCCGCTCGATGCTCCGGGGCCCGACCGGGCCGGTAGTAACCTGGCCGGCGGATCCGGTCCGGACGCAACGGTGAGGTGGAGATGTCGGCAGGGTGGCACGCGGCGCGGTGGGCCGTCGTCGGCGTGCTGCTGGGTGCCCTGATCGCCGTCCCCGCGTCACCCGCGTCGGCCCGGGACGACCGGGTGGGACTGCGCTCGGCGAACAGCTTCACCGCCGGTGGCCCGCCGGGCACCGTGGCGGTCGAGGTGCGCAAGCGGACGGACGGCTGCGTGCGGTTGCGTACCGCGGTCGGGCTCCGCCTGGACGGCCTGCGGGCCGATCAGGTCCGGGTGCAGGTGGCGTCCGGGCGGCGATGGGTGCCGGTGCAGGTCTCCGGGGACGGCGGCGCCGTCGCCACGGCCGCTGTCGCGCCGGTAGACCGGCCGCTGTGCAAGGGCAAGGCCGTCACCGTGCGCTACCGGGTGTCCTTCCTGGCCGGGGTCGCCGGCGGGCGGCTGGAGCTGGCCGGCGAGGCGAGCGCCGCGGACGGCGAGGTGCTCGGCCGGGCCGGTGGGTCGGCTCGGCTGGTGGGCGACCCGCGCACACCGAGCCCCAGCCCGTCCCGCAAGCCCTCGCCCACACCCAGCGCGAGCGAGACCACCGCGGCCGAGGCGGCCGGCACGTCGCCGGTGGCCGCCGCCGTCGCCCCGGCCACCGCCGCGGCCGACGACTCGTCGTTCGGAGGATCCATGATCATGTGGTTCGGCATCGGGCTGGTGCTCATCGGCGTCGCCCTCATCGTCCTTCTGCTACGCCGCAACCGCGCCGACCGCAACCGCGTCGGCGGCGGCCCGGACGCCGGCCTTCCGCCGGTCCCGCTGCCGCGCAGCAGCACCACCTACCGCTCCGGCACGCCCGTACCGGCCCCCACGGTGTACGGGGGAACGCCGCCGCCCCGCCCGGCCGGCAACGTGTACGGCGCGCCCGCGCCCGCCCCGACGACGCCACCGGCCCCGGCGGGTGGCGACGCGACGACCGTCCCGCCACCGCCACCGCCACCGGCGGGCGGCGACGCGACGACCGTTCTGCCCCGCTTGCCGGACTGAGCCGGAACCCGACCGGCTCCCGGGGTTACCGTGACGGTGGGTGGTCAAGCCGTGGCCCGGTGACCGCCACCTGCCCGGCCGGAGGACGGAAGACCGGGGCCGAACGGGCCCGGTGCCGGGGCCGCCCGGCCGATAAGATCGCGTGCGCCGATCGGCACCGCCGACCGGTGAGACCGCATACGTGGAAGGAGCCGCGCCGTGGCCCTGGACCCGCAGTTGCTCGACATCCTCGCCTGCCCGGACACGCACCACGCCCCGCTGGACTACGACGCGCAGGCGCAGACGCTGACCTGCACCGAGTGCGGTCGCATCTTCGAGATCCGGGACGACGTCCCGGTGCTCCTGCTCGATGAGGCGCGCGGTGGACCCGCCGCCGGCGAGGCGCAGGACGGGTCGTCGCGGTGATGGAGGGTACGGCCGGGGTCAGCGGGCACCGGCACGCCGACGAGGCCCTGCTGGACGACGCCGCGCAGCTCTCCGAGCGGGATCCGGGCGGCATGCTCCGGCACATCGCGTCCGCCGGCGCCCAGGTACGCGAGTCGGCGGCGCTGGCCGCCGAGGCCAATCTGTCAGTGCTCGCCGACGACGGCCGGCCCCGCGCGGTGGTCATCGCCGGCATCGGCACCGCCGGGCGTACCGGTGACGTGCTGGCCACCGTCGCCGGGCCGCGCTGTCCGGTGCCGGTCATCCCGCACCGCAGCGCCGGCGTGCCGGGCTGGGTGGGCGCGGCGGACGTGGTCATCGCGGTGAGCGCGTCCGGTCGCAGCCCGGAGGCGCTCGGCGCGGCCGAGGCGGCGCACCGGCGCGGCGCCCGGCTGGTGGCGGTCGGCGCGCCCGACTCGCAACTCCAATCGGTGGCCGAGCGGGCCCGCGCCCCGTTCATCCCGGTGCCCCGTCGCGCGCCGGCCCGGGCCAGCCTCTGGGCGCTCACCGTGCCGGTTCTGCTCGCCGCCCGTACCCTCGGGCTCGTGAAGGTCAACGAGGCCGATCTGGCCGAGACGGCGGCCCGGCTGGACGCCGACGCCGATCGATGCCGGCCGACCGCGGAGTCCTTCGTCAACCCGGCGAAGTCGCTGGCGCTGGGCCTGTCCGGTTCGATCCCGATCGTGTGGGGTTCGTCCCCGCTGGCCACCGTGGCCGCCCGGCGGTTCGGCGACACGCTGTCCGCGAACGCCCGCTACCCGGTGGTCGCCGGTGCGCTGGGCGAGGCGGGCCGGGGCCGCGTCGGCCTGCTCGACGGGGTCTTCGGCGGCCTGGCCGAGGGCGAGCGGGACATCTTCGCCGACCCGGGCGACGACGAGTCCGACGGCACCCGGCTGCGGCTGGTGCTGCTGCGCGACGGCGGGCTCAACGCCGACGACGACACCGACGAGCCGCTCGCGGTGGAGGAGCGGCGCGCGGACGCGGTGCAGACGCTCGCCGAGCGGCGCGGGGTGCGCTGCGACGTGGTGACCGCCGAGGGCGGTTCCGCGCTGGAGCGGCTCGCGTCGCTGGTCGCGGTCCCCGACTTCGCCTCGATCTACCTCGCCCTGGCACACGGACTGGACCCGATGGCGGTACCAGCCATCACGGAGATGAAGGAGCTGTCGAACCAGTGAACATACGGGGCATCGAGCGAGGCGGGGAATGAGCGCGAACGGGGGCACCAAGGCCATCGTCGCCGCCCTGGCGGCGAACCTCGGCATCGCCGTCACCAAGTTCATCGCGTTCGCCTTGACCGGCTCGTCGTCGATGCTGGCCGAATCGATCCACTCGGTGGCCGACTCGGGTAACCAGGGCCTGCTGCTGATCGGCGGCCGGCGGGCCAAGCGGCAGGCCACGCCGCAGCACCCGTTCGGGTACGGCCGGGAGCGCTACATCTACGCGTTCATCGTGGCGATCGTGCTGTTCAGCCTCGGTGGCCTGTTCGCGCTCTACGAGGCGTACCACAAGGCGTCCGACCCGCACCCGATCGAGAGCTGGCAGTGGGTGCCGGTGGCGGTGCTGGTGGCCGCGATCGTGATGGAGTCCTTCTCCTTCCGTACCGCGATCAAGGAGTCCAACCTGATCCGGGGCAACCAGTCCTGGGTCCGGTTCATCCGCCGGGCCAAGGCCCCGGAGCTGCCGGTGGTTCTGCTGGAGGACTTCGGCGCCCTGGTCGGCCTGGTGTTCGCGCTGTTCGGCGTCGGTATGACGTTGATCACCGGCAACGGCATGTGGGACGCGGCGGGCACCGCGATGATCGGCGTCCTGCTCGTGGTCATCGCGGTCACGCTGGCGGTCGAGACCAAGAGCCTGCTGCTCGGCGAGGGCGCCGAGCAGGGCGAGCTGGCCAAGATCGAACAGGCCGTCACGAGCGGTCCCGAGGTGGAGCGGATCATCCACATGAAGACGCTCTACCTGGGCCCGGAGGAGCTGATGGTGGCCGCGAAGATCGCGGTGCCGGCCTGGGAGACCGCCCACGACCTGGCCCGTGACATCAACGCCGTCGAGGCGCGGATCCGCCGCGAGGTGCCGACCGCCCGGGTGATCTACCTGGAGCCGGACATCTACTCGCCGGCAGCCGAGCGCGCGGGCACCGGTCAGGCGGCGGACACCGCCGTCCCGGAGGCGGCGACAACCGACGAGGCGCACAGGGCCGGTGAAACGCACACGGCCGGTGAGGCGCACGCGACCGGCGAGGTGGCCGGGCGGCCCGGGAGCTGACCGATGGAGTTGTTGCAGGGCCGGATCCGTGACTACGCCTGGGGCTCGCGCACCGCTATCGCCGAGTTGCAGGGGCGGCCGGTGCCGAGCAACGGGCCGGAGGCGGAGCTGTGGCTGGGCGCCCACCCGGGCGCCCCGGCCACCGTGCAGCGCGACGGCCGGCCGGTCAGCCTCACCGAACTGCTGGTGGCCGAGCCGGACCACTGGCTGGGTGAGCGGCTGGTCGGCCGGTTCGGCACCCGGCTGCCGTTCCTGCTGAAGGTGCTGGCGGCCGACACGCCGCTGAGCCTCCAGGCCCATCCGGACGCCGAGCAGGCCCGCGCGGGGCACGCCGCCGACGTGGGGCGGGTGAACTACGTCGACCCGTACCACAAGCCGGAGTTGCTGGTGGCGCTCTCGGAGTTCGACGCGCTGTGCGGCTTCCGCGACCCGGGGGAGTCGGCGGCGGCCATCGCCGCGTTCGGCGTACCCGCGCTGGAACCTGTGGTGGCGGCGTTGCGCGACGGGCCGGCGGGGCTGCGGGATGCGGTACGCCTGCTGTTGAGCTGGCCGCAGGCGGAGCGCGCCGGGCTGGTGGCGGCCGTGCTCGCGGCGGCGGAGGCCGCGCCGGGCTCGGCGGACGCCGAACTGGTCCGCACGCTGGCGGCCGGCTACCCGGCCGACCCGGGCGTGGTGGTGGCGCTGCTGCTGCACCACGTCCGGCTGGCGCCCGGCGAGGGCATCTGGATGCCGGCCGGGAACCTGCACGCCTACCTGCGCGGCACCGGCGTGGAGATCATGGCGGCCAGTGACAACGTGCTGCGCGGCGGGTTCACCGCGAAGCGGGTCGACGTGGACGAGCTGCTACGGGTGCTCCGGTTCGAGGTGCTGACCCGGCCGGTGCTGCGGCCGGAGCAGGTGGAGCCGGGGGTGCTGACCTGGCCGGTGCCGGTGGAGGACTTCGCGCTGCACCGGGTCGAGGTGGCCGCCGGGTCGGCGGGGGTGCGGCTGACGCTGCCCGGGCCGCGGGTGGTGCTGTGCCGGGCCGGGAAGCTGACCGTGGACGACGGCGTGGGCGTGGTGACGCTGGACGCGGGTCAGGCGGCGGTCGGTACGGCGGCCGGCGGCCCGCTGGCGGTGAGCGGGGCGGGTGAGGCGTTCGTCGCCACCTGCGGGGAACCCTGATTCGGGCAATTCCGATTTTCCCGAAACGGCTTGACGGTCCCTGGGTGCGGTGTGACCCTATGGGTACGCAGCGTTGTCGCGACGAAAGGTCCGGTGACGTGCGGGGGAACCAAACCGGGGGGATGCGCGGGGCGGCCGGGCCGTGAGTGGAGATTCCGCTCACCACCGACCGCCCCGTGCGCTGTCCGCAGGCCGGCCGATCGCGCGGTCGGCCAACTGAGCACGGGGCGAGTAGCCCGCGAGCGTAAGGTGGAAAGCTGCGCACCACCATCGTTCGACAGGAGCTTCCATGACCAGCACCCTCCCGGCGGCCTCCAGCGGCGCGTCGTCGCAGGCCCGGCCGAGCACCCTCGCCGAGGGCGACTACAAGGTGGCGGATCTGTCGCTCGCCGCGTTCGGGCGCAAGGAGATCCGGCTCGCCGAGCACGAGATGCCCGGCCTGATGGCGATCCGACGTGAGTTCGCCGAGGCCCAGCCGCTGGCCGGCGCCCGCATCACCGGTTCGCTGCACATGACCGTCCAGACCGCCGTCCTGATCGAGACCCTTGTCGCGCTCGGCGCGCAGGTCCGCTGGGCGTCCTGCAACATCTTCTCCACCCAGGACCACGCCGCCGCGGCGATCGTGGTCGGGCCCGAGGGCACCCCGGAGGCCCCGGCCGGCGTGCCGGTCTACGCCTGGAAGGGTGAGACGCTGCCGGAGTACTGGTGGTGCACCGAGCAGGTGCTCAACTGGCCGGACGGGCAGGGCCCGAACATGATCCTGGACGACGGTGGCGACGCCACTCTGCTCGTCCACAAGGGCGCCGAGTTCGAGAAGGCCGGTGTCGTGCCGCCGGTCGAGTCCGCCGACTCCGAGGAGTACGCGGTCATCCTCGAACTCCTGCACCGCTCGCTGGCCGAGGACGGCCAGCGGTGGACCCGGATCGCCGCCGACATCAAGGGCGTCACCGAGGAGACCACCACCGGTGTGCACCGGCTCTACGAGATGCACCGTGCCGGCAGGCTGCTCTTCCCGGCCATCAACGTCAACGACTCGGTGACCAAGAGCAAGTTCGACAACAAGTACGGCTGCCGTCACTCGCTCATCGACGGCATCAACCGCGCCACCGACGTGCTGATCGGCGGCAAGATGGCTGTGGTCATGGGCTACGGCGACGTGGGCAAGGGCTGCGCCGAGTCGCTGCGCGGCCAGGGCGCCCGGGTCGTGGTGACCGAGGTCGACCCGATCTGCGCGCTCCAGGCGGCGATGGACGGCTACCAGGTCGCCACGCTCGACGACGTGGTGGGGCAGGCCGACATCTTCATCACCGCGACCGGCTGCTTCGACGTCATCACCAACGAGCACATGGCGCGGATGAAGCACCAGGCCATCGTGGGCAACATCGGCCACTTCGACAACGAGATCGACATGGCCGGCCTGGCCAAGCGCAACGACGTGACCCGCGAGAACATCAAGCCGCAGGTCGACGTGTGGCACTTCGACGACGGCCACGCCATCATCGTGCTCTCCGAGGGCCGTCTGCTGAACCTGGGCAACGCCACCGGCCACCCGAGCTTCGTGATGTCGAACTCGTTCGCGAACCAGACGATCGCCCAGATCGAGCTGTTCACCAAGACCGACGAGTACCCGATCGGCGTCTACGTGCTGCCCAAGCACCTGGACGAGAAGGTCGCCCGGCTGCACCTGGACGCGCTCGGCGCCAAGCTGACCACGCTCACCAAGGAGCAGGCCGCCTACCTGGGCGTCTCCCCGGAGGGTCCGTTCAAGCCGGATCACTACCGCTACTGAGTCCCACGCTCCCGAAGGGACCGGGGTCGGCCGCCGCGCGGCCGTCCCCGGTCCTTTTCGCGTACGGGGAAAGCCCTGCGAGTGTCGAACCGGGTGACGTTACGCGGATCAGCTTGACGTTCGCTGAGAACAGGAGCAAGGTATGGCTGCCCTAAGTTAACTGAGGCAAGGCTGACTACGGAGTTCCCATGTTCGCCACGTACCTGATCGGCCTGCGTGAGGGCCTGGAAGCGACGCTCGTGGTCAGCATCCTCGTCGCCTTCCTGGTCAAATCGCAGCGCCGGGACCGGCTTCCGCAGGTGTGGGCCGGCGTCGGCTTGGCCGTGGCGCTCTCCGTCCTCTTCGGCTCCCTGATCCAGTACACCTCCACCTCGCTGCTGCGCACCTCCGAGTCGCGCGAGCTGTTCGAGGCGGTCACCTCGGTCGCCGCCGTGGTCTTCGTGACCTGGATGATCTTCTGGATGCGCCGGGCCGCCCGCACCATCGCCGGTGAGCTGCGCGGCAAGCTCACCGACGCGCTCGCGGTCGGCTCCCTGGCCGTCGCCGGCATGGCGTTCCTCGCCGTGATCCGCGAGGGCCTGGAGACGGCGCTGATCTTCTACGCGGCCGCCGAGAGCGCGGCCGGCGGCACCGGGCCCGGCGCGCTGCTCGCGCTGGCCGGCGGCATCGCCACCGCCGTCGTGATCGGATTCCTGCTCTATCGCAGCGCGGTACGGATCAACCTGAGCCGGTTCTTCACCTGGACCGGCGCGCTGCTCATCCTGGTCGCCGCCGGCATCCTCAAGTACGGCGTGCACGACTTCCAGGAGGCGGGCGTGCTGCCCGGCCTGAACGACCTGGCGTTCGACATCTCGGGCACGCTCGACCCGAGTTCCTGGTACGGCGCGCTGCTCGCCGGCATGTTCAACGTCACGGCCGCGCCGACGGTGCTGGAGCTGATCGCCTGGGTCGCGTACGCGGTGCCGGTGCTCGCGCTGTTCCTGCGCAGGCCGGGCCGGCCGGCCAAGCCCGTCGACCCCGCTCAGCCCGTCGACCCCGCTCAGCCCGTCGACCCCGCTCACCGCGCCGAGCCGGTGCCGGCCGACGTGGCCGCCGTCTCGTCCCCCCGCGGCTGACCCGCCCCTTCCGAGGAGACCTCGCACCATGCGTACCACTCGACTCGTCGCGCTGACCGCCGGGCTGCTCGCCGTCGCCGTACTGGCCGGGTGCGGCGGTGACGACGCCGACGCCACGAACGGCGGGCCGATCGCCGTCAAGGCCACCGACACCGTCTGCGAGGTCGGCGACACCGAGATCGACGCCGGTCAGGTCACCTTCAAGGTGACGAACAGCGGTTCCAAGGTCAACGAGTTCTACGTCTACGCGGCCGGTGACCGGGTGATGGGCGAGGTGGAGAACATCGCACCCGGGCTCAGCCGTGAGCTGCGGGTCGAGTTGGCCGCCGGCACGTACGAGACGGCCTGCAAGCCGGGGATGAGCGGCCGGGGCATCCGGGGCGCGCTCAAGGTCAGCGGCACCGCCGCGACTGTCGCACCGGACGCCGCGCTGACCCAGGCCACCGAGAGCTACCAGCGGTACGTACGCAGCCAGACCGCCGCGTTGCTGACAAAGACCGAGGAGTTCGTGGCGGCGGTCAAGGCGAACGACGTGGCGAGGGCCAAGGCGCTGTACCCGGTGGCCCGCACCTACTGGGAGCGGATCGAGCCGGTCGCGGAGAGCTTCGGCGACCTGGACCCGAAGATCGACGGCCGCGAGGAGGTGGTCGAGGAGGGGATGGAGTTCACCGGCTTCCACCGGATCGAGAAGGACCTCTGGACCACGGGCGACATCAGCAAGGACGGTCCGATCGCCGACCGGCTCCTGACCGACGTGAAGGCGATCGTGGCGAAGGCCGACGCCGAGAAGCTCACCCCGCTCCAGCTCGCCAACGGTGCCAAGGCGCTGCTCGACGAGGTCGCCAGCGGCAAGATCACCGGTGAGGAGGAGCGCTACTCGCACACCGATCTCTGGGACTTCAACGCCAACCTGGAGGGCTCGAAGGCGGCGATCGCCGCGCTGCGCCCGGCGCTGGAGCAGCGCGCGCCCGACCTGGTCAAGCAGCTCGACAGCGAGTTCGCCAACGTGGAGGCCACGCTCGGCAGGCACCGGGCCGGCGACGGCTGGAAGCTGCACACGCAGCTCGGTAAGGCCGAGCTGAAGGAGCTGTCGGACGCGGTGAACGCGCTGGCCGAGCCGGTCAGCAAGGTCGCGGCGGCAGTCGCGCGATGACCGGTCCGGCCGGCGGTGACGCGACGAGCGAGCCGAACAGCCAGCGGACCGGTCGCGGCCTGTCCCGGCGCCGGGCGATGACCCTGGCCGGCGTCGGCGTGGCCGGCGTCGCCGGGGTGGCGGGCGGCGCGGGCGCCCTGCTCGCCGGCGGGAACGAGGCGTCCGCCACCGGCTCGGCCGCCGGTTCCGTGCCGTTCCTCGGCGAGCACCAGGCCGGCATCACCACCCCCGCCCAGGACCGGCTGCACTTCGTCGCGTTCGACGTGGTCACGAAGGACCGGGACCGGCTGGTCGCGATGCTCCAGGAGTGGACCGCCGCCGCGGCCCGGATGACCGCCGGCCGGGACGCCGGGGTGATCGGCGCGGTCGGCGGCATGCCCGAGGCGCCGCCGGACGACACCGGCGAGGCGCTCGGCCTGCCGCCGTCGCAGCTCACCCTCACCGTCGGATTCGGAGCGTCGCTGTTCCGCGACGCCCAGGGCCGGGACCGCTTCGGCATCGCCGCCCGCCGTCCGGCCGCCCTCGCCGATCTGCCGCACTTCGCCGGGGACGCGCTCAAGCCGGAGCTGTCCGGCGGCGACCTCTGCGTGCAGGCCTGCGCCAACGACCCCCAGGTGGCAGTGCACGCCATCCGCAACCTGGCCCGCATCGGCATGGGCGTGGTGAGCGTCCGCTGGTCGCAGCTCGGCTTCGGACGCACCTCGTCAACGTCGCGGGACCAGGCCACGCCGCGCAACCTGTTCGGCTTCAAGGACGGCACCGCAAACCTCAAGGCCGAGGACGCCGGCCTGCTGCGCGACCAGCTCTGGGTGCAGCCCGGCGACGGCCCGGACTGGATGACCGGCGGCTCCTACCTGGTCACCCGCAAGATCCGGATGCTGATCGAGACGTGGGACCGCAGCCCGCTGACCGAGCAGGAGACGATCGTCGGCCGGACCAAGGGCAGCGGCGCCCCGCTGGGCCGGCGCGACGAGTTCGACGAGCCGGACTTCGCCGCGAAGGGCGACGACGGCGAGCCGCTCATCGCGGACACCGCACACGTACGGCTGGCCCACCCGGACGCGAACAACGGCGCCCGCCTGCTGCGTCGCGGCTACAACTTCGTGGACGGCTCGGACGGGCTCGGGAGGCTCGACGCCGGCCTGTTCTTCATCGCCTACCAGCGGGATCCGCGCCGGCAGTTCGTACCCATCCAGACCCGGCTGGCCCGCAACGACGCGATGAACGAGTACCTGCGGCACGTCTCCAGCGGCCTGTTCGCCTGCCCGCCCGGCGTCCGCGACGCCGCAGACTGGTGGGGACGGACGCTGTTCGCCTGAGCGCGGCTCAGCGGCGCACCGGACCGGGTGTGGCCTCCGGCGCGGCGGGCCGCAACCCGGCGGCCTGTGCGGCCGGGTGCGGTACGCCCGCCGGCACCGGGACCAGCTCCGGCCAGAGCGTGGCGGTGACCGTCCGGGTGCGGCCCAACCGCAGCGCGGCCCGGCGCCCCCGCTCGGCCAGCACGGCGGACAGGTAGACCCAGTCCGGCGCGGCCCAGGGCGGAGGCGGTGAGGTGACCGTCGCGACCTCGGCCCACAGTGCCCGGCCCAGCCGGGACCGGTCCGGCTCGGCGAGCTGGGGCAACCGGTCCAGGTACTGCCGGACGGCCAGCGCCAGCCCGTCGTCGAACCGGGTCAGGTCGAGCGTGGTCCCCCAGGCCAGCAGCGGCGGGGGCGCCGGCGGCAGCGGCCGCCACACGGCGGCGCCGCGGGTGTGCACCACGAGCGTGCCGGCGACCAGGTCGCCCAGCCGGCGACCACGCGGGTCGGTGAGCATCACCGTGACGCCGGCGACCCAGCTCAGCAGCGGCAGCACCAGGCCGGGCCACTCCACCGCGACGCCGACGAGCGCCCGGGTCAGCGACTGGCCCACACCGACCGGGCCGCCGTCGGCCCGCACCACCCGCAGCCCCACGGCCAGTTTGCCCACCGTCCGGCCACCGGCGAAGCGCTCCATCACCACCGGATAACCGAGCAGGACCAGCACCAGCAGCACGATCTGGAGCGCGCCGGCCAGCGCGTCGTCGAGGACGTCGCCCAGCAGGGCGAGCGCCGCCACCGTCAGCACCGTCCCGAGCACCAGCGCCAGCACGAGCTGGATCACCGCGTCGATCAGCAGGGCGAGCACCCGGGAGCCCAGCCGGGCCGCCCGGACGTCCAGCTCCACCGCCTCGCCGCTGACCAGACCGGCGTCGGCCCACCGGGCCGGTGGGGGAGGTTGCGCGCGCACCCCGACAGTGAACACCATGGACGCCGGACGGGGGAGGGTGAGTGGATCTCGACGCGTACGTGGCCGAGCACAACGCCGAATGGCGGCGGCTGGAACACCTGACCGGGCGGCGTCGCCTCGACGCGGCCGAGGTCGACGAACTGGTCGCGCTCTACCAGCGCAGCGCCACCCACCTGTCCGCGCTGCGCGCCCGGGCCCCCGAGCCGGCGCTGGTGAACCGACTGTCCCATCTCGTCCTCGCGGCGCGGGCCCGGGTCACCGGCCGTCCCCGGCCGTCCTGGGCGGCCGTGGGCCGGTTCCTGGCCGCCGACCTGCCCGCCGCGCTCTACCGTGCCTGGCCCTGGTGGTGCGGCGTGGCCACCGGGTTCAGCGCCCTGACCGCCTTCCTCATCTGGTTCGTCGCCGGCAACCCGGACACCGCCGCCGCGTTCATCGGCGAGCAGGCCGCCCGGGAACTCGTCGACTCCCGCTTCGCCGGCTACTACAGCGAGTTCGCCGCGCCGACCTTCGCGTTCCACCTGTGGACGCACAACGCCTGGCTGGCCGCCCAGTGCCTGGCCGCCGGCGTGCTCGTGGTGCCGGTGTTCTGGCTGCTGTGGCAGAACGCGTTGAACATCGGCGTGGTCGGCGGCGTGATGGTGTCCTACGGCCGGGCGGACGTCTTCTTCGGCATGATCACCCCGCACGGGCTGCTGGAGCTGACCGGCATCTTCGTCGCCGCCGGGGTCGGACTGCGCACCGCCTGGGCCTGGATCGCCCCGCCCGCGCACCTCGGGCGCGGCCGGGCGGTCGCCGAGGCGGGAAAGCTCGCCGTCGTGGTCGCGGCCGGTCTGGTCGGCCTGTTCGCGGTCTCCGCGCTGATCGAGGCGTTCGTCACCCCGGCGCCCGTGCCGATCCCGCTGCGGGTGGCGGCGGGCGCCGCGGTGTGGCTGGCCTTCCTGGCGTACGCGCTGGTGCTCGGCCGGCGTGCGGTCAGAGCTGACCGAGGGACTTGAGCCGCAGATAGGTGTCGGCGACGGCCGGGGCCAGCCGGTGCGCGGGCACGTCCACCACTGTCACGCCGTAGCGGGACAGTGCGGCGCGTACCCGGTCCCGCTCGGCCAGCGCCCGCCACGCCGAGGCGGCCGCGTACGGGTCGTCCGGCCCGGCCGGAGTTGCGGTGGCGAGCCCGGTCAGCACCGGGTCGCTGGCGGCGGCCAGCACCACTCGGTGCCGGGTGGCCAGCCGGGGCAGCACCGGCAGCAGCCCGTCGCCGATCGCGCCCGCCTCCAACGCGGTGAACAGCACTACCAGGCTGCGCTGCCGCTCCCGGCGCAGCACCTCGGCGGCGATCAGCTCGAAGTCGGTCTCGGCCAGCGCGGGCTGCAACGGCGCCACCGCGTCGACCAGCCGGGCGAGCAGCGCCGGACGACCGCTGCCGGTGACCCGGGCCCGGATCTCGGTGTCCGCCGCCAGCAGGTCCACCCGGTCGCCCGCGCGGGCCGCGAGCGCGGTGAGCAGCAGCGCCGCGTCGATGGCGGTGTCCAACCGGGGCTCGTCGCCGAGGCGTACCGCCGACGTGCGTCCGGTGTCCAGCACGCAGACCAGGCGCCGGTCCCGCTCCGGGCGCCAGGTGCGCACCAGCACGTCGGCCCGGCGGGCGCTGCCCCGCCAGTCGATCGAGCGGACGTCGTCGCCCACCGCGTACTCGCGCAACGTGTCGAACTCGGTGCCGTGACCGCGCCCCCGGGTCACCTGCACGCCGTCGATGACCCGCAGCCGGGCCAGCTTCTCCGGCAGGTGCCGGCGGGAGTCGAAGCGGGGCAGCACGCGCAGCGTCCACCGAGGCGTCGCGGGCCGTCCGGCGCGCTGCCGGGCGCCCAGGCCCATCGGCCCGAGCGAGCGTACGGTCAGCGCCACCGCCGGCCGGTCGCCGCGCCGGGTCGGGGTGAGCCGGACCGGCAGCGTGGCGTCGCCACCGGGCGGCACGGTGAGCAGGCGATCCGGCGGCACGTCCGGGCGAGCCCCGGCCGACGGCACCCAGGCGTCGCGCACCTGGGCGTACAGCGTGCGGTCGGTCGGGTTGGCCACATGCAGCGAGACGGTGGCGGAGCCGCCGAGGCGGACCGTCCGCTCCCCGGAACGGGTCACGACCAGCGCGTCCGGCGGGACCGCCAACGCCCGGTCGAGCAGCACCAGCAGCAGCACCACGGCGGTCAGCACGGCGACGCCGAGGAACGGCGCCGGCCAGAACGGCAGCGTCAGCGCGCCCGCGCCGAGCAGCAGACCCGCCCGCCAGGTCATCGCGGCGTCGGCACGGTGGCCAGCACCGACTCCAGCACCGCGTCCACGGTCACGCCCTCCAGCTCGGCCTCCGGGCGTGCACGCAGCCGGTGCCGCAGCGTGGGCCGGGCGACCGCCTTGACGTCGTCCGGGGTGATGTGGTCGCGGCCGGCCAACCAGGACCACGCCTTGGCGGTGTTCAGCAGCGCGGTCGCGCCTCGCGGGGACGCGCCCAGCTCCAGCGCCGGCGCGGAGCGGGTGCCCCGGCACAGGTCCACGATGTAGCCGAGGACCGGCTCGGCCACGTGCACGTTCCGCACCTCGGCCCGGGCGGCGGCCAGGTCCGCCACGCCGGCCACCGGTCGTACGCCCGCCGCGCGCAGGTCGCGCGGGTCGAAGCCGGCGTGGTGCGCACGCAGCACGCCCAGCTCCTCCTCCCGCTCCGGCAGCGGCACTGTCAGCTTGAGCAGGAAGCGGTCGAGCTGCGCCTCGGGCAGCGGGTAGGTGCCCTCGTACTCGACGGGGTTCTGGGTGGCCGCGACGATGAACGGGTCCGGCAGCGGACGGCGCTCGCCCTCGACGGAGACCTGCCGCTCCTCCATCACCTCCAGCAGCGCCGACTGCGTCTTCGGCGGGGTGCGGTTGATCTCGTCGGCGAGCAGCAGGTTGGTGAAGACCGGCCCCTCCCGGAACGTGAACGCGGCGGTGCGCTGGTCGAAGATCAGCGAGCCGGTGACGTCGCCGGGCATCAGGTCGGGGGTGAACTGCACCCGCTTGGCGTCCAGGTCGAGCGCGGCGGCCAGGGTCCGCACCAGCAGCGTCTTGGCCACCCCCGGTACGCCCTCCAGCAGCACGTGTCCCCGGCAGAGCAACGCGATCACCAGGCCGGTGACCACGGCGTCCTGCCCGACGACGGCCTTCGCCACCTCGGCCCGCAGGCGGTGCAGGGCGGCGCGGGCACCGGACGGGGCGGTGGTCGTGACGGGTCCGGTCACCGGGGGTCTCCTTCGCTCGGATGCGGGGCCAGGGTACGGGTCAGGGCGTCCAGTTCGCGGGCCAGCTCCAGCAGCTCGCGGTCGTTGGCCGGGGTCGGGCCGTGGAGCAGGTCGGCCACCCGTTCCGGGTCGGCGCCGGCGCGCTCGGCGACCCGGGCGGCCACCTCGTGGTCGGACGTGTCCGGGGGCAGGTTGAGCCGGGTCACCAGCCGGTCCAGCGCGGCGGCGCGCAACGTCCCGGCGACGGTGTCCCGGGCGCCCGCCCGGCGGTAGAGCCGCGCCCGGCCGCGCACCGTCTCGGCGGACCGGACGGTCACCGGCAGCGGCTCCGACACCGGCGGCCCGTGCCGGCGGGCCCGCCACAGCACCACGAGCAGCCCGGCCAGGGCGAGCTGCACCAGGGCGGCCCAGAACCACTGCGGGAAGGCGCCCCAGAGCGGGTTCTCCCACGGCCGGTCGGCGCGGTCGGGCAGGTCGGGCCGTTTCGAGCGGCCGCTGCCGGCCGGGGTGGGCTGCTCGGTGAACGGTTCCGCGGACCAGCTCGGGCCGGTCGGCGCCGGCACCGGCCCGGGCAGGTCGAGCCAGATCAGCGGCCGGTCCCCGCCGAGCAGGCCGGTGGCGAGCGCCTCGTTGCTCCACTCGCCGATCCGGTCGTTGCGGAACGGGTCACTGGCGCCGGCCGTCACCACCTCGACCCGGCCGGGGGCGCGCAGCAGCGCGCCGCCGTAGCAGTGGTCGGCCTCGGCCGGCCCGGCGTAACGCTGGAGGTCGATCGCGGCGACGCCGGCCCGGACCGCCTCGGGCAGCCGGCACGGCTTGCCGTCCGCGTCCGGCGGCACCGCCCGCGCGGCCCAGCGCCCGCCGGCCGGCTCGATCGGGGTGCCCAGCTCGACGAGCACCCGCCGGGAGGGCTCGACCAGCACCAGCCGGCTACCGCGCGGCAGCGTGGTCAGGCCGTCGAGCAGGTCCGGGTGCACGAGCCCTGGCGCGGGCACGAACAGCGTGCTCGGCCCGGTCCGGGCGGCACGCAGCGCCGCCGTCAGATCCGTCTCCCGGCGCACCGGCACGCCCTGCGTACGCAGGGCCTCGGCGAGCCGGCTGGCGCCGTCGTCGTCGGTGGCGACCGGGGACAGGAAACCGGGCTCGTCCGCGTCGGGCCGGTCGACCGCGCGCAGCACGAGCGTGGTCACGATCAGCAGCACGGCGAGCCCGAGCGGGACGAGCAACCGGTACAGGCGCCGGCGCGGCGGCGCGGTGGCCGTGGCCGTCGCGCTCTCCGGTACGACGGTGGCGGTCACCGCGGCTCCTCCCCGCTCAGCTCGCGACTCAGGTCGGCGGCGAGTTCACACATCCGCCGGTCGTGTGCGGCGGTGGCGGGACGCTGGGCGTACCAGAGGTCGGAGAAGATCGCCCCGGCCGCGTGCAGCGTGGGCCGGACCTGCGGCCGGGCTCGGGCCGCCGCCTCGGTCAGCTCGACGACTGTCAGCCCGGGGCGGGGCTCCACCACCTGCCGGACGACCAGGAGCCGGACCATCTCGCGCAGCCGCTCCCGGACCGCCTCGGCGTACCGGCCCTCGGCCGCCAGCCGGTCGGCCAGCCCCGGCCCGGCCGGTTCCGGCAGCCGGGGCGCGGGCAGGCGCACGCCCGGCGGGTCGTCGTCGCGGGACCGGCGAGGACGCCGGAACCTGGGCCGCCTCAGCCGGGGCAGGCGCGGCCACCGTAGCCGGGGGAACCTGAACCGGGGCAGCCGGCGGGGCACCCAGGCGGGGAAGAAGTACCAGGCCACCGCCACCAGCAGCGCGACACCCAACAGGATCAGCCCGGCCAGCGGCAGTGGCACCACGTCACCGAGGGCCGCCACCGTCTCGGTCCACCATCGGCTCACCGGTACGCCGCCAGCAGAGCGGCCTCCCGCGCGCCGGCCGGCGCGCGGGAGAGCCGGATGTCCAGCCCTTCGGTGCGGATCCGGGTCTCCAGGTGCAGTACGGCGTCCAGGCAGCCGAGCGCCGAGTACGCCAGCGCGTTCACTGCGGTGAAGGCGGCGATCGTCACCGGCAGCGCCCAGGCCGAGACGTCGAACAGACCCAGCATGCCCAGCCCGTGGTAGACGCCCAGCCCGATGCCGAGCCGGATCAGCCACCAGCCCAGATAGCCCAGCAGCCGGATCGCGGCGGCCCGCGTGCCGACCCGGCCGGCGAGGCGTACCGCCCGCCAGGGCGCCCGGTGCGCCGGCGTCCCGTCCAGCACCAGCACCGGCACCACCAGGCCGAGCAGCGCGTACGCCAGGAACCAGCCCGGCCCGGTCAGCGCGGCGGCGGTGACGGTCAGCCCGACCAGGACGGCGGCCGGCAGCGCCGCGCCCAGCCGGGCGCCGCGCAGCAGCTCCGACGGCGCGGGGCGGCGGCCCAGCAGTGCCGCGCCGGCGCCGCGCGCGGCCGGGGCGCCGAGCAGCGCGATGATCGCGGCTTCGCTGCCGGCGCCGGCCGCCAGCAGCAGCCAGTACCCGGGGAGCGAGTCGCCGATCTCCGCCGGCCACCAGGACGGTGGGTCGGCTGCCACCAGCATCCGCAGCGGGTGGAGCACCGCCTGTTCGGCGAGGGCCAGCAGGAGCGCGAGCGGAACGAGCACCCGGGCCTGGTCGCGCAGCAGCAGCACGGCCGCGTCGAGCAGCTCGCCGACGGTCAGCGGACGGCGCGGCAGCACCGCGGTCGGGCCGGCGTCGGGCACGCGTACTCCTGGGCGGGGGAGCGGAGGTGGCGGGCGGGGCGACGCCCGGGGGATCATGGTTGCACGGCGGGTCCGCATCCGGTGGACCCGACCACCCGGCACGCCACGCTGGGCGGCCACGCCGACTGCTGTGGTGCGCGGGGCCGCTCGGCGCTACGGTGCCGTGGAGACGCCGAACACTCCAGACGAACGGGGATGGAACGATAAACCCCATGAGAGCCCGGGTACTCGTGGTCGACGACGACCCCGCCCTCGCCGAGATGCTCGGCATCGTGCTGCGCAGCGAGGGCTTCGTGCCGTCCTTCGTCGCGGACGGCGAACGGGCGCTGGCCGCCTTCCGCGACAACCGACCCGACATAGTCCTGCTCGACCTGATGCTGCCGGGCATGAGCGGCATCGACGTGGCCCGCGCCATCCGGGGCGAGTCCGGCGTGCCGATCGTGATGCTGACCGCCAAGAGCGACACCGTCGACGTGGTGCTCGGGCTGGAGTCCGGCGCCGACGACTACGTGGTCAAGCCGTTCAAGCCCAAGGAGCTGGTGGCCCGGATGCGGGCCCGGCTGCGCCGGGGCGAGGACGTGGCGCCGGAGATGCTGACCATCGGCCCGCCCGGCAACCAGATCACCATCGACGTGCCGGCCCACACGGTCAGCCGCGACGGCGAGGAGGTGAAGCTGACGCCGCTGGAGTTCGACCTGCTGGTCGCGCTCGCCCGCAAGCCGCGCCAGGTCTTCACCCGCGAGGTGCTGCTGGAGCAGGTCTGGGGCTACCGCCACGCGGCCGACACCCGCCTGGTCAACGTGCACGTGCAGCGGCTGCGCGCCAAGATCGAGCCGGATCCGGAGCGACCCGAAATCATCCTCACGGTGCGAGGCGTGGGCTACAAGGCGGGCACCGGATAGCCTGGTCAGCACTGTGTTGACCCCGCCACCCGCCGCGCCCCGCCGGCTACCCGCCGTGCGGGCGCTCTGGCTCGCCCTGACCGGCCGGGCCGCCCGGCTGGCGGCCGGGGTGCACCAGGCGTGGCGGCGGTCGCTCCAGGTTCGTGTGGTCACCATCACGCTCGTGGCGTCGAGCCTGCTGGTGGGCGGCTTCGCCTACCTGATCGCCGACAAGATCACCAGCATTCTGCTGGAGAACGCCGAGACCGACGTGCGACTGCGGCTGAGCAACGGCAGCGAGTACGCGGCCAAGCAGTTCAACCTCTACAGCCAGCCGCAGGAGGCGCAGCTCCAGAACACGATCGACGGCACCGTCAACTACCTGGCCGGCGGAGACCCCACCCAGACCAGCGGCGTGGTGGTGGCGATCACCGCCGACAGCTTCGCCGAGTTCATCGAACCGCGTACCACGCCCGAGGTGCCCGTGGACGCGGTGATCGGCGACGAGTTGCGGGCCGCCGTCGCCTCCGGCAAGGTCGCCCACCAGATCCGTACCGGCTCGCTCGGCGGCGAGCGCACGAAATACCTCGTCTACGGCTCCCCGGTGCCGACCAAGTTCGGGCAGGTCGAGCTCTACTACCTCGTACCGCTGGCGCGGCAGGACGCGACGGCGGCCGACGCCCGGGCCACCGTGGTCGCCACCGGCGTCGCGCTGGTGCTCCTGCTCGGCCTGCTGGCCGCCCTGGTCACCCGCCTGGTGGTGACGCCGGTACGGGTGGCCGCGCGCACCGCGCAACGGCTCTCCGCCGGGCTGCTCGACCAGCGCATGGTGGTCTCCGGCGAGGACGACCTCGCCCTGCTGGCGGCCTCGTTCAACCAGATGGCGACGAACCTGCAACGGCAGATCCTCCGGCTGGAGGAGATGTCCCGCCTGCAACGCCGGTTCACCTCCGACGTCTCGCACGAGCTGCGGACGCCGCTGACCACGGTCCGGATGGCCGCCGACCTGATCTTCGCCGAGCGCGACGAGTTCGATCCGGCGGTCGCCCGCAGTGCCGAGCTGCTCCAGGCCGAGCTGGACCGGTTCGAGGAACTGCTCACCGACCTGCTGGAGATCAGCCGGTTCGACGCCGGGTTCGCGGTGCTGGACAGCGAGCCGACCGACCTGGTGCCGGTGGCGCACCGGGTGACCGAGCGGCTGGCCGGTCTGGCCGAGCGGGTCGGCGTGACCATCGAGCTGGACCTGCCGGACACTCCGGTGATCGCCGAGGTCGACCCGCGCCGCGTCGAGCGGGTGCTGCGCAACCTGGTCGGCAACGCGGTCGAGCACGGCGAGGCCAAGCCGGTACGGATCACCCTGGGCCAGGACCAGAGCGCGGTGGCGATCACCGTGCGGGACCACGGCGTCGGCCTCAAGCCGGGGGAGGAGAAGCTGGTGTTCAACCGCTTCTGGCGGGCCGACCCGTCGCGGGCCCGGCAGACCGGCGGCACCGGGCTGGGCCTGTCGATCAGCCTGGAGGACGCCCGCCTGCACGGCGGATGGCTGGAGGCGTGGGGAGCGCCGGGGCAGGGCGCGCAGTTCCGGCTCACCCTGCCGGCCCGCGCCGGGGACCGGCTCACCACCTCCCCGCTGCGGCTGGTCCCGGCCGACGCCACGGTGCCGTTCGGTGGCCCCCGCGACGGCGGCCCGCCCGCAGTGGGGACCGGCGGCGTCCCGTCACTGACCGCCGGACCGGCCGGTGGCGACCACGCGGAGGCACGGCCGTGAACCGCCGCGTCCTGGCTCTGTTGCTGACCGGCGCGCTGCTGCCGGCCGCGCTCGCCGGATGCGGCATCCCGGACGAGACAGACGTGCAGGTGAACGGCTCGGTGCCGGCCGCCGAGTCCGGGGTGTTCAACGGCAGCCCGGCCCGGCCGCCCGAACCGGCCGACAGCAGCGAGCCGGTGCCGTTCATCGAGAACTACCTGCGGGCCGCCACGGCCGGGGAACGCGACCAGGCGTACGCGCGGGCCCGGAAGTTCCTCGCCGAGGAGGCCCGCGACCTGCTTCCGGGCAAGCCGCAGACCAGCGAGATCGAGCTGACGGTGGTGCGGCTGCGGGAGAAGCCGGAGAGCACGCCGCCGAACAACCAGGGCACCAGCACCGTGACGCTCAAGGTGCAGCAGGTGGGCGTGCTGCGCGCCGACGGCACGCTCGGCCCGCCGGTGGCGAGTGAGACGCAGTACGTCTTCGAGTTGCGACGGGCCGACCCCGGCACCGGCCTGCTGATCACCGAGCTGCCGAACGTGCTGCTGGCCAGTGACTCGGCGATGCGCGAGTACTACCGTCCCCGCACCGTCTACTTCTGGAACACCGACCTGACCCGGCTGGTGCCGGACCAGCGCTACCTGCTCTCGACAGCGCCGACTGAGCGGCGCATCACCGAGGTGATGAAGTGGCTGGCCGACCGCCCGTCGGACTGGCTCGCCCCCGCCGTGACCGGGTTGCCCGACGGCACCCAGCTGATCAACAACGCGACCGGCGCGGACGGCCACTGGGAGATCAACCTCAACATGCCGAGCGCCAACGAGCAGCGGCTGACCCGGCTCGGCACCCAGTTGGCGTGGTCACTGTCGGACCTGGACGGCCGGGTCGACCTGAAGATCCAGAACCAGAAGCGGCTCACCGTCGACCTGCGGCGCGAGCGCGCCTCGGTCGCCGCCTATCCACGCGGCGCGGATCCGGTGCGGTTCGCCGTCCACGACGGCGCGGTGCGTCCCCTGGCGTTCGGTAACGAGTCGCGGGCCGCCGCGCCGCTGCCGCCCGAGGAGAACCGCAACGTGGTCTCCGCCTCGCTCGCCCGCGCGGACGACCAGGTGCTCGCCGCGCTCGTGGTGACCGGGCCGGACAACGGCAGGCGACTCAAGGTGGGTACCGGTCCGGCGCCGGTCGCGGTGTTCAGCCCCGGCGACCGTACGTTCCGCGCGATGAGCCGCCCCACCTGGCTGCGGTCGCTGAGCATGGCCCGCCCGGCCGGTCTGGTGGCGGCCGACGGCCGGCTCTACCGGTTCGACGGCGCGGGCCGGATGAGCGAGATCCCGCTGTCCGTTCCCGGGCCGGTGACGGCTGTGGCAGGTTCCCTCGACGGCCACCGGATCGCGTTGGTCTCCGCCGGCGTGGTCTTCGTCGCCGCGGTGAGCATCGACGGTGGCGTGGTCAGCCTCGGCCAGCCCCGCCGGGTGACCACGCTGCTCACCGGCGTGACGGTGGTGGACTGGGTGGCGGAGAACGAGCTGGCGTTGGCCGGCAACGAGGTGGACCGGCGCTCGGCGATCCACCAGCTCAGCGTCGACGGCGCCTGGGAGACGCCGCTGGCGGTGGAGATCGGCGCCCCGGTGACCCAGCTCGCCGGGTATCCGGGCGGCGGCGACCGCGGCCTGGCCGCGTTCTCGTTCATGTTCGAGACGGACGGCGCGGCCTGGCGGAACAACCCGTTCGACTACGTCAGGCGGGAGCAGGTGCTCGAGGTTCCGGCGGGTAGCCGGGCGACCAACCCGACCGCGCCGTTCTTCCTCTACTGACCGCCCGTGCGTGACCTGGGCGGGCTCTGGTCGGACCTGACCGACCTGGTGCTGCCCGCCGGGTGCGCCGGCTGCGGCGCGACGTCGGTGCGGCTGCGGCACGGCTTCTGCCCCGGCTGCGTGCGCGAGCTGGAGTCGCTGCGTCCCGCACCGGCCCGGCCCGATCCGGCCCCGTCCGGCCTTCCGCCCTGCGTCGCGCTCGGCCCGTACGGCGGTGCGCTGCGCGAAGGGCTGCTGGCGTACAAGGAACGGGGTCGGCACGGGCTGGCCCGGCCGCTGGGGGCGCTGCTGGCCGAGGTGGTCGCGGCGGCGGTGGGGCCGCCCGGCCCGGTGACGCTCGTGGCGGTCCCGGACACCGCCCGCGCGGCCCGGGCCCGCTACGGCGACCATCTCGACCGGCTGGTCCGGCCGGCGGCGGCCCGGCTGCGCGCGGCCGGTTGGCCGGTACGCGTGCTGCGCCCGCTGCGGGCGCTGCCCCGGATCGACTCGGTGGCGCTGGACAGCGCCGGACGGGCCGCCGCGGCCGAAGCAGCGTTCCGGCTGCGCCGCCCGCCGGGCGGGCAGCGGCCGGCGGACACTGTGGTGCTGCTCGACGACATCGTCACCACCGGCGCCACGCTGGCGGCGGTGAGCCGGATGTTGCGCCGCGCGGGAATGACGCCAAAGGCCGCGGCGGTGCTCGCCGCAACGCAAAAGCGGCACCGTCGGTGACGCTTCGTGCATCCGTTTCACCCCATGGTGTATGAGGTGTTAAATTCCGCGACCGCCTTCGGCGACCAGGGGTGACGGGTGGCCGAACAGGAGTTAGCGTTTCGTTGTCGGGGGTAGTGAGGATGCCAACCTTCCCCGGCACTGGAAGGAGGCGTAGCCGAACAACACCGGTCGACGCCGAGCGGGGCCCTCCCGGGTGCGTCGACCGGATGATCCGGACCGAACGACCGTCCGAACAAGGGAGGTCACGTGGACATCGTGGTCAAGGGCCGTAACGTCGAAGTGCCGGACCATTACCGGGTACACGTAGCCGAGAAGCTCGCAAAGATCGAACGCTACGACCAGAAGCTCATTCGCGTGGACGTCGAGTTGTTCCACGAGCGCAATCCACGCCAGGCGGACACCTGCCAGCGGGTGGAGATCACGTGCGTGACGCGCGGCCCGGTGATCCGGGCCGAGGCCTGCACGAACGACTTCTACAGCGCGCTCGACGCCGCCATCGCCAAGCTGGACACGCGCTTCCGCCGCGCCGCGGACCGCCGCCGGGTGCACCGGGGACGGCCGCCGATCTCAGTGGCCGCCGCGACCGCCGGGCTGCCGGTGGCCGACCTCGACGGGCCCGGCCTGGCGGCGAGCGACGGCCGCGGCGCCGCCACCGCCGTCGCCGAGCGCCCCGACGAGGACCGCTACGCCGAAAACGACGACCAGCCGTGGCACATCGCCCGGGCCAAGGTCCACCCCGCCGACCCGATGACCGTCGACGACGCGTTGTTCCAGATGGAACTGGTCGGCCACGACTTCTACCTGTTCCAGGACAAGGAGTCCGGCCGCCCGAGTGTGGTCTACCGGCGGCACGCGTACGACTACGGGATCATCCAGCTCGACACGTGACCCCTTGACCGGTCAGGACGGGCCCCCGCGCGGGGCCCGTCCTCAGCTCTCGTCGGTGGACAGCCGGCCGTAGACCACCGAGTCGACGCGGGTGCCCTCCGGGCCGGGCAGCCGGCCGCGAAGCAGCCCTTCCCGCCGGAAGCCGGCACGTTCCAGGACCCGCTGCGAGGCGATGTTGTCCGGCCGGGTGCCGGCCCAGAGCCGGGCCACCCCGATGCCGAACGCCCATGCGGAGACCAGCCGGACCGTGCGGGCCGCCAGCCCGCGCCCGCGCGCCTCGGGCAGCAGGCTGTAGCCGAGCATGGCCTGCCCGGTGGCCGGCTCGTCGTAGAACAGCGCGCAGCCGCCGACGACAACGCCGGTGGCCGCGTCGAGGATCGCCAGGTCGGCGGCCTCGCCCGCCAGCCAGCGGCTCGCCGCCAGCCGGCAGCGGCGCGCGAGCGCCGCCCGCTCCGGCGACACCGGCGGCACCCGGTTCGCCACCACCTCCGGCAGCGTGTGCAGCCGGTACAGTGCGTCGGTGTCCGCCGGCTCCACCGGGCGCAGCGTCACCACACCGTCGGTGAGCCGGCCGTCCGGCAGGTCGGGCAGCAGCCGGGCGACCGGGCCGGGCGGGTCGTCGGCCAGCCGCGCCCAGGCGATCAGGTCCTGGCGTCTGCCGTCGCCGTCCGCGCCCGCGGCCCGGCGTACCCCCTCGTGCCGGTAGCCGCAGGCGAGCGCGATGTGCTGGCTCGCCACGTTGTCGGCGCGGGTGAGCAGTTCCAGCCGGGCCGTCCCGGCGGCGAACGCCCGCTCGCTCAGCAAGCGGGTCGCCGCTGTGGCCACCCCCCGCCCCTGGGCCCACCGTCCCACCCAGTAGCCGATTTCGCAGATCGCCCGCTCCGCGCTGAGCCGGGTCAGCCCGATGCTGCCGAGCAGCCGGTCGGACGCCGGGTCGGCGATCGTGTACGCGGCACCGCCCGCCGCCCATGCGGCAGGGGCTCCCTCGGTGATCCACCACCTGGCGGCGTCGGCGTCGTACGGATCGGGCAGCTGGGGCATGAACCGGCGGATCTCCGGGTCGCCGCACCCGGCCACCATGTCTGGCACGTCGCCGAGGTGGCACGTCCGAAGTCGTACGCCGTACCCCTCGATCGTCTCCGGCGTCACGTCAGGTCGCCCGGCAGCAGGCCGCCGATCCACACGTCCTGCCGCTCGCCGCGGTGCTGGATGCCGTCGCGCAGCGTGCCCTCGACGGTGAAGCCGGCCTTCTCGGCGGCCCGCCGGGAGGCGGTGTTGCCCACGTTCGCCCGCCACTCGACCCGGGCCAGGCCGAGCGTGGTGAAGCCCCAGGCGCACACGGCGGCAAGCGCGGCCGGCAGGTAACCCCGGCCGCGGGCGTGCGGCGCGGTCATGTAGCCCACGTCGGCGACCAGCGGATCGCCCGGCAGCAGGCGCAGGTCGACCGAGGCGACGTAGCGGTCGTCCGGGTCGGCCACGGCGAACATCACGGCGGTGCCCCGCGCCCAGGCCGGGCGGACCAGGTCGCGCAGGTAGCCCTCGGCGTGCTCCGACCGGTACGGGTGCGGCACCGTGGTCCAGCGGACGGTCTGCTCGTCCTGGCAGGTACGCGTCACCTCGGGCAGGTCGCGTTCCTCCGGCGCGCGCAGCCGCAGTTCGGTGTCCCCGGCGGTGGCGAACAGGACCGGCTGCGGCCGGCCGAAGACGGCCGCTCGGCGGGCCTGGAGCGTGTCCGGGCCGTAGGGGATCGGCTCACCCGCCGCGGCGACCTCGCCGGGGAGCAGCGAGCCGATCCAGCCCTCCGGACGGCCGCCGGGGCTGGGATGGGCCAGCCGCAGCTCACCGTCGATCCGGAAGCCGGCGCGCAGCGCGACCAGCCGGGAGGCGTGGTTGCCGATCTCGGCCTGCCAGATGAGCCGGCGTAGCTTGAGGGCGTCGAACGCCCAGCGGGCCAGCGCGCGGGTGGCGCGGACCGCGACGCCCCGGCCCCGGGCCCACGGCGCGGTCCAGTAGCCCACCTCCGCCGAATCCAGCGTGCGGTCGATGGAGTCCAGGCCGATCGAAGCGAGCAGCTCACCGGTGCCGGCGTCGCAGACCGCGAACTGCGCCCCGGTGCCCTCGGCCCAGGCGGTGGCGCTGGTCGTGGTGACGGACTCGGTCGCGTGCTCCGGCAGGTACGGGCGAGGTACGGTGGTCCAGCGCTGGATGTCCGGATCCTGGCAGGCGCGGTGCACCGCGTCTGCGTCCTCCGCGCGCCACGGGCGCAGCAGCAGGCCGTCCTCGATGATCTCCACAGGCTCCATTCGAGCCATCGTGCCGGATCGTTCGCGCACGGCGTAACCCGATTAGCAGCCGGTGGCGCACGGTCGCGGCGTTATGTCGGGTTCCGGAGCCCGGACCGCCGCCACCAGTGACCATCGTCGCGTCGGAGCGCCTACGATGGTTCGAGACCGTCTAGGGGAGCGTTGATCCGTGTCGATTCTGGAAAAGTTCCTTCGCGCCGGCGAGGGCCGCATGGTGCGTCGGCTGAAGGCCATCGCTGCCGCCGTCAACTCGATCGAGGACGACTACGTCGACCTCAGCGACGACGAGCTGCGCGGCATGACCGACCAGTTCAAGGAGCGGCTCGAGGACGGCGAGACCCTCGACGACCTGCTGCCCGAGGCGTTCGCGGTGTGCCGGGAAGCCGCCTCGCGGGTGCTCGGCCAGCGCCCCTACGACGTCCAGGTGATGGGTGGCGCGGCGCTGCACTTCGGCAACATCGCCGAGATGAAGACCGGTGAGGGCAAGACGCTCACCTCGGTCATGCCGGTCTACCTGAACGCGCTCGGCGGCAAGGGCGTGCACGTGATCACGGTGAACGACTACCTGGCCGAGCGCGACGCCGCCTGGATGGGCCGCGTCCACGAGTTCCTCGGCCTGCGCGTCGGCGTGGTGCTGCCCAACCGGCCCGCCACCGAGCACCGCGCGGCCTACGAGTGCGACATCACCTACGGCACGAACAACGAGTTCGGCTTCGACTACCTGCGCGACAACATGGCCTGGTCGAAGGAGGAACTGGTCCAGCGCGGCCACTTCTTCGCCGTGGTCGACGAGGTCGACTCGATCCTGATCGACGAGGCGCGTACCCCGCTGATCATCTCCGGTCCGGCCGAGCACTCCGCCCGGTGGTACCAGGAGTTCGCCACCGTGGTGGCCCGGCTCCAGCCCGGCACCGACGGCGAGGGCGACTACGAGGTCGACTACGCCA
The DNA here is from genome assembly GCF_042872445.1 of Micromonospora sp. NPDC005257. Lineage (NCBI taxonomy): Bacteria > Bacillati > Actinomycetota > Actinomycetes > Micromonosporales > Micromonosporaceae > Micromonospora > Micromonospora sp. NPDC005257. The sequence continues at coordinate 221,570 of NZ_JBIAKL010000010.1, read as the reverse complement.
AGCGGACCATCGCGATCACCGAGCGCGGCGTGGCCAAGGTGGAGGACCGCCTCGGCATCGACAACCTCTACGAGTCGGTGAACACCCCGCTCGTCGGCTACCTCAACAACGCGATCAAGGCCAAGGAGCTCTACAAGCGCGACAAGGACTACATCGTCAACGACGGTGAGGTCCTGATCGTCGACGAGTTCACCGGCCGCATCCTGCACGGCCGCCGCTACAACGAGGGCATGCACCAGGCGATCGAGGCCAAGGAGGGGGTGGAGATCAAGCAGGAGAACCAGACCCTGGCCACCATCACCCTCCAGAACTACTTCCGCCTCTACGAGAAGCTCTCCGGCATGACCGGTACCGCCCAGACCGAGGCGGGCGAGTTCAACAAGGTCTACAAGGTCGGCGTCGTGACCATCCCGACGCACCGGCCGATGGTCCGGCTCGACCGGCCCGACGTCATCTACAAGACCGAGAAGGCCAAGTTCAACGCCGTCGTCGAGGACATCGCCGAACGGCACCAGCAGGGCCAGCCGGTGCTGGTCGGCACCGTCTCGGTGGAGAACTCCGAGATCCTGTCGCACATGCTGCGCCGCCGCGGCATCCCGCACTCGGTGCTGAACGCGAAGTTCCACGCCAAGGAGGCGGAGATCGTCGCCCAGGCCGGGCGCAAGGGCGCGGTCACCGTCGCGACCAACATGGCCGGCCGTGGTACTGACATCCTGCTCGGCGGCAACCCCGAGTTCCTCGCCGCGAACGAGCTGCGCCAGCGCGGGCTCGACCCGGTCGAGCAGCCGGAGGAGTACGCCAAGGCGCTGGAGGAGATCCTTCCGACCTGGAAGCAGGCGTGCGACACCGAGGCGGAGGAGGTGGCCGCCGCCGGTGGGCTCTACGTGCTGGGCACCGAGCGGCACGAGTCCCGCCGGATCGACAACCAGCTGCGCGGTCGCGCCGGCCGGCAGGGTGACCCGGGCGAGTCCCGCTTCTACCTGTCGCTGCAGGACGAGCTGATGAAGCGCTTCCGGGCCGGCGCGGTCGAGGCGGTGATGGACCGCTTCAACATCCCGGAGGACGTGCCCATCGAGTCGAAGATGGTCACCCGCCAGATCAGGAGCGCCCAGGCCCAGATCGAGGGCCAGAACGCCGAGATCCGCAAGAACGTCCTCAAGTACGACGAGGTGCTGAACAAGCAGCGCCAGGTGATCTACGCCGAGCGCCTCCGGGTGCTCAACGGCGAGGACCTGTCCGAGCAGGTCCGCAACATGATCGACGACGTCGTGACCGCGTACGTGGTCGGGGCGACGAGCGACGGCTACGCCGAGGACTGGGATCTCGACCAGCTCTGGTCGAGCCTGAAGCAGCTCTACCCGGTCGGCGTCACCGTCGAGGAGCTGGAGGAGGAGGTCGGCTCCCGCTCCGGCATCGACCAGGACTTCCTGCTCGCCCGCCTCAAGGAGGACGCGCACGCCGCGTACGACAGGCGTGAGGAGAACCTCGGCGAGGAGGCGGTGCGCCAGCTCGAGCGCATGGTCCTGCTCCAGGTGATCGACCGTAAGTGGCGCGAGCACCTCTACGAGATGGACTACCTCCAGGAGGGCATCAGCCTGCGGGCGTACGCCCAGCGCGACCCGGTCATCGAGTACCAGCGCGAGGGCTTCGACATGTTCGCCTCCATGATGGACGGCATCAAGGAGGAGACGGTCGGCTTCCTCTACAACCTGGAGGTGCAGGTCGAGGAGGCGGAGCCGGAGGCTGAGGAGGTGGCACTGCTGGAGAAGCCGGTGGAGATCCGGGCCAAGGGTCTCAACCGCGCGCCGCAGCAGCAGGGCCTGCAATACTCCGCACCGTCGGTGGACGGCGAGGCCGGCCGGGGCGCCCCGGTGATCGAGCGGCCCGAGCAGCAGGCTCCGGCGCTCGGCATCGGCCAGCAGTCCTCGGAGCGCCCGGCCGCCACCACGCCGCGCCGTGCGCCGGCCGGGGCGAGCGGCCAGGCGGTCGCCGCGAGCACCGCCCGGCGGGCAACGCCGGGCCAGGTCGACGGCGGCGAGGGCCCGTCTCGTAACGCGCCCTGCCCGTGTGGCTCGGGCCGCAAGTACAAGCGCTGCCACGGCTCCCCCAACGGCGGCAACTGACCGAAACGCCCCGACGGGCCCCGGCCTCCCGGCCGGGGCCCGTCGCCGTCCCCGTCGCCCTCCCGCCTTCCTGTTCCGCGATCTTGCACTTGTGGCCCCCGTCGTGACCGATTCATGCCGGTATCGGAGGGCGGCAAGTGCAAGATCGGCGCAGGTGAGGGCGCGGCGCGTCGAGGGGGGCGCCACGACGTCGAGAGAACGAGTGCTCAGAGGACGTCCAGGACGAGGCACAGCCAGGCGCCTCGGCGGCGTTCCAGGCGTACCGCTACCGCCCAGCTCGTGCCCCCGACGCCGGCGAACACGGCGGTGGCCTCGACCGCGCCCGGGCGGGGCTCGCAGACCCGCAGGCGCCGCAGCAGCAGCGCCGGCCGGGCGGTACGGCGGCGGACCGGCGTCACCCGGCGGGCGGCGCGGGTCAGCTCGACCGACACCGGACCGGCCGCCTCGGGCACGCAGAGCGGCCGGAGCTGGCCGGGTGGCCGGAAGCCGTTCACGATCTCCAGGAAGGTGCGCACGAACCGGTGCGCCGCCCGCGTTCCCTCGGGCGTGGCGGAGGCGAGGGCTGATGCGGGTGTGCCCGACCAGCGTGGCCACGCTGGTGCCGGGTCAGGGGCGCGGCCGGGCGGGCGCGCGGCGGCACGGTGCCGCGGATCGGCCAGGTCGAGCATGAGCTGACCGGCGGGACTCCAGAGCGGCTCCTCGTCGGTGCACGGCGGATCGAGCGGCGGGGCGGGCCGGAGACGGACCGGCGGGCGGGGTGCGTGGGGACGGCGGGTGTCGACCATCTCGAATCCTTGCGTTTGCTTCCGTTTGCCTCCGACAGGCTCTCATCTTCTCGGACTCGTACGACCGGCGTCAATGGCGCACGGTCGGCGGGCGGTCACTCCTCGTCGCGCTCGCCGAGCGGGTTGCCGCGTACCCACTCGGCGGTCTCGGCGTACTTGCGCTCGATGTATTCCTCCAGCCGGGCGCGCTCGACCCGCCACTGGCCCCGGCCACCGATCTTGATCGCGGGCAGCTCGCCGCTGCGGACCATGTGGTAGACCTGCGAGTCCGAGACGTTCAGCTCGGCGGCGACGTCGGACAGCAGCAGGAACCTCGATTCCACGGTGACTCCCGGGGTTGGTTTCGTTTGCTTCAGTTTGCCATCACCGGGTGACACCGCCGGGTGCCCGTTCGGGAGACACACCGGCGGGAGACTTCACCCCGCGCCGGTGCCGGGTGTATGACGGTCTCGGCGTACGGCATGATCGGCGCCCGGAGTCGGCGCCCGCCGACGATCGGCCTGAGTGTGGGAGTGAGCCGTGACCGACGATCTTGTCCGGGTGTACCTGCCGGCGACCGTCCCCATGCTCGCCCGGCTGCGCGAGGAGGGGCTGAGCGCCGAGGCGGCGCACGCCGTGACCCCGGAGCTGCGCGAGTGGTACGCCGAGGGCGACGAGGAGGAACTGGAGTACGTCGCGTTCACCCGCGCCGCCCAGGAAGCGCTGCTCCTGCTCCGGCACGATCCCGCCGCGCCCCGGCGGCGGGTGGTGGTCTCGGCCGACCTGCCGGCCCGGGCGGTCGGGCGGGTCGGCGGCGAGCTGGGATCGAGTGTGGTCCAGCCGGCCGGACCGGTGCCCGTCAAGTCGGTCGCCGCGCTGCACGTGGACGGCGCGGACGCGGTCGAGGACGTGGCCGCGGCCGTCGACATGGTGGTGGAGGCCCAGGCCGGCGACCCGGACGCGCAGTTCACCGTCGACAGCGCCGAGGACCACGAACTGGAGTGGTACGACGTGACCGAACTGGACCTGCTGCTGCGCGCGGCCGGCTGACGGCGGTTCAGGCCGCCGGCTCGTCCTCGTCCTCGTCGTCGTCCACCGGCCGCGGGCCGAGCGTGCGGCCGAAGACGATGAGCGTGGTCAGCGCGCCCACGAAGAGCACCCAGATGCCGTTGTCCACCCGCGAGGTGCCCAGCGCGGTCTGCGCCACCTCGTCGGCCTCGCTGAGCGCGGCGGCCAGGTCGAGCAGCCCGCGCCCGCCGATCCGGATGATCACCTCGGTGAGCAGGAGGAGCAGGCCCGCGCCGGCGCCGGCAACCAGGTACGCCGGCCAGCGCAGCGGCGACGCCGCGCCGTCGCGACGCTCCGCCCGGCGGCGGGACCAGGTCAGATAGAGGTACGCGGCCAGGCCGGCGAGCAGTCCGGCGAGCAGCGACTCGGTACGCGAGACCCACTTCGCGGCGTCCAGCACCGACTGCTGCGTCTCCCCGGCGCCGAACAGGTCGGAGAGGGGGTCGCGGGCACGGCTGAACAGCACCACGAAGATCTGCGCGGTGAGCGTCGCGAGCGTGATCGCCCCCACCACCCGGGCCTGGCGCGCGCCGGCCATCGCCCCGCCGATGATCGCGGCTGCCGCCGTGGTGCCGGCGATGGTGTTCGTGGTGGCGTTGTCCGCGTACGTCAGGTTGATCGCCACGGCGGCGACGAGCCCGACCAGGAGGCCGGCGCCGACGGCGGCCAGGAAACGGAGCGTGGCGCGGCCCAGCCGGTTGGTCGCGAGCAGGGCGACGGTGGCGCCGGTGACAAGCGCCGCGGTGATGACGCCCGGCAACGCGTACGCGGAAAGGCTGATCGCGGTGACGCCGGCGGCTGTCGAGTGGATCGCCTCCCGGGTGGACCAGAGCATGGCGGCCAGCCATCCGGTCGAGACCAGGGCGAGCACGAGGGCGCCCGGGGCGAACTCCGGACGCCCGGCCGCGACGGCCTCGTCCGTGCTCGCCGCGCCGACCGACGGCTCGACGGCCTCGGGCTGATCCGTCTCGGCGGCCGTGGGGATGCCGGGCTGGTTGCTCATCGTCTTCCCTTCGACGGTCGCCGGATCTTCCCGCGCCGGGCCGGGCAGGTCACCGGTCATCCAGCGTACGCGGTGTGCCGCCGCTCCTCGGGCGGGCCGGGCGTGGCAGGCGCCGGAACAGAGCGCGCCGAAGGATCAACGACGTGTCATCCCGTACTCCGATGTTTCATCGGTCGCGGGTGGGCGGCGGCCGAAGGTCCGAAGACAGCGGGGTTGTCCGGTGTGCCTGGGAGACGCGGCCCGCGGGCGCATCTCGTGACAGAATCGGGGCCGGGTCCCGCCGCCGCCTCACCCCGCGGTGTCCGGCGTCCGGCCGCCGGCCGGCGCCCGCGGGTCCGGTTTCGCCGTCGCCGTCGAGATCGCCAGGAGCCTGTGATGGACGCCGTGTTCTCCGTACCCGAGCCCCTCAACGAGCCGGTACACACCTACGAGCCCGGCAGCGCCGACCGGGAGCGTCTCCAGCGGAGGCTGGCCGATCTAGCCGCCGAGCGGATCGAGCTGCCGATGACGATCGCCGGTGAGCGGCGGATGGCCGGCGGCGCGTCGATCGACGTGGTGCAGCCGCACAAGCACGCGCACCTCCTCGGCGTCACCGGGCACGCCACCCACGACGACGCCCGCGCCGCGGTCCAGGCCGCCAAGGACGCCGCGCCGATGTGGCGCGCGCTGCCGTTCGAGGAGCGGGCCGCCATCTTCCTGCGCGCCGCCGACCTGCTGGCCGGCCCCTGGCGGGACACGCTCAACGCGGCCACCATGCTCGGCCAGTCCAAGACTCCGGTCCAGGCCGAGATCGACTCGGCCTGCGAGCTGATCGACTTCCTTCGGTTCAACGTGCACTTCGCCGGCCGGCTCCTGGCCGAGCAGCCGCTGTCCTCGCCCGGGGTCTGGAACCGCCTCGACCACCGGCCGCTGGAGGGGTTCGTCTACGCGATCACCCCGTTCAACTTCACCGCGATCGCCGGCAACCTGCCGTCCGCGCCGGCCATGCTCGGCAACACGGTGGTCTGGAAGCCGTCCCCGACGCAGCAGTTCGCGGCGCACTTCACCATGCGCCTGTTCGAGGCCGCCGGCCTGCCGCCCGGTGTGATCAACATGGTCACCGGGCGCGGCGAGGAGGTCTCCGAGGTCGTGCTGGCCGACCCGGACCTGGCCGGCATCCACTTCACCGGCTCGACGAAGGTGTTCCAGCACCTGTGGAAGACCGTCGGCGACAACATCGCCCGCTACCGGGGCTACCCCCGGCTGGTCGGCGAGACCGGCGGCAAGGACTTCGTGGTCGCGCACACCAGCGCCGACGTGGACGCGTTGCACACCGCGCTGATCCGGGGCGCCTACGAGTACCAGGGCCAGAAGTGCTCGGCCGCCTCCCGGGCGTACGTCCCGCGGTCGATCTGGGAGGGTGGGCTGCGCGACCGCCTCGCCGCCACCGCCGACTCGCTGACCTACGGCGACGTGGCCGACTTCAGCAACTTCGGCGGCGCGGTGATCGACGACAAGGCGTTCGGCCGGCACACCGCAGCGCTGGAGCTGATCAAGGGCGACGACTCCTGCCGGATCCTCGCCGGCGGCACCGCCGACGACTCGGTCGGCTACTTCGTCCGCCCGACGCTCTTCGAGTGCTCCGACGCCGCGCACGAGACGTTCACCACCGAGTACTTCGGGCCGATCCTCGGCGTGCACGTCTTCGACGACGCCCGCTTCGACGAGGTGGTCGCCCAGGCCGAGTCGATCGCGCCGTACGCGCTGACCGGCTCGATCTTCGCGACCGACCGCCGGGTGATCGACCAGGTGGCGGAGAAGATGCGGTACGCCGCGGGCAACTTCTACATCAACGACAAGCCGACCGGCGCGGTGGTCGGGCAGCAGCCGTTCGGCGGCGCCCGGGCCAGCGGCACCAACGACAAGGCGGGTTCCTGGCACAACCTGGTCCGCTGGATGTCGCCCCGGACGATCAAGGAGACGTTCGTCCCGGCGACCGATCACGCCTACCCGCACATGGGCTGAGACGCCTTCAGAGGGCCCGTTCCGTCCGGGGCGGGCCCTCTTCCTCATCCGACAGTGCACATCGGACCGGTCATCAGGTGCCGAAATGAGCAAATCCTGGACGCCAGAGCCGACAAAGTGGCAGCTTAGAGGGCATGGCGGAATCCGGAGTCAACCCGACGGCAGCAGCCCTGCTCGGCCTGCTGCACGACGGACCGATGACTGGCGGCCAGTTGATGGCCGCCGCTGAGCGCCGTCTGGCGCCGTACTGGTCGATGACCCGCAGTCAGGTCTACCGGGAGCTGCCGGTCCTGGCCGAGAAGGGTCTGGTGCGACTCGGCAAGCCCGGGCCGCGGATGAGCCAGCCGTATGCGCTGACGGCGGCCGGCAAACGGACATTCTCCCGCTGGCTGGCGGAGAATCCCGGCAAGGACACCATCCGTAACCCGATAGCGCTACGGATCGCGTTCGGCGGCCTGCACTCGGCGAGCCAGCTCAAGAACCTGTACGCCACGGCGAACGAGTACCACACCGAGGCGCTGGCGGCGGTGCGCGAGCAGGTCAAGAACGCCAGGAAGGAAGGCGACAGCTACGACGCCAGCGCGTTGGAGTTCGCCGTCGCCTACCACAAGGCGGCGCTGTCCTGGCTGAAGACGGCACCGGTCGGCTGACACCTGCGGCAAACTCGCGGCACCGGGCGGCTGACTTTTCGCACGTGACGCGGGGCTCGCAAGCTCATTCCTCGCATGCGCAGCGCCGACTTTCTGCGCGTGACTGCGGGGCTCGCAAGCTCACTCCTCGCACGCGCCGGTAGTCTTGTCTGTCGTGACCGCTGCCGATTACGCCGAACAGCTCAAGGAACTCGACTCCACGCTGCGCAACATCGAGGCCGTGCTCGACCTCGGCAAGCTGCGCGAGCAGAAGGCCCGGCTGGAGCAGGAGGCCTCCGCGCCCGACCTCTGGGACGACCAGGCCAAGGCGCAGCAGGTGACGTCGCAGCTCTCGTACGTCAACGGCGAGATCACCAAGCTCGGTGACCTGCGCTCCCAGCTCGACGACGCCGGCGTGCTGCTGGAGCTCGCCCAGGCCGAGTCCGACCCGGGCGTGCTGACCGAGGTCGAGTCGGAGATCGCCGGGCTGACCAAGGCCATCCAGGAGATGGAGGTCCGCACGCTGCTCTCCGGCGAGTACGACTCGCGGGAGGCGCTCGTCGCGATCCGGGCCGGCGCCGGTGGAGTGGACGCCGCCGACTTCGCCGAGATGCTGCTGCGGATGTACCTGCGCTGGGCCGAGCGGCACGGCTACCCGACTGAGGTCTACGAGACCTCCTACGCCGAGGAGGCGGGCCTGAAGTCGGCCACGTTCACGGTGAAGGTGCCCTACGCCTACGGCACGCTGAGCGTGGAGTCCGGCACGCACCGGCTGGTGCGGATCAGCCCGTTCGACAACCAGGGCCGCCGGCAGACCAGCTTCGCCGGTGTCGAGGTCCTGCCGGTCACCGAGCAGACCGACCACATCGACATCCCGGAGAACGAGGTCCGGGTGGACGTCTACCGGTCGTCCGGGCCGGGTGGGCAGAGCGTCAACACCACCGACTCGGCGGTGCGGCTGACCCACATCCCCACCGGGATCGTGGTGACCTGCCAGAACGAGAAGTCCCAGCTGCAGAACAAGGCCTCCGCGATGCGAGTGCTCCAGGCCCGGCTGCTGGAGCGCAAGCGGCAGGAGGAGGAGGCGAAGCTGGCCGGCCTGAAGACCGGCAGCACCAGCTCCTGGGGCGACCAGATGCGCTCGTACGTCCTGCACCCGTATCAGATGGTGAAGGATCTGCGTACCGAACAGGAGACGGGCAATCCGTCCTCGGTCTTCGACGGTGAGCTGGACAGCTTCATCGAGGCGGGAATCCGCTGGCGGAAGCAGCAGCAGCAACAACTCGCCGCTGACGGTGCGTGATCACGGTCGGACGCAGCGCGTCATCGATCTCGTGTTGACCGGGTAAATCGATGACGCGCACCGCTTCGGCGGGGCGTGGGGCTTGGCTCTGCGGTTACACCGCGTAGACTACCGACCCGTGATTCAGCTTGAGCAAGTGACGAAGACGTACCCGAAGGCGTCCCGGCCTTCGCTCGACAACGTGTCCGTCTCGATCGAGAAGGGCGAGTTCGTCTTCTTCATCGGTCCATCCGGCTCCGGCAAGTCCACCATCATCAAGTTGCTGCTGCACGAGGTCACACCCAACAAGGGTCGGGTCGTCGTCAACGGCAAGGACGTCACCTCGATGCGTTCCTGGAAGCGACCCCACTTCCGGCGTTCCATCGGCTGCGTCTTCCAGGACTTCCGGTTGCTGCCGAACCGCACCGCGTACGAGAACGTGGCGTTCGCGCTGGAGGTGATCGGTAAGACGAAGGCGGTCGCCCGCCGGGTTGTGCCGGAGGTGCTGGAGCTGGTCGGTCTCGGCGGCAAGGAGCACCGCTACCCGCACGAGCTGTCCGGTGGTGAGCAGCAGCGTGTCGCGGTGGCACGGGCGTTCGTCAACCGGCCGCTGATCCTGCTGGCGGACGAGCCGACCGGAAACCTGGACCCGGACACCTCGATCGAGATCATGCGCCTGCTGGACCGGATCAACCGCACCGGTACGACGGTCGTGATGGTCACGCACGACTCCAACATCGTGAACCAGATGCGGCGCCGGGTCATCGAGATCGAGAGTGGCCGCATCGTGCGCGACCAGGCCCGCGGCGTCTACGGCTGAGCCGGACGACGTTCCGTAGACCCTGACGACGAAACCTCACGCCGGAGAGCCGGAGGATATCCCGATGCGGATGAAGTACGTCCTGTCCGAAGTACTGGTCGGGCTGTGGCGCAACGTCACGATGACCATCGCCATGATCATCACATTGGCGGTGTCGCTGTTCATGCTGGGCGGCAGCGGCCTTCTTTACCAGAAGGTCGGCGACATGAAGGACCTCTACTACGAGAACGTCGAGGTCTCGATCTTCCTGAAGACCGATGCCACCAAGGAACAGGTCGACGCGCTGGGCCAGCAGCTCGGTCAGGACCCGCTGGTCAAGGACTCGACGTACGTCAACAAGGAGCAGGCGTACGAGCGCTTCCAGCAGATGTACGCCGACGCCCCGGACCTGGTCAGCGCCGTCAAGCCGGATCAGCTTCCCGAGTCGTACCGGGTCAAGCTGAACGACCCGGAGCAGTACAAGGCGATCTACGACAAGTACAAGGCCACCGAGGGCATCGACACGATCGTCGACCAGAGCAAGCTGCTCGACAAGGTCTTCGGCGTGCTGAGCGGCTTCCAGAACGGAGCGCTCGCGATCGCCACCGTGATGGCCATCGCCGCCCTGCTGCTCGTCGCGAACACCATCCAGGTCGCCGCGTACAGCAAGCGGCGTGAGGTGGCGGTCATGAAGCTGGTCGGCGCGTCGAACTGGTTCATCCAGGCGCCGTTCGTGCTGGAGGCGGTGGTGGCCGGTCTGTTCGGTTCCATCCTCGGCCTGCTCGCGTTGATCGGGGTGAAGGTGGTGGCGGCCGGCAGCTCGATGGCCTCCCTGGAGGGCCTGATCACCCCGATCTCCTGGTCCGAGATCTTCCTGACCTTCCCGCTGATGGCAGCCGTCGGTGGCGTGGTCAGCGCGGTCACCGCCTGGGTCACGCTCCGCTTCTACCTGCGGGTCTAGTCGCCCGTACGGCTCTGCCAAGGGCCCTCCCGCGCCGGAATAAACGGCGCGGGAGGGCCCTTGTGGTTCCGGTAGCATGATCTCCGCTCGCCGGCCGGTGGCCGGTGAGTCGATCAGGAAGGGGGTGGCGCCGATGCCACGGGAAAAGGGTCGCAAGGTGGTCGCCTCCAACAAGAAGGCACGCCACGACTACGCCATCCTCGACACGTACGAGGCGGGCATGGCGCTCACCGGCACCGAGGTGAAGTCGCTGCGGGCCGGGCGGGCGTCGCTCGTGGACGCGTTCGCCCAGGAGCGCGACGGCGAGATCTACCTGCACGCCATGCACATCCCGGAGTACGCCCAGGGCACCTGGACCAACCACGAGCCCCGGCGCACCCGCAAGTTGCTGCTCAACCGGCTGGAGATCGACCGGCTGCTGGGCAAGCTCAAGGAGAGCGGCCTGACGCTGGTGCCGTTGCAGGTCTACTTCTCCGACGGCTGGGCCAAGGTGGAGATCGGCCTGGCCCGGGGTAAGAAGTCGTACGACAAGCGCCAGGACCTCGCCAAGCGGGACGCCGACCGGGAGATCGCCCGGGCGGTGGGCCGGCGAGGCAAGGGCATGGCTGAGTGATACGTCCGGTTCGTCCGGTATCCCGCGTCAAGTGGGCCTCGGGATGAAACCGGTTGCGCCAGGCGTTAGGCTTGGTGTGCTGCCGACAGGGGCAGCGCTACGAGGGGGTGACTGGTTTCGACTTCGTACGCAGCGACAGGGGAAGCGAGCCGAGGAAGCCGACGTCGTCTCGAGAATCGGTCGTCGGAAACCAATAAGCGCCAAGAACAATCGCGCTGACTTCGCTCTCGCCGCCTGAGGCGAGTAGCAAGTCTGTCGGCCTGGGAGCGCCTTCGACCCAGTTAGCCGGCATCAGCTAGAAGGCTGGCCAACCGGACCCGGTCGCGGGGTCCGTGCGGCGAGATTAATCAGCGACTGGGCCCGTCACACCAACTTGCTCGCGTGAGCGGTGGGGCCGAGTAGAGGCATAGCGAGCTGCGCTCGGAGAAGCCCTGACAAACCGGCGAAGGACCCGGGTTCGATTCCCGGCACCTCCACGACACGGCCTGTGCGCCCCGGTCCACTCGGACCGGGGGGCACAGCCGTCTGAGGCGCTCGATGCGATCGGGACAGCCGAGGGTGAGGCAGCCTCCGGCGACCTGCGCGCCCTCGGGCGGGCGCCGGCCACCGTCGGCGACGAGGACCGAGCCCGGGGAACCGGCCGGGACGGGCACGCGTCCAAGCGGTATGCGTCGCGTGCTCGCCCTGCTCGGGATCCCGTTGCTGGCCCTCTCCGCCTGCGCCTCGCCCGGCGCCGATCCGGGGGTGGCCCCGTCGGCCGGCCCGGACCAGCGGTCCGCGTTCACCGAGCGGGCGCAGGAGGTCGCAGCGGGCTGGCGGCCCGGGCCGGGCTGGCGCGACGGGTACGTGCCGCTCCAGGACGCCACAGTGCTGGCCGGCGACCCGGGCTTCACCGACGAGACGAAGGTGGCGTTCGGGGCCGGCTGGTTCCGAGACCAGATCCCGATCCCGGCTGACGTGCCGAAGGACGGCACGATCCGGTTCCCCGACGGCACGCTGCGGGTGCCGCTGGTCAGCGCCGCCGACGCGTACGCGCAACTGGACCAGGGCGACCCGCCGCCCTGCGACGGGCGCCCGGCCGCACCCGATCCGGCACCGACCGGCCGGCCGGGCCCGAACGACCCGGTCTCCACGTCGGCGCCGAACCCGTGCCTCCCGCTCACCGTGACCGAGCTGCGGCTGGGCAGCGCGCCGGTGTGGACCAGCCGGGGCCGCGCCGAGGTGCCCGCCTGGCTGTTCACTGTGGACGAGCTGGCCGTACCGGTGGCCCGGGTGGCTGTCGCACCTCGCGTGACCGGCCGGGCCCCCGGCGGCGCGGTGCCCGGTAAGCCGCTCCCGGCGGGTCTGGTGTCCGCGCAGCAGCTACGGGCGGTCGAGGGCAACCGCATCGACTACGTGCTCGGCGTCGGCGCCTGCGACGGTCCGCCCACCCCGCTGGTGCTGGAACGCCCGGACGCGGTGGTGATCGGCGGTGCCGTGGTCCCGCCCACGGGCCCCTGCACACTGGCGCTCATGCTGAAGCCGGTCAGCGTCACGCTCACCGCGCCGGTGGGCGGGCGCGTCGTGCTCGACGCCGGCAGCGGCGCCCCGCTGACCGTCCGGCCCGGCTGAGGCTCACAGGATCCGCGGCACCTCGGTGCTGATCGCCACCGGCAGCACCGTCGGCCGGTCCGCGGCCAGCGCGGCGCCCAGCGCCGCACCGAGCCCGTCCAGCGTGGTCGCCTCACCGGCGCAGCCGTAGCCGTGCGCCACCGCCGTCACGTCGAGCCCGGGCAGGTCCAGCGCGGGCACGCCCGGGGTGTGCTTCAGGTCGGCGAACGCCTTGAGGATCGCGTACTGCTGGTTCACCGGCACCACGACGGCGAGCGGCAGCCGCAGCCGCGCCGCCGTCCACAGCGTCTGCACCGAGTAGTGGAACGAGCCGTCGCCGACCACCGCGACCACCGGGCGGCCACGCCCGGTGTCGCGTTCGGCGAGCGCCATGCCGACCGCCGCCGGCAGGCCGAACCCGAGTCCGCCGCTGGCCATCGTCAGGTACGAGCGCGGCCGCTCGATCGGCAGCCGGCGGCGCAGCGCGGCCAGGTTGGACGGCGACTCCTGCACCAGCACCCCGTCCGCCGGCCACGCGTCAGCCAGCGCGGCGAACAGCGCGTCGGCGCTCGGCGGGTCGGCCGGCTCGGGCGGGGCCGGCCGCTGGCGCGCTGACGGTGCCGCCCGGCCGGCCGCCGGCAGCAGCTCGCGCAGCGCGGCCATGGTCAACCCGGCGTCGCCGAGCAGGCTCTCCCCGACCGGCGCGCGGGCCGCCTCGTCCGGATCGTCGGTGACGTGCAGCAGCCGCGTGTCGCCGGGCAGGTAGTCGCCCGGCACGTACGGGTAGTAGCGGAACACCGGGGCGCCCACCACGAGCACCACGTCGTGGCCGCGCAGCGTCTCCGACAGCGGCCCGATCGCGTACGGCAGCACGCCCCGGAAGTGCGGGTGGCGCTCGGGGAACACCGCCCGCTCCGGCGCCGGGGCGGCCCAGACCGGGGCGGCCAGGTGCTCGGCCAGCGCCACCGCCTCGGGCCAGGCGTCCGACCGGTCCACCGCCGCGCCGAGCACCAGCGCCGGGGCGCGGGCGGCGGCCAGCACGTCGGCGAAGCCCCGCAGCCGGTCCGGGTCCGCCGCGATCCGGGTGGCGACGGTACGCACCTGCGGCGGCGGGTCGGCCGGACGGTCCCAGTCGTCCATCGGCAGCGAGAGGAACACCGGCCCGGCCGGTGGCTGCACCGCCGAGGCGTACGCCCGCATGAAGGCCGCCGGGATGTCCTGCGCGCGGGCCGGCTCGTGGGCCCACTTGACGTACGGCTGGGCCAGCTCGACCGCCCGAGGGCTGGCCAGGCGCGGCTCGATCAGCAGCATCTCGCGGGTCTGCTGGCCGGCGCTGACGATCAGCGGGGTCCGGTTGTGCCAGGCGGTGACCAGGTTGCCCATGCCGTTGCCGGTGCCCGGCGCGGTGTGCAGGTTGACGTGCGCGGGCCGGCCGGTGCCCTGGGCGTAGCCGTCGGCCATGGCGACCGCCGACGCCTCCTGGAGCGCGTGCACGTAGTGGAAGTCGTCCGGGAAGTCGGCGAGGAACGGCTCCTCGGTCGAGCCGGGGTTGCCGAAGACGGTGGTCAGGCCGAGCGCGCGCAGCAGGTCGTAGGTCGCCTCCCGCACCGTCGCCATGGCCGGCCGCCTCCGTTCCGCACGCGGATGCCGGAGCCGGCCCGGTGCCCAGTCTCCCGACCAGCCGAATCTATCGGGCCGAAGCCGACTTTTCGGGCGCTTCCCGTGCTCAGGGTAGCGGGAACGGCAGCTTGATCCCGTCCAGCGCGCTCCCGCACCGGCAGTCCCGCTCGGCGGGCAGTGCCGCGACGGCGTCCAGCAGCAGCCCACGCAGCCGGTCCGTGTTCTCCGCGAAGACCCGGAACACCTCCTCGTGGGTGACCGACTCGCCCGCGTCCAGGTCCCTGACCAGCGCGATCGACGTGTAGCAGAGCGCCAGCTCGCGGGCCAGGACCGCCTCCGGGTGGCCGGTCATGTTGACGATCGTGCCGCCCATCGAGGCGAACCAGCGCGACTCCGCCCGGGTCGAGAAGCGCGGACCCTCGACCACGACCACCGTTCCGCCGTCCACCGCCGGCACGCCGCGCCCGGCCGCCGTGTCCAGCAGCGTGCGCCGCCCGGCCGGGCAGTACGGGTCGGCGAACGACACGTGCACCGCGCCCCGGTCGTAGTAGGTCTGCACGCGCCCGCTGGTGCGGTCGATCAACTGGTCCGGCACCACGAACGTCCCCGGACCCAGCTCCGGCCGCAGCCCGCCGACCGCGCAGGGCGCCAGCACCTGGCGTACGCCGAGCGACCGCAGCGCCCACAGGTTCGCCCGGTACGGGATCAGGTGCGGCGGGTACCTGTGATCGCGCCCGTGGCGGGGCAGGAACGCCACCCGCCGGCCGCCCACCTCGGCGACCGTGATCGGGCCCGACGGTGCGCCGTACGGGGTGTCCACCACGTGCTCCGCGCCGTCGAGCAGGGCGTAGAGACCCGACCCGCCGATCACCGCCAGTTCGGCCTGCGCCGCCATCCGGCCCTCCCTCGATCCGTCGCGATCACCCGCCGTCAGACCTTAACCAGCGGGCCGGACGCAGGCTATGGTGCGTGACATGGCGTTGACAGGGTGGACGGTCGACGGCCTCGGGCCCGTACGGGCGCACGGCTGACGGGTGTCGGACATGCAGGGTGAGGGGCAGGCGATCGGTGGCCGGGCCATGGAGACGATGACCGGACGACTGCTGGTCGCGGCACCAGGGCTCAAGGATCCGAACTTCGACCGTACGGTCGTGCTGCTCGTCGCCCACGAACCCGGCGGCGCCCTCGGGGTGGTGCTGAACCGCGCCACCGAGGTATCGGTGGCCGACGTGCTCGGCGACTGGAGCGACCTGGCCGGCGACCCGGCGGTGCTGTTCGAGGGCGGCCCGGTGCAACCCGACTCGGCCATCTGCCTGGCTCGGATGCGGCACCCGGTCCGGCCGGTCAAGGGCTTCCACCGCGTCTCCGGCGCGGTCGGCACCATCGACCTCTCGGTCGACCCGGAGAAGCTGCGCGAGGCCGTCGGCGGCATCCGGGTGTTCGCCGGCTACTCCGGCTGGGGCGCAGGGCAGGTCGAGCGCGAGATCGAGGAGGGCTCCTGGTTCGTGTTCGACGCGCTGCCCGGCGACGCCTTCGTCGACCGGCCGGATGATCTCTGGCCGATGGTGCTGCGCCGGCAGGGCGGCATGATGGCGGCGGTCGCCCACTTCCCGCCGGATGTGGCGCTGAACTGACCCCCCTCGGTGGGGGACCCCCGCGAGATGACCATGCGGGGCGGCGTGTGTATAGTTCTTCCCGTGCCCGGGCGACCGGGCGCGAACGCAAGGGGCCGTGGCGCAGCTGGTAGCGCACCACACTGGCAGTGTGGGGGTCAGGGGTTCGAGTCCCCTCGGCTCCACCTTGTGTTTGTGCAGGTCAAGCGGCACTTCTCATCGAGAGGTGCCGCTTTTTATGATCTTTTGGTCACAAACTTGCTCACAGCTGCGCCCCACACTCCCACCCGGCCAGCAAGATCGACAACCGGGTCCAGGCCGTGCCCTACCTGGTGTTTTGTGTCGCTCGCGGTGCAGATGCTGGCGAGAGCGGAAAATGTGAAGCGTGATCACGCCTGAAGGTGTTCGCATATTCGACGGGGAAACCTGTTGAATGTGGCTTTTTGGGCTTGCCTTTCGGAAGGGGAAATGTCCCCCTTCGGGTTAAGTGAGAGCTGGCGCTGCCCGGAAAATCCGTCTAGTGGCGATCTGATCCTCGCGGACTGTGGAGGTCATCTGGGCCGGGGACTGCGAAGTGACCGCGTCGATCAGGACGGTGCATGGGCGTCAACAGCGGACTCTCGCGGACGTGCCGGTCGATGCCTGGCCGGTGGTCGTCCGGGTGCGCGTACGCCGTCTGGTGTTCCAAGCTGTCGTCAGACATCAGCCCTGCCTGAACTTGCTCGTCGGCCGCTTGGTTCGTGTGGGTGGTGCTTGGAACAGTCGAGGGGTGGACCGCCGAACTACGCGGTCCACCCCTGCCGAAGCCGCGGCGAGCCCGGCCAACCCGGCCGATGGAACGCCCTCAACCGGCTGGAAACCACTCAACCGACCACCCGGCCCGCGAGCACCAGCGCCCAGCACAACGCGCCGAAACCGGCCGTGCTCGCCAGCGTCCGGACCACGTTCCAGGTGACCCAGGCGGACTCGAAGCGCTCGCGTGCCGCAGCCACATCGGCCGCTTCGGCCGCCGCGAGCGCGTCGTTCAACGGCACGTTAACCGCCACGGTGACGACGAACATCACCAGGTACAGGGCGAGCCCGGCGACGATCCACGGCAGCGCCGGCCGGGCCGACCCGCGCCACGCCAGCACCGCCGCGAGCGCTGCGAGCACTGGCGTACCCAGGAACGCCAGCAGGAACCAGCCGTTGACGATGGTGACGTTGACGCGCTGCATCGCGTCCACGAACGTGTGGTCGTCCGCGCCGCGCAGCGCCGGCATCACGGCGTAGGCGAACGCGGCGAACAGGCCCGCCATCAGCCCGGCCCCGACTGTCGCGCCGACCAGCGCCAGAAGTTGTACGAGTCGCATGTCCTCATCGAACCGCCGCGCGGTGAGACGGCCCATGGTCAGAACGCGCGATCCTGTGTTCAATCGTCTCCGTGGACGCCGTCTCCGGCCTGCTCGACGGCCCCCGGGCCCGGGGCGCCTTCCTGCTGCGCTCGATCCTCACCCCGCCCTGGTCGATGCTGATCCGGGACGAGGCCCCGCTCACACTGGTCGCCGTGGTGCGCGGGGACGGCTGGATCGTGCCGGAGGAGGGCCACGCCGCGCGACTGACCTCCGGTGACGTGGCGATCGTGCGCGGCCCGGCCCCGTACACCGTGGCGGACGACCCGGCCACGGCGCCGCAGGTGGTAGTGCACCCGGGCCAGCGCTGCACCACACCCGACGGACGCGAGCTGTTCGCGATGACGCGGTGGGGCGTACGCACCTGGGGCAACGGGCCGGACGGCCGGACCGTGCTGCTCACCGGCACGTACCCGGTGCGGGGCACTGTCGGGAGGCGGCTGCTGGACGCGCTGCCGCCGCTCGCGGTGGTCCGGCGCGAGTCGTGGGACACGCCGCTGGTGCCGCTGCTGGCCGCCGAGATCGTCAAGGACGACCCCGGCCAGGAGGCGGTGCTCGACCGCCTGCTCGACCTGCTGCTCATCGCCGCGCTGCGGGAGTGGTTCGCCCGGCCGGGCGCCGCCGCGCCCGCCTGGTACCTGGCGTACGCCGATCCGGTGGTCGGCCGCGCGCTGCGGATGCTGCACCACGAGCCGGGCCGGCCGTGGACGGTGGCGTCGCTCGCCGCCGAGGTGGGGCTGTCGCGGGCGGCGTTGGCCCGGCGCTTCACCGCGCTGGTCGGCGAGCCGCCCATGTCGTATCTGACGGGTTGGCGGCTGGCGCTCGCGGCCGACCTGCTCCGCGAGCCCGGCGCCACAGTGGGAGCGGTGGCCCGCCGGGTCGGCTACGGCAGCTCGTTCGCCCTGAGTACGGCGTTCAAGCGCCGGTACGGCGTGAGCCCGCGCGGGCACGTCGACGCGGCTAGATTGGCCGGATGACTGTCGACCTGTTCGCCGGCGTCCCGATCAGTGATCTCGCCGTGTCGACGGCCTGGTACGAGCGACTGCTCGGCGCCCCGCCGCAGTTCCTGCCCAACGACCACGAGGCGGTGTGGGAGCTGGCGGAGCACCGCTGCCTCTACATTGAGGTGCGGCCCGGCCACGCCGGTCACGCCATGCAGACAATCTTCGTCGAAGACTTCGACTCCCGTGTCGCGGCGATCGCCGCCCGCGGGCTGGAGCCGGCCACGCGGGAGACCTACGACAACGGCGTCCGCAAGGTGATCTTCCACGACCCGGACGGCAACGAGATCGGCTTCGGCGGCGGCCCGGCCTGACCGGGCCGCGGTGATCCGCGGCCCGGCCGGCGAGGTCAGCGGGGGCGCCGCGTCTTCGGCAGGTCGAACTGGTCGGCCCGGCGGCAGTCCTTCTGGCCGCCGATCGCCTGCGGGCCGACCTCCTCAAGCGCCTTCCGGGCGCGCTGGCGGCCCAGGTTCCAGGCGTACCAGGGGTCCGGCTCGGCGAGGTCGTCGGCGATCCAGCTCAGCGTGCACCGGCGTACCGGATCGGGGAGCTTGGCGAGCGCCGGCGTGGCGTCGGCGGACAGCGCCCGCAGGTACCACGCGTCGATCTTGCCGGTCTGCTCGTAGCGCAGCGTGTTGCGGCGGGCGACGTAGTCCTCGGGGTTGAGCACGGCCAGGCCGAGCAGCATCGCCACAGCCAGCGCGAGCGTGGTGCCGGGAATCCACCGGCCCCGCCACTTCACGCCCGCCGCGAGGATCATCAGGAAGACCGTGCCGAGCAGCATCTCGAACGCCATCACGAAGATCCGCTCGCCGGTGAAGCTGTAGACCTTCTGGTACGTCCACATGCGGGACAGCGCCGATGCCACGATCACCACGCTCAGCGCGCTGATCAGCCCGAGCAGGACACGCAGCAGGATCCGCTCGGCCGGCTGCTCCCGGCGTGCCCAGCGGCTCACCCCACCCAGCACGGCAACGGTCAGCAGCGTGACGAACAGCAACTGCCAGAAGCCGCTGCGCGCGTACTCGGCGTAGCTGAGCCCGGCGACCCGCTGCACGTGCCGCTGCCCGCCGAAGAGCGTGGTGAACTGCACCACCACGAACCCGGCGAACAACAGCGTGAGGGCACCGATGGCCGGGGCCCACTCCAGCAGGCCGAGACGGCGCGCACCGGCCCGGTCCACCGGGGAAAGGTCGGGTGGGGCGGCGAGCGTGTAGAGCGCGGCGACAGCGATCAGGCCGCCCACCACGGCCAGGAACAGCCAGCCGAACACCGTACCGATGTTGATCTCGGGGACGAGCGAGCCGAGCGCCTCGGAGAAGGCCGCGTCGGCAGACGCGAGCAGGCTGCCGAAGACCACGAGCACCACCACGGTGGCGACCACCGAGACGGTCACCTTGCGCACGGTCGCCTGCTGCGGCGAGGCGGTGACGTGCCGGCGTACCCAGGGCAGGCCCCGCAACGCCGCGAACGGCGTGGCCACCAGGCCGAACAGGATCGAGCGCACCAGCCGCCCGCCGATGATCGCGAGGGTGGCGCAGCCGAGCGCGCCGAGCACACAGAACGTCACCAGCCACCAGGCGTTGCGAAACGCCGGCACGGCGATCAGGGCCAGGGCGGCCACCGCCCAACCGGCCCGGATGAGCTTGTCGGCGCGGGGCAGATCCGTGGCCCTGGACCGGACCGCCAGCCCTACCGCGAGCGTGAGCGTGAGCCACCCCAGGAACCAGCCGACGCCGACGCGGCCCAGCGGCACGAATACCGCGCTGCCGAGCGCGGCGGCCAGCACCGCGAGCGGCACGGCCCGACCGGTCGCCGTCTTCGGGCCGGGCCACCGCGCGCCGAGGAACGAGGTCCGCGGCACCGGAGGGCGCGGCGCCCACACCGGCGCCTGCGGGTGCCCACCCCACGCCATGCCGGGGTGCGGCGGCGCGGGCGTCGGCCCACCGCCCTGCGGGGGCGGCGTGCCCGGAGCGCTCTGCGCCCCCGGAGCGGCCGACGACCCGGAGGCCGGCGGTGCACCAGGGGAAGCCGCAGGAGTCCGAGGGGCGCCGGACGGGCTGGCGGCAGGGGCCTGCGGGACGCCGGGCGGGGCGGAAGCCGGTGGCGTGCCCGGGGGAGCACCCGGGACGGCCGGCACCGCGCCGACCGCACCCGCGGTGGCCGGGGTCGCCGCGTCGGCATCCGGGATGGACGGTGACGCGCTCTCCACCGGAGAGCGTTCGGCGGCGGGCGCGGCGGCCTGGGCGGGCACCGCCACCGCCGGTTGGCCGGTCGCCGCAGGCCGGCCGGGTGCCGGGACCAGCGGGACGAACAAGGCGTACCCCTGGGTGCCGGGCGGCACGCTGACCGGAATGGCCCAGCCGGGCTGCCCCTCGGCGCCCGGCCAGGGCACCGGCGGGGGAGCGCCCTCCACGGTGGGCAGGACCAGCAGGTACGGCTGCGCGAGGGCGGGGACGTCGCCCGTCGCGGGACCGTCCGCCAGGGTGGCGCGGGTCGGCTCGGGGGACGGTTCCGGCTCGGGCAAGGGAGACTCCTCGATCACAGGGTTTCGTCACTGTAGGGCCCACCACACGCGCCCCGCCGCCCCGGTTGTCCGTTCGGTCACGTCGCCCCGGCCGATCGGCGCGGATCGAACCTTTGGCGGCTCGCGGCCGTACCAGTGCGCGGGAGGTCGATCACATGGCCGCACGTCGCGCGCTCGCCGCGCTCGCCGCCGTCGCCGCGACGGTGCCGCTGACCGCCGCGCCGGCCGCGGCGCACGGTGCGCCGACCAGCCCGCTGAGCCGGGCCGCCGCGTGCGGGCCGGAGGGTGGCCGGGCGCGGACGCCCGCCTGCCGGGCCGCGATAGCCGCCGGAGCGGCGGTACGCGAGTGGGACAACATCCGGGTCGCCCGGATCGACGGGCGGGACCGGGAACGCATCCCGGACGGGGAGCTGTGCAGCGGCGGGCTGTCCGCGTACCGGGGACTGGACCTGCCGCGCGCCGACTGGCCGGCAACCACGTTGACCGCCGGGGCGTCGCACACGTTCCGCTACCGCACCACCATCCCGCATCGGGGCACGTTCCGGTACTACGTCACCACCGGCTCGTACTCGCCCCGGGGCGTGCTGACCTGGGCGGACCTGGAGGAGAAGGCAGCCCCGAAGGCGAGCGCGTCGCCTCCGCGTACCCTCGCCGGAGCGGCGACCGGCGACGAGTCGGCGGTGCCGGTCGCGGCGGTGACCGACGACGGGCCGCTGTCCCGGCCGTTGCTCGTCGGCGCGGCGGCGCTCGTCGTCGCGCTGCTCGCGGCGGCAGTGGTCGGGATGCGGCTGAGCCGGGCCGGCGGGCCGCCGCCCGGGCAGCCGTGTGGGGTCCGCAACCACCGCGTCGGGCGGCGCCGGATCTGGTGACTCAGCCGAGCACCTTCCTGATCTCGGCCAGGTCGTCACCGTCCAGGGCGAGGTCGTCCAGCGCCGCCACGTTGCCCTCCAGTTGCCCCACGCTGCTCGCGCCGATGATGAGGCTGGTCATGCGCGGGTCGCGCAGTGCCCAGGCCAGGGCGAGCTGAGCCAGGGTCTGCCCGCGCCGCTCGGCCACCGCGGCGAGACCCCGGACCGTCCCCATCGTCTGGTCGTCGAGGTCGCTCTCGTCCAGGAAGACGCTCGTGCGCACCCGGGAGTCGGCCGGGATGCCGTCCAGGTAACGGTCGGTGAGCAGGCCCTGGGCGAGCGGGCTGTACGCGATGCAGCCGGCCCCGACGCGCTCCAGCGTGTCCAGCAGCCCGTCGCGCTCGGTCCAGCGGTTCATCATCGAGTACGACGGCTGGTTGATCAGCAGCGGCGTGCCCAGGTCGCGGAGGATCTCGGCGGCCCGCTCGGTCTGCTCCGAGTCGTAGTTGGAGATGCCGACGTAGAGCGCCTTGCCGGAGCGGACGATCGCGTCGAGCGCGCCCATCGTCTCCTCCAGCGGCGTGTCCGGATCGAACCGGTGCGAGTAGAAGATGTCGACGTAGTCCAGCCCGAGGCGGCGCAGCGACTGGTCCAGCGACGAGATGAGGTACTTGCGCGAGCCCCACTCGCCGTACGGGCCGGGCCACATCAGGTAGCCCGCCTTGCTGGAGATCACCAGCTCGTCCCGGTACGGCTTCAGGTCGGTGGCCAGCAGCCGGCCGAAGTTCTCCTCCGCCGCGCCGGGCGGCGGTCCGTAGTTGTTCGCCAGGTCGAAGTGGGTGATGCCGAGGTCGAAGGCGCGGCGGACGATGTCGCGCTGCCGCTCGAAGGGCCGGTCCGGTCCGAAGTTGTGCCACAGGCCGAGGGAGATGACGGGTAGCTTCAGCCCGCTCCGGCCGCTGCGGCGGTAGATCATCTCGTGGTAACGGTCGTCGCTGGCGAGGTATGTCACGAGGCCATTCTGTCGCCGCGGGAGTGTGGCCGCAGCGGTGCGGGTACGTTCGGCCTCATGCGTTACGTGCGGCTCGACACCCCCAAGCCCATCTCCAAGATCGGCCTCGGCACCTGGCAGTTCGGCTCCAAGGAGTGGGGCTACGGCCCCGAGTACGAACGCCGGGCCGCCGAGATCGTCCGGCGCGCGCTCGACCTGGGCGTGACCCTGTTCGACACCGCCGAGCTGTACGGCTTCGGCCGCAGCGAGCGCATCCTCGGTGCGGCGCTCGGCGACGACCGGGCAAAGGTGGTGGTCGCCAGCAAGATCTTCCCGCTGCTGCCGGTCGCCCCGGTGGTGCAGCAGCGCGCGGTCGCCTCC
Source organism: Micromonospora sp. NPDC005257 (assembly GCF_042872445.1). Taxonomy (NCBI): domain Bacteria; kingdom Bacillati; phylum Actinomycetota; class Actinomycetes; order Micromonosporales; family Micromonosporaceae; genus Micromonospora; species Micromonospora sp. NPDC005257. Next base: position 198,362 of record NZ_JBIAKL010000010.1, on the reverse strand, counting down.
GCCGCCCGGCTCGGCGTCGACGGCATCGACCTCTACCAGGTGCATCAGGCCAACCCGGTGGTCGCCGACACCACCACCATGCGCGGCATGCGCTCGTTGCAGGACGTCGGGCTGGTCGGCGAGGTCGGCGTCAGCAACTACGGGCTGCGCCGCTGGCGGTTCGCCGAGGCCGCGCTGGGCCGCCGGGTGCTGAGCAACCAGGTCCGCTACAGCATGATCGACCGCGGCCCCGAGGAAGACCTCATCCCGTACGCGGAGCAGGCCGGCCGCATCGTCATCGCGTACTCCCCGCTGGCGCAGGGCTTCCTCTCCGGCCGCTACGACGCGACGAACCCGCCGGCCGGGGCGGTCCGCCGGGCCAACCCGTACTTCCTGCCGGAGAACCTGGAACGCGGCACCGCGCTGATCGCCACGCTGCGCGAGGTCGCCGACGCGCACGACGCCACGCCGAGCCAGATCGCGCTCGCGTACGTGCTGCGGCACCCGAACGTGGTGGCCATCCCGGGCGCCTCCGGGGTCGAGCAGATGGAACGCAACGCGGCCGCCGCCGAGATCGACCTCGCCGACGACGAGTACGCCGCCCTGGTCGCCGCCGCGCACGCGTTCCGCCCGGTGACCGGGCTGGCCGCGATGCCCCGGATGATCCGCGCCCGCCTCGGGAAGTGAGCCGCGCCCCGGGTGCGTTCGTGGTCGTGGATACGACGACAGGCGCACCCGGAGCCGGACCGCGCTAGCGTGGATCGGGTGACCGCTCCCAATCAGGTTTCCCCGGTCCCGCCCGCCGACCTGCCGAGCACGCTCGGCGAGCTGCGCGCGACCGGCCACCAGTACCGCACGGTCAAACAGGAACTCCGAGACAACCTCCTCGCCCGGATGAGCTCCGGCGAGGATCGCTTCCCCGGCATCGTGGGCTACGAGGACACGGTGCTGCCCGAGGTCGAGCGCGCGCTGCTCGCCGGGCACGACATGGTGCTGCTCGGCGAACGCGGACAGGGCAAGACCCGGCTGATCCGCTCGCTCGGCGCGCTGCTGGACGAGTGGACCCCGGTGATCCCCGGCTCGGTGCTCAACGAGCACCCGATGCACCCGCTCACCCCCGCCTCCCGGGCGCTCGTCAACTCGGCCGGCGACGACCTGGCGATCGGCTGGCTGCACCGCTCGATGCGGTACGGCGAGAAGCTCGCCACGCCGGACACCAGCGTCGGTGACCTGATCGGCGACGTCGACCCGATCCGCCTCGCCCAGGGGCGCACACTCGGCGACCCGGAGACCATCCACTTCGGGCTCGTGCCGCGTACCAACCGGGGCGTCTTCGCCGTCAACGAGCTGCCCGACCTGGCCGAACGCATCCAGGTGGCGCTGCTCAACGTGCTGGAGGAGCGCGACATCCAGGTGCGCGGCTACCAGCTGCGGCTGCCGCTGGACCTGCTGCTGGTGGCCAGCGCCAACCCGGAGGACTACACCAACCGGGGCCGGATCATCACCCCGCTCAAGGACCGGTTCGGGGCGGAGATCCGTACCCACTACCCGCTCGACCTCGACCTGGAGCTGGCGCTGATCCGGCAGGAGGCCGACCTGGTCGCCGTCGTGCCGGAGCACGTGCTGGAGGTGCTGGCCCGGTTCGCCCGCGACGTGCGGGAGTCCCCGTCGGTGGACCCGCGTTCCGGCGTGTCCGCCCGGTTCGCCATCGCCGCCGCGGAGACCGTGGCCGCCGCCGCGCTGCGCCGCTCCGGTCTGCTGGCCGGTGCCGGTGCCGGTGCCGGTGCCTCTGCCTCTGCTTCGGCCGGTGCGGGTGCTGCGGCTTCGGGCGGCGCCGGATCGGCGTCGCGTCCGGAGGCGCCGGTGGCCCGGATCGGGGACACCGTGTCGGTGACCTCCACGCTGCGCGGCAAGGTCGAGTTCGAGAGCGGCGAGGAGGGACGCGAGACCGAGGTGCTCGCGCACCTGCTGCGTACCGCCACCGCCGAGACGTTCCGCGCCCGCCTGGCCGGGCTCGACCTGTCCGGGTTCACCGCGATCGTCGCCGAGGGCGGCGCCGTCGAGACCGGCGAGCTGGTCTCCTCGGCCGAGCTGCTGCGCCAGGTCGGCACCGTACCGGGGCTCGCCAAGGTGCTCGACCGCCTCGGGCTCGGCGACGCGCCCAGCCCGGAGGAGGCCGCCGCCGGCATCGAGTTCGTGCTGGAAGGGCTGCACCTGACCCGCCGGCTCGGCAAGGACGTCACCGACTCCGGGCGCACCGTCTACGGGGACCGGGACTGACTGTGGCCGGCGGGAACCGCTTCCGGTACGGGCAGTGGCGCGGCGGACCCGACCCGCTCGCCCCGCCGTACGACGTGCGCGCCGCGGTGGACGCGGTCGGCTCGGACGTGCTGGCCGGCGGCAGCCTGCGCGAGTCGCTGCGCGAGCTGCTGCGGCGCGGCCCTCAGGGGCGCGGCGGGCTGGACGACCTGGCCGCCCGCGCCCGCCGCCTGCGCCGGGAGGCGCTGCGCCGAGGCGACCTGGACGGCGCCGTCACCCGGGCCCGGGCCCTGCTCGACCAGGCGCTCGCCGCCGAACGCGACGAGCTGCGCGGCCGCGACGGCGACGACGCCCGGTTCGCCGAGGCCATGCTCGACAACCTGCCCCGCTCCACCGCCCGCGCGGTGTCGGCACTCTCCGAGTACGACTGGGCGAGTGCCGAGGCGCGGCAGACGTACCAGCGGATCCTCGACGGGTTGCGCGACGACGTGCTGGAGCAGCGCTTCGCCGGGATGCGCGACGCCGCGCGGGCCGCCGCCGACCCGGCTGTCCAGCGGCAGCTCGCCGAGATGATGCGCGACCTCAACGACCTGCTCGCCCGGCACGCCCGCTCCGAGGACACCACCGACGCGTTCGCCGAGTTCATGCGCCGGCACGGCGAGTTCTTCCCGGAACGACCCGGGGACGTCGACGAGCTGATCGACGTGCTGGCCCGGCGGGCGGCGGCCGGTGAGCGGCTGATGCGGTCGCTGTCGGACCGGCAGCGCGAGGAACTCGCCGGGCTGATGCGCCAGTCGCTCGGTGACCGGCTGTCCGGCGAGCTGTCCCAACTCGACGCCCACCTCCGGTCGCTGCGGCCGGACCTGAACTGGCAGCGCGGTGAGCGGGTCCGCGGCGACCAGCCGCTCGGCTACGGCGAGGCCACCGGCGCGCTCGACGAGATCGCCGAACTCGACGAGCTGCTGGACTCCCTCGACCAGGACCAGGCCGGCGCCACGCTCGACGAGATCGACGTGGAGGCGGTCGCCCGCACGCTGGGCCGCGACGCCGCCGACGACGTACGCCGGTTGCGGGAACTGGAACGCGAACTGCGCCGTCAGGGCTGGGTCACCCGCGACGCGGACGGGCTGACACTCAGCCCCAAGGCGCTGCGCCGGCTCGCGAGCACCGCGTTGCGGCGCGTCTTCTCCGACCTGACCGCCGGCCCGCGCGGCCAGCACGACCTCCGCACCGCCGGTGCGGCAGGCGAGGTCAGCGGGTCCTCCCGCCCCTGGGAGTACGGGGACGAGCAACCGTTGGACGTGGTGCGCACGCTCACCCGCGCGGTACGACGGGCCGGCCCCGGAGTGCCGGTGCCGCTCGCGGTCGAGGACTTCGAGGTGGTGGAGACCGAACGGCGGGCGTCGGCGGCGGTGGTGCTCTGCGTCGACCTGTCGTACTCGATGATCTCGCAGGGCCGCTGGGGTCCGATGAAGCAGACCGCGCTGGCCCTGTCGCACCTGATGGCGACCCGGTTCCCGCAGGACGCGCTGCAGATCGTCGGCTTCGGCCGGGAGGCGATGCCGCTGACCCAGCAGGAGCTGGCGGCGGTGGAACCGGACATGCAGCAGGGCACCAACCTCCAGCACGCGCTGCGGATCGCCGGCCGGCACCTGCGCCGCCACCCGGGCGCCGAGCCGGTGGTGCTGGTGGTCACCGACGGCGAGCCCACAGCGCACCTGGACCCGGAGGACGGTGAGGCGTACTTCCACTGGCCGCCGCTGCCGGAGACCATCTCGGCGACGATCCGGGAGGTGGACCGGCTGACCCGGTACGGCGCGACGCTCAACCTGTTCATGCTGGGTGACGACCCGGGACTGCGCCGGTTCGTGGACGCGGTGGCGCGACGTTCGGGTGGCCGGATGTTCACCCCGGACCTGGACGACCTGGGCGAGTACGTGGTTTCCGACTACCTACGCGCCCGCCACGGCCGCCACTGACCAAGTAGCAGGCCGCCGACCTCACTGGAACACGTAACGAGCTGGTGTGCGATTGCCGGAGCGCACACGGTGTGAATGTCTCGCTGCTTCTGACTGCGCTCATCGGGGCGGCGTGAGCCCGCTTTCGTAGGCGGTCACGATCGCGTCCAGGAGGCTGGGAAAGCGGGTTTCAAGGTCTTCGCCACGCAGCGCGGTCCACCGGCGGTTGCCGTCCTCCCGTTGGCGGATGACTCCGGCCTCGCGTAGTACCCGGAAGTGGTGGGTGAGCGTGGAGGGCGCGACGTCCACGGGGAAGGTGCCGCAGGCGCGCTCGGGTGTGGCGCGCAATGTCTGCACGATCGTCATCCGGGTCGGGTCGGACAGTGCGTGCAGGATGTCCAGCAGGTCGAACTCGTTCGGCTCCGGATGGACGAGCGTCGGGCGGCGGCGCTGCGATCTCGGCATCTCACCCCTTTCATTCGACAATCATCGTACAACTAGTACGGTCTTCGTCATACGACGAACGTCGAAGGAGCTGCCATGCGCACGTTGGTGATGATCGGGCCGTCGCGAGGGGTCGACCGTACGGAGGTGCGCGAGATCGAGGAGCCCCGGCCGGGGCCGGGTGAGGTGACGATCGACGTGGCGTATGCCGGGATCAACTTCCTCGACGTGATGGCCCGCCGCGGTGATGCCGGCTATGTCGGCGCCTGGCCGTACGCGCCGGGCCTGGAGGTGTCCGGGGCGGTCCGGGAGATCGGTCCCGATGTCACGGGCCTCGCCGCGGGTCAGCGGGTGGCCGCGTTCACCGCGGGGGGTGGTCTCGCCGACGTGGCGCTGGTGCGGGCCGAGTTCGTGGTGCCGGTGCCCGACCAGGTCTCGTCGCCGGCTGCGGCGGCGGCCCCGCTCATGCTCACGACCGCGCTGCTCCTCCTGAAGGACGCCGCCCGGTTCCGCCCGGGCGACACCGTGCTGGTGCATTCGGCCAGCGGAGGCGTCGGAAGCGCCGTCGCCCAGCTGGTGCCGGCGCTCGGCGGAGGGCTGCGCATCGGCACCGTGGGCCGCCCCGACAAGGTCGCCTCGGCGCTCAAGCGCGGATATGACGTGGCGGTGGCGCGGAGTGTGGACCTGACCAGGGCGGTGCGGGCAGCGACCGGGGGCGACGGGGTGGACATCGTGCTCGATCCGTTGGGTACCGCCATGATCGAGACTGATCTGGGAGTCACCGCTTCCGGCGGCCGGCTCGTCCTGTTCGGCAACGCGGGCGGCGGGGACCAGGCTGCGCTGCCACCGGCCGGACGGCTGATCGGCGGCAATCTCGCCATCGGCGGCTTCAGCATCAGCCGCCTGTGGGCGACGACGCCGCACCGCGCCGCCGCCGGCCTGCGCAGGGTCCTTGACCTGCTCGCCGAAGGCCGACTGGACATCGCGATAACCGAGGTCGGCTCGCTCGCGGACGTGCCCGCGGTCCACCAGTTGCTCGCCGAGGGCCGCGGCGACGGCAAGTACGTCGCTCACCTTCAGGGATGACCCTTTCGGCGTGTTGATCAAAACGGGGTGCCGGCCTTCACGCGTCCGGGTGAACCAGCCGTGGTAGGCGGGGTGCTCGCGGTGTCGGCGAGGGTTGGATGCGGGGCATGGACGAGGTGGACGCCCCTGCGCTGCGGCAGGCGTACGACGAGTTGTTCGCGGAGATCGACGCGGGTGGGTTCGGGCCTCCCCCGGAGGGGGATCTGAGCGCGGAGCAGATCGTGGCGCACCTCGCCGCCAACGACGAGCTGATGAGCGAGGCGACCGAGGCGGTGCTGGCCGGCTCGCCGTTCGCCTACTACGACCTGGACACCGTTCACCGGCCGCAGCTGGACGCGCTGGTCTCCGAGTGCGGCGGGCTGGACGGCCTGGCCGCGCTGTTCCGGGCCACGAGCCAGAAGCTGTGCGCGTTGGCCGAACGGCTCGGCCCGGCGGCGGAGACTCCTGTGGACACGGTGCTGCGCGAGGGCTTCGATCTGGACGTGGACGACTCGCTGCCGTGGGGCAGAGTGCTGGACCTGCACCTCCGCGTGCACCTGCCGCTGCACCTCACCCAGCTCCGCGCCCTGCGTCGCCAGCCCCACCTCGCCTGACCACCGGGCCGCCGATCATGCGGTTGTGGCAGTGGACAACTCCGGCGCGTCCGGCCCTCCAGGCGCCACAACTCCACGATCGTCGGAAGCGGGCGAAGGCGGTGCGGAAGACGGGCGGAACGTGCGGCGGTAGGCGGTGGGGGATACGCCGACCCGGGCGTGAAAGTGCTGGCGCAGCGCTGCGGTGGTGCCGAATCCCGCGTCCCGGGCGATCCGGTCGACGCTGAGATCAGTCGTCTCCAGCAGCACCCGGGCGTGCTCGGTGCGCTGCTGGAGCAGCCACTGCGCAGGGCTGAGGCCGGTCTCGGAACGGAAGTGCCGGGTGAACGTGCGGACGCTCATCCGCGCGTGCGCCGCCATCTCGCGCAGCGCCACCGGCTCGTGCAGCCGCTGCCGGGCCCACTCGCGGGTCGCGGCGGTGCCGTTGTCGGTGCCGCGGGGGACCGGCCGCTCGATGTACTGGGCCTGCCCGCCGTCGCGCCACGGCGGCACCACGCAGCGGCGGGCCGCCCGGTTGGCCACCGCGCTGCCGTGGTCGGTGCGGACGACGTGCAGGCACAGGTCGATGCCGGCGGCCACGCCGGCCGAGGTGAGCACGCGGCCGTCGTCGACGAAGAGCACGTCGGGGTCGAGCCGTACGCCGGGGTGCAGGCGGCGGAAGCGTGACGCGTGCGCCCAGTGCGTGGTGGCCGGTCGGCCGTCGAGCAGGCCGGCGGCGGCGAGCACGAACGCGCCGGTGCAGATGGACATGATGCGCGCGCCCCGGTCGTACGCGGCCCGCAGCGCGTCGGCCACCTCGGCGGCAACGGTGCCGCCGAGCATCGACGGACCGCCGTGTACGCCGGGGACGATCACGGTGCCGGCGCTGTCCAGCAGCTCAAGGCCGTGGTCGGGGAGGACCTGGAAGCCGGCGCTGCTGCGTACCGGCAACCCGCCCGGGGTGCAGGTCGCCACCGCGTAGAGCGGGGCGCTGTCGTCGGCGCGGGCGGCGCCGAAGACCTGGGCCGGGGTGCCGAGGTCGAGCGCCACCACGCCGTCGAGGGCGAGGACGGCGATCCGGTGCGGTACGGACATGGCCCGATCATTGCGCACGATGGCCTTCCGGCCACTCGTCCCGCGGAACCGCCCGGCCCGAGACTCGATTGGTGACCCGATCCCGCCTGCACCCGGCCTGGCTCGTCGCCGCCGTCGCCTTCGTGGCGCTCGTCGGGGCGGCCGGTTTCCGCGCCACTCCCGGCGTGTTGCTGCATCCGCTGCACGCCGAGTTCGGCTGGCCGCTGGCGACCATCTCCGCCGCCGTCTCGGTCAACCTGCTCCTGTACGGCCTCACCGCGCCGTTCGCCGCCGCGCTGATGGACCGGTTCGGCATCCGCCGGGTGGTGGCCGGTGCGCTGCTGCTGGTGGCCGCCGGGAGCGGCCTGACCGTGGGGATGACCGAGAGCTGGCAGCTCATGCTCTGCTGGGGCGTGCTCGTCGGGCTGGGCACCGGCTCGATGGCGCTGGCGTTCGTGGCGACGGTGACCGGGCGCTGGTTCGTCAGGCGCCGGGGCCTGGTGACGGGTGTGCTCACCGCCGGCGGTGCGGCCGGGCAGCTCGTCTTCCTCCCGCTGCTGGCGGTGCTGGTTCGCGACCACGGCTGGCGCACGGCGGCACTCGTCGTGGCCGGGGCCGCGCTGGCGGTCGTACCCCTTGTGGTGTGGTTGTTGCGGGAGCATCCGGCGGACCTGGGGCGGCCTGCCTATGGCGCGACCGAGGTCGTGCCGCCGGCCCGGCCGGAGGGCGGTGCGGCGGCGCGGGCCGTCGGCGCGCTCGCCGCCGCCGCGCGGACGCGGGCGTTCTGGCTGCTCGCCGGCGGGTTCGCGATCTGCGGGGCGACCACGAACGGCCTGGTCGGTACGCACTTCGTGCCGGCCGCGCACGACCACGGCATGCCGGAGACCACCGCCGCCGGGCTGCTCGCCGTGGTCGGGCTCTTCGACATCGCCGGCTCGATCGCCTCCGGCTGGCTCACCGACCGGGTCGACGCCCGGCTGCTGCTCGGCGCCTACTACGCGTTGCGCGGGGCGTCGTTGCTGGTGCTGCCGAGCCTGTTCGCCGGCTCGGCCCGGCCGAGCATGCTGGTCTTCATCGTCTTCTACGGGCTGGACTGGGTGGCGACCGTCCCGCCGACCGTGGCGCTGTGCCGGGAGTGGTTCGGCGCGTCCGGCGCCGTGGTGTTCGGCTGGGTGTTCGCCGCGCACCAGTTCGGCGCCGCGCTCGCGGCCACCGGCGCGGGCCTGGTCCGGGACCGGCTCGGCGACTACGCGGCGGCCTGGTACGTGGCGGGCGCGCTCTCGATCGGCGCGGCCGGGCTGTCGCTGCTGCTGCACCGCCGTGCCGCCGGGGAGCCGACGCCCACGCTGCCGGTGCCGGCCCGGCGGGCCTGGAGTTACCGGGGCTGACCGGTCAGCCGGCCGTCCACTGCTGCTCGGCGGCGCCGCTGCACGGCGCCTGCTCCAGCTCGCGGCCGGCCTCGGTGCCCGCGTCGTCGACCTGCGCGCACTTGCCGCTGTGCACGGCGACCAGCAGCGCCGCGCCGTTCCCGGCCGGCTGCAACCGCCACTGCTGGTTGGCCTGCCCGTTGCAGGACCACTGCTGGATGTCGGCGCCGTCGTCGGTGCTCGCCTCGTTGACGTCCAGGCACTTGCTGCTCGCCGCGTTGACGAGCAGGTAGGCGTCGTTCGTGACCGGCGTGACCACCCACTGCTGCTCCGGACCGCCGGTGCAGTCGGCGAGCGCGGCCTGCGCGCCCTCGGCCTCGTCACCTGTCACGCCGAGGCAGCGCCCGGACGGCACGCCCCGCAGCACCTTGGGCGTGGCCACCGGCGCGGCCGGGGTGGTCGGTGCCGCGCTCGGCGAGGGCGACGACGGTGTGGGCGTGGGCTCCGCCGTCGGTGCCGCGCTCGGCTCGCTCGGCTCCGCTGTGGGCACTGCCGCCGCCGGCACCACCGGCCGGTCGCCGCTGCCGCCGCCGAGCACGCCGGTGGCGAAGAAGGCCCCGAGGAGTACGCCCGCCACACCGACGCCCAGCGCGATCCGCATCAGCGGGTCCTGGGGCAGCCGGACGCCACGGACACCACGGGCGCGGCGGGCGCCGTAGACGGTGCCGGACGGGTCGGAGTGCGGGTCGGCCATGGGGGCATAGTGACCCACCAGGGCCGCCGGGTGCCAGTCGCCCCGGCGGCACGGTGACTCAGTCGACGACCCGGACGTCCTTCCAGAACGCCACCCGGTCGCGGACCATCTCCGCCTCCGGCTTGGGATCGGGGTAGTACCAGACGGCGTCCGGGCTGGTGGCCCCGCCGTGTTCCAGCGTGTAGTAGGAGGCCGTGCCCTTCCACGGGCAGACCGTGTGGGTGTCGGACTCTCGGATCAGATCCTCGCGCAGCGCGGTACGGGGGAAGTAGTGGTTGCCCTCGACCAGCACCGTGTCGTCGCTCTCGGCGACGACGAGGTCGTTCCAGACGGCTTTCGGCATGTCCTCCACGCTATGCCGGTCGCCGCGCGCCGGCCACCGCTGCGCGCGCGGGCTCCTCGTCGGTCACGTCGGCGACAGTCGCGGCCAGCGCGGCGTCGGCGACGACCGGCCCGGCGGTGGTGGAGCCGAACGGCGTGATGGTGCCGCGCGTACCCGGTGACCACCGTGGACATCCCACGAATTGTCGTACCCCTCGCGTAAGGTGATCTCATGCACGCTGTCCGTGATCATGAACGGGCGGTGGACACGCTACGGCGCTCCTACGCCGCGGTGCCCGCCGGGGAGCCTGTACGGCTGGCCAAGCAGACCTCGAATCTGTTCCGGCCCCGCTCCGCGCCGCAGACGCCAGGGCTCGACGTGAGCGGCCTGACCGGTGTGCTCGCCGTGGACCCGGCGGCCCGCACGGCCGACGTGCAGGGCATGTGCACGTACGAGGATCTGGTCGAGGCGACGCTGCCGCACGGCCTGATGCCGCTCGTCGTGCCGCAGTTGCGCACCATCACGCTGGGCGGCGCGGTGACCGGCCTGGGCATCGAGTCCACCTCCTTCCGCAATGGCCTGCCGCACGAGTCGGTGCTGGAGATGGACGTGCTCACCGGCGCGGGGGAGATCGTCACGACTCGGCCCCGGGGCGAGCACGCCGACCTGCACCGCGCCTTCCCCAACTCGCTGGGCAGCCTCGGCTACGCCACCCGGCTGCGCATCGAGCTGCAACCGATCCGCCGGCACGTGGCGCTGCGCAACATCCGGTTCACCCGGCTGGAGGAGCTGGTCGACGCGATCGGCGAGGTGGTCGCCAAGGGCGCGTGGGGCGGTGAGCCGGTCGACGCCATGGACGGGGTGGTGTTCAGCCCCGGCGAGGCGTACCTCGTGCTGGGCGCGTTCACCGACGAGGCCGAGGGTGCGCCGTCCGACTACACCGGCCAGGAGATTTACTACCGCTCCCTGCGCCGGCGCACCCGGGACACGCTCACCGCGTACGACTATCTCTGGCGCTGGGACACCGACTGGTTCTGGTGCTCGGCGGCTTTCGGGGTGCAGCACCCGGTGGTGCGGCGGCTGTGGCCGCGGCGCTACCGGCGCAGTGACGTCTACCACCGGCTCGTCCGGTTGGAGCACCGGCACCAGGTGGCCGCCCGGGTCGACAGGTGGCGGGGGCGCCCGGCGCGCGAACGGGTGGTGCAGGACGTGGAGGTCCCGCTGGACCACACACCCGAGTTCCTGCGCTGGTTCGCGGCGAACGTGGGCATGACGCCGGTGTGGCTGTGCCCGCTGCGGCTGCGCGACCCGTCCGGCCCCGGGTCGGCGAAGGCGTGGCCGCTATATCCGCTCCAACCGGGCGAAACGTATGTGAACATCGGTTTCTGGGGAAGCGTCCCCATCGCGGCGGGCGCCGCCGACGGCGACGTCAACCGCCAGATCGAGGGCATGGTGTCGGAGTTGGGCGGCCACAAGTCGCTCTACTCCGACGCGTACTACGACCGGGGCGAGTTCGACCGGCTCTACGGCGGGGACACCTGGCGTGCCGTGAAGGACCGCTACGACCCGGACCACCGACTCACCGGACTGTACGAGAAGGCGGTATCCCGAGCATGAGTCTGACCGACCGAACACCGGGGGCGGCGAGCGCCCCCGCCGGCCCGCCGGCGGGTGGGCGGCGTACCGGACCCACAGTCGCGGACGTGGTCCGCGCGGTCACCACCGGCGACCTGCCCGTCCGGGTCACCGGCTACGACGGCAGCGCGGTGGGCCCGGCCGACGCCGGGATCACCCTGGCGATCCGCACCGAGCGGGGCCTGTCCTACCTGCTCACCGCGCCGGGCGACCTGGGCATGGCCCGGGCCTACGTCAGCGGCTACCTGGGGCTGGAGGGGGTGCACCCGGGCGACCCGTACGAGGCGCTACGGGTGCTCAAGGACGAGGTGCCGCTGCGGATCCCGGCGATGAGCGAGGCGCTCGCGCTGGTCCGAGGGCTGGGCTGGGAACGGCTGCGCCCGCCGCCGCCCCCGCCGCAGGAGGCGGCGCCGCGCTGGCGGCGGCTGATGACCGGCCTGCGCCACTCGCGTACCCGGGACAGCAGCGTGATCTCCCACCACTACGACGTGTCGAACGCCTTCTACGAGAAGGTGCTCGGGCCGTCGATGACGTACACCTGCGCGGTCTACCGCAGCCCCGGCGACACCCTCGAAGAGGCGCAGCGGGCCAAGTACGACCTGGTCGCCGGCAAGCTGGCGCTCAAGCCGGGGATGCGGCTGCTGGACGTCGGCTGCGGCTGGGGCGCCATGGTCCGGCACGCGGCCCGCGAGTACGGCGTCAAGGCGCTCGGCGTGACGCTGTCGAAGGCGCAGGCCGACTGGGCGCGGGCGGCGATCGAGCGGGAGGGGCTGAGCGAGCTGGCCGAGGTGCGTCACCTGGACTACCGGGACGCGCCGCGCGAGCAGTTCGACGCGATCTCCTCGATCGGGCTGACCGAGCACATCGGGGTGCGCAACTACCCGGCCTACTTCGGCGCGCTGCGCGCCCGGCTCAAGCCGGGCGGGCGGCTGCTCAACCACTGCATCACCCGGGCCGACAACCGGGCGCCGCACCGTTCCGGCGCGTTCATCGACAGGTACGTCTTCCCGGACGGCGAGCTGGCCGGCCCGGGCCGGCTGATCAGCGAGATCCACGACGCCGGGTTCGAGGTGCACCACGAGGAGAACCTGCGGCAGCACTACGCGCTGACGCTCGCCGGCTGGTGCCGGAACCTGGTCGAGCACTGGGACTTCTGCGTCGGCGAGGTGGGGCCGGGCACCGCCAAGGTGTGGGGGCTCTACCTGGCCGGCTCCCGGCTGGCGTTCGAGCGCAACGGCATCCAGTTGCACCACGTGCTGGCCACGCACAACGGCCCGGATGGGGTGAACGGGTACCCGCTGCGTCCGGACTGGACGCCCTGACACGAGGTACGACGAAAGGCCGCGCGGACGGCGCGGCCTTTCGTCGGAGTCATTGACAAGGAAGTTTTGTACGTACAAACTGATTTTGCCATGAGAGACGTCCTGTACCTGGAACAGCGCGAGCAGGCCGAGATCCTGCTCAAGCCACAGCGCATCGAAGTGCTGCGGCAACTGGCCGAGCCCCGCACCTGCACCGAGGTCGCAGCCCGGCTGGAGCAGACGCCGCAGCGCGTCTACTACCACGTCAAGCAACTCGTCGCGGCCGGGCTGGCCGAGCAGGTGGCCCAGCGGCAGGTGCGCGGCATCACCGAGGGCATCTACCAGGCCGCCGCCCGGTCGTACTGGCTCTCGCCCCGCCTGGTCGGCCGCATCGGCGGCAACCGCCGCGCCCGCGACGAGCTGAGCCTGGGCTACCTGCTCGACCTCATGGAAGAGGTCCAGGCCGACATCGCCGCGCTCGACCGCACCGCCCCCGAACTGCCGTCCATCGGCGTCTCCGGCGAGATCCGGGTGCCCGCCGAGCGGCGGCAGGAGTTCCTGCACGACCTGCAGACGACGCTGCGGGACCTGTTCACGCGCTACGGCGGCGCCGAGGGAGACGCCTTCAAGCTCGCCGTGGCCTGCTACCCGAAAGGCGACACGCATGACTGAGCCGATGACCATCCGGGCCCGCCTCGCCGCCGGAGTGGCGACCGTCCGCCGGGCCCTGACCGACCCCGCCGAGCTGCGCGTCTGGCTGGCCGAGCACGCCGAGGTCGAGCTGCCCCGGCGGTACGAGTTCTGGGGCCGCTACACACCCGAGGGCGATGCGCCACACCAGCGGCTGCTGCACGTCGACGACCGGACGCTGCGCTTCGCGTGGACGCTCGACGGGGTGGAGACCACCACCGAGTTCGAGCTGGAGCCCGACGGCGACGGCACCATACTCACGCTGCGGCAGAGCCACTTCGACTACGCGGAGGCGATGAGCGGCAGCAGCATCCGGGGCGTGCTCCAGACGTACTGGGCGCTGGCGATCGCCAACCTCAACGACCACCTGGAGGGGCGACCGCTGCTGCCGCGTACCGACTTCACCTCCGCCGACCTGCGCGGCGAGATGGTCATCGACGCTCCGCTGGACAAGGTGTGGACGTCGCTCACCGACTCCGAGCAGGTCACCGCCTGGTTCGGCTACCCGGTCGGTGTCGAGCCCTGGGAGGGCGGCCGGTACGCGATGGGCGGCCTCGAGGCCGGTGACGCCGCGAAGGTGTTCGACGTGACGCCCGGGCGGGCGCTGTCCATCGACTGGGGACCGGTCGGCGTGACCTCCTGGGAGCTGGCGGAGTCCGACGGCAGGACGAAGCTGACGTTCGTGCAGTCCGGCTTCGACGAGGGCAACCCGCCGTACGCGGCCTGGAGCGGCAACATGGCCGGATGGGCCGAGCTGCGCCGCTTCCACGAGGTGCCGGACTGGCAGCCGGTCTGGCTCCCCTGAGGGTGTGAGGAAGGCCCCTTCTCCACGTCTCCGGTAGAGGAGGGGCCCCCTTTTAACACGGACCCCGGCTGGGTAATGCGCGACGATGTTCTTCATCTTCGGGCTGCGTACCAAGGTCGTCCGGTCCGGCGTCGTCACCGCGGTCTGCCGCAACTGCGGCAATCAGGCCGCCCAGGTGATCACGCGCCGGTCCACCAAGTTCAGTCTCTTCTTCGTGCCGCTGATCCCGGTGCGCACCCGGTACGCGCAGCAGTGCACGTTCTGCGGCGCCGAGTACGACATCTCCCGCGCCGAGGCCCAGCGCCTCCCGGTCGGCTGACGTGACCCGTTTCCTCTGCTGGCTGATCGGCCGGCAGCCGGTCACCCCGCCGGTGCACACCGCCGCGCGTCCGCCCTGCACCCCCAATCGCCGGCACCGCCGCCGGCGTCGTCCGGTGGCGGGCGCGCAGTCGCCCCGCTCGCCCTGGAACCGCTCCGCCGGCCGCTGACCGGGTGGCTCCCGGTGCCGGCAAGGGGCCCGTCCCTACACTTCATCGGGTGGAGGAGCGGCTGGCGCAGATCCGGGGTGGTGGGCCGCCCCGGCGGCACAACGCCCGTACCATCGCCGCGCTGACCGGCAACCCCGGCTGCACCCGCCGCGCGGTGCTGGACAGCGCCGGCGCGGACAAGCCGGCGCTCGCCGAGCGGCTCGGCTTCCCGGCCCGCTTCGGGCAGTCGCGCTTCGCGATCACCCGGGGCAACGCGTTCGAGGCGCAGGTCAAGGCCGACGGTGGAGCACTGTTGCTGCGCCTGGTCGCGGAGCGCCTCGGCGTACCGGTCCCGGCCGAGGCGACCTGGACCGACCTCGGCGCCGACGACGACCGGCCGGAGCGGTCCCGGGCGGCACTGACCGCGAGCGGGGACGGTCCGGCGCTGTTCGACCATCCGCTGCTCGGCCTGGACGTGGCCGGCACCCGGGTGCACCTGGAACCGGACCTGGTCGCCGCCCGGCTGGCCGGCCGGTTCCACGTCGTGGAGATCAAGTCGTTCCCGGTGATCGACGGGCAGGCCGACCCGGGCAAGGTCGCCGCCGCCGCGATCCAGTCCGCCGTCTATGTGCTGGCGCTGCGCGAACTGCTCGCCGCCGAGGGACGCGACCCGGAGCTGGTGTCGCACGAGGTGGTGCTGGTCTGCCCGCGCGATTTCGCCAACAAGCCGGTGGCCAGCCTGCTCGACGTGCGCCGGCAACTGCTGGTGCTGCGCCGCCAACTGGCCCGGATGGCAGGGGTCGAGGAGCTGCTCGCCGCCGTACCGGCCGGGTTCACAGTGGACCCGGCGGCCGATCCGGCCACGCTCGCCGCCGCGCTGCACCAGGTGCCCGCGCGCTACGCACCCGACTGCCTGGCCGCCTGCGAGCTGGCGTACTTCTGCCGGCACGAGGCGCGCGGGCAGACCGGCGCGCTGGGCCGGCCGGTCCGCGAGGCGCTGGGCGGCGTCGAAGAGGTCGCCGACGTGCTGGCGCTCGCCGAGGGCGTCGCCGCTCCCGAGCCGGAGCAGGCGGAGGCCGCCGCCCTGCTGCGGGCCGCCGCGCGCCTGCGCGCCGACGCCCTCGCCGGACACCCCACATGAGTACGCTTCGCGCGCTCGCCCGGGCGCAGGCGGTCGCCACCGGGCGGGCCCAGCCGGTGGCCACCGTCCGCCACCTGCACCTGTCCGAGCGGCCGCTGGTGCTGGTGCCGCTCGCGCTGGCCGGTGAGGCGAACGCCCCGCTCGCTGCGATGGTCGGCGCCGCACCCGACGAGGCCCGGCTGCTGGTGGTGCCGCAGCCGCGCAACCGGGACCAGCGGTTCGCGTTCGCCGCCGAGCTGGCCGCGATCGTGCTGCCCTACCTGGACGAGTTCCGCGACCTGACCGAGGCGGTGCCGGTCGACCGGGGCCGCGACGTCCGCCACCGCTACGCCGACGCGCCGCAACTGCTGGTGCCGAACCCGGCCGGGATCACGTTCCTGCGGCTGTTCGGGCGTTCCACCCGGTTCCGCCGTACCGACGGCGACTATCCGGTGCACCAGTCGGTGCCGCTGCTCGGCCGCTGGCTGACGTTCTTCGCCGAGCGCGCCGAGCAGCCCGGCTCGTCGGCGCTGCTGGCGCTCACGGACGCGCTCACGCTGCACTGGGCGACCGGGCAGAGCACCGTGGAGGACCTGCACCTGCCGGCGGTGCTCGGCTGGCTCGACCCGCCGGACGGGCTGACCGGCGCCGAGGCGGCGGCCCGCGCCGAGGACCCGGCCTGCTGCCCGCCGGCCGGTCCGGCCACCGACCCGGACTTCGACAACCGCAGACTGGCCCCGGCGATCGAGGCGTACACCCGGGCCGAGGACGACCCGGCGGCCCGCGCGGCAGCGTACGACGAGCTTGCCGGCCTGCTGCGCGACCAGCTGGCGCCCACCTGGGAGCTGATGTGGCGCGGCGTCGGGCTGTTGCGGGCGCTGCCGGCCGGCGTCCGGGTGACCGGCCGGTGGGCCGGTGACCGGGACGCGTTCACCGCGCACGCCGAGCACGTCGACGCCGGGGGCGGCCCGCAGCCGCGCCGTGACGGCGCGGTGGCGGCGGCGCTGCGGTTGCAGCGACTGGAACGCGCGTCGACCGCCTGGGCGGTGCAACGCGCCTACGACGATCCGCTGGTGATGGCCGAGCACCGGCTGTCCGGGGAGGCGTTCGTCGGCGAGGTGACGCTCGCCGACCCGGCGCGGGTGGACGACTCCGGCAGGCGGCCGGTGCTGCGCCCCCGCATCCAGGTGGTCACCACCGAGCCGGTGCCGATGCCGGTGGGCGCGACGCTGTACTCCCCGGCCCGCCCGGCGCAGAAGGCGAAGATCGTGTTCGTGACGCCCGGTGGCGACGGCAAGACCGAGGTGGTGCTGGAACTGTCCGGCGGGATGGGCCGGGGGCTGACCGCACCGCCCGGCAGCGTCCCGGAGGTGGGCGAGCGGCTCTGCCTGACCAGCCTGTCCGACGGCTTCCTGCCGGGCGGCGCGTTCCCGGCGCCCGAGGAGACGCCGTGGACGCACGGCGGGCCGCCCGGCACGGCCGCCGCGCCGCAGGACCCGGCCCCGGCGGAGGACTGGTCCTGACCCGCGCGGCTCAGCCCAGGGCGGCGAGAGCCGTCCGCGCCTCGTCCGCCGTCGGCCGGTCCGGGTCCGCCGCCAGCAGCGCCTCCAGGCTCCTGCGGTACGCGACGTCGTGCGCCCGGCCGGCCGGGGTCTCCACGTCCGGGGTGACGCCGCAGCCCTCCCAGTTGGTGCCGCTCGCCGCGTGCACGGGCCGGGCCACCGGCACCGTCAGTTCCAGGTGCGGGTGCAGCCGGTGCCCGATGCGGGGATGCGCGCCGCCCCGGGTCGGCTCGCCGACCACTGTGGCGCGGCCGAACTGCTGAAGGTCGTACGCCAGTTCCTCGCCGCCGGAGAACGTGGCCGGACCGGTGAGCACGTGGACCGGCTTGTCCGGGGCGTACCGGGGGACCGGCAGCCAGGCGGCGCTCCAGAACTGGCGGGTGGCGCCGGAGCGCTCGTGCATGGTGTGCAGATGCGTCGGCTCGGCGAAGAACCAGCCGCAGAGCAGCGCCACTCCGTCCGGGCTGCCGCCCTCGGTGCCCCGCAGGTCGAGCAGGAGCGCGTCGGTGCCGGCGAGCAGCCGCAGCGCGGCGGTCAGCGCGTCGCCGGCCAGGTCGGGCGGGAACACGTACGGCTGGATCTCCAGCAGCCCGACGTTGCCGGGCAGCCGTTGCACCCGGGTCACACCGCCCATGCCGAGCGCGGAGAGGCGCGCGAAGTGCTCCCCGGCCGGGTCGTCCGCCTTGTCGGACAGCGGCTGCTCGTGGTGCTTGAGCCGCAGGTGCAGGTCGCCGTTCGCCGACTGGAGGTCGGTGGTGACGAGCGCGCCGAGCGTGGCGGGATCGCCGGCCATGGCGTACGCCCCGGCGCGCAGTCGCTCGCGCAGGCGGCCGGCGACCCGGTCGGCGACGTCCGGAATGACGTACTCGTCGGCGACCAGGCGGGCGGCACGCTCGACGACGGTGGTGACGTCTTCTGGATCCATCGGTTCCCCGTTCTCGCGATAGGTGAGAAGTAGAGCAGCCGGTTGACAAAAGCGTCAAGAGAACTAGACGCTTTGACGGTGACCGACGATCCGCTGGAGATCCGCGAGCCGGCCCAGTTCAAGGCGCTGGCCCACCCGTTCCGGCACCGGCTGCTGTTCGCGCTCGGAGCCGGCCCCGCCACGCTCAGCCAGCTCGCCGCCCGTCTCGGCGCGGCGAAGGGCACGGTGGCCCATCACCTCGCGGTGCTGACCGAGGCGGGCATGGTCCGCCCGGCGCACAGCCGCCAGGTCCGGGGCGGCACCGAGCGCTACCACGAACGCACGTTCCGCCGGCTCGTCGGTACCGACACCGACGCGGGCGCCACGGCGGCACTGCTGGGCGCGTACGCCGAGGAACTCGCCGGTGACCCCGACCCGCTCGTGCACCTGCGGCACCTGCGGCTCACCCCGGCCCAGGCCGAGCGCCTGCGGTCCATGCTGGACGGACTGGTGGGCGAGACGGAGGAGGCACCACCGGGACAGGCGCGCTACGGCGTCCTGGTCTCCCTCTACCGGCACCCGCCCGCGGTCCGCTGACCGACAGTCGTCGACTCTGGCGGCCGTCCCCGGCGCTGGCTAGGCTTGCGCCGTCCGTCGTCCGGTCCTCGTCGCCCGAGGGTGCACGTCTGGAAGAGAGCCGGAGCGCATCGTTGTATCCCAGCACGACGTGAGCCTCGCCGCCGCGGCGCCGGCCCGTCATCCGCTCGTCGGCCGTGTCGGACTCGTCGCGGCCGCTGTCGTCGTACTCGGCGAGATGGCCTGGCTGGCCGCCCGGCTGCCCGGCGCGGCACTGGTGAGCGACCTCGGCGCGATGGGGGTGTCAAGCTGGGCGGCGGTGCTCTGCGCCGGCGCGGCGCGACGACAGCCGGCCGTGTTGCGCCGGTTCTGGGAACTGCTCGCCGCCACCATGGCCCTCGCCGCGCTCGGCCGTGCGGTGTGGACCGTGGAACGGCTCGGCGGGCTCGGCCTGCCCCACACGCCCCTGGTGGCGGGCCTGTTCGCCGCCGGCATCGTCACCGGCACCGGCGCGCTGCTCTGCTCCCGCACCGGCCCGCGCAGCCTGATCGGCCGGGCCCGCACCCTGCTCGACGGGGTGATCGTCGGGCTGGCCCTCATCCCGATCGGCTGGGTGGTGGTGTTCCACCAGATCACCGACGCCGCGCTGGCCGACCCGATGCGGACGTTCGGGCTGCTCTACCCGATGTTCGACCTGATGCAGCTCACCATCCTGGTGGCGGTCGCCGGTCCGGGCCGGTCGATGTGGCGGGCGCTCACCGTGATCGGGGCGGGCCTGGCGATCCGGTCCGGTGCGGACGCCGTCTACGTCTCGCTCGTCGCGCGCGGCGACTACACGCCGGGTCACCCGGTCGACGTGTGCTGGCCGCTGAGCTACCTGCTGGTCGGCCTGGCCACCCGCTATCCGCCTCCATACGGCGAGGACGGCGAGGACGACCTGGTCGACTCGCCGCTGCCGCCGTGGTGGCGGGTCGCGCTGCCGTACCTGCCGGTGGGCGGCGCGATCGTCGCGGTCCTGCTGTCCCGGCAGCCCAGCGGGCAGACCCCGCAGGTCGTCTTCCTCGGCATGATGGCCCTGCTCGGGGTGCTGGCGCTGCGCCAGGGGCTGGCCGCGAACGAGAACCTGCGGCTGGTCGGCCGGCTGCGCCGGCTCGCGTACTCCGACCAGTTGACCGGCCTGCCCAACCGGCTGACGTTCGTCCGGCGGCTGCGGCGGGCGTTGCGCGCGGGCGGTCCGGTCGCCGTGGTGCTGCTCGACCTGGACGGCTTCAAGCAGGTGAACGACAGGTTCGGGCACGCCGCCGGGGACCGGCTGCTGACCGCCACCGCGGAGCGCATGCGGGGCGCGGTCGGCGCGGACGGCATGATCGCCCGGCTCGGCGGCGACGAGTTCGCCGTGCTGGTGGCCGGGGAACGCCAGGTGTCACCCGAGCGGCTCGCGGTCCGGCTGCTGGCCGCCCTGGAACCGCTGCCCGGCGAGGAGGATCTCGGCGCCCACCCGTCGGCGAGCATCGGCATCGCCGAGTACGGGCCGCAGCACACCTCGCACACCGACCTGCTCCGCGACGCCGACATCGCCATGTACGCGGCGAAGGCGGCGGGCAAGGCTGCGTACCGCACGTGCACGCCGGAGTTGCGCGAGTCGGCGGTCAGCCGGGCCGAACTGATCGCCGACCTGCGTCGCGCGGTCGACGAGGGCCAGTTGCTGATGGAGTTCCAGCCCATCGTCGACCTGGACACCGGCACGATACGCAGCGCCGAGGCGCTGGTGCGCTGGCGGCACCCCCGGCTGGGTGTGCTGCCCCCGGCGCGGTTCCTGCCGCTGGCCGAGGAGACCGGGCTGATCGTGGCCATCGACAGGTGGGTCATCCACGAGGCGTGCCGGGCCGCGGCCACCTGGCGCGAGCACGCGCCGGACGTGACGGTCGCGGTGAACATCGCCGCCGCCCACCTGTGCCGGCCCGACCTGATCGCCACCGTCACCGGTGCGGTCGGCGCCGCCGGCCTGCCGCCGCGCGCCCTCACCCTGGAACTGACCGAGTCCGCCCTGATCGAGGGCAGCGAGTCGGTGCTGGACCGGCTGTCCCAGCTGCGCGACCTGGGCATCCGCATCGCCATCGACGACTTCGGCACCGGATACTCCTCGCTGAGTTATCTGCACCGCATCCCGGCCACCGAGCTGAAGATCGACAGGTCGTTCGTGTCCCGGCTGGACGCCGGGGACGCCCGCGCGTACGCCACCGTGGAGATGGTGAACCGGCTGGCCGGCGCGTTCGACCTGGCCGTGGTGGCCGAGGGCGTGGAGACGGTCGCGCAGCACGCGGCCGTCACCGCGATCGGCTGCCGGCAGGGCCAGGGCTGGCGGTACGGCCGTCCGGCCGCGCTGCCGGACCTGCTTCCCGCGTTGTCCGGAGCCGGCGCCGGGCGCTGACCGGCCCGGGTCGACAGGGGCCGAAGGTCCCGGACAGGACAGGGGATTCGACCCTGCCCACCTGCGGTGCCGCAAGGTCATGATATTTCTCGTTAGCCAGACGAAGACGTCTCCACACGGGAGTTTGATATGAAGCGACGGACGCTCGACCTGCTGTTCAGCATCGGTGGAATCGGCTTGGCGGTCCTGCTGCTCGTCGTCGGCGTCGTCCTGACGACGAACGCCAACTTCGCCAACGACTACGTACGCGACCAGCTCGGCGCGCAGCACATCAGCTTCACCCCGGCCGACAAGCTGTCCGACGAGGAGAAGAAGTCGGACTGCCTGCGCGAGTACGCCGGCCAGAAGATGACCACCGGCAAGCAGGCCGAGTGCTACGCCAACGAGTACATCGGCCTGCACCTGCAGAACATGGCCGGTGGCAAGACCTACGCCGACCTGGGCGAGCCGCAGACCGCGCTGCGTGAGCAGGTGGCCCAGGCCGAGCAGAGCAACGCCGCCAACCTGGCCGACCTGCAGAAGCAGCTCGCCGAGGTGAGCGCACAGCGGGAGACCGTGTTCAAGGGCGAGACGCTGCGTGGCCTGCTGCTCACCTCGTACGGTTTCAGCGAGTTCGGCCGCAAGGCCGAGCAGGGCGCCCTGGCCATGTACCTCGGCGCCGGCCTGCTCCTGCTGCTCTCGGCCGCCGGTCTGGTGCACGCCTTCCGCACCCCGAAGAACGCGACCTTCGCCGCCCCGGAGAAGGAGAAGGTCACCAGCTGACCCGCACCGACGACGCCCCCGGCCGATCCTGGTCGGGGGCGTCGTGCTGTCCGGCTTGACCCTCACGTCGCGGGAGGCGGGAGTCTTGGTCGTGGAAGGGAGGGAACCATGGCGTACACGGTGGGTCAGGTGGCGCGGGCGGCCCGGGTGACGGTCCGGACGCTGCACCACTACGACGAGATCGGGCTGCTACGGCCCAGCGGGCGCACGCCGGCGGGCTACCGCCGCTACGACGAGGCCGACCTTGACCGGTTGCAGCTCATCCGGTACTACCGCGAGCTGGGGTTCCCACTGGAGGAGATCGCCGAGATCCTGGACGATCCGGACGCCGACCCGGTGGCGCACCTACGCCGGCAGCACGAGCTGCTGTCCGGGCGGATCGGGAAGCTCCAGGAGATGGTCGCGGCGATCGAACACGCGATGGAGGCGAGAACGTTGGGGATCCAGTTGACGCCGGAGGAGCGGTTCGAGGTGTTCGGTGACTTCGACCCGGACGAGCACGCCGAGGAGGCGGAGCAGCGCTGGGGCGACACCGAGGCGTACCGGCAGTCGCAGGAGCGCGCGGGCCGCTACTCGAAGGAGGACTGGCTGCGCAACAAGGCGGAGAACGAGGACTGGGGGCGGCGGTTCGTCGCGCTCATGGACTCGCGCGCGCCCGCTGACGGCCCGGAGGCGATGGCGCTGGCCGAGGAGCACCGGCAGCTCATCACCAAGTGGTGGTACGACTGCTCGTACGAGATCCACACCGGCCTGGCCGACATGTACGCGGCGGACCCGCGGTTCACCGAGTACTTCGAGACGCTGCGGCCCGGGATGGCCGCGTACCTGAACGAGGCCATCCACGCGAACGCGATCACCCGGTCCTGACCGGGGGCCGTGGCAGGATGGCCGGCATGTTCATCGTCGCCGGCACCCTCTACGTCGATCCGGCCCGGCGGGACGCCTACCTGGCGTCCTGCGAGGCCGCCGTCCGCGCGGCCCGTGCCGCGCCCGGCTGCGTCGACTTCGCGGTCAGCGCCGACCTCGTCGAGCCGGGCCGGATCAACGTCTACCAACGGTGGGAGTCCGACGAGCAGTTGCTGGCGTTCCGGGGCTCCGGCCCGGAGGACGATCAGGTGACGGAGGTCCTCGGCGCCGAGGTGCACAAGTTCCGCATCTCCGGCGTCGAGGCTTCGTGAGGCATCGCTAGACGAAGACGTCGAGCAGCAGGACGCCGAGGAAGCCGACCACCGAGATGATGGTCTCCATCACCGACCAGCTCTTGATGGTCTGCCCGACGGTCAACCCGAAGTACTCCTTCACCAGCCAGAAGCCGGCGTCGTTGACGTGGGAGAAGAACAGCGACCCGCAGCCGACGGCCAGCGCCAGCAGCGCCACCTCGGGGTCGGCGAGCGTGTCGGCCAGCGGCGCGACGATGCCGGCGGCGGTGATGGTGGCGACGGTGGCCGAGCCGGTGGCGACCCGGATGCCGACCGCTACCAGCCAGCCGAGCAGCAGCGGCGAGAGGTTCGCGCCGTCGGCGGCGTTCGCGACCAGGTCGCCCACGCCGGCGTCGACCAGCACCTGCTTGAAACCGCCACCGGCGGCGACGATCAGCAGGATGCCGGCGATCGGCGGCAGCGAGCCGCCGAGGAAACCGGAGACCTGAGTACGGCTGAAGCCGGACCGGTAGCCCAGGAAGACCATGGCGAAGATGACGCCGGCCAGCAGGGCGATGATCGGTGTGCCGACGATGTCCAGCGCCTTGCGGCCGGTGGTGCCCTCGTCGAGGGTCAGCTCGCCGATCGCCCGCAGCAGCATCAGCGCCACCGGCAGCAGCACCGTCACCACCGCAGCCCAGAGCGCCGGGGAGCGGCGCGACCGCTTCCCGGCCGGCTCGTCGATCGCGCCGCCGGGCCGTCCGGCGCCCGGGTTGGCCAGGTCGTCGTCGGTGACCAGGTCGCCGTCGGCGTCGAGCCGTCCGTCGCCGGGCCGGGTCGGGCTGCGGTCGTCGGCGGCGTCACGCCGGGTCGGCAGCAGCTCGGCCGGGGCGGTGGCCGGCACGTACCGGGCGATGAGGTTGCCGAAGACCGGCCCGGCGATGATCACGGTGGGAATCGCCACCAGCAGGCCCAGGGCGAGCGTCTGACCGAGGTTGGCGCCGAGCGCGTCGATCGCCACCAGCGGGCCGGGGTGCGGCGGCACCAGGCCGTGCAGCACCGACAGGCCGGCGAGCGCGGGAATGCCGATCTTCATCAGCGGCACGTTCACCCGCAACGACACGAGCAGCACGATCGGCACCAGCAGCACCACGCCGACCTCGAAGAACAGTGGCAGGCCGATGAGCGCTGCCACTCCGGCCATCGCCCAGGGCAGCGCGGTGTCGGAGACCCGGCCGACCACCCGTTCCACGATGCCGTCCGCGCCGCCGGACTCGGCCAGCAGACCGCCGATCATCGCGCCGAGCGCGATGAGCAGGCCCACACCCCCACAGTGGACCCCACGCCGCCACTGAACGACGTCACGATCTTGTCGACCGGTACGGCGGCGACCACGCCGAGCACCGCCGCGCCGAGGATCAGCGCCAGGAACGGATGCACCTTGCCCCAGGCGATCAGCAGCACCACCGCCGCGATGCCGAGCAGGGCGGCGAGGACGAGTTGGGTGTCACCGGCGTTCGTGAGCGGTTCCGCGGGGGCGGCGAGCAGTGTGACCACGGCTATCACGCCCTTCGGTCGGTCAGCGGGGAGGTGCGGTGGGTGGCGGTTCCGGCGGCAGGCTGGGCGCCATCCGCCGCAGGGACGTGAACGTGGGCACGAGCGCGTCGTACAACTCGGAGAAGAGCGGGAGCAGTGCGGCGTACGTGGCGGCGGAGGCCGGTTCCGGGTGGACCGTCTCCTCGATCCGGACCAGATCGGCGGCGACCTCGATCGAGGAGATCAGCCCGAGGGCCTGCATGCCCAGCAGCGCGGCCCCGAAGCCGGAACCCTCGTGCCCGGCGGGGAACCGTACCGGCATGCCGAGCGCGTCGGCGAGGATCTGCCGCCACAGTGGACTTCGGGCGAAGCCGCCGCTGGCGCGGATCTCGCGTACCTCGTTGCCGGCCGCCCGCACCGAGGCGAGGACCAGGGCGAGCTGCTGGCAGACGCCTTCCAGCGCGGCCCGGACCAGGTGCGGCCGGCCGTGGCCGTGGGTCAGCCCGACGTACGCGCCGCGGGGCAGCGCGTTCCAGTGCGGCGCCCGCTCGCTCAGCAGGTACGGCAGCATGATCAGCCCGCCGGAGCCGACCGGCGCCTGGGCGGCCAGGTCGAGCAGTTCCTCCTCCGCGTGCTCACCCAGTTCCGGGGCGAGCGCGTCGTTCGCCCACTGGAGGACGATCCCGCCGTTGTTTATGGCGCCGCCGACCACCCAGCGGTCCTCGGTGAGCGCGTAGCAGAACACACCGCCGAGCGGGTCCACGCTCGGGCGTTCCACCATCACCCGCATCGCGCCGCTGGTGCCGATCGAGCAGGCCACCACGCCGGGCCGTACCGCGCCGAGCCCGAGGTTCGCCAGCGGCCCGTCTCCGGCGCCCACCACCAGCGGGGTGTGCGCGGGCAGCCCGGTGGCCCGCGCCGCCTCCGGGGTGAGCCCGGGCAGCACGTGCGTGGTGGGTACGAGCCGGGGGAGCCGCTCCTCGGTGATGCCGGCGAGGCGTAGCGCCTCGGCGTCCCAGGCCAGCCGGTGGATGTCCATCAGCCCGGTGGCCGAGGCGACCGAGTGGTCGGTGACGAGCGCGCCGGTGAGCCGCCGCAGCACGAGATCCTTGATGCCGACCCAGTGCGCGACCCGCTCGTGCAGCTTCGGGTCCTGCTCGGCGAACCAGACCAGCTTGGGCAGCGGCGCCATCGGATGCACCGGGGTGCCGGTACGCCGGTGCAGGGCGAGCCCGGACGGCGCGGCGCGCAGCCGCTCGGCCTGCGCGCTGGCCCGGGAGTCGGCCCAGGTGATCGACGGGGTGAGCGGGTTGCCGGCGGCGTCCAGCCCGATCAGGCTGTGCATGGCGGTGCTGAACGACAGCCCGGCCACCGGGACGGCCAGTTCGTCGACGACCGCGCGGATCACGCCCAGCACGGCCTGGTGGATGAGTTCCGGGTCCTGTTCGGCCCAGCCGGGGTTCGGCTCCTCCAGCGGGTAGCCGATCGAGTGGCTGGCCAGTTGCCGGCCGGAGGCGTCGAACGCGACCGCCTTGGAGCTGGTGGTGCCGATGTCCACGCCCACCACGACGGCCGGGTCGCCCACCGGTGCACCTCCTCACCGCCCGGGGCCGCGCGTTCTGCCCCGTTGTCGCGGCTGATGTTCCCCGTTGTCGCGGCTGATGTTACGGACGCGTCCACGCCCCCGCATGTCGGAACGGGAGCGCTGGGAGGCGGCGGCACGGAACGTGAGAAGACGTGGGAGATTCCGCCGATTGTGGAGGTCAATCAGCCGATCGGTCTAATTAGCGACTTTCGCGTGTCTTCGTACCCCTGCCGAATCGTTGACATGAATGACACCCCGGTTGGTGGGCTCGCGCGGCGGAGGAGTCGGCGTGGCGAAGACTGATTCGACGGGTTCCACATGGCGGTACCGGTGGGCGCACCGGCAGAACGAGCGGCGGCAGCGGGCCTTCCGCGCGGCCGACGAGGCGTGGCGACGCCGCGACGACGAGCTGCGCCGCCTGCGTACGCTCGCGGTGTCCTTCCACGGCTCGGCCCAGGCGGGCGTCGGCCTGCCGATGGAGCTGGCCCCCGGCGAGGTGGTCTTCTGGACACTGCCGGCCGCGCAACTGGTCGAGGTACGGCACACCGCCGTGCTGCCCGCCCCCGAACTGACAGTCGACCCCGACCCGCCGGTGCTCCGCCCGCGCCGCCCCGAGGGCGTCAAGGTGGTCGACGCCGGGCTCGCCGTGCTCACCAACCGGCGGCTGGTGCTGCTCGGCGGACGCGGCCGGCGGGACTGGGCGTACGGCCGGATGACCGGCCTGTCCCACGACCCCGGCGCACCGGTCACCCTGATCCAGGTGCTGGACCGGCGGCGTACCTCCGGGTTGCTGCTGCCCACCGGCGCGGTGGCCGACTTCCGGTTCACGCTCACGCTGGCGTTCGCCGACGCGATCGAGCAGCGCGGCGCCGTCGTGGCCGAGCTGGACGAGCTGATCGCGGAGCACACCGCGGCGCGGCCCGAACGTCCCGGCGTGCTCACTCCCGCCCAGGCCCGGATCACCGCGCTGGTGCCCGGGGGCCGGCGCACGGTGGCGGTCGGCGCGGCGCTCGCGCTGATCGTGCCGGCGATGCTCGTCGAGTCCAACCCGCCGACCCGGGCCGGCTCCGAGCGGGCCGTCGCCGCGACCCCGGCGGCCACCGGCACGACACCGCCGCCCCACGTCGCGCCCGCCGTCCAGGTCCGCCCCACGCCCAGCCCTGAGCCGTCGCGCGCCCGTCCCGCGCCGCCGCGCGGCACGCCGCAGCCGCCGGTCGAGCGCCGCTGCGGCGCCCCGGCGAACCCCTTCGGGTACGACTTCTGCGGCGGCCAGCGGATCCGCCGGCCGGCGGCCGGGGTGTGCGACTGGTTCGAGTGCGTGCCCGGGTTCTGGTCGGATCGTGGCTGGCTGGTGCAGTGCCGCGACGGCTCGATCAGCCGCACCGGTGGCCAGCGCGACGTGTGCGCCGGCCACCAGGGTTTCCGCCGTACCGTCCGGCGGTGACCGGGGTCAGGCCACCGGGCGGGGTGTGACGCGCAGCGGCAGCACCCCGGCCAGCACCAGCGCGGCGCCCACAGGCAGCAGGTTCAGGTTCACCGCGATCGCCAGGAACCCGGCCAGCACCAGCACCGGCGCCCACACCGGCAGCAGCCGGGCCGCCGCCGCCCGGTACAGCAGCACCAGCAGGCCCACCTCGAACAGCAGCGGCCCGCCGAACAACACCAGGCCGGGGGTGCGTACCGCGTCGGCGAAGCTCGGGAACAGGTCGCCGAGGATCACCCAGACGAAGGCGGCGGCGCCGACCAGGCCGGCCGGCGCGGCCACGTCGTCGAGCGTCCGCAACCGCGACGAGCGGGTACGCAGCAGGCCGCGCAGCCCGACGATCAGCGCGGCGAGACCGAGCACGCCGAGCAGGAACAGGGTGTGCCCGGTGTTCCAGGCCCAAGCGCCCTTGTCGCTGTGTCCGTCCAGCCGGTCGAGCAGGCGCAGCAGACCGTAGCCGAGCAGCAGCACCGCCGACGCCACGGCGACCGGGCGTAACCACTGGTACGGACGGGTGCGGGAATCGAGAAGGCTCATCGACTCAGCGTTCCGGGCGTCCGTGCGCGGGACATCGGGGAGTCGTCCCGCACCCCGCCCGGATCAATCCGCTCGCCTCCCGTAGGGGTGCCCGGATACCGTCCGGCCGTGTCCCGCACCGTCACGCTGGTCCTGCTCGACACCGCCGGCCGCCCGCTCGGCGCGCTGCCGCCGTTCGGCGTACCGGAGCCGTGGTGGCAGGAGGTCGACTCGATCGTCGCCGCCGTTCGGCAGCGCCACGGTCTGGAGGTCGCGGTGCTGCGGCTGCTCGACTCCGACCGCGCTGCGCCGCCGGGCGGCCACGTCCGCTACCTGGCGCAGACCGCCGATGCGCCCGTCGTACCCCTGGAACCGGTGGCAGTGGACCTCGCGCCGCATCCGCTGCGTCAGCAGTGGGCGGAGGCCGGCGGACCGGCCCACAGCGTCGCGTGGGCGACCGGCGAGCTGAGCCGGCTCGACCGCCGGGTGACGGCGGTGGCGCAGCAGCGCACCTGGAACCTCTCCGCCATCTGGCGCCTGGACACCCCCCAGGGCCCTGCGTGGCTGAAGCAGCTCCCTCCTTTCGCCCGCCACGAGCCCACGGTCCTGGCCTTCCCCGGTGATCAAGGAGTTGGTGCCGGCGCCGATTTCCCTGGTGACCCGAACTCCTTGATCAACGGGCCGACGGTGCTCGCCGCCGACGGGGAGGGGCGGATGCTGCTGGCGGACGTGCCGGGGGAGGACCGGTACGGGGCCGGGGAGGGGGAGCGGGCAGCCATCGCGGACGGGCATCACCTGGTGCAACTGCGGGCGTGCGGGGTCGTCGGCGAGTTGGTCGCGGCAGGTGTGCCCGACCTGCGCGGGACGCGGTTGGCGGGCTGGATCCGGGAACGGCTCGCCGGGCACGACGTGTCGGCCGCACGCGGCCTGCTCGACGGGCTCGACCGGCGGTTGCGGCGGGTAGGCGACTGCGGCCTGCCGGACACGCTCGTGCACGGCGACCTGCACCCCGGCAACGTGCGCGGCGACGGTCAGCGTCGGGTGGTGATCGACTGGGCGGACTCGTTCGTCGGCCACCCCGCCTTCGACATCCTGCGCCTCACCGAGGACGTCGACGCGGACGCCGCCGCCCGGCTGATCGACGCGTGGGCGCGGCGGTGGCGGACCGACGTGCCCGGCAGCGACCCGCACCGGGCCGTCGACCTGCTGCGGCCGGTCGCGCCGCTGCGACTGGCCGCCGTGTACGCGATGTTCCTCGCCGCCATCGAGCCGAGCGAGTACCCGTACCACGTACACGACGTGCCGGCCGCGCTGGCGCGAGTGGCGGCGGGATCCTAGACGCGGCGGACCGGAATCCACAGCTCCGCGTCGGCGGTACCGCCGTCCTCGGCGACCCGCACCCGCGAGATCTCCGGACCCGGACGGACCTCGTACGGGTTGGCCGGGAACCAAGACGTGAACACGGCCCGCCACAGATGCTGCACCGCCACCGGGAACGCCCCGGAACTGGAGAACACGGCCCAGTCACCGGCCTCGACCGGCAGGCTGCGCAGGTCGTCCGGCACGTCCGCGCCGGTGACCGCCGCGTACCAGTAGTCCAACTCGGCGCCCTCGTCTCGGGCACCGGTCAGCTCGGTGCTGACGTTGACGATTCCGCGCGGCTCCTGGTCGGACAGCGCCTCGATGCGGCGGACGGTGGCCGGGTCGATGCCCCTGACGAACGCCACGATGTGCGGGTTCATCCCCTCGTGCACGAGCGGCACCCGCGCCGTCAATCCGGCGAGCCGGAAGGCGTCCTTGGTCACGATCCGGTAGTCCATGCTGGTGTTCCCTTCGACGACGAGCCGGAAGGACAGCCGGGGCTGGGACCGTAGCACCGCCCCGGCCTGCCGGGCCTGCGTCGGCCCGACGCCGTGCACGGCCCGGAACGCGCGGGCGAACGCCTCGTTCGAGCCGTACCCCCAGCGGACCGCCACGTCGAGCAGCGACTCCCGGCCGGCGAGCACGTCCGCGCCCGCAAGGGTCAACCGGCGACGGCGCACGTACTCCGACAGCGGCAACCCGGCCAGTGCCGAGAACAGCCGGCCGAAGTGGTGCTCCGACACGCCCGCGATCCGGGCCAGCGCGGCCACGTCGAGCGGCTGGTCGAGCCGCTGTTCGAGGTGTTCCAGCGCGGCGTTGAGCCGATCCAGCACCCGTTCTTCCCTCCTGGTGACGCCGTCGACGCTAGGTTCCCGGCCGCCCGCCGACCCGATCAGACCGGACCCGGTCCGGTCGCCTCATCGACACTGGCGAGGGTGTCGCATCATGACGTGGTGATCTTCCGGAGGCGACACCACAAGAAGAAGAACCGCGGCTGTGACTGCGACGCGTTCGACTGTGAAGCGCTGACCTGCTGCGACCTGGGCATCTTCTCGACCCTGCTCACCCTCGGCTCGGTGACGGCGGGCGTCGTCCGGCGGCCCGCCGTGGACCGGGCCGGCCGGGCCGCCATCCTCGGTTACCGGCGCTGGCTGTCGCACCGCTGGCCGGGAACCTGTCGCTACACGCCCACGTGCAGCGCGTACGGGCTCGCCGCCGTGGAGCGGTACGGGCTGGCGGTGGGCGGTCAGATGGCCGCCGACCGGGTCCGCCGGTGCCGCCACGACGTACCGCACGGCACCCACGATCCGGTGCGCTGACGCCGCCCGTCCTCGCCGGTCCGCCTCGCGCGCCGGCCGGTCAGCCGGCCGAGGTGGGGCCGCCGAAGACGACCGGGACGCCGGGGGAGTAGAGCACGCTCATCGGCGGCCCGTCCGGCGCGGGCAGGCCGGCGGCGGTGATCAGTTCGTCGTCCAGGTGCAGCAGCTCGGCGCGGTGCAGCGGCCACTGCGGGTGCCAGTTCGGCACGTGGCGGGTGCGGCCGTACGCGCGGGTGTGCAGACCCCAGCGGGCGGTGAGGAAGTGCTCCAGCGGCGTCGGTTCGGGGATCGGCGCACCAACGCGTACCGCCATCCGGCTGGTCGCGCCCGCCGGGCCGGGCCAGCGGCGACGGCAACGGTAGGTGAGCGTGTCACCGGAGCGGTCCAGCCGCATCGCCGACCACTTGTACGGCAGGCGCAGGCTCAACTGGGCCACCAGCACCGGCACCAGCCGGGACGCGTCGAGCGAGCGGAACACGACAGCCCGCCGCCCCGAGCCGTCGACCGAGTAGAGCCGCACGTTCGTCTCCCAGAACGTGCCGAAGTAGGGCACACCCGGGCCGCGGCCGAGACCCACCCCGACCATCTGGAACCCGATCAGCCCGACGTAGGTGAGCCCGTCGAACGTGTCGGGCCGGGTGCCGGCGGGCAGCAGCGGCGCCACCCGTTCCGGCGGGACCGCCCAGTGCAGGAAGGTGAGGTCGTGCCAGCGCTGGGCCAACCAGGCCCGGCGGATGGCGCGTACCGGAGCGTGTTCGACCGGTTCGATCTCCACCGGCTCATCCTGCCTCCCGGACGCAAGCGACTCACTCCGGGCGGTGGCAAACCGCCTCGACGTTGTTGCCGTCCGGGTCGCGGACGAACGCGCCGTAGTAGGTGGCGTGGTATTCCGGCCACTCCTTCGGCGCGTGCAGCACCTCCGCGCCGGCCGCGACAGCCGCGTCGTGGAACGCCCGCACGGTGGCACGGTCGGCGGCGGTGAACGCGATGTGCACAGGCACCGGCATGGCACCTGACGGCGCGGGCTCGACCCAGAAGTCGGGCGCGTCGACACCGTAGCCGATCGGGCCGGGCTCCATGAGCCGCCGCGCACCCAGCGGGGCGAGCACGGCGTCGTAGAAGGCGCCGCTGGCCGCCAGGTCGCGTACCGCTATGGACAGGTGATCGAGCACGTCGCCTCCCGGGGTCGTCGATGACCGCGCCAGGCTACGAGCCGTCTACGACACTTCCGCCGGTGGTGAGTGGCGCGCGCCGTCGCCGCGCGGTGTCCGCGACGATCAGCAGGCCGGGCACCGCGCCGAGCAGCCCGATCACGCCTGCCGGCCAGTGGATCAGGGAGCCCACCGCGCCCCGGATCTCCGGCACGTCACCCACCACGTAGGACGCCTCCGGGTCGTCCGTGCGGCAGTTCAGCGTCCACAGCCCTGCCGTGGGCGCCCGTACGGTCGCCACCCAGGCGAACGTCGCGGCGTCGCTGCCGTAGTCGCCCGGTGGGACGGAGACCGGCTCGGCCACCCGGGCAGCCGCATGCTCATCAGCCGACCGTGCGCCGTCCGGATCATCGACGAAAGTCCGCGAGCCGTCCGAAAGGGATCGCTCACTCAGCGTAGTATCGGGCGTGACACAGCCGAACACACGGGGGAAACGATGTTCGAGCGCCTGGGCAGATTCGTCGTGGGCAAGGCGTGGTGGGTGATCGGTGGCTGGGTCGTCGCCGCGATCGCGATCATCGCCGCGAGCCCGTCACTGAGCGACATCACCTCCGCCGACCAGGAGAGCTTCCTGCCGCGCTCCTACGAATCGGTGCAGGCCACCGAGCTGGCCGAGAAGTCGTTCCCGCAGGCGGCGACCGCCACCGCCACCGTCGTGGTGAAGCGCAGCGACGGCAAGCCGCTGACCCCGGCCGACGAGGCGCGCGTGGGGCAGTTCGCCGCCGCCCTCAAGGCCCGGAACATTCCGCAGACCTCCGGCTACCTGACCGGCCCGCAGGCCGTCGCGCCGGACAGGTCGGTGCAGGTGGTCACCGTCGGTCTCGACGCCGACAGCCCGGACGACCCGGGCCTGCTCGACGCCGTACGCGCTCTGCGCACCGCCCTCGGGCCGGACCTGGCCGGCAGCGGCCTGACCGCGGGGGTGGCCGGCGACGTGGCGAGCTTCGTCGACAACGAGAACACGTTCAACGAGGCGTTCGCCGTCGTCGGTGTCGCCACCATCGTCCTCATCATCGGGCTGATATTGATCATCTTCCGCAGCCCGATCGCCGCGCTGCTGCCCGTGGTGGTCATCAGCGTCGTCATGACCGTCACCACCGGGCTGGTCGCCGCCGCCGGCAAGGCGTTCGACCTCAACGTCAGCCAGGACCTGCAGACCATCCTGCTGATCGTGCTGTTCGGCATCGGCACCGACTACATCCTGTTCCTGCTGTTCCGCTACCGGGAGCGGCTGCGCGCCGGTGACGACAAGCGCACCGCGATGGTCGTCACGGTGCAGCGGGTCGGGGAGGTCATCACGTCCGCCGCCGGCGCGGTGATCGTGGCGTTCCTGGTGCTGCTGCTCGCCTCGCTCGGCTTCTTCGGCTCGCTCGGCCCGGCGCTCGCCATCGCCGTCGGCGTCATGCTCGTGACCTCGCTGACCCTGATCCCGGCGCTCGTGTCGCTGCTCGGCCGGTGGGTGTTCTGGCCGTCGAAGGCGTGGCAGCGCGTACCGAAGGCGACCCTGTCCCGGCGGCTCGGCGCCGCCGTCGGCCGCCGCCCGGCCGTCGTCGCCGCGGCCTCCGGCGCGCTGCTCGTCGCGCTCGCCGCCGGGGTGCTCGGCTACAAGGCCGACTACGACTTCGGCGCCGGATTCCCGCAGGACACCGAGTCGGCGCGGGCCGCCAAGGACCTCCAGCGCGGCTTCGCCGCCGGTGCGCTCGCGCCCACCGAGGTCTACCTGACCACCGGCAACGGCACCCCGCTCAGCGAACAGCAGGTGAACGACTTCGCCGCCGCGGCGGCACGCGCTCCCGGCGTCGGGCAGGCGCAGCCGCCGGAGCGCAGCACCACCGACCCGAGCGTCGTCCGGATCAACCTGCTGCTGGACGAGAACCCGATGTCCAACGAGGCGATCACGCTCGTGCGCGACGACCTGCGGGACGCGGTGCACGAGGCGGCTCCGCCGGGCACCAGGGCGCTGGTCGGCGGCGCCACGGCGATCTTCGCGGACATCAACTCGGCGAACAACAGGGACCTGTCGGTGATCCTCCCGGTCGCCGCCCTCCTGATCGCGATCATCTTGGCGCTGCTGCTGCGCAGCCTCGTCGCGCCGATCTACCTGGTCGTCGCGGTGCTGCTCAACTTCGCCGCCACCCTGGGCGCGACCGTCTACGTGTTCCAAGGGCTCCAGGGCAACCCGGGCGTGACGTTCCAGCTACCGATCATCCTCTACCTGTTCGTGGTGGCGATCGGCACCGACTACAACATCCTGATGATCGCCCGACTACGCGAGGAGGCGCGCGAGGGCCACGAACCGCACCGGGCCGCCGCGATCGGGGTGGAACACGCCGGCCCGACAGTCGCCGCGGCCGGGCTGATCCTGGCCGGCACGTTCGGCGTGCTGATGCTCGCGCCGATCTCGTTCCTCCAGCAGATGGGCTTCGCGGTGGCGATCGGGATCGTGCTCGCCGCGTTCGTCATGTCGATGTTCTTCGTACCGGCGCTGACCGGGCTGATCGGCCACAAGGCGTGGTGGCCGGGGCACGGCGACGAGCGGCGAAGCGGTGGCGGCCGGCACGCGGCACCCGAGACGGCGGACGCCGCCCCGGTCTGACGGCCGCACGTCACCTCCTGGACGAGGTGGAGAACTACTACAGATGGTGGCGCAGAGGGCCTCAGGTTCGTGCCGGGCTCGGCAGCAGCCCAACGTCCTGGAGGCGGCCGTAGGCCATCCGGATGTGGGCGGACGTGAAGAGCCGGGCCTTGCGCCCGCTCCACGTTCGCACCCGATCGACCAGCACATCGACGTCGGTGGCCGGAGGGTGCAGTTCGGCGGCGTAGTGCACAGTCGCCAACAGTTCGAGGCTGTACGGCGCCTCGAAACCGTCGACAAGCCGTGCGAAACGGTCCAGCAGCGCGTCCGGTGCGGGACGTGCGGCAAACCACGCGGCGACGTCGTCGGCCGCGCTGTCGACCAGGCGGACCGGCTGAAGCTCCTGGACTCGGGCGGACCGGTCGCCGAACCCGGTGAGGTAGTGCCCCTCGATCCGGTCGAGGACGCGGTTCAGGTTCTCCGCGTAGGGGCCGTAACGCCCGCGGGTGAACTGGAGGCGGAGGGGCTGCCCGAGAACCTGAAGGAAGTATGCGATCTTCTGGATCTCCAGGACGGTGACCCCGTCGCGCGGTTCCAGTGCGCGGGCGCGATCGACGTAGCGCTCGATCGCGCGCAGCAGCGTGGCTCGGCCAGGAGTGAGCCTGGGTTTCTCCGTGGCAACCGGCATGTCACCGGGATCGGGGGCGCCTTCGGGAGGGAACAGCAGCACCCGGACCTCGGGGAGTTCGGAAAATGCCTCCTCGATCATGGGCTGAACCTCGCCCCAGTCGAGGCCACCGTTGCCACAGCCCAGTGCCGGCACCGCTACGGACGTGATCCCCGTCTGGCGTACCACGCGGACCAGATCCGTCAGCCCGGAGCGGATGTCCTCGATGCGCGAGTCGGCCCGCCAGTGGCTCTTGGTGGGGAAGTTGATTACGTATCGCCGTGGGCCAAGGCGAGCCGAGTCGAAAACGAACATTTCGCCTAGTTTGACCTCTTGAGCTGCGCATGCGGCTCGGTAGGCGGTGTAGTTGGCCGGGTAGGCGCGCTTGAACTGGAGGGCGATGCCCTTGCCCATGACGCCCACCGTGTTGACCGTGTTCACGAGGGCTTCGGCATCGGCGGTCAGCAGGTTGCCATGGCTGATGACGATCACTCACGCACCTCCCCTCGTTGGTATCCGTAGTACCAGTGCTGTCTGACATCAACGTACGCGTCGATGATGCCAGCAGAGTGGAGCACGTGCCCCAGCTGTGCCTTTCGCTCATCGGTCCGGACGACGTAACCGGTGATCAGGTTGACAGGAAATTCGCGGTGTACCAGTAACTCGGCCATCCGGCGTCGGACGCGGTCGGGGTCTTCCGGCACGTTGTTCCAGTACGTCGCTCCCATCAACGGCCAGTCCACCAGTTCGCCCAGGTCGTCGACGTTCCTGGAGAAGGCGGTGACTCCCGCGGCGCAGTTGCCGTCACTCGCTACCCAACGCAGCCCCGCTCCCTGCACCCGGTCAATTGAGCTCACCAGGTAGACGAGTGGATCGTCCCCACCTGGGTAGCAACCTGCCTTCCCGTCTCGATGTTCGCAGGAGATCCGATACATCATCGGCGAGCGGGGGGCGAAGTAGAACGGCACGTAGTCCGCGACAAATCCGCCCGGGGGACAGGTGACCGGCCGCACCCGACGGCTCGCCTTAATGCCGACTGCTCCGACGTCGGTCCTCAACTGAGCACCAACGGCGCTGTCGGCGAGCAGCCGACCGGCGGCAAGGATGTTCGGTAGGTTGGCGATGTGCGTGAAGTGCATGATTCGCGCACGTTCAGGTGTGCTACGGCTCACCACTCAATCCAGTTCGCTAGGGTCGATCCGGGCCTTCGCCTCCGCATGCTCGGCAAGCAGGTAGAGCAGGTTCGAACCGTCGATCAGTTCCAGAGGCTTCCCGGAGGCGAACTCGTACGAGGCCGGACCGTAGCCACTGGTGGTGACGAGGATCCCCTTGGAAGCGCCCTCGTTCTGCAGGGTGCCGAACAGGTCGCGGACAGCGGAGACATCCACCGCGTGGCGGTAACGCTTGGCCTGGATGACCACCTTGCCACCGAAGATGGGTCGGGGGTCGAAGGCGACGCAGTCGACGCCACCGTCGCGGGACGGCCTGGTCTGCTTGGTGTCTAGGCCCATCCTGCCGAAAAGGTTCTGGATCAGGCTCTCGAACTCGGTCGGACTGAGCTTGAGCAGGTTCGGTCGCTGGTCAAGATCGGCAAGTACGTCGACCTCGTCGACGAAGCGCTTGTCGACCATGTCGAACTCCAACACCGGCCGCACCGGAGCCAGCTCCGCCGGACGCTTGGAAACCGAGGCGTTGAGGTGTTGCAGGCAGGCCAGCGGCTCGACCAGCTTCAGGTTCAGCGCACTGAACACGTCTCGGGTGGTCCGAAGCGTGACGAGGCAGGGCTGGACGGACGCGCCGGTCCGAGGGTCGGTCGTGTCGACGATCCCGTTGAACACCACCGTCTCCACCAGCCCGGAGCGGTCCGCCTCGAACAATTCGTGCACCGTCCGCAACGTGACCTGGGCGACGAGACTCGCGTACCGTTCCTTGATCTCCTTAGCTGGGCGGGCGGCAGTGGTGATCTCGTCGCGAGACTTGATGTACCGATATTCGCGGACCGCAGGGATCACGTCCAGCGTTGGCAGGTGGTACTCGACCACCAACTGCCGAGACTCCGGCACGTAGGCGAGGCGGTAGTGCTGGGGGAAATCGTCGGGGTAAACGGAGTTGCCAAGCACCATG
The DNA here is from genome assembly GCF_042872445.1 of Micromonospora sp. NPDC005257. Lineage (NCBI taxonomy): Bacteria > Bacillati > Actinomycetota > Actinomycetes > Micromonosporales > Micromonosporaceae > Micromonospora > Micromonospora sp. NPDC005257. The sequence goes on along the minus strand of NZ_JBIAKL010000010.1, from coordinate 160,777 downwards.
CCGAAGTATTCGACCACGGGCTCGGGCTCGGCGGCGGCGAGGGCCGTCGCGAAGCGCTCGATCTCCGCGTTGTGCGCATTGACTTCTGCGTCGACCTTCGCGCAGTGCTGCTGATATTTATGGTGTGCGGCAGACAGTCGGCGCTGCCGATCGGCCTCGGCCGCCGCGTGTTGCGTCTGAGCCTGCGCGAATGACTGCTGTGCCGCCGCCATCTGCTGCTGGTGGCGAGCTTGACCACCAAAGATCTTACTGATCCCGCTTGGAGCGGGGGGAGCGAAGCGTCGCCAGTCCGGAGGAGCCAGGGGCGTGCCGAGGGACCCGGGGTCGAAAGGCGGGTGCTTCGCGGACCGCCGCAGGCGGCGGAGGTCGATGTGGTCGTCGACATCGAGCGTTGCCGAGAGGAGGTTGTCCAACTCTTCGAGGCGCGACTGTAGATCAGCGTTATCGGCGACTACCTCCGCCGCGCGCGCTTCCCCGTAAAGTCGCTTTCTCTCGCGCTCGTTCGCGGCGCTGGCGCGCTGAGCGGCCTTCATCGCGCGGTCTGCCTCGCGGCGCATCTGTTGCTGATGCCGGTAGGCGGCGGCCTGAGCCTGCTTCTGGGCGCGCACCTGCCGCGCGTGCGCCCGCTGCATCTCCTTGAGAATGCCCACAGTCGTTCCTTGGTGTCAGGAGGGGTGCGGAATCGACACCTTACCCAGTGCGCAGGACACTCGGTCTCTGTCGAATGTCGAAATGGCGGCCATGGAAGGTCAAGTCCAAACCGAATGTCCATGTGCGCCTGATTCTCATGTCAGATCTCAGACAGATTCTCCTTCCCGGACTATCGCTCGGCGGAGGCGGTCTACTGACTCTCGGCGTGCCCTTCCGGCGGAAGGGATGGCATTCGCGTCTGCGTGGTTCCGACCTGCCCGATCAGCGCAAAGGGTGCACATTTCTCCCACTCGACGTCCACGGTCGACTCCCGTAGGTGATCCTCGACCGGGCCACCTCACTGGTCGCCTACCTCATGGCTGTCCGGGACAAAGAGAGAAGCCCGCCAAGGGAGAACATCACACCACCACCCCAGGTTCGAACGGATTTCGGCGGGAGTACCAAGCAGCAGGTGAGCTGCTTCCTAGCGGATGGACCGTCTATGTCAGGCGGCGATCGCCCGAGCGGCGGCGTACATGTCGGCGGGCAGCGGAGTCCGCAACTCCCAGAGGATCCGCATGGGCCGGTCGCCGGTGTGCTCCCGGTACGTCATCGGCCCGGCATACAGGTACGGCGGTGCGCCCAGATCACGATCGGCGATCTTGGTCTCGCGGACGAACAGGTGCACCGTCGAGCCCTGCGCGATGTGGTTGACGTACCGCCCTCCCGTGGCCGAGCCCGACGACGTGGTGCTCTGCGACTCCCACTGGAACAGCCGGTCGGTGATGGCGCGGTCGGCGTACATGGTGGTGGGGGAGTAGTGCTCCTCGGACTTCACGAGCGTGACGAAGAACAGATCCGCCTTCTCGTTGGGCAGCCACTTCACGCCCTCGCGCAGCGAGCCCGGGTTCGTCATGCCGAACGCCGCGCACGCCTCGTTACGGCTGTAGCGGGCGTGCACCCGCAGAGGGACCCGGCCGCCTGCCGGCCGCTCGGTGACCCGGTGGATCCGGTCGCGCAGCACGTCGGCGACCTGCCGCAGCTCGGCGCAGCGCGCCGGTTCCGCCCACAGCCGCTCGAGCCGGGCGTCGCGTTCGGCCAGCGGCACCGACGGCCCCCAGAGGCTGAAGTGCAGCATGTCGAGCAGCCGTCCCGTGGAAGGGCGCTGGCCGGTGGCGACCCGGGCGATCAGCTCCAGCCGATCGACGTCGTCGATGTGGAGCATCCGGCCGATCGACCGGCCCAGGTCGCGGTCATCGGGGCCGCCTCCGGCCGGGTCGAGTCCGGCGAGACGCCGCAGCCCGGCCCAGCCACCGATGTTCGCCGACCGGTAAACGTCCTCGATCTCCAGGCCGGTCTCGCGCAGGAAGTCGGACAGGCTCACGTCACCGAGCTGCCTCAGCTCCGCCACCAGCGCGTTCTTCGACGTCGGCAGCGCCGATTTGAGGTTGGCGAGCACGATGTCCTTCGCCACCCGGTCCAGCTCGATGTGGCAACCGCTGGGTAGCGAAGGAAAATCTTCCCGCACGGCGGCTTCGACCGCCCGGCGGCTGACCCCGGCGAGCGCCCGCCAGCGCAGGTCGAACCGGAAGTTCGCGTGCTGACCGCCGATGAAGTCGAGCACGGTCAGGCACGGCTTGTCGTCGTCCAGCCGCAGACCCCGGCCGAGCTGCTGCAGGAAGATCGTGGCGCTCTCGGTGGGGCGCAGCATGATGATGGTGTCGACCATCGGCAGGTCGACGCCCTCGTTGAACAGGTCGACTGTGAAGAGCACCTTCAGCTCGCGCTTGCGGAAGCGGTCGATCAGCGCGTGCTGCTCCGATCGGTTGACCCTTGAGGTCACGGCCGCCGACGGCACACCCTGCCGGGTGAACCAGTCGGCCATGAACTCCGCGTGCCCGATGCTCACGCAGAATCCGAGCGCGCGCATCCGTCCGACATCAGCGATGCGCCGGACCGCGTGCAGGATGAGCCGCGCACGCGCGTGGTTGCCGGTGTAGACGCCGTCCAGGTCGTTCTTGTCGTACCCCTGTCCGCGCTTCCACCGCACCCGCGCCAGGTCCACATCGTCGTGCAGGCCGAAGTACTGGAACGGCGCCAGCAACTGCCGTTCGAGGGCTTCCCACAGGTGCAGCTCCACCGATGCGCGGCCGTCGAACCACCGGCGCACGTCGGCGCCGTCGCTGCGCTCGGGAGTAGCGGTCAGACCCAGGAGTACGCGCGGCCGAAGCCGCTCCAGCAACGCCGTGTACGTCGGTGCCTCGGCGTGGTGGAACTCGTCGACGATCACCATGTCGTACGCCTCGGGGTCGATCTCCTGCCGATGCAGCGACTGGATCGACGCGAACACGTACTTCCATCCCTGCGGCCGATCGCCTTTGACCAGCGTCTCGCCGAACGTGCCGTCGCCCATGACCTGGCGGAACACCGACCGGCTCTGCCGCAGGATCTGCTCCTGGTGCGCGACGAAGAGCAGTGAGTCGACATGACCTGCCCGCCGGAGCCGGCGGTAGTCGAGCGCCGCCACCACCGTCTTTCCGGTGCCGGTCGCCATCACCACAAGGTTGCGCCAGCGGCCGTGCACCAGACGCTCGGCGTCCAGGTCGTCAAGAACCTCCTGCTGGTACGGGAACGGCCGCACGTCCAGGTTCGCGATCTCGGTCGGTGCGTCGTCGGCGCGTTCACCGCGCAACGCGACGCGCAGGCGCTCGGAGTCCATTGCCGGGTCGTACGGTTCGAACGCCGAGTCGTGCCAGTAGTCGGCGAACGTCGCCTCGAACGTGTCGATGACGTGCGGCTGTTCGAGGTTCGAGATGCGGACGTTCCACTCCACGCCGTCGACGAGTGCGGCCTTTGACAGGTTCGACGAGCCGACGTACGCGGTGGTGGTGCCGTTGTGCCGCCGGAACAGCCACGCCTTGGCGTGCAGACGGGTGGTCCGCGTCTCGTAGGAAACCTTGACCTCGGCGCCCAACTCGGCGAGCCGGTCGAGCGCCCGCTGGTCGGTGGCACCCATGTACGTGGTCGTGATGACCCGAACCCGGCCACCCCGGGCGATCAGCTCGGTGATGGCCGGCTCGATGATGCGCAGACCGTGCCACTTGATGAAGGCGCAGAGCAGGTCCACCTCGTCCGCCGACGCCATCTCGTGGCTGACCTCGTGGCCGATGCGCGGCTGGTGCCGGCCGTTGACCAGGAGCGCGCCGGTGGAGAGCGGCGTCGATGGGCGGATCGGGAAGACCGGTGCGGCCGGCGGGGTGGGTGGTGCCGCGATGGCGTGAAGCAGACGTTGGACGTCCGCCACCTGGTCGTCGGCGGTGACGGCGCGGGGCTCGGCCTGAGCGATGTGCGCGGCGATGCGGTTTGCCAGGTCGACCTGCCGGGCCAGCTTGTTCTCCCCGCCGCCGACGCCGAGGAGCGCCCGTCGCGCGAGGCCGGCGATGTGCCGGGCCAGGACGTCATGCGCGTCGGCGGCATCCAGCTTCGCGTCGCGGACCAGGGCGTTGTCGATGTGTCTGAGCTGCGTCGCCAGCTTTTCCGTGATCAGGTGCTCGTAGATGCCCTTCTCAAGATCCCCCACGAGGGCAAGCTAGCCGCGATGAACGCCAGGCGGAAGCTGGTGCGGTAGGTGTCAGGAGCTTTGTCCCTCCGCCTGTCAGATCATCGACACCTGGAGGTGAAGGTCGACGCGTCGCCCATCACCGGCTCGACGCGATGGCTTTGATGCGGACCTCGAACAGCGGTGCGCCTGCCCGCGTCGGCTGGAGCCACCCGGCCGGTTGCCAACCCCAGGAGTCATACGCATGCTGGGCGGCAGTGTTGTCGGGGCGTACGAGCAGCGTGGCCCTTTCTTCCCGCCGCGTGCCCAGGAGCCGGTCGTGGAGCGCCCGCGCGATACCCCGGCGTTGCCACGATCGCCGCACCAGCAATTCGCAGACTGCGAAAGTCCGGTGCCCATTCTCGTCTGTGAAGCCCTCCGGCACCGGCTCGTTGATGCCGTCCCACCAGGGCGTATCGGCTGCGAGCGGGAAGCCGTAGACGTAGCCGACCAACTCGTCTTCGACGCGGGCCGACACCAGCTCCCAGCCCTGCCGGGGCATGTGCGCCGCGAGCTGCCGTTCGTACCGCTCAGCTGTGTAGCGGGGACCGTCGGCGGCGTGCGCGTCGAGGTACACGTCCACTAGCTGGCCCACCAGGCCCTCGGCCTCTGCCGCGGTCTGGTGGCGTAGTCGCAGATGCTCCCGCACGAGGACAGGATCTCATCGGCCGGCGGTCACTTTCCCCGCTGCGTCTTCCCACATCGAGTTATCGATCATGGCGCCACTGCACTCGGATCTATCCCGGGCCGGTTAACTCGCTGCAGGGTCAACAAGATCAGCAAACGGGGTCCAACTCGCACTGCGATTGCCTTCCGATACGGAACGTAGCCGGGTGGCGAATTCGGCCGCAACGCTCGACGAACTCGCGAGGAGCGGCGTGGCAGCAGCGATCATCTTGAGCTCGCGGGCTTCCCGCAGTAGTGGCCAGTCGCGATCGGATGTCACGTCATATCCGTACGCTTCGGCGAGAGCCCGATGCGCCCCGGTCTTGCCGAAGCGGGCCTCGCCCACAGCGACCGCGGCCAGGTCCACCTGCCACGGCCCGAGGCAGGTGGCGTCGAAGTCGCAGAGCAGGATGCGACCCGATGCATCCCGGAGCAGGTTGCCGACGTGCGCGTCCCCGTGGATGAGCGAGTGCGACGCCCGATGGCTGAGGTCGGCGACCTGCGGCTCCAAGCGGTCGCACCACCCCACCAGATAGTCGTGGTGCTCGGTGCTCAGCCCGTCGGCATCCGCCAGGCGTCGACGTGCGTCCCCGATCGGATCCCAGGCTGGCAACGGGAAAGGCGGAGGTCCAAGCGTATGAAATCCCCGCAGCGCCGAGCCGAGGTCATCCACAGTTGGAACAGGTGCGGTGGCTGGCACGTAGGTCCACACCGTGGCCACCAAGTCGCCGACTTCGACCGGCTGTGTCACGCCCGGCGCAAGCCGGATCGTCGGCGCGTCCAGCTCGGCGAACCATCGCGCCAGTTGAACGACCTTCTGCACCCGGTCTCTGAGTCGGTGCGTTCGTGCGATCCGGATGACAAGCCCGGATTCCGGCAGCGCGAACACGGCGTTGTTTGTCAGCCGCAGGAGTCGGGCATTCTCGGCCGGCACGTCAAGCTTGCCGGCGATCTCCCGCATGGCCCGAGCCATCGCCTCTTCCGAGAACCGGCCGCTCATGCCGTGGCCGCAGCTCGTGCGGTGAGCGTCCGTTCGAATTCGGCGACGATCGGAAGGTGGCGGTGCCGTCCTACGTCGCGGCGCAGATTCACCACTCGGTCGACCACTCGACTGGAACTCAACGCACGTGACTGTTCCACCACGCGTATGCCGACAGTGACCGCCCGTTCGGGCTCATCGGCGAGGAAGAGCGCGCTGCACAACCCGACCTCGTTCAGGACCGTGCTGCGGACGTTCGCCGGACCGAAGGCGACGATCGCTTCCTCGACGCTCCGTACGGCTTGCGTCGCCTGTGTTCCGGTCTGCCGGGCCACGTCGCGGTACACCCGACCGTATTGGGCGAGCAGTTCACCGCGGTCGTAGAAGGCCATCCATGCCGGCTCGCGCTCGGGATCCACACGCTCGAACTGATCACTCGCCCGACCGAGAAGGGTGAGCGCATTGCGGTGGTCGCCGAGCGCGGCTGTCGAGGCGGCCTCCGCGCCCCAGAGCAGCGCCCTCACCGCCGGGGTTGCCCGCGATCCCAGCTCCGAGTGGGCCAGACGCAGAGCGGCCAGGGCGTCCTGGTTGTGCCGAAGGTGTTGTAGCTGCTTGGCCTGTGAGTAGCGAATCAGGGCCGCTAGCGGAGCGTCGTCAGCGGTCGTCGCCGCCCGCTCGCCGGCAACGAAATGCCGTTGGGCGTCGGCGTGCCGGCCGGCGTCGAGCGCGGTCCAGCCCGCCAGTTGACGAGCCGCCGCTACCGCCGCGACCAGGCGTGGTGTCAATCCGGCCGAGTGCGACCAGTCGAGCATGCGATACACCGACTCCGCGAACCGGGCCACCTCCCGATAGAGCAGGCCACCGCCGCATTCGTAGTCGACTGACCGATAGAGCTCCAGCACCGCGTTCAGCCGAGACACGTCCGCACTGCCGATGCGGCGGGGCCGGGGTTCCTCACCGACGCCGACCAGTCCGGCTCCCGCCGACACCGCCGCGATGCCGGCCAAGAGTGTTCGCCGTCCCAGGTCCGGTGCTGCGTCGGTCCGGGCGCTCGTCGGGGAGCCCGGACCGACTGCGAACCAGAGCGATGTCGGCGGGATGTGGAGCACTGTCGCCCAATGCGTCAGCCGGTCGAGATGCACCTGGGCAGGCCCGTTCTCGATCCGGCTCAACTGCGCCTGGGTGATTCCCAGCCACCCGGCGACGACGCTCTGCGGCAGAGCGCTCCGCCCGTGGTACGGGTGGTGCCGGTACGCACGGATCACCCGCCCGAGGTGCCGCCCGGCCAGCGCCGTCCGTACCGGCTCATGGTCCCAGAACGAATCGGGTACGGCGGGCGGCGTGCTGAGGCGGTCACGTTCGGCGGCCTGACAGGGCGCGCAGCGTCCCGTGCCGTTGTCGCGCGCCAGGCGGCCGCCGCAGCGGGGGCAGTTCGCAGGTGTCACCGGCAACCTCGCCGTTCGCGGAGAACCTGTGTCCGGAGTCGAGCCTAGCCATTCAACCCGTTCCGGAGCGGCCCGGTATACGCACCGTGCATATCATCGACTGTTTCGTCTCGGTCACTGACCGTATGTGCTTTGTGCATGGCGGCCACGATCAACAGGGCATGCGCCGCCTGCTGAGAAGGACTGAAGGTCGGCTCATGGCCCGGGGCGGGTGCTGGGCTCCGGCGGCACCGCGTCCCCCGATCGCGGCTTCCGCCGTCCCCGCCCGCCCCGGCGCCACTCCACGAGACCGAATCCGGAGGTGCCTGCCGATGTCCACCGCACTCGCCGACTTCCCCGTCCTCATCCCCGTCACCGACGAGGATCTGCTCGTCGCCGCGCTGGCGGTGCGCGTACACGTGCCCGAGCACTGGCCGCAGGGGCCGCTGTGCCGCAGCGAGCGCGTCCCGTACCCCTGCCGGTTGGCCCGGTGGGGGAGGGCGACGCTCACCGCGGCCGGGCTGCCCGACGAGGCCGTGGCGGCTGCGGTGGTGGCGTCGTGATCTACGTGACCGGGGAGCGGGTGCAGGCGTACCAGGTGCGCAGCGCCGTGTTCGACACCCGCTGGCGTGGGTTGGACCCGGCGCAGGTGCACGACTACCTGTGCCGGGTCGCCGACGAGATGGACCGGCTGCACCGGGAGTTGACCACAGCGCGCACCGAGTCGGAACGGGTCCGCCAGGCGCTGCGGCAATGGCAGTCCCGCCACAACGGCTGCCGGCGACGCGGCCACGATGAGTGAACCGCGCTGGGTGATTCACCTGCCGACCACGCTGACGTGCCGGGACGTCGCCGCCGAGTTGGCCGCCGCGCTCGCCCGTTCGCTCGGGCATTTGAACGCGGTCGACTTCGGTGAGACGACGCTCAGCGAGGAGGACGCCCAGCACGTGCGGTACCGGGTCTGGTGCGATGTGCGGCTGCCCGACGGTGAGCGCTGCCGATTGCGGGATGGTCACGGCGGGCCTTGCGGGGCAACGGAGCCGCGCTGACGCCGGCGCTATTTCGGCGTGTCGACCGGTGTTCGTCCTGGTGACGGGCCGATCCGCTGGGAGCGGTCCCAGATGGGGCGACCATCCACCCTGTACGGTCGCTACACTCCCCGAAAGCGCCCGGAACCGCCCGACGGAGTCTGGAGAATCCTGTGACCCGCGACAAGGCCGCACCGCCCGGAATCGACGTCACCATTCCCAGCGTGGCCCGGGTCTACGACTACTTCCTGGGCGGCAAGGACAACTTCGAGGTCGACCGGAAGGTCGCCGAGCACGCCTTGCAGATCACGCCGGACGGGCCGGCCGCCGGCCAGGCGAACCGCGCCTTCCTGCGCCGGGTGATTCGCCATCTCGTCACCGAGGCGGGCATCGACCAGTTCCTCGACATCGGGTCGGGCCTGCCCACCCAGGGCAACGTGCACGAGGTCGCCATCGAGCACAACCTGGCCGCCCGGGTCGTGTACGTGGACAACGACCCGATCGTCCTGGCGCACGGGCGGGCGCTGCTCGCCGCGGAGGGCACCGCGACGGTGATCCAGGCCGACATCCGGGAGCCGGAGGAGATCCTCAACGATCCGGACGTCCGCCGGTTCCTCGACTTCGACCGCCCGATCGGGCTGCTGCTGTTCGCGATCCTGCACCACATCGGCGACGACGAGGACCCGCGATCGGTGGCGGCGGCGCTGATCGACGCGCTGCCGTCCGGCAGTTACGTCGCCATCTCGCACTTCCGTGACCCGGGTGAGCGGGATCCGGAGGGTTCCCGCAAGGCCCGCGAGGTCGAGCGGGTGTTCAACGAGTCGCTCGGTACCGGCCGCTGGCGTACCGACGAGGAGATCCTCGCCTTCGCCGACGGGCTGACGCCGCTGGAGCCGGGTCTGGTGCCGTTGGCGGAGTGGCGTCCGGACCCGGACGCGCCCGCCCCGCAGCAGACCGACACCTACCACACGTTCGTCGGACTGCTTGCCCGCAAGCCGTAGGCGCCCGCTCGCGGACACCGCGAGCCCTCGACGGTACGACCCGAAGCGCAGGTGCCGGAGCCGCGCCCAGGTGGCACGTGTTAAGAAGGGGCCCCGCCTCTACCGGAGACGTTAAAAGGGGGCCCTTCCTTGCACGAAGCCGAGCAGGTGATCCAGCGTGTGCTGCGGGATCTGCGCGACGGCACGCACCGCGGCGTCGTCGTGGACTCGCCACCCGGCGCCGGGAAGTCGACCCTCGTGGTCCGCGCCGCGATCGAGACGGCCGCCACCGGCGACCCGCTGATGATCGTGGCGCAGACCAACGAGCAGGTGGACGACCTCATCGACCGGCTCGGCCGTAAGGCTCCGGAGCTGCGCGTCGGGCGGCTCTCGGCGACCGACTACCGGCCCACCGAGCGGGTCACCGCCCACCCTGCGGTCCGGGTCGCGGCGAAGGTCGCCGACCTGGGCGGCCCGGCGGTGACCATCGGTACGGCGGCCAAGTGGGCCACCGTCACCGAGGGCAGCTGGCCGTGGGCGATCGTGGACGAGGCGTACCAGATGCGCGCGGACGCGCTGCTGCGCGTGGCGGGCCGGTTCGAGCGGGCCCTGTTCGTCGGCGACCCGGGGCAGCTCGATCCGTTCAGCACCGTGGATACGTTCCGCTGGACCGGTCTGACCTGGGATCCAATGCAGTCGGCGGTGGCCACGTTGCTGCGGCACAACCCGGATCTTCCGGTGCACCGGCTCCCGGTGTCGTGGCGGCTGCCCGACTCGGCCGCCCCTGTGGTGTCCGCCGCGTTCTATCCGTTCACCGGGTTCCGTGCCGGGACCGGGCCGGCAGACCGGGCGCTGGCGTTCACCGAGCCCGGCGCGGGTGACGCCTACGACGCCTCGGTGGAGGTGGCCGCCGCCACCGGCTGGGCGTTGCACGAGCTGCCGGCGCGGCACACCGTGCGTACCGACGGGGAAGCCGCCGCGGCCTGCGCGGAGCTGGCGTTGCGGGTGCTGCGGCGCGGCGCGGTCGCGGTCAGCGAGGCCGCGCCCGGCGGCGCGCCGGTCACCGCGGACCGGATCGCCGTCGGGGCCGCGCACCGCGACCAGGTCGCGGCCATCCGGTCCCGGCTGGGCGCGGCCGGGGCGGGCATCACCGTGGACACCGCCAACCGGCTCCAGGGCCGGGAGTACGACGTGACGATCGTGCTGCACCCGCTCTCCGGCCGGCGTGACGCGACCGCCTTCCACCTGGAGTCGGGGCGGCTGTGCGTGCTCGCGTCGCGGCACCGGCACGCCTGTGTGGTGGTGGCGCGTGCCGGGATCGGTGAGCTGCTCGACGCGTACCCGTCGACCGAGCGGGTGCACCTCGACGTGCCGGTGAAGTTCCCGGACGGCTGGGAGGCCAACCAGACGGTGCTGACCCACCTCGATGCGCACCGGGCGTGACGGGAGGGCCGTCGCGGCAGGATCGGCGGACCGTTCGGATCTTCCGGCGGTCCCGGCCGGTGGGCACGATGGCCGGATGCATCCTCACGACCCCTACCACCAGGATCCGTACCAGCAGCCGTATCAGCAGCAGCCGTACTATCCGCCGGCGTACGTGGAGCAGCCGAGCGAGGGGATGAGCAGGTGGGCGATCGTCCTGTGGGTGGCGGTGCCGGCGCTGCTGGTGATCCTGTGCTGTGCCGGGTGTGTCATCTCCGGGTTCGCGGAAGGGTTCATGCAGGGCTTCGACGAGGGCTATTCGTCGTCGTAGGCGGCGGGCCGGCACCCCGCCCGGTTCGCGGCGCTGGCGGCGGTGCGTTAGACATGGATCATGACCGCGAGCGTGCTGCCCTGGCTGGGCGGGGGCCTGGTGGCGGTGGCCGCCGGTTTCCTCGCCGCGTTGCTGCCCCGGCGCCGCGCCCGGGCCGAGGGCCGGCGGGTTGCCTGGTCGTCGGCGCGGGCGGCGATCCACGACGCCACGGTCAGCCGGGACGCCGCCCCGGCGGCCGTGCCGGCGGCCGAGCGGCTGCTGGCCCGCGCTGAGCTGCTCGCCGCCGGGGGCGGCGGCGCCGGCGCGGCCCGCGCGGCGGCCGAGCACGCCCGCCGCGCCGACGAGCTGTGGCGGGCCGGGCGATGACCGGGGTACGCCGGGAACTGCTGCGCTGGTCGCTGCTGGCCGCCGCGGCGGCCGTGCTCGTGGTGTTCCTGGTCGCGCAGCGGCAGAGCGTGGAGGTCAGCTACGGGCGTTCCCCGTCGAGCGGCGCGCTGCCCGAGGGCTCGGCCGGGGAGCTGAGCGACGCGAGCGTGCCCTCGGTCGAGGAGATGACCGCGCTGGTGGCGGCCGACCCGGTGGTCCGGCTGCCGGGTGCGATCGCGCGCTGGGACGAGCAGCGGGTCCGGGCCGCCGTCGGTGACCGGGGCACGCGGATCCTGGTCGCCCCGCCCGGTCTGGACGAGGCCGAACGCCGACGGGTGAAGGACGTGGGGAACGCCGAGATCCGGATCGTCGGCACCGAGGTCAGCGGCGGCCTCTACGTGGCCTCGCCGGACGACCTGCCCGGCTGGCGGGCCCGGTTCGCCACCCGCGACGTGACCGGCGCGCTGCTCACGCTGCTGGCCACGCTGCACGACCAGCCCCTCCCGCCGGACCGCGACGACCTGCGCTGGCGCGAACCGGCCGGCCCGGAGCTGGCCCCGGTGGTCACCGCGCTGCGCGCCACCGGCCGGTACGTGGGCGCCGGCGCGACGCTGCCCCGGCTGCCGGAGAAGGCGGCGAGCGCCGCGTTCCCGGACGGGGCCTGGTTCGTGGTGCTGCCCGCCCAGCCGTACGGGGAGCCGCTGCCCGCGTACGGGCCGGCGCTGCACCGGCTCGCCCCGGACCAACCGCTGGTGGTGATGTACGGCGACTGGATCGAGTACCACGGTCCGGGCGCGGCGGAATTCGCCGAGGTGGCCGCCGCGAGCTTCTTCGCCCAGTTCGGCGCGCGGATCGGCCGTTACGCCTACCCCCAGCAGAACGTGCTGGGCACCTATCTGGCCCAGGTCACCGACGTGCGGTACGCGGGGCTGTTCGACCGTCCGCTGCCGTACCGGCCGTTCGACCCGCTGCGGGTGGCGCTGCCGGCGCTGCCCTGGCTCTTCGCCGCCTGCGTCGCGGGTTTCGTGGTGCTGTCCATCCGTACCGTGCGGGGGTCCGGCCGCCGTCCGGCCGATGTGGGTCCCGCCGGCACGACGGCCCGGCTGGCCGGGCTCTCCGCGCTGGCGGTGGAGTTGTCGCTGCTCACCGGCGCGCGCAGCGATCCGGCGTTGGTCCGGGGCGTGGGCCGGTTGCGGGCGGCCCGGGACGCGCTCGACGAGGGGTTGCCCGACCGGCACGTACGCGGACTGCTCGCCGACGCGGCGGCCGAGCTGGACGACGTGGCCCGGGACGTGCGGATGCCCGGCTACCGGCCGGACGTCTACCTGCGGGCGAGGCTGTCGTGAGCCGCGTCGCGAGCCGGCCCGGGCGGGCGGCGGCCCCTCGTGGCGCGGCGGCGGCCGGTCCGCGCCGGCTGCTCGGGCGCCTGTTCGGCACCGCGTTCGGCCGGGCGACGCTCGCCTGCCTGGCGCTGGCCGGCTGGGCGCTGTGGACCGGGGGCATCCTGGACGGGCCGGTCGCCCGGCAGGTGCGCGGCTCGTCGGTCTACGCGGCGCCCGGTGTGGACCTGGACCGGGCCGCCGCCGAACGGGTCATCGGCAACCGGCGGCTGGTGGTGCTGATCATGGAACCGGGCGCCGACCTGCGCGAGGCGTGCGCCGACACCAAACGCGCCGCCCGGGGCACGCTGGTGCTGGCGATGAGCCGCGACGGCGAGGACTGGGACACCTACGGCTGTTCCCGCCTCGGCGGTGACGGCTCGCGCGACCTCGGCCGGGCCGTGGTCACCGAGACCACCATCGGCCGGGGCGTGGACGCGTTCGTGGACCGGCCGGTCGAGGCGCTGAAGGTGATCGTGCTCAACTACGACCGGCTGGTCCGGGCCGGTCTGGTGCCGGACGGCGCTCGTACCATCAGCCCGTCGCTGCCCCGGTATCTACTGGCCGGCGGCGCGATGGCCGGGGTCGTCGCCGGTGCGGCGGTGCTCTGGTTCGGCGGCCGGCGGGCGGGGCGGCTGGCCGACGCGCGGCGGGCCGGGCGGGACGCGCGCGCCGACGAGCGAGCCGCGCTCGGCGCCGCCACAGCGGTCCTCGCCCAGCAGATCATCGACCTGGACGGGCACGCGGGGCCGGTCGCCCCGGCCTACCGGAGGCTGGCCGCCGACTACGTCGGCCTGCTCGACGAGGTGTCCGAGTTGGACGGGGACGCCGGGGCCCCGCGCCGGCTCCGGGAGCGGGTCGAGGAGCTGAGCCGCCGCGCGGCAGGTCTCGTGGACGATGCCGCGACCGGTCGGCGGGCGGGCGGACGGGGCCGGCGGTGACCCGCCGACCCCGTCGTCACGGCGTCGTCAGCGCTGGGCGCCCACCGTCGAGACGGCCGGCCAGCTGCCGGTGAAGACCTGGGCGGGCGTCGCGCTGCGGGCCGCGAAGCCGAACAGCGAGTCGACCCGGGAGGCCTCGGCGGAGCTGGGGTACGGGTTGGTGCAGCTCGTGCCGGCGCTGCCGCCGGACATCAGGATGGCGCAGTTGCCGTTGTAGTTGTCCGGCAGGCCGAGGATGTGGCCGATCTCGTGCGTCATGATGCGCAGCGGCGAGTACTGCTGGGCCTGGTTGTAGTCGATCACCACGCGGCCGTTGCCGAGGCTGGTGCGCTGGGCGTACGAGCCACCGCCGTAGGTGTAGGTGATCCGCAGGTTGGACCCGCACTGCGCCATGTTGATGTTGTTCGTGTAGTTGTTCCAGATCGCCGCCGCCTGCACCGCCGTGTTGGCGAACGGGCCGGCCTGGCTGATGTTGTAGCAGACGTTGCGGACGGCGGCGGAGGCCGGAGCCGGGTTGACGGCTACCGCGCCGAGCGATGCCAGTGTCGCGGCCGCGAGGGTGGCGAGGATCCGGGACAGCTTGGGCTGACGCATGGTTCACACTCCTTGGGATGGGGGTGAGCGGAACGCCGCCAGCCTATAGATAGCCATCTATCGATATCAAGGGGTGGACGCGTGCGGATCGGCCGCGTTGATCGCGGCGACGACCTTGTCGTAGTCCCCACGCGCCTCGGCGTGGCGGAGGAGCTTCACCCGCTCGACCTGGATCTCCGTCGCGTCCGGCTGCGCCTCCAGCAGCGCCGTCACCTCGGACACGAACTCGTCCAGCGGCATTGCCGTCTCGTTGGTGTCGTGACCGGGCAGGAGTTCGGTGCGCACCGCGGGTGGCACCAGCTCCAGCACCCGTACGCCGGTGCCGGCCAGGTTCAGCCGGATCGACTCGCTGAGCATGTGCACCGCCGCCTTGGAGGCGTTGTAGCTCGGCGTGACCCGCAGCGGCACGAACGCCAGACCGGACGAGACGGTGAGGATCGTGGCGTCGCCGCGCTGCCGCAGGTGCTCGACGAAGGCGGCGATCAGCCGGATGGGTCCGAGTACGTTCGTGGTCACCACCTCCTCGGCCGCGGCGAGGAAGGTGTCCGGCGAGCGCCAGTCCTCGATCCGCATCACGCCGGCCATCGTCACCAGGACGTTGAGGTCCGGGTGCCTGGCCAGCACCCGGTCCGCGGCGGCGGCGATGCTCGCCGGGTCGGCGGTGTCGATCGTGACGGTGTCCAGGCCGGGGTGGGCGGCGGCGATCTCGTCGAGCAACCCGGTACGCCGGCCCCCGACGATCACCGTGTTGCCCCGGTCCCGCAGGGCGAGCGCCAGGGCCAGACCGATTCCGCTGGTGGCGCCGGGAATGAAGATGGTGTTTCCGGAGATGTCCATGCCGCAAGCCTGCGGTGCGCGGCGGGGCGGGTGAAGAGATCCCGGATCGGGGGATCGCGGATCCCTGGTTCCCGGCGGCGTACGGCGGATACTCGGATCATGGACCGCACAGCCCTGGCCGAATTCCTGCGCCGCCGCCGGGAGACGCTGCGCCCCGGCGACGTCGGGCTGCCCGACGGCGCCCGACGCCGGGCACCCGGCCTGCGACGGGAGGAGGTCGCGTCGCTCGCTGCCATGTCCACCGACTACTACACCCGGCTGGAGCAGCGGCGCGGGCCGCAGCCGAGCCCGTACATGCTCGGCGAGCTGGCCCGGGCGCTGCGGCTCACCGCGCACGAACGCGCCTACCTGTTCCGGGTCGCCGGGCACAGCCCGCCCGAGACCGTCGCCACCACCGGCCACGTCGCGCCGGCGCTGCTGCGGGTGCTGGACCGGCTGTCCGACACCCCGGCGCTCATCCTGTCCGACCTCGGCGAGACGCTGGCGCAGAACCAGTTGGCGGCCGCGTTGCTCGGCGACCGCTCCGGCCACACCGGGCTCGCCCGCAGCGAGGTGTACCGCTGGTTCACCGACCTCGCCGAGCGGGAGCGCTACCCGGTGGAGGACCGCGACCGGCAGAGCCGGGCCCAGGTCGCCAACCTGCGTGCCGCGTACGGGTCGATAGGTCCCCGGTCTCGCGCGGGCGAGCTGGTGCGGGCGCTCTGTGCGGCCAGCCGGGAGTTCGCCGAGCTGTGGGAGCGGCACGAGGTGGCGCAACGCTTCGCCGACCACAAGACACTGATCCACCCGGAACTCGGGCCGATCGAGCTGGACTGCCAGGTGCTGTTCACCGAGGACCAGTCGCAGGCGCTGCTGGTGCTCACCGCCGCGCCGCGCAGCGAGGACGAGGAGAAGCTGCGGCTGCTCGCCGTACTCGGACACCAACGGTTCCCGTCCACCGCCACGTGAACGCGGCACAGGAACCGTCCTTCACGCCGCCGGGAATCCGTGGGATTCCTGTCAACCTCCCGTCACGCAGGGTGTTTAACTGATCCCTTCCGGTCGATAGCGTCGGGGCCACTGCCGTCGACGAAGGGCCGACGATGAACGACAACGGACACCCATTCGACCGTCGGCGACTGCTCGCCGGCGCCGCGGCGGCCTCGGCGGTCACACTGACCGGCCTGACCGTCGCCTCCACCACCGCCGCCGTGGCCGCCCCGGGCCGCGCCGCGGCGCCGCTCGTCTCCCGGGACCGCATCGCCACCGCCGCGCTGCGCGCGCCCGACGGATCCGCGCCCGCGGTCGCCGTCCAGGCCGACTTCCACGCCCGGCTCGCCGCCTGGCTCGCGTTCTGGTCGGCGAACTCACCGTCGCCGTGGAGCGTGCCGGTGCAGGTGGTCGCCCGGATCGAGACGGCCGGCGACGCGCTGGTCCTGCACGCGATCCGGCACCGCCGCGACGACGAGCTGCGCGCCGGCTTCGCCGCCGGCCGGCGGGACGCCACCCACCTGGCCACGCTGGCCAGCCTGCACCACCACTTCCCGAGCGTGCGGGTCCGCCCGGACGGCACGATCCGGGTCGCCGACGGGCCCGCCGGGTTCACCGGATCGCCGGAACAGGTCGCCTTCGCGGTCGCCGCCTGCCGCGAACTCTGGGGCGACGCGGCGGCGACCGCCGACCGGTGGGCGGAGCACGCCGCCCGGGTGCTCGCCCGCACCGGACAGCGCACACCCGCCGCCTCGCATGTCGGCTGGGCGGCCTTCACCCGCACCAGCCTGCGTCGCGGGCTGGGCACCGAATCGTACGAGTGACCGGAGGAAGCACATGGCCCGCAACGAGTTCCGTTTCGTGGTCGACGGCGTCGACCTGACCCCCGAGCAGCACAACGTGATCGCCGCGGAGATCCAGAAGGCCGGCCTGGCCGCCCTGCGTACCGCCGACGCCAAGCTGATCAACCCGCTGACCCTCGGTCACGGTAACCTCAAGCTGCGCGGCGAATGGAAGGGCCTCTGGGTGATCGACGGTCCGTTCGCCGACGAGCTCGGTCAGAAGATCAACGACATCGGGTTCTGGATCCAGCGGTGACCGACACCGCCCCGCCGGCCGGCACGCCGGAGCGGATGTGCCCGAGCACACCGGCGTCGAACGCCACGGTGTTCCTCGGCATGATCACTCCGGCGGGCCGGGTGGCCTACGTGACCCCGGCCGTACCGGCCGAGGTGGCGCTCGCCGGGCTCGGCGACTCCGAGAAGCCGATCGAGTCGC
This sequence comes from Micromonospora sp. NPDC005257, assembly GCF_042872445.1. NCBI lineage: Bacteria > Bacillati > Actinomycetota > Actinomycetes > Micromonosporales > Micromonosporaceae > Micromonospora > Micromonospora sp. NPDC005257. The sequence continues at coordinate 143,355 of NZ_JBIAKL010000010.1, read as the reverse complement.
GGGCCCGGCTGGCCGGACCGTGCGTCACCTCGTCCTGTGGCTTCTGGACCGGCTCGCAGTGCGGGCTGGGCGCCCGGCTGGCCGCCTCGTACGCCGAGGTCGCCCCGCCCGCCGAGGAGGCGCTGCCGAAGTGCGCGATCCGGCGTACCTGCCGCTGGTTCGCCGAACAGGGACCGGCGGCCTGCCCGGCGTGCTCGCACGTGGTGACCGACGCGCGGGTCTGACCGCCGAGGTGGCGGGGCCGGCCTGGGCCCCGCCACCGGTGTCGCGTCAGTGGCGGTTGTAGCGGTACATCGTGAGCGTGCCGAACACGACCAGGAAGAACGCGCTCCAGAGCACCATCCACATGGTGCTCGGGCCGTCCATCGAACCGGCCATCACCGCGCGGACCGAGGTGACCAACTGGGTGATCGGGTTGGCCTTGACGAACGCCTGCAACCAACCGGGCATGGTCGACGGTTCGACGAACACGTTGCTCAGGAACGTCAGCGGGAACAGCACCATCATGCTGACCCCCATCACCGACTTCTCGCTGCGCAGCACCAGGCCGAAGAACGTCCACACCCAGGAGAACGCGAACGAGAAGACCACCAGCAGCCCGATCCCGGCGAGCACCCCGAGCAGGCCGCCGTCGGGACGGAAGCCGAGAACCACGCCCACCGTGAGGATGACCACGGCGGCGAGGATGTAACGCAGCACGTCGCCGAAGATCATCCCGACCAGCGCCGCCGGCCGCCAGACCGGCAGCGTACGGATCCGGTCGAAGACGCCCTTCTCGATGTCGTTGTTCAACCCGACCCCGGTGTACATGGTGATCATCACGACGCTCGTGACCATGATGCCGGGCAGGAAGAACTGCAGGTACGCACGCGGGCTGTCGGCGAGCGCGCCACCGAACAGGTACGTGAACATCAGCACCATGATGATCGGGAACGCGGTGACGTCGAACAGCTGCTCCGGCACGTGCTTGATCTTCAGCAGCGCGCGCCAGCCGAACGTCAGCGACGCCGACAGCGGGCCGGGCCGGGCCGGTCGTTCGGCCGGGGCGAGTACCGTGGCCAGCGCCTCGGCGGACGGCACGTAGACGGACGGCGCCCGCCCGGTGGTGATCGCGGTGTCGCTCATCGCGCCACCTCCAGTTCGTCGTCCCGCTCGCCTGCCGGGACGGCCGGGTGGTCGGTCAGGGCCAGGAAGACCTCGTCCAGGCTGGGCTGGCCGAGGGAGAAGTCGTCCACCACGATGCCGACGGCGGCCAGCTCACCGAGCGCCCGCGCCGCCTGCGCGCCGGCCTCCAGGTCGGTGCCGTGCTCGCCGACGCGCGCGGTCAGCGCCACCGGATCGGCGGCGAGCTGCACCGGTACGCCGAGCGACGTCCGCAGCACCTGCTCGGCCTCGGCCCGCCGCCCCGGATCGCGCAGCCGGATGTGGACGCTGCCCGCGCCGACCGACGACTTCAACTCGCCCGGGGTGCCCTCCGCGATCACCCGGCCGTGGTCGACCACAGCGATCCGGCCGGCGAGCTGGTCCGCCTCGTCCAGGTACTGCGTGGTGAGCAGCACCGTCGTGCCGTACGCCACCACCGCCCGCACGATCGCCCACACCTGGTTGCGGCTGCGCGGGTCCAGGCCGGTGGTCGGCTCGTCGAGGAACAGCAGGTCCGGCGTGTTCAGGATGCTCGCGGCGATGTCGATGCGCCGCCGCATCCCGCCGGAGTACTTCTTCACCTGCCGTCCCGCCGCCTCGGTCAGCCCGAACGCGGCGAGCAGCCGTTCGGCCCGCTCCCGGGCCGACGCCCGGCTCAGTCCGAGCAGCCGGCCCAGCAGGACCAGGTTCTCCGCCCCGGTCAGGTCCTCGTCCAGCGAGGCGTACTGGCCGGTCAGGCTCATCCGGGAGCGGACCGCGTCGGCCTCGCGCACCACGTCGTGCCCGAAGACCCGGGCCGTGCCGCCGTCCGGGCGCAACAGCGTCGCCAGCACCCGTACGGCGGTGGTCTTGCCGGCGCCGTTCGGACCCAGCACGCCGTAGACGGTGCCGGCGGGAACCCGCAGGTCCAGCCCGTCGAGTGCCCGGGTCGAACCGAAGGACCGGACCAGGCCCTCGGCCTCGACGGCCAGGCCGGTGTTCCGGTTGCTCATGAATCGCTACCTCTCCTCGTCGGTGTCCTCGACAGGCGTATGGGCGTACCGCCAGACCGATCGCCTGTTTCAACGAGGCCGGGAAGCTGTGGTTGTACCGGCCTCACCCCAAGGCGCCAGACGGCCCGCCAGATCCGTTCTGGCGGTGGGTGGATCCCCGGCCGACGGTGGCCGGTACGGGAGGAAGGTGGGTTATGACCGTTCCCTCAGCGGTCCGCCGGGTGACCGGTCGCCGACAGTGCCCGATCGATCGTCTGCCATATGCTGCGCCGACATCCGACGCACGGGGGGCGTGTCCCGGTTGTGGCTACGCGGACGCCTCTTCGTGCATTGAAACCGAGAGGGGTCCACCGTGTCCATCGTCCGAAGAGTGCTCGGCGCACTCACCGTGGCGGCCCTGGCCGTCACCGTCTCACCCGCCGCGGCCGGCGCGGCCGAGGAGCCGGCAGGTGTCCTCCACCTGACCGTCATCGCGCCCGACGGCTCCCCGAGCCAGGGCAGTGTCGACGTGGTGGCCGCGGACAGCAGCTACGACGTCCAACTGCTCCAGTTGGACGAGTCCGGGCAGCTGCGCGTGGAGGTGCCGGCCGGCGACTACAAGATCGCCATCAGCCCGGCGTACGTCGATCCCGACCTGCCCGACGACTCGCTGCGGCAGTGGGTGCCGGGCCGGACGGACTGGGCGGGGGCCGGAACGGTCCGGGTGTCCGCGGGGGGGCACGACGGACGTCTCCGAGCGCCTGCTCACGCCCAGTCCGTTGACCCTGCGGGCGCGTGACGCGGTCACCGGCGCCCTGATCGACGGCGTCTGCGTGTACGTCGACACCCGCCGCAACCTGTGCGGCGACGGTGAGGTGACGGTGCCGCCGCTCGTCCCCGGTCCGCAGGAGGTACGGGTCTACACCGACGGCGATTCCCACCTGCCCCGCGACACCACCGTGACCGTGCTGGCCGACGGCAGCGGCAGCGCGGTGGTCGACCTGACCCCGGCCGCGCACGTGGTGTCCCGGGTGGTCGACGCGGCGACCGGCGCGCCCGTCGCCGGGGCCTGTGTGACGCCGGCGCCCGCCGGCACCGGCGAGCTTCCGGAGAACCCTGGACGGTACTGCTCCGACGCCTCCGGGAACGTCCGCGTCGGCCTGGTCGAGGCCGGCTCCTGGAACCTGTTCGCCCGCCCCGCCGGCGGATCGGCGTACGGCGCGCAGTGGGTCGGCGCGACCGGCGGCACCGGTGACGCGAAGCAGGCCCGGGTGGTCACCCTCCGCGCCGGGCAGACGGTCACCGTACCCCCGATCCGGCTCGACCGCGCCGGTGTCGTCACCGGCACCGTGACCAGCTCGGCCACCGGCAGGCCGGCGACCTCCGGCGCCGTGGCGCTCGCGCCCAAGTCGGGCGTCGTCCTCAATTGGGGTGTGAAGCTGGACGCGCAGGGCCGCTACCGGATCGACTGGCTCGGCCCGTACGCCTGGCCGCTGCTGTTCACCACTGCCGACAACGCCACCCAGTGGTCCGGCGGGTTCGCCCTGCGGGGCAAGGCCGTGCCGGTCACGGTCCGGGCCGGCGCCGCCACCGTCTACAACCTCGCCGTGCGGCGTGGCGTCCTGGTCACCGGCCGGCTCGTCGACCCGGAGGGCCGCCCGGTGGTCGCCGAGCTGACGGTGCGCAACGCGCGTACCCGTGAGGTCATCGGCTACACGTTGGATATGGATCGCGACGGCGAGTACGCGCTGCGCGTGCTCGGCCCCCAGCCGGTCACCGTGGCGTGGCTGTGGACGCCCCCGTACGTCAGCTACGCCGGCTGGTACGACGGCGCGGCCCGCCCGGCCGACGCCACGGAGGTGACACTGCCGGGCACCGGAACGCTGCGGCTTGACGTCGAGGTCGACCGGTACCCGGCCGGCTGAGCGGCGAGCCGGCTGAGTGACACGAGCCGGTTGAGCGGCACGGGCCGGGTGGCGTGGCGGCCACCCGGCCAGGCGCCGGTCAGCGTGCCGAGTCCAGCCGGGTCCGCTGCTCGGCGGTCAGCTCCAGGTCGACAGCGGCCAGGCTCTCCTCCAACTGCGCCACCGAGGAGAAGCCGACGAGTGGGATCGACGGCTGGTCCCCGCCCATCAGCCAGGCCAGCACCACCTGGTTGACCGTGGCGCCGGTCTCGGCGGCGACCGCCCGAAGCGCCGCCAGCCGGGCCGGGGTGGCGGGGGTCACGTACTCCTCGCCGAGCCGCTCCGGCCGGACGTACGCGCCCTTCAGCAGCGGCGAGTACGCGACCAGCGTGAGCTGCGGCTCCGTACGCAGGTAGCTGAGCAGGTCGGGGCCGACCCAGCCGACGTCGCCGTCCGGATCCAGCTCGCTCGGCACGTCCAGGCGCCGGGGGAGGTAGCTGCGGTGGTACTGGAGCACCTCGTACCCGGGCAGGCCGGCCGCGGCGGCCAGGGCGCGGGCCCGCTCGACCCGCCAGACGCGGTGGTTGCTCGCGCCCAGCAACCCGACCGTGCCCTCGCCGACCAGCTCGGCGAAGCCCTCCACGGTCTCGCGCATCGGGATCGTCCGGTCCTCGATGTGGGCGTAGAGCAGGTCGATCCGCTCGACGCCGAGCCGCTCCCGGCTGCGCTCGGCGGACTCGCGGATCACCTTCGCCGACAGCCCTTCCGGGTTGTCGACATAGCTGGTGCCCGGCGCGAGCGGCCGGGCACCCAGCTTCGTGGCGATGACCACCTCGCCGCCGATCCCGCGGCTGCGCCGCCAGCGGCCGAGCAGCTCCTCGCTCTCGCCACCCTGGCCCCCGTTCTGCCAGAAGGCGTAGTTGTCCGAGGTGTCGATGAAGGTGCCGCCCGCCTCGACGTACCGGTCGAGGATGGCGAACGAGGTGGCCTCGTCGGTGGCGGTGCCGAACAGCATCGCGCCGAGACTGAGCACACTGACCTCACGGCGGGTGGCCGGGTCCGTGCCGATGGTGCGGTAGCGCATGTCTTCCTCCCCGTCGGAGCTTTGCCGGTCACCCTGCCCCTTCGAGTGCGCGCGAAGTCAACAAGCGGAAGGGCCCCGGTCTCCCGGGGCCCTTCCGCCGTGTGTGACTGCTCAGTTCGGGATGTAGTCGAACTCGTCCGGGTTCGGGCCCGTCCGGCCGGCCTCGCCCCGGTCCAGCGAGGTGAGCCGCTCCATCGCGGCGTCGTCGAGCGTGAAGTCGAAGATCGCGAAGTTCTCCTCGATCCGCTTCGGGGTGGTCGACTTCGGGAAGACGATGTCGCCGCGCTGCACGTGCCAGCGCAGCACCACCTGGGCCGGGGTCCGGCCGACCTGCTCGGCCACGTCGACGACTGTCGGATCGTCGAGCACCTTGCCCTGCGCGATCGGCGACCACGCCTCGGTGAGGATGCCGTGCGCCTTGTCGTACGCCCGCACCTCCTCGTTGCCGAGGTAGGGGTGCGCCTCGATCTGGTTGACCGCAGGCACCACGTCCGCCTCGGCGGCCAGCCGCTCCAGGTGCGCGACCTGGAAGTTGGACACGCCGATCGAGCGGACCGTGCCCGCGTCGCGCAGCTCCTCCAGCACCTTCCAGGTGGAGACGAAGTCGCCGTCGTAGCGGGTGGGCAGCGGCCAGTGGATCAGGAACAGGTCGAGGTAGTCGAACTTCAGCTCCCGCAGCGACTGCTCGAACGCCTTGCGGGCGTCGTCCGGGCGGTGGAAGCCGTTGTTCAGCTTGCTGGTGACGAAGACCTCGCCCCGGTCCAGCCCGGAGGCGCGCAGCGCCTGGCCCACCTCGGCCTCGTTGCCGTACATCTGGGCGGTGTCGATGTGCCGGTAGCCGACGTCCAGCGCGGTGCCGACGGCCCGGGCGGTGTCCTTCGGCTCGATCTGGAACACGCCGAAGCCGAGCTGCGGGATGGTGTTTCCGTCGTTGAGTGCGATGTCCGGAATGTTGTTCGGGGCCATGAGAGTCATCTACCCGATCGCCACGCTTCCTCACATCGGGGACGAGTGTCAGGCCCAGATCGCCCGCGCCCACTCCGGGTGATCGACGAACGGGTTCCGGTTGCCCTGCCAGCGCTCGTATATGCGCTGGTTGCGGCGCTGCTCGAAGGCGTCCGGCGGATCCTGGTCGTTCCAGGCCAGCAGCTTCGACAGCCGTCCGAGCCGGGGCGCGGAGCCGTTCGAGACCGAGTCGTTCGGTTCCAGGTCCGGCCAGCCGTCGTCGCCCTCGTACCGGACCGCCATGTAGAGGATCATGCGGGCCACGTCGCCCTTCACCGCGTCGCGCGGCTCGAACGAGTCGGCGTCGGTGTAGCAGCCGGGCGCCTCGGCCACCGTGCCGCCGCCGGCGTCGAAGTCCTTGTTGCCGCGCAACGAGTTGACCGACACGTCCTCCGGGCGCAGGTGGTGCACGTCGGTGCCGGGGCCGGTGGCGGTGCCGAAGTCGCCGTGCGACTTGGCCCAGACGTGCTCCCGGTTCCAGTCGTTCACGCCGCCGCCGTTTGTGCTCTTGCTCTGCGACCGTCCGCTGTAGAGCAGGATCACGTTGGCCGGGTTGGCCGGGTCCTGATCGGTGTCCTTGAGCGCGTCCCACACCTGGTCGTAGCTGAGCTTGGTCTGCACCTTGATGATGCCGTGCAGCGCGGTGCGCAACGCCGGACCGGTCCGGCCGGCCGCGCCCGCGTAGTAGGCGTCGGTCGTGCCGGTCGGGCTCGGCGTCGGCGTCTGGCTCGCCGTGGGGCTCGGGGTCGGGCTCGGCGTGGCGCCGCCGCCGAGGCTCATCGCGGTCGGGTTCTTCAGCCCGCCGTGGCTGAAGTACGCGGTGAGCGCGCCGGTCGCGGTCACCTGCCGCCCGCGCAGCGACGGGTTGGTGAGCAGCCCGAAGGTGCTCCGCCAGGCGGCCGTCACCTGCACGTACAGCATCCGGCCGGTGCCGGTCTCGCCGGCCTGGTCGGCGAGCGCGATCGCGGTGTCCGCGGTGAAGCCGGAGGTGAGCACCGTGTTGGTGGCGGTGGGCTGGCCGATGACGTAGCCGGTGACGGTGGCGGTCCGGCCGTCCTGGACGGCGAGCGCCTGCGCCACGGTCAGGGTCGTCGCGGCCGACGCGGCGCCGGTCACGCCGAGCGGGATCGCGACCGCGACGGCGAGCACGACCGCCGCGATCAACCGCCCGGGTCGTGAGCGGGTGACGCGCTTCATATTCATGATCAGCGATGTTAGCCGGAATGCGGTGAACTGCGGGAGGTCACCGGGCCAACTTTTCGTCCCGGCCGGCCTCGAACAGCACCGGCCAGGGCCGGGTCGCCGGGGCGAGGAGCGCCGGCTCGCCCTGTTCGTCGGGGGCGGCGAGCGTCTCGGTGGCGAGGTGGCCGAACATCGGCGCGGCCGGGTGCGCCGCCCGGATCGGCCAGGCCGCGGAGATCCGCCGGACCAGCGGCGCGCCGGCGATCAGTCGCCAGGCGATTCGTGGTTCCCGGCGGGCCAGCGCGGCGGGCTCGACGGCCACCGCGCCGCCGGCCAGGAGCAGACCGAACAGGAACTCCGGGTTGCGCGCGGGGCGGACCCGGGCCGGGGTGAAACCGTGCTGCCGGCACACGGCCAGCAGATGCTCGTGCCAGCCGGGCGCGGTGGCCGGCGGCGCGGTGACCAGATCCATGCCGGCCAGATCGGCGAGCGCGATCTCCCGCGGCCGGGCCAGCGGAGAGGCCCGGGGCAGCAGCACACCCACCGGCACGTCCACCGGCTCGCCGAAGCGCAGCCCGGCCCCGTCGACCGGATGGTGCAGCAGGCCGACGTCCAGCCGTCCGTCCGCAAGCCTCCGGTGCTGCTCGGCGCTCGTCAGTTCGTGCAGGTCGAGGGCGAGCCCGGGCGCGCGGGCCGCGAGCGCGTCGAGCAGTGCGCGCAACGTCACGGCCGGGGTCTCCGGGGGTACGCCGGCGCGCAGCACCCCGAGCGCGCCCCGCCGAACCCGCTCGGCGAGGTGACGCAGCCGGCGCTCACCGGCCAGCAGTTCGTCGGCCTCACCGAGCAGCAACTGGCCGGCGGTGGTGAGGCCGACCTGGCGCTGCGACCTGTCGAACAGGGTGACGCCAAGCTCCCGTTCCAACCGCTGGATCGACTGGCTCAGCGGTGGCTGCGCCATGCCCAGCGTCTCGGCGGCCCGGCCGAAGTGCAGTTCCCGGGCGACCACCACGAAATGCCGCAGGTGCCGCAGCAGATCCATCCGGGCACCCTAGCGTCGTCGCTGGTTACCGTGTCGGCGTGGATGCGGGGGAGCAGGTCGCGGAGATCTTCGGACGGGCCGGGTTGCGGGGTTGCCTGCACGTCGTGGACGTGGACGACCCGGCCGGCGGTGAAGTGGCGTTGCGCGCCGACGAGCAGATCGTCATCGCGTCCATCTTCAAGATCATGCTGGTGCTGGAGTTCGCCCGGCAGGCCGCCGCCGGGCAGCTCGACCCGACCGAACGGGTGGTGGTCGGTCCCGCCGACCGGCTCGGCGGCTGGGGTGTGGCCGGCTGCGCCGACGACGTCGAGATCTCCCTGCGTGACCTCGCTTATCTGGCCATGTCGGTGAGTGACAACACGGCGGCCGACCTTCTGCTGCGCCGGGTCGGCGCGGACGTGCTGCCGATGCTGGCCGCGGAGCTGGACCTGCCGCGCACCCGGATCGTCGGCGGCCCCCGGCAACTCGCCGAGACGATGCTCTCCGACGTGGGCGCACGCACCGAGGCGGACTTCGCGCGGATCTTCCCCACGCTGTCGCCCGAACGGATCCGCGCGATGCGGGTCTTCGACCCCGAGCACACCAGCTCCAGCACCGCCCGCGAGCTGACCCGGCTGCTCCGTCTGGTGTGGCGGGACGAGGCCGGCCCGGTGCCCGCGTGCGCCATGGTCCGGGAGCTGATGGCACGGCAACTCTTCTGGACCCGGCTAGCCGCCGGCTTCCCACCCGGGGTTCGGGTCGCCGGGAAGACCGGCACTCTGCCGGGACTGCACCTCGAAGCCGGCGTCGCGGAGTACCCCGACGGTCGTAGGTATGCGATCGCGGTGGCGGTACGCACCGAACGGCTGGCCGCCCGCCGGATCGACGTGGACCTGGCGATGGGGGAGGCGGCCCGCACCGCCGTCGAGTCGTTGCGCTGATCCAGGTCGGCGCATCGGTGCTGAGCTGCGGTGATATCGGTCCGGATATCGGTCGTTGCGCTCGTCGATCTTGGACATCGCCGTCGGTCGGGTGGTGGGCTGGGCCTACCGATCACCGATCCCGAACGGGGAGGACGACACATGCCCGAGAACCGGCCGTCCGGCTACGCCCGCCGACGACTTCTACGCGACACCGCCGTCGGCGCCGCCGCCGTCACCACCGCCGGACTCGTCGCCGGCACCCCGGCGGGAGCCGCCGGGCCGGGCCCCGTCGCCGCGCCGAGCCGCGCCGCCGGCGGTACGCGACGCGGCGGCGCGGTGAGTTTCCGCTGGTGGGGCACCTCCGGCTGGCGCATCGACATCGGGGACCGGACGGTGCTCGTCGACCCGTACCTGAGCCGGTACGACACGGGTCTGTTCCGGAAGGCGTTCAACCCCGACACCCGGCTGACAGTGGCCGCCGACGTGGTCGACCGGCTCGCCGACCGGGCGGAGAACATCCTCGTCACGCACACCCACTGGGACCACGTCAACGACGTGCCGCACATCGCCGCCCGGACCGGTGCCCGGGTCTTCGGCACGCTCACCGCGTATCACCTCGGTCTTGCGTACGGGCTGCCGGCCGGGCAGCTGGCCCCGGTCAAGGGCGGGGAGGTGCTCGACTTCGACGGGTACACGGTGGAGGTGGTCGGCTCGCTGCACAGCCGGAATCCCACCTGGTCGATGGCCTTCCCCGGAGTACGGCTCACCCCGCCGCCCCGTCCGGAGACGATCGCCGACCTGCCCGAGGGGGACACGCTGGCGTACCAGATCCGGATCGACGGCGGCCCGTCCGTGTTCTTCATGGGCGCCAGCGACTTCGACGAGCGCAAGCTGAGCGGGCTCGCCCCGGACGTCGCGATGGTCGCCTCCGCCGCCACCACGGCGACCGCCGACTACGTGCCCCGGCTGATGGCCGCGCTGGGCCGTCCGAAGGTCGTGGTGCCGGTGCACTGGGACAACTTCGAGACGCCGCTGACCAACCCGCCGACCGTCGCCGACGGTGACCGGGAACGCCTCGACGCCCTCGTCGCCGAGGTGCGCCGGGTCTCGCCGCGCAGCCGCGTGCTGGTGCCCGAGTACCACACCGCGTACCGGTTCTGACGGCGCCGCTCAGGAGGCCGCCAGCCGAGCGTAGACGTCGCCCGAGCGACCGGCCGGGCGGTACGTCTGCAGCAGCCGTACCAGCTCGGCCGCGTCCAGCCACCGGTCACCGGCGAACCGCATGGTCTCCACCGGCGAGTAGTTGTAGCGGTAGCCGCCGGCGGCCGCGCCCAGCCGTTCCACCAGCTCCAGCGCGGCCAGCGCGGAGTCGTGCGCGGGCGGCAGGTACTCGAAGGACAGCCCGCGCACCGGACGACTCAGCCCGGCCAGCACGTCGACCTCGAAGCCCTCGACGTCGACCTTGCAGAACGCCGGTACGCCGTGCCGCTCGATCAGGTCGTCCAGCGTCACCACCGGCACCTCGATCGACCGGTCCCAGCGGACCCCGGCGAAGCTCGGATCGGCGGTGACCGACTCGATCCAGGACGACGACATGGTGGACACCGTCGGCGTCGCGCTCGACAGCTCCAGCCGCGCGCTGCCGGACCGGGCGCCGACGGCCGTCGGCTCGATGACCACGTCGGCGTCCCGGCCGAAGCCCAGGCGCAGCACCCGCAGGCAGTCCGGCTGTGGCTCGACCGCCACCACGCGCGCGCCCAGCCGCCGCCAGGTGCGCACCCGGCCGCCGACGTGGGCGCCGATGTCGAAGGCGAGGTCGCCGGGGGAGAGGAACTGCCCGTAGAGCTGCCGGGCACGCCGGTGCTTGGCCGGCTGACCGTGGTAGACGGCCAGGGAACGGGTGATCCCCCAGGCCCGCGCGAGCATCGTCACGACATCCCTAACTGTGGTTGGTGGACTTCGGTCCGAACGCGTGCAGGAACCGGTCGCGGAACGACTCCATCGGCCAGACCGGCGCCCGCGGGTCGGGGTTGAGGCCGTCCTGCCAGTCCCACCCGGCGATGCGGTCGAGCACGGCCGGGTCCTTCGCCACGATCGTGATCGGCACGTCCTTGCCGGCGCCCTCGCCGGTCACCGCCCGGGCCGGCTGGTGGTCGCCGAGGAACACCAGCACCAGGTTCTCGTCGCCGTACCGCTGCACGTAGGAGATGAGCGTGCGCAGCGTGTAGACCACCGCCTGCCGGTACGCCTCCCGGGTGCCCTCCGCGGAGCGGTCGGCGCGCGCCGACCCCTTGTAGACCGAGCCGTCGCCGACGTCGTCCCAGTCGACCAGCGGCGGTACCGGCGTCCACGGGATGTGGCTGGACAGCAGCGGGATCTCGGCCATCACCGGTGCGTGCCCCGGTCCGCGTTCCCGGCGCTGGAACGTCGACAGCGTGTACTGGTCCGGCGGGGAGGAGAAGCTGAACAGCGGTCCCCGGTAGCCGAGCTCCTTCACGCCGTACACCTGGTCGGGGCAGAAGAACTCGGCCTCCGGCCAGGCCCGGGTGAGCGCCGGCATGACCAGCGTGGTGCGCCAGCCGGCGCGCTTGAACGCGCCGTTGAGGGTCAGGTGGTCGCTGCGGACCAGGTTGGTGTAGCGCAACTGGTTGTCCGCCCGGATGCCGCTCATCAGCGTGGCGTGCGCGAGCCAGCTCCCGCCGCCCGTGGTGGACGAGGTGAGGAACGCGCTGCGGCTGCCGTAGCCGGCCGCGCGCAACTGCCGGGTCCCCTCGTCCAGGACGGCGTCCACCTCCGGCGCGAGGTCCGGGTCCTCCAGCGCGACCCGGCCGTAGCTCTCCACGAACGTGAACAGCACGTCCTTGCCGCGCAACGCGGTCAGCAACTGCTCGCCCGGCACGTTCTGGAACGGGTCGCCGGCGAGCTGCGTGTTGAGCCTCTCCTGGTCGTTGAGGCCTGCCCGTACCTGCCGGGCCCGGTCGTAGAGGCCGGCCGCCACCGTGTCGGCGGCGACCGGGACGCCGGGCACGATCTGGGCGCCGAGCACGGCGCAGACCACCCAGGCCGCGGCGAACGCGGTGGCCGCGCGCGCGGTCACCATCCGGTTCGCGGCCACGACCCGGGTCAGCCGCCGCACCGACAGTGTCACCAGCAGCGGTACGGCGAGCACCGCGACCACCGCGAGCGCCACCGCGCCCACCTCGGCGGCGCGACCGTACGACTCGGAGAGGAACTCCGCACCCGCGCCGAGGAACGTCCAGTCGGCGATCAGGTCGAAGGAGCGGTCCAGCACCAGCGAGAACCCGAGGTCGGTGACCTTGAGGACGAGGACCAGGCCGAGCAGCACACCGAGAATCGTGGCCGCCACCCGGCGCGGACGTGCCGGCAGAACCAGCAACAGGGCGACGGCGACCAGCCCTTCCACCGGGATGCGCAGGAACGCGCCGGGACTGAACCGGTTGACGTCGCTCGGCGCGACGAGCGCCACCAGGACGAGCGCGGCGGCCAGCGCGGTGACCGTCGCGGCGACCAGCCGCCCGGCACGCTGCTGGCCGGGGGCCGCGGTGTCGTCGGTCGTGATGCGGTCGGTTGCGGTGCCGTGCCGGGTGTCGTCGTCGTCCGCCCGGGAGGACAGGTCGCTCACCGGCGTCGCCCGCCGGCCTCGGCGGGCTGCCGCGCGATCCGCACGCCCGGCGCCCACTCGGGCCGGTGGCCCGCCGGTGCGGGGGAGACCGGCGCGGCCGGGAGCGCCGCCGGGCGCCGCCGCGACGGTACGCGGTGCCGCCACAACCAGGCGACGTCGCGGCCGAACGACTCGACGAGCATCGCGAGCGCGCCGAGAAGCACCGCCACCGCCAGTGGCCGGGGCAGTACGCCCGCCGCGACCACCGCCAGCGCGATGCCCTGCGCGGCGGCGACCACCTTGCGCCAGTAGCGCGGCGGCAGCGAGCCGCGCATCCACGGCAGCACCCAGCCGGCGGCGACGAAGGCGTACCGCATCGCGCCGATCACCAGCACCCCGGCGCCCACCTGGCCGGCGACGTACCCGCAGAGGACGAGGACGAGGAAGGAGTCGACCTCCATGTCGAACCGGGCGCCCAGCGCGCTGGTCGTGCCGGTACGCCGGGCCACCTGCCCGTCGACCCAGTCGAGGGAGAGTGCCACGGCTGCCAGCGCGACCAGGAGCGGGACCGCGATCGGGCCGCGGAACGAGTCGACTGCCAACGCGGCGACGCCACCGGTGAGCGTCGCCCTGGTGAGCGTCACCCAGTCGGCCGGCCCGAGCCGGTCCGCACCCGAGCGGCGCAGCCCGTAGCCGAGTGCCGCGACCATCACCACCCCGAAGAGCAGACCGGCCAGCCAGCCGTACGCGCTCAGGCCGACCGTGCCGGCCAGGGCCGCGAGTACGCCGACCTGGAGAATCGCCCCCGCGAATGGATCAGTTCGAAGTGCGGACACCATGCCTCCGAGGTAGACGTCACGTACCACACCTGTGTACGGAGAACATGCCCGAACGGTTCGTTCTGATACCGGAAACGCGCCATGAGTAGTCGCGCCATCGGCGGCTCCGCTCGTTTGTTTGCTTGCACGTAAGTACGTACTTCCGTACCGTAGCGGTCGTGGCAAGCGTGGAGGAACGGCTGGCGGCCCTGGAGGCCCAGGTGGCCCGGCTGGCCGGCGAGCGGGATGCCGAAGCCGGCGAAGCGAACAGCGAGGTCGTGCCGGCGGACGTCTTCTGGGCGCTGGGCGGCCTGAAGCAGCGGGTTCCCGCCGACGGCGCGGGCGCGGTCCTCTACACCGGCACCGTCCGCACCGGGGACCGCAACTACGACTGGCAGTACGGCGCCACCGTCGACGACCTGCTCGACGACGACTGGACGACACTGGCCGGCACGCTCACGGCGCTGGCGCATCCGGTGCGGCTGCGCCTGCTGCGGGAGATCCTCGGCGGGCGGCACGGCACCGCCGAACTGGCCGACCTGGACGGGATCGGCACCACCGGCCAGCTCCACCACCACCTGCGGCACCTCGCCGCCGCCGGCTGGCTGCGCAGCGGCGCACGCGGGCGCTACGACATACCGCCCGAGCGGGTGGTGCCGCTGCTGGCCATCCTCACCGCCGCCCGCCGCTGACCCGGCCACCCACCCCGACGGAAGGCAACACCATGCGTACCCCGATCGTTCTCACCGTCGCCGCCGGCCTCGCCGCGGCGGCCGTGGCGGCGGTCCTGAAGCCGGAGCCCCCGCAACTGGGCCCGCAGCAGACCGGCGACGCGGACCTGGCCGCTACCGTCCGTGCCGCCGTCGACGATCCCGAAGGGCTGCGCGGTCTGGCGGTGGCCGTGATCGAGGGCGACCGGATCCGCGTGGCGGGCCTCGGCGAGCGGGCTCGCGGCGGGCCGGTCGTCGAACCGGGCACCCCGTTCGAGATCGGCTCGATCGCCAAGCCGCTCACCGGCATGCTTCTGGCCCGGCAGGTGGCGGCCGGCGCGGTCGGTCCCGACGACCGGTTGGCCGCCGTCCTGCCCGGCGTGACCGGTCCGGCCGGTGAGGTAACCCTCGCCGAACTGGCCAGTCATCGGGCCGGGCTGCCCCGGCTGGCACTCGGCTCCGCCGGCGCGATGGTCCGCACGTGGTGGGCGGCGTCCACGGCCGGGAACGCGTACGCCGGCTACGACGTGGACCGGGTCGTCGCCGCCGCCGGGAGCACCGAGCCGGGCGGCGACCGGGGCACCGTCTCCTACTCGAACTTCGGCGCGGCGCTGCTCGGCCAGGCGCTGGCGGCCCGGGCCGGCGTCGGCTACCCGGAACTGGTCCGGCGGGACGTGCTGAGTCCACTGGGCATGACCGGCACCCTGGCCGCCACCGACGCCGGGCACCTGCCGCCCCGGCGGGCCGAGGGCGCCACCGCCGCCGGCCGGTCCGCCGACCCGTGGCTGGGCGCGGGCTACGCCCCGGCCGGCGTCGGGATCTGGTCCACGGCCGAGGACCTGGCCCGGCTCACCGCCGCGATGCTCGCCGGCACGGCCCCCGGCGCCGACGCCGCCACGCCCCGCTTCGACGCCGGGGACGACCGCCGGATCGGGTACGGCTGGTTCACCAGCCGCCACGGCGACCGGGAGATCGTCTGGCACAACGGGGGAACCGGCGGCTTCCGGGCGTATCTGGGCTTCGACCGGGCCGCCGGCCGGGGCGTGGTGGTGCTCGGCAACACCACGCGCGACGTGGATCCGATCGGCCTGCGGCTGCTCGACGTCCGGGGCGACGCGGCGGACGAGTCGACCGGCCTGGACGGATGGATCGGCGCCGCGCTCGCGCTGGCGTTCACGTTCCTCGGCGGGCTGTCGCTGTGGAGCACCGCGCGGGGCGGACAGGACCGGGTGACGGTGCTCTCCGACGCGACCTGGGCGGTGGTCTCCCTGGGCCTCGGCCACCGGCTCGGCGACTGGTCGGTGGTGCCGGGCTGGATCTGGCCGCTCGGCGCCGCGCTTGCCGGAGCCGCGGTGGTGCCCGCCGTCCAGCGGTGGCGCGGGTTGCCGCTGGTGGCCGGGGCGCCGCCGTGGCAACGCTGGACCGGCGCGGCGCTGTCCGCCGCCTTCGCCGCGCTTGCCGTGGTGGTGATCGCCGCCTGAGGCCGCCGCCGTCCGACGAGCCGCACCCGCCATGGCCGAACGCAAAATCCTCGGTTCGAAGATCGCAGCGCGGCGGGAGGCCGTCACCGCGCCGGCGGTCCGGGGACCAGCCGCCAGTACTGCCGTTTGCCCTCGTCGCGGACCACCACGCCGAGCCGGGCCAGCTCCCCGTGCAGCTCCCGGGTCTCGGCGTCGTGGCCGCCGTCGAGCGCCCGCTGCCGGGCGCGCAGCAGGGCGTCCGCGCCCGGCGGCAGGTCGGGCAGCCCCTCGACCCACCTCCGGTACGCGTCCCGGTGCGGGTCCTGCCCGGTCCACGGCCAGCCCTGCCGGGTGAACGCCGCGCGCAACCGCTCGGCGTCCAGGTCGGACTTCTCCCGGGCCAGCTCGCCACCGGCGGTGTCGAGCAGCACCAGCGCCTCACCGTCGACGAACACCCCCGCCACGTCGGCGCGGGCCACGTCCCGGCCGTGCCCGTCGCGGTGCAGCCGTACCGTCCGGTGCCCGACCGTGACGGTCAGCCGCTCGCGGACCGCCACCAGCGCCACGAACAGGCCGCCGAGCAGGCCCACCCCGGCCCCGACCGGGTACGCCCGCTCGTCCGGCCAGCCGGCGAACAGCTCGAACAAGCCCTGGAACGGGAACCAGGGCAGCCCGGCGATCCAGCCGGACAGCGCCGTCAGGCCGGCACCGAGCCCGGCCCCGAGCAGTGGGAATCCCACCCACATGAACACCAGCTCGCCGCGTCCGCCGTCGACCACGACGTCCTCGCCGATTCCCCGGGCCGCCATTGTCACGACACCTCCCGGCGTAGCGTGCGGGCCAGGCCGACGGCCAGCGGCAGGAGCACCCAGACGGCGAGCGAGACGCCGAGCCGGCCCCACTGCCCGCCGGTCATCTCGGCGCCGAGCAGCGGCTCCATCGTGCGCGAGGTGTCCAGCCAGCGGGCCGGCTCACGCAGCCTGGAGATCATCGCGGACAGCAGGCTCCACACGGTGGGCAGCAGCAGGTAGGTGACGATCGCCAGCGGCGTGTTCAGCAGCAGCAGGCCGAAACCGGCGCCCATCAGCACGTTCACCACCTGGAACACGGCCGCGTGGGGCAGCAGCTGCCAGTCGAACGTCCAGGCCCCCGCTCCGCCGGTGGCGCGGGCGGCGAGCGTGCCGACGGCGGCGACGGCCAGGCTGACGAGAACCGAGGCGAGTGCGGCGAGCACCACCGCGGCGAGTTTGGCGACGATCACCCGCTCCCGGCGTGGCACCAGCGCGAACGTGGTGAGCGCGGTGCGCTGCGACCACTCGCCGGTGATGGAGAGGATGCCGAGCACCGGCAGCAGCAGGCCGGCCGGCAGCAGCGACGGGGTGAAGAAGGCGGTGAACGTCTGTTCCGGCGCGTCGAGGACGAACAGTTGCACCACCACGATCACCGCGGCGACCAGCCCGATCGTGATCAGCAGCCAGCGTCCGGCCCGGGTGTCGGCCAGCTTGCGCAGCTCCACGCCGGTCAGCCGGGCCGGCGAGGGCCCCGCGACGGCCGGGTCGTGCCGCGGCGGGGCGGTCGGAACGGCTGTGGTGGTCATCGGACGGCCTCCTTGGTCGACGCGCCGGCGGTGAGGGTGAGGAAGAGTTGTTCCAGGCCGCCGCTGCCGGCCGGGCGCAGCTCGGTGAGGACCAGTCCGGCGTCCGCCGCGGCCTGACCGACCTCGCCCGGCTCGGCCCGGACGACGAGGCCGCCGTCGGTGCCGGGGGACGCGGGCAGCGCGGCCCGGTCCAGCGTGAGGCGCAGCGCCTGCGGGTCTCGGGCGCGCACCAGCGTGCCGGCGCCGGCGAGCAGCTCGTCCTTGCCGCCCTGGGCGACCACCCGGCCGCCGCCGATCACCACCAGCCGGTCGGCCACCGCCTCCACCTCCCGCAGCAGGTGCGAGGAGAGCAGCACAGTGCCGCCCCGGTCGGCGAAGTCGCGCAGCAGGCCGCGCATCCAGAAGATCCCCTCCGGGTCGAGGCCGTTGGCCGGCTCGTCCAGGATCAGGACCCGGGGGTCGCCCAGCAGCGCCAGCGCCAGGCCGAGCCGCTGCCGCATCCCCAGGGAGTACGCGCCGACGCGGCGCCGGGCCGCGGTGTCGTTCAGCCCGACCCGGTCGAGTGCCGCCGCCACCCGCTCCCGGTCCACGCCCATGGTGCGGGCGGCGAGCGTGAGCGTCTCCCGCCCGGAGCGTCCGGCGTGCTGGGCCGACGCGTCGAGCAGCACGCCGATCTCCCGCCCCGGATTGGGCAGGTCGCGGTACGGGCGGCCGGCGACAGTCGCGTCACCCGAGGTGGGCGGCGTCATCCCGCAGATCATCCGCATCGTGGTGGACTTCCCGGCGCCGTTCGGACCCAGGAAACCGGTCACCGAGCCAGGTTCACACCGAAACGTGACATCCGCGACGGCGGTGTGCGGGCCGTACCGCTTGGTGAGTTGGTCGACTTCGATCATGCCGTCGAGCCTGCCGGGGCCACCCGGTCACGCGCTGCGGCCGGCGGTCGCCGTCACCGTCGACCTCGGTTCACCGCAGACGTCGACTTTGGTAGCTGGTAGCCGGTCCGGACGGCTTCCTAGCATGGACGGGTGACCAGCGCCGCCGTACCCGATCATCCCTGGCTCCTGCCGGGCTCCCTGGTGCCCGCCCGGGCCGCCCGGCGAACCCCGCGGGACTGGCTCGTCGACGGCCTGCTCTTCGTGGCGGCGCTGCTCTGGGTGCTCCTCGCGCACGGCGACGTCACCAGCGCCACCCCGGAGTTCGGACTCAACACCGGCCCGGCCTGGCTGGTGGAGTTCGACCTGCGGATCGGCTTCCTCATCAGCGGTGCGCTGTGGCTGCGCCGGCGCTGGCCGGTCGGGCTCGCGGTGGCGACCGCGCCGCTGGCACTCTTCTCGGTCACCGCCGGCCTGGCGCTGCTGGTCATCACGTTCACGGTGCTGGTGCACCGGCCGCTGCCGGTGGGTCTGGCCGTGGTGGGCTGGAACCTGCTGGTCCTGCCGGTCTACCTCGCCGTCCGGCCCGACCCGACCATGCCGTTCTGGGCCTCCGTGGTCTGGACCGCGCTGTGCATCGGCGTGGTGGTGGCGTGGGCGCTGTTCGTCCGGGCCCGACGCCAACTGGTGCTGTCCCTGCGGGACCGCGCCGAACGGGCCGAGGCCGAGCAGCAACTCCGGCTCGACCAGGCCCGGCAACTCGAACGCGGCCGGATCGCCCGGGAGATGCACGACGTGCTCGCCCACCGGATCTCCCTGCTCAGCCTGCACGCGGGCGCGCTGGAGTTCCGGCCGGACGCGCCGCCGGACGAGGTCGCCCGGGCGGCCGGCGTGATCCGGGCCAGCGCGCACGCCGCGCTCCAGGACCTGCGCGAGGTGATCGGCGTGCTGCGGGCCGATGTCGGCTCCGAGGCCACGCCGGAACGGCCGCAGCCCACGCTTGCCGACGTGCCGGCGCTCGTCGCGGAGAGCCGCGACGCCGGGGTACGGGTCACCGTGGTCGACGAGGTGATCGAGCAGGAGGCGGTGCCCGCGGCGATCGGGCGCAGCGCCTACCGGATCGTGCAGGAGGGGCTGACGAACGCCCGCAAGCACGCGCCCGGGGCGGTGGTGACGGTCCGGCTGGCCGGCGGCCCGGGGGAGGGGCTGGCGGTGGAGATCGTCAACCCGTGGCCCGTCGGTGCGCCCGCGACCGCCATCCCGGGCACCGGCACCGGGCTGGTCGGGATCGCCGAACGGGTCACGCTCGCCGGTGGCCGCCTGGAGCACGGGCGGGACGCCGACAGCACGTTCCGGCTGACCGCGTGGCTGCCCTGGGCGGCGGCTCAGTGAGCGCCCCGGTACGGGTGCTGATCGTCGACGACGACCCACTGGTCCGCGGCGCGCTGTCGATGATCCTCGGCGGGGTGCCCGACCTGACTGTGGTCGGCGAGGCCACCGACGGCGCCGAGGTGCCCGACGCCGTCGCCGCGTACGCCCCGGACGTGGTGCTGATGGACATCCGCATGCCCCGGGTCGACGGGCTGGCCGCCACCGAGGCGCTGCGCGCCACCGCCGAGCCGCCCGAGGTGCTGGTGCTCACCACCTTCGACGCCGACGAGCAGGTGCTGCGTGCGCTGCGCGCCGGGGCGAGCGGTTTCCTGCTCAAGGACACCCCGCCGGCCGACATCGTGGCGGCGGTACGCCGGGTCGCGGCGGGGGAGGCGACGCTGTCCCCGGCGGTGACCCGCAAACTCATCGCGCACGTCACCGGCACCGCGCCGGCGCGCGGTCCGGATCCGAAACGGGAGCGGGCGGTACGGCTGCTCGACGGGCTCTCCGAGCGGGAGCGGGAGGTCGCGGTGCTGCTCGGCCGGGGCCGGACCAACGCGGAGATCTCCGCCGAGCTGTTCATGAGCGTGGCGACGGTGAAGGCGTACGTGTCGCGTCTGCTGACGAAGCTCGACCTGAACAACCGCGTGCAGGTGGCCCTGCTGGTCCAGGACGCCGGCCTGGTCTGACTCGCCGCGTGGCGGGATTGAACTGCTGCCGTTTCCCGGCCGTACCAGTGGTCGAGGATGTGGTGCGGCCGTTCCGCCGCACCGCTGCCGAACTGCGGGAGGCCTGCCGTGCGAGTTGGTGAGCAGTCGACGGATCCCATCGACCAGATCCTGGGCGAGGTGCCGGTCCCGGCGCCCTTGACCCCCGAGGACGTCCGCCTCGCGGTCCGGGCGGTGGTGGTGCACGCCGCCGAGGAGTGGCCCGCGGGGCCGAAGTGCCGCAACGACGGGTCGTCTTTTCCCTGCCGGTTGCATCGCTGGGGCCGGCGTGTGCTGGAGACACACGGTCTCAACGACCGGCAGATCGACGCGCTGATCCGGCACGGCAACCCGTTCGTGCACGTGCCCTTCCCGTTCGTGCTGACCGGTCGGTCCGGCGCGCGTCCGGCCCCGGGGCAGGTCGCCCGCCCGGCCGCCGCGGCCCAGGCGGCCCGCGGTCCGGTCCCTCGGGTCGCCGCGCCGCCGGTGCGGCCCGGGATGCGGCCCGTCGCCGGGCGGCCCGCACCCGCCGCCCGCCCCCGCTGGCCCAGGGCGAGCTGACCCCCGAGCCCTCGCCCGGTCCCGGGCGAGCTGACCCTCAAGCCCTCGCCTGGTCCCGGGCGAGCTGACGCCGAGCCCTCGCCCGGCCCCGGGCGGGCCCACCCAGGCCCGCCGGTCCGGGTGAGGTGACGCCCGGCGTCCCGTTCCGGTCGCGTCCACGCCCCGTCGCGGAGTGGCGTCGATCGCGCCGGAGCATGCCGACGGCGGCCCGGCCGGGGAGCCCCCACCCCCGTGCCGGGCCGCCGTCACCGCGTCACTCGACGCCGCAGTCCGGGGCGGACCAGTCCCTGGTGTTCGCCACCTTGTCCCGGTTGTTCTCCCGCCGCGAGTCCACGTGCGTGTGGTCGTCGTGGTCCGGGTAGCCGGGCCCGTAGATGCCGCTGAAGCCCTGGTCGCGGGCCGATCGGGCGATCTCGCAGAGGTTGCGGTGCTTGGCGATCAGGTCGGCCGCGTTGCCGTAGAGGTGCTGGCTCTCCGCGGCGCCACCGACCTGCCGGTTGCAGGCGATGCTGCGGAACCCGCTGGTCACGTAGAGCGGCTTGTCGCCGAGGCTGCGCCGCAGCGCCTCCAGCTTCCACATGGTGCGCAGCGCGTTCTCCTTGGTGGCCGCCGACGAGAGCGGGCCGCCGGCCCATCCGCCCTTGCCGCAGCCGTTGTCCAGTTCGGCGTAGCTGAAGTGCTGCGGCGTGCAGTCGCTGTCCTTCTGCAGGCCGTAGATCTTGGCGAACGTCTGCGGCCCGGCCACACCGTCGGCGCGCAGCCCGTACGCGGCCTGGAAGCGCTTGACCGCGGCGGCCGTCTCCGGGCCGTAGATGCCGTCGACCCGGACGATGCCGGCGTACCCGGCCCAGCCGGCCACCCGGATCTGGAGCTGCCGCACATCGGAGCCGGAGCGCCCCTGTGACAGGGTCCGGTTCCAGGTGTAGCAGCCGTCGGCGTGGGCCGGTGGCGCGGCCACGACGGTCGACACGGCGGCCCCGGGCAGGGCCAGCGCGAACGCGACCGCCGCCCGCTTCAGGGTGTTGACGCGCACAGAGTCCTCCCGATGTCAGAGCGGAACTGGGGTTCGACGGGCACATCGACCGGTACGTCCCGTCTCTCTCACCGTGACAGGTGCGAGGAATCTTCGTGGTGATTAGCCGAAATTGTTCTCACATCAGGCGGTTGCTGAGTATCAGCTGTGAATAGTGCCCGTTTGCGAACCCGCCGCCAGGTGTCGCCTGCCGGAGGAGAGCGGTAACGTCTGCTCCCGGACCCGGGCGGCGACCTCGACGGGCGGGGAGGTGGGCGTGGCGCGAGGCGGCGTGTTCTGCGTCGAGGGGCAGTGGCACCGCGACCTCAACGAACGAGGATCCGTCCTGCCCACGCTCGACCTGCTCGAACGGCTCGGCCGGATCCGCTACATCCACAAGGACGCGGCCACCCGCGACGAGTTGTTCTACTTCCTCGACCGCTGGCTGCTCAAGCAGTACGCGGACCACCGGGTGGGCTTCTTCGCCATGCACGGCGAGCCGAGCCGGCTCTGCCTCACCGACTGGGACTCGGTCGAGCTGTCGGACGTGGCCGAGCGGATGGCCGGCCGCTGCGAGGGCCGGCGCCTCTACTTCGGCAGCTGCTCGGTGCTGCGCGCCTCCGACGCCACGCTGCGCGAGTTCCTCGACGTCACCGGCGCGGCCCTGATCTGCGGCTTCACCCGCGAGGTGGACTGGGTCGAGTCGGCCGCCTTCGAGACAGTGCTGCTCGACGTGCTCGCGAACGGGCAGCGGCACAACGCCGCGGAGATGCGGATGCGTTCGGCGCACTGGGCGCCGCTCGCCGCGTACCTCGGTTTCCGGGTCATCTACGCCAACGGCCGCGCGTGGCGGCCGGCGGCCCGCCCACGCGTGCCGGAACAGGTCACCGCACAGCGAGCCGCCGGCCGTCCGCGCTGAGAACCGTCGACCCGGCTGGTAGAACCGAGGCATGGCACGTAGCATCGCGAAGAACACCCGGGTCGACCGGGACGCCCTGATCGAGTTCCTCCGCCCCCGGCACCACGTCGTGCTGATGACCACGCGCTCCGACGGCCGCCCGCAGTCCTCCCCGGTGGCCTGCGGGGTGGACGCCGAGGGCCGGCTGGTGATCTCCACCTATCCGGAGCGGGCCAAGGTGACGAACATCCGCCGCGACCCGCGCGTGTCCGCGTGCGTGCTCTCCGACGACTGGAACGGCCCGTGGGTGCAGGTCGACGGCGTGGCCGAGGTGCTCGACCTGCCCGAGGCGCTGGAGCCGCTCGTCGAGTACTTCCGCAGCATCTCCGGCGAGCACCCGGACTGGGACGAGTACCGGTCGGCGATGGTCGCGCAGGGCAAGTCGCTGATCCGGGTCACGATCGAGTCCTGGGGTCCGATCGCCACCGGCGGCTTCCCGGCCCGGCTGGCCGACTGAGCCGGTACGCGCCGGATCAGTACGCGACGGTGAACCGGGCGTTGCCGAACCGGGGACTCTCGATCTCGTCGACGATCGCCACCGCCAGGTCCTCGTAGGTGAGCACCGACCGGCCCTGCGCGTCGGTCACCGGCTGGTCGGTGCCGGTGCGGTAGTGCCCGGTCCGCTCGCCCGGGTGGAACTCCAGCGGCGGCGGGGAGACGTACGTCCAGGTCACCCCGTCCGCGCTGGACCGGTAGAACTCCAGCGCGTCGGCCTGGCCGTGCGCCGAGTCCCGGTACTCCTCCGGGAAGTCCGGCTCGTCCAGGTAGCGGGTGCCCTTGGGCGTGAGCAGCGTCGAGCCGCCGCCGACGTGGATCACCCGGGGCGGATCGGGCAGCTCACGCAGCGTGCCGACCAGCGTCCGCGCGGCGTCGCGCCACAGCTCCCGCTCGCCACCGCCGATGGCCACGACCAGCACGTCCGCATCCTCGGCCAGTTCGCGTACGCTCCGCGCCGAGGTGGCGTCGCCGGTCACCGTGCGTACGCCGGGTGGTAGATAGCCGACCGCCTCCGGACGCCGCACCGCCGCTGTCACCCGGTGCCCCCGCTCGACCGCCTCGGCCGCGATCCGCGAGCCCGCCGTCCCGCCGGCGCCGAACACGACGATGTCGCTCATGCCTCACAGGCTAGGCAGCCCACCGGCGGGCGGCGGGAGTTCCGCCGAACCGGCTCAGTCGACGATCGCCGAGTAGACGAGCTGGCGCAACTGGCTGCGCAGCGGGTAGGTGCTCGACGGCATCAACTGGGTGAACAGCAGCGCGGTGATCTGCTCCACCGGGTCCACCCAGAAGGCGGTGCTGGCCAGACCGCCCCAGTAGAACTCGCCGACGCTGCTGGGCACCCGCGCCGGCACCGGGTCCAGCACGACCGCGAAGCCCAGCCCGAAGCCGATCCCGTCGAGGACCGTCTCGGCGAAGCCCTCCGGCGAGAACGAGGCCAGGTCCCGGTCGCCCGGCAGGTGGTTGCGGGTCATGAAGCGCACCGTGCGGGGCCCGAGCAGGCGCACCCCGTCCAGCTCACCGCCGCGCAGCAGGAACTGGGTGAAGCGGTGGTAGTCGGCCGCCGTGGAGACCAGCCCGCCCCCACCGGAGTGCCAGGCCGGCTCCGCCAGCGCGGCCCGGCCTATCCCGTCGGCGCGTACCGCCTGACCGGTGGCCGGGTGCGGGCTGTAGAGGGCGGCGAGGCGCTTCGTGTCCGCCGCGTCCACCCACCAGCGGGTGTCGGTCATGCCCAGCGGGCCCAGGATCCGGTCGGCGAAGAACGCGTCCAGCGACTGCCCGGACACCATCTCGACCAGGCGGCCCAGCACATCGGTGGAGACGCCGTAGTTCCAGCTCGTGCCGGGCTCGAACAGCAGCGGCAGCCGGGCCAGCCCGGCCGCGGCCGCGGCCAGGTCCGCACCCGGCGGCACGCCCAGGTCGAAGCCGGCCGCCCGGTACAGGCCGTCGACCACCGAGACCCGGGCGAAACCGTACGTCAGGCCGGCGGTGTGGGTGAGCAGGTGCCAGATCCGGATCGGCTCGGTCGCCGGCACCGTGTACGGCTTGAGCACCGAACCACGGTCGTAGACGCGCGCGTCGGCGAACTCCGGCAGCCAGCGGCTGACCGGGTCGTTCAGCTCGAACCGGCCCTCCTCCCAGAGCATCATCGCGGCGACCGAGGTGATCGGCTTGGTCATCGAGTAGATGCGCCACAGCGTGTCCGGCTCGACCGGCGTACCGGCCTCCCGGTCCCGCAGCCCGTACGTCGAGGAGTGGGCGACCTCGCCCCGGCGGGTGACCACGATCTGCCAGCCGGCGAGCCGGCCGTCGTCGACGTACCCGGCGAAGTGCTCGTCGATCCGCGTCAGCCGGGCGGGATCGAAACCGACGCGGCCGGGGTCGGTGCTCACGGTGACGCTCACGACGCGAACCTACCCGCAGGCTCCCCGGCCGGGAAGTGTCACTAGGGTCGGGGGCATGCCGGAGCAGGTCGAGGACGTCACCTACCGCCAGGAGGACTGGTACGCCGAGGAGCTGGCCGACCGGCACTTCGTGCGGTGCGAGTTCTTCCACGTCGACCTGACCGAGGCGGTCAGCCGGGGCGCGGTCTTCACCGACTGCGTGTTCGGCAACGTGGCGTTCAACTCCTCCCGGCACACCGACTCGGCGTTCACCAGGTGCTCGTTCACCAAGTGCAACCTCTTCGAGGCCGAGTTCACCGGCTGCAAGCTGGTCGGCAGCACGTTCGACCGCTGCGACCTGCGTCCGCTGCGGGTCGACCGGGGTGACTGGTCCTTCGTCACGCTCGCCGGCGCCGACCTGCGCGGGGCGCGGATCACCGACGTGCGGATGCGGGAGGTCGACCTGACCGGCGCCGACCTCACCGGCGCGACTCTGACCGGCGTGGACCTCTCCGGCGCCCAGTTGCACGCCGCCAAGCTGATCCGCGCCGACCTGCGCGGCAGCGACCTGTCCGCGCTCGACCCGACGGCGGTGCAGCGTTCCGGCGCGCGGATCGACGCCGAGCAGGCGGTGCTGCTGGCCCAGGCGCTCGGTTTCCAGGTGGGCTGAGCCGTCGGAAGACGCCGCGGGTTGTCAGGTTTCCGGACAGACTCGGGCGCATGACATGGTGGTCCGATCTGGTGGCGGCCGAACCCGAGTTCGCGGCGCGGGTGCGCGCCCGCTTCGCGGTTCGCAAGCACGGCACGATGGCGACAGTGCGGCGGGACGGCTCGCCGCGGATCAGCGGTACCGAGTTCGAGTTCGGTGACGACGGGCAGCTGCGACTGGGCAGCATGGCCGGTGCGGTCAAGGCGCTCGACCTGCGCCGCGACCCCCGGGTGGCGCTGCACAGCCCGACCGAGGACGCCCCGCCGGACGACCCGTCCACGTGGACGGGGACGCGAAGATCGCCGGCCGGGCGCACGAGGAGCCGCCCGCCGAGGACGGCTCGCACAGCTTCCGGATCGAGCTGACCGAGGTGGTGCTCACCCGAGTAGGCGACCCACCCGACCACCTCCTGATAGAGAGCTGACCCCCCCGCCCTCGCCGCCCCACCGCCCCGCCCGTCGCGCCCGGCCCACTTGCGTCGGGCCAGCTCGCCCCGGGCCAGCTCGCCCGAGGTCCGCTCCTTGGCGGGGCCTCGCCGCCCGTCGGTCCCGAGCCGCGACCGAGCCCGCCCGCCGGCCGGGTTCCGCTGGTCGGGCCGGCCCCGATCGGCCTGCACCTGTCCGCTCCGTCGCCGGTCCGGGCGGGCACCGCCCACGCCGGCCGAGCCGGCCGACCTCGGAGCGCTGCAGGAGGCGGACGCGGAGGCGAGATCGGGCCGGCACTCCGCCCGGGAGAGCGTCCCGGCGCGCCTGGCAGACCTGACGGGCGGGATCGATGTCCGGCTGCGCGCCGCGGTGCGGGCGGCGAAGACCCGGCTGAGCCGGTCGCTCGCCCCGATCGCCGACCCGCTGCGGCACTCGCCCGAGGCCCCGGCCACGCGGGTCGCCACCGCCCGGGCCCGCCGCCGGCGCCGACGGTCCGTGCTGGCGGCGGTGGCCGTGACCGGGCTGGTGGCGGCGCTCACGTACGCGGTCCGGTCACCCGCGCCACCCCCGCTGACCGGAGCGACCGCGCCCGCGGCCGCGCCGAGCGGGCAGGCGCCGGGCGTGCCGGTCACCGGCGATCCGGGGTCGCCCGGCAGGGCGCTGCTCGACGTGGACCTGGCGCCGCTGCCGTCGACGGTGTCGCTCACCGCTCTCGGTACGCGGGACTGGCGGCACTGGGGCGGCGACGGCGCGGACAGCTTCCATCGCAAGGTGAGCGGCACCGGTGAGATTCAGGATCCGGGCGGCGAGCGGCTGGAGCACAACGCGGGCGCCAGCGATCTCCAGTGGACCGACGGCACACCGACGGCCGCCCAGGCGGGCACCCGGGCCGGGGTCTTCCAGCGCGGCGCGGGCAGGAGCTTCACGCTCGGCGTGGCCGGGAGCGGGGATCTGCGTACGGTCCGGTTGTTCGTCGGCACGTTCTCGGCCGGCGCGCGGCTCGACCTGTCGCTGTCCGGCGGCGGCGATCCCGTGGTCCGCGAGGTCGCCCTCGCCGCGGGCGACCGCTTCTACCAGTACGTCGTCCGATTCCGGGCGCCCCAGGGGGAGCGGCTGCTGATCAGGTGGCGGGCGCTGACCGTGACCGGTGGGCAGAACGACGGGGTGGCGTTGCAAGCGATCACGGTAAGCTGACCGGCCCGGTGGCAGATCATCATGTAACAAACTGGAAAAGCCCGTCGCTCGACATATGGCGCAAACTCTCATCCGATGACACCGTGAAGCCCGTCACGCTCCGGTCGTACCCGGCGGTGCGGTGACCGAAGTGGAGGGTGTGGTGGGCCAGGAGGACCGTCCGCGTACCGGCCCCGGATCGCATCGACACGGCCTTCCGCGTACCCGGTCCGCGCTGCGCCGGCTGCGCCGTCGGCGGCGGCTGATGCTGGAAGGGCTGGCCGCGGTCCTCTGCCTGGCGGCGCTGGCGTTCTATCTCGGCGTGGAACGGCACGACGCGCCGCGCGAGGAGCACGCCGGGTTGCCCGTCGCTCCGCCGGGCCCGGTCGGGTTGCCGAACGAGGCCGGCGAAACGGTGGTCAACCCGGGGCTGCGGCCCCGGCAGCGGCCGCCGTCGCCGAGCCCGTCGCCGTCCACACCGTCGCCGTCGCCGTCGAGCGCGCCGCCGCCGACAGTCACAGTGACCCGCGCCGAGGTGCCCGCCACCGTCGACCTCACCGCCGCCGGCCCCGCCGACTGGGTCCACTGGGGGCTCAACGGCGCCGACCGCACGGTCCGCAAGCGGGGCGGCTCCGGCGAGATCCGCGACGAGGGCGGCCGGGGGCGGCGGGAGAGCTTCAGCAACAACCCGGAGGCGTACGCCTGGCGCGACGGCGTCCCGGTCGCGTCGGCGAGCGGCACCATGTCCGGCGTCTACACCTGCCACCGGGGCAACGGGTTCACCCTGGCGGTGGCCGCCGACGGGAGCCTTCGCACGGTGCGTCTGTACGCCGGGCTCTGGATGGCCCGTGGCCGCCTCGACGTGCGCGTCTCCACCGGCGGCCCGGTGACCACGCTGCGGATGGAGGATCCGCACACCGCGCTCACCACCGAGTTCACCGTGAAGTACCGCGCCCCGCGCGGCGCGAAGCTGCTGCTGAACTGGACGGTGGAGGAGTCACTGGGCGACTGCGGCAACGTCAGCCTCCAGGCGGTGGCGCTGCGCTGAGCGGGGACAGTTTGTCCGTCGCGTACCCGGCCGGGCGTCGTACGTTTCCGTTGCCACGTCCGACCATCCTCTGTGGAGGCCCGACCGATGACCGGCTCTGCCCCCGTCGCCCCCGCCCGCCCGCGTGCCGACGCCGACGTGCTGCGCGAGATCCCGATGCCGCCGTACGTGACGGTCGAGGACGTCCAGTTCGCGGTGCGGGCGGTGGTGGTGCACGCGCCCCGGACCTGGTCGGGTGGGACCGTCTGCCGCAACGACGCCAGCCCGCACCCGTGCCGGCTGCACCGGTGGGGCCGGCGGGTGCTCACCCTGCGAGGGCTGCCGCCGGCCGAGATCGACGCGCTCGTCGAGCGGGGTGACCCCGGGGCGGGCCCGCGCCCGTACCGCCCCGGCGCCTGAGCGCCGGGGCGGCACGGCCGGTCAGCAGAGCGCGGGCTTCACCCAGGAGCACTCCCGCCCCTCGGGCACGCGCGGCGAGTCCGGCGCGGTGGGCACGGTCCGCCGGGCGGTTCCCGTCTCCTTCTCGGTGTACGCGGCGAGCGCGATCGCGATCTGGTCCTCCAGCCCTTTCACCGACGAGGTGAGGTAGTTGTTCAGCACGATCGAGAAGGCGAGCAGCCGCCCGTCGGCGTCGGTGACGTAACCGGAGAGCGCCGACGCCCCGGTCAGGCTGCCCGTCTTGGCGTGCACGTTGTTCGCGGCGGGGGTGCCGCCCATCCGGCTGCGCAGCGTCCCGCCCACGAACCGGTCCGGGTTGCCGGCCACCGGCAGCGCGGCGTACCAGGTGCCGAACCAGGGCTCGGCGCGGACCGCCGAGAGCAGCGTGACGAACTGTGCCGGCGGGACGAAGTTGCGCCGGGACAGGCCGGACCCGTCGCGCTGGCGCAGCGTGCCGGTGTCCACTCCGGCGTCGCCCACGTACCCGCTGATCGCGGACAGGCCGGCGGCCCAGGTCCCGGACCCGGACAGCTGCCGGCCCAGTTCCTTCGTCAGCACCTCGGCGTGCCCGTTGTTGGAGAGCTTGAGGAACGGCACCATCAGGTCGGCCAGCGGCATCGAGTCGTGCCGGGCGAGCGGCTTGGCGGTGTCCGGGGTGGCGCTGCCCAGCACGGTCCGGCCGAGCACCCGTACGCCGTGCCGGCGCAGCGCGGAGCGGAACACGTCGGCGGCGTACCCGGTCGGCTCCCAGACGGTCACCCAGTCGCTCTCGGCGGCCTGGCCGACCGCTATCTGGCCGGTCACCACCACCGTGTTGCCGCCGTGCTCGCGTTCGAAGGAGATGGTGGTCTCGCCCTCGGTCACCGTCTCGGCCCGGTTGTCGATACGCAGCCAGCCGTTGTCCGGCGTCATGGTGATCTTCGGCCGGGCGCCCGCCCGGGTGCCCGGGGCGGCGTGCACGATCACGGTGCCGGCGTCGTAGTCCGTGTCCGGGGCCACGGTCAGCGCGGACACCTGAGCGGCGTAGTAGTAGGGCTCGTCGTCCCAGGTCCAGTCCGGGCCGAGCCGGTCGCGGTCGTACCGGGTGTCGTCGGCGACCAGATTTCCCGCGACCACGCGTACGCCGGCCGCGGCGACCTGCTGGGCGAGCCGGTCGTAGTCGGCGGCGAGGATGGTCGGGTCACCCCCGCCGCGCAGGTAGAGATCGCCGGAGAGCATCCCGGCGTGGCGCTGCCCGTCGGTGCTGACCTCGGTGGCGAAGCGGTGGCCCGGGCCGAGCAGCTCCATCGCCGCGGCGGAGGTGAGCAGCTTGGTGTTGGAGGCGGGGACGAGCCGTCGGGTGCCGTTGCGATCGTAGAGCGTGCGGCCGGTGGTGGTGTCGACGACGACCACACCCGCCTGGGCCCCGGCGAGCCGGCTGTCGGCGAGGACCGCGTCGATGGTGGCGTGCAGCCGGGTCTGCGCGGGGGTGGGCGCTTCGGCCGTGGCGGTGGTGGTGCCGGCGGTGGCCGCGGTGGCGACCAGCACCAGCACCGCCAGCGCCCGGGGGAATAGGCGACGATGCATGTCCAGATGCTGCCACGGAGATTTCCTGCAGAGAAGACTCCGGCGTGAAAGGTTATTTGCGAGATCGGCGGGACCGTCGGCGAACCTCGGGGAGTTCCCCGACCGGGCCGGGGAAAACCCCTGTTCACCGGGGAGCGGCCGATCATCGGGTTCCGTTTGACGGATGGCCGGTCAGCGGGCACGGTGGGGTGAGGGCGGTGGAACGCCCTGCCTCCAGCGCGGCGAGAACCTGTTCCGCCCGCTTCCGGGTCGCGAGCCGACCGCGTGGGCCGTGTCGCCCGCGAAACCCGACACCCAGCCATGAGGAGTTCAGCCATGCTGACCATGACCGACAACGCCGTCCTGGTGATCCGTGACCTCGCCGCCCAGCAGGACGTCGCCGACGCCGGTGGGCTGCGCATCGCCGCCGACACCGACGCCGGCTCGCTCTCGATCGAGCTGGTGCCGCAGCCGGTGCAGGGCGACCAGGTGGTGGACACCGAGGGGGCGCGCATCTTCCTCGACTCCGACGCGGCCGAGCTGCTGAATGACACGTCTGTGGACGCGGTCGTCGACGACGAGGGCGTGGTCCAGTTCGGGTTCGCCGAGAAGGAGTGAGCCCAGCCGACGCGCTGGGTCCGGTTCCGGCCGGACCGGCGCGGCCGGCACGTGCGCCCACGGGCCGGGTGCGGACGCGTCCACACCCGGCCCCGGCCGGCGCTCAGTCGTCGCCGCCCCGGTCGTCCGCGCCGCCCCGGTCGTCCGCGCCGCCCCGGTCGTCCGCGCCGGCCCGCTGCCGTTCGACCTCCAGCACCGTGCCGTCGCCCCGGTCGACCTTGACCTCGTGCCGCCACCCGTCCCGGGTGATCTTCACGCTCCAGGCCGGACGGCCGTGCTCGGTCTCCGCCTCGACCTCGACCACCCGGCCGCCCCCGATCCGGGCGAGCGCCACCTCGGCGGCCCGCTGCCGGTCCACCGCCGCACCGCTCGTCGGCGCGGGCGCCGGCGCCGTGGTCGTACCCCCGTCGTCGGCCGGGGTCGCACCGCCGTCGTCGTCAACGCCCTGCCGGGCCGGGTTGTCCTCGCCGGCCGGGCCCGTGCCGTCCGCGGTCACGGCCGCCGGGGCGGTGGGCCCGCCCGACCGGTCGGCCGCGGCCACCCCGAGCGCCGCACCGGCCACCGCCAGCACCGCCACGCCACCGGCCGCCGCCAGCATCAGGGACATCCGTCGCATGGTCTCCACCTCTCCTCGTTCCTGCCGACGAGAGTGCGCGCCGGCTGGTGAGGGCCGCGCTAGCCGAGGGACAACGGCGGGTTAAGAACCCGGGCGGAGAGCGTGAGGACCACCTCGGCGCCGCCGCCGGGCGCACCGGTCAACTCCAGCCGGCCGCCGCCGGCCCGCGCCGCCCGCTCGGCGATGTCCAGGCCGAGCCCGGTCGAGCCGGCCCGGCTGGCGCCCCGGCGCACCGGTCCGGGTGGCAGTCCCGGTCCGGCGTCGGCCACGGTCAGCGTCACCCGGTCCGACTCCGCCACCAGCCGCACCGTGAACGGCGTGCCGTCCGGAGTGTGGGCGAACACGTTGCCCAGCAGCGCGTCGACGGCGGCGGCCAGCTCGTCGCCGCCGAGCCGTACCGGCAGCGGCCCGGAAGCCAGGTCGACGGTCACGGTCCGGCCGGTGTCCTCCGCCAGCACCGACCAGAACGTCACCCGCTCGGCCACCACCGCCGCCGCGTCGCAACTGCCGCCGGCCGCCGCCGTGCTGCGCCACCGGGCCCGGCGGATCACCCCGGTCACCGCCCGCTCCAGCCCGTCCACGGCGGCGGTCAGCCGGGCGGCGTCGTCCGGGTCGCGCAGCGACTCCGCCTCCAGCCGCAGCGCGGTCAACGGCGTACGCAACCGGTGCGACAGATCGGCGACCTGCTCGCGTTCCTCCCGCAGCAGGACCTGGATCCGCTCCGCGAGGTGGTTCAGCGCGCCCGCCACCTCGCGCAACTCGGGCGGGCCCGCCGGTTCGACACGCGCGTCGAGTTCGGCGTTCGCGAGCCGGTGGGAGACGGCGGACAGCGCGGACACGGGACGTACCAGGGTGGCGGCCAGCCGGTCGGCGACGATGAGCCCGATCAGCACGAGCAGCGCGCCGAGCAGCGACAGCACCAGCCACGCGTGGGTGACCCCGGCGCCCAGCTCGGCGCGGGTCACCACGGTGCGGATCACAGCGGTCCCCTCCGGGCGGCCCTGCACCGCGACCACCACCTCACGCCCGGTGGCCGACTCGACGGTCAGGCTCTGCCCACGGGCGGCCAGCGCGACGGCCGGGGTACGCGGCGCACGCGCGCCGAGCGCCGCGCCGTCGGCCAGGAACACGGTCACCTCGCGGCCGGTGTCGGCGGCGAACTGGTCCACAGTCGACCCGATGGTCTGCGGGTCGGCCGTACCGGTCACCGTGACCAGGCGCTGCGCGTCGGCGGTGGCCTGCGCCGTGGCCCGGTCGGCCGCCACGGTACGCACCAGCACGGCCAGCGGCACCAGGAACGCGACCATGACGAGGACGCCGACCGCCGCGACCAGGAGGGTCAGCCGACGCCTCACCGGTCGCCTCCCGGCGCATCGAGTCGCACCCCGACGCCCCGCACGGTGTGCAGGTAGCGCGGTTTCTGGGCGCTCTCGCCGAGCTTGCGGCGCAACCACGACAGGTGGACGTCCACTGTCTTGTCCGCCCCGCCATAGGGGATGCGCCAGACCTCGGTCAGGAGTTCCCGCTTGGTGACGACCTGCCCGGGGCGGCCGGCGAGATGATGCAACAGGTCGAACTCGCGCGGGGTCAGCTCGACCGGCACGCCGTCGAGGGTGACCTGGCGGGCCCGTGGATCGATCCGCAACCCGCCGACCACGAGAGCCGTACCCGTCGTGCCGCCGGTGGCCGCGCGGCGCAGCACCGCCCGGATCCGCGCCTCCAGTTGGGCCGCGGTGAACGGCTTCACCAGATAGTCGTCGGCGCCCGCGTCGAGCAGGCGGACGATCTCGACCTCGTCGTCCCGGGCGGTCGCGACGACGACCGGCACCACGCTGACCGCGCGCAGCATCCGCAACATCTCGCCGCCGTCCAGATCGGGCAGCCCGAGGTCGAGCACGATCAGGTCGGGCCTGTCGCCGAGGGCGTCGCGCAGCCCGTCCATCGCGGTCGACGCCGCCGCGACCGCGTGCCCGTACTCGCGCAGGGCGCGCAGCAGCGGGGTGCGGATGGTCAGGTCGTCCTCGACGAGCAGCAGGCGTGCCACGCCTGGCAGGTTAGTCCTGACCGGGGCCGGGCCCGGTCGTCCTTAAACCGGACCTTAGCGTTGCCG
Organism: Micromonospora sp. NPDC005257; assembly: GCF_042872445.1. NCBI lineage: Bacteria > Bacillati > Actinomycetota > Actinomycetes > Micromonosporales > Micromonosporaceae > Micromonospora > Micromonospora sp. NPDC005257. The sequence continues at coordinate 109,371 of NZ_JBIAKL010000010.1, read as the reverse complement.
AGCGGTCCGCCCTACCTGACGGCGGGCACACTCGGTGCATGGATCGTCGTCCGCTCATCGTCGTCACCGGGTGGCTGGCCACGACCGCCGCCGCCACGATCGTCGGGCTGGTCGCCGTCGACATGGTGGGCGCCGGCATCACCGGCACGGCGGGCGGGGTGCGTACCGAGCAGGAGGTCGCGCGTGCTCTGGCCGTACCGGAGGCCACGAGCGCGCCCGCCGCGACGCCGCCCGGCCCGGTCCCGGCCACGACGGGCGCCGGCGCGGGCCGGCGCGGCTTCACCACCGGCGGTGGCAGCGTGGTCGCCGAGTGCGTCCCGGCGGGCGTACGCGTCCTGAGCTGGTCGCCGGCTCCGGGCTACCGGACGAAGGAGGCCGACCGGGGCCCCGACGAGCACGTCGAGGTGCGTTTCACCGGCGACGGCGAGGAGCACGAGATCCGGCTGCGCTGTCGTGACTCCGTACCGGTGAGCGACCCGGACGACTGACGTCTGCGGGCGCGCAGACGAGCGCGCGGCGCCGCACGACCCGTGGTCGTAACGTCGCCGCGCTCTGGCCGTCTCCCACCGTCGCAGCCGTGCTGGCGGTACGTCAGCGGGGACCTGGCTCGACCGGCCCAGCCCGCACCGGTCTTATCGGCAACACATGCCCTTCCCGGCGGGGTCCAAACCCGGCCGGCGTGGGGAATTCCACCATCTGCGGCTCCCGGCGTGGCGGGCGCGGGATCGGGGTATGAGCGGGCCATGGAGCATTTCACGATCGCGACAGTGGCTGAGAAGAGTCCCGACTTCCGCCGTGTGCTCTGGACCGGGGAGCACACGCAGCTGGTCATCATGACCATCCCGCCGGGCGGTGAGATCGGCGAGGAGGTCCACGAGGGCACCGACCAGATCCTCACCTTCGTCAGCGGCACCGGCGAGGCGCGGGTGGCCGGGAAGAAGAAGGAGGTCGTCTCCGGCGACCTGGTGGTCGTGCCGGCCGGCACGAAGCACAACTTCGTCAACACCGGCCCGAACCCGCTGGTGCTCTACACCGTCTACGGCCCGCCGGAGCACGCCGACGGCGCGGTGCACAAGACGAAGGAGGAGGCGGACGCCGCCGAGGAGGCGGGCGAGGACGAGCCGCCCACCTCCTGAAGCGTTGCCGGGCGGGGCCCCGCGGTCGTCACACGGGTGCCCCGCTGTGCACCAGGCCCGGATACTTGATGCCGGCGCCGGTGTTGAGCACGACCACGCGCTCCCCGGGCCGGATCCAGCCGCCCGCGCGCAGGTGCCGCGCGGCGGTCAGGCAGGCCGCGCCCTCCGGGCAGAGCAGCAGCCCCTCCCGGGCGGCGAAGTCGCGTAGGTCGGTGAGGATCTCCGCGTCGTCCACGGCGATCGCGGTGCCGGCGCTGTCCCGCAGCGCGGACAGGATCAGCTCGTCACCGAGCGGGGCGGGCACCGTGATGCCGAACGCGACGGTGTGCGCGTCCGCCCACGGGGTGGCCCGGTCCTCGCCGGCCGCGAACGCCCGTACGATCGGCGCGCACCCGGTGGACTGCACCGCCACCAGCCGGGGCAGCCGGTCCTCCACCCAGCCCAGCTCGCGCAGCTCGTGCAGCGCCTTGTGGATGCCGATCAGCCCGACACCCCCGCCGGTGGGATAGACGATCACGTCGGGCACCTGCCAGCCGAGCTGCTCGACGATCTCGTACCCCATGGTCTTCTTGCCCTCCAGGCGGTACGGCTCGCGCAGCGTGCCGGCGTCGAAGATCCCGCCGTCCGACCCGGCGATCAGTTCGGCGATCTCCCGGCCGGCGTCGTTGATCAGGCCGTCGACGAGCCGCAGGTCGGCGCCGGCGGCGAGGCACTCCTCGCGGCAGATCGTCGGCGCGGCCAGCGGCATGGCGATGGTCGCGCCCATCCCGGCCCGCGCCGCGTACGTGGCCCACGCCGCACCGGCGTTGCCGTTCGTGGGCATGGCGATCCGCCGCACGCCCAGCTCCCGGGCCCGGCTCACGCCCACCGACGCGCCGCGCGCCTTGAACGACCCGGTCGGGGTCAGCCCTTCGTCCTTGACGATCAGGTCCGCCACACCGATCTCGTGTCCGTACGCGGGCGCGCGCCACATCGGCGTCCAGCCCTCGCCCAGCGTGGTGACGCACCGGGGATCGGCCACCGGCAGCAGCTCCCGGTAGCGCCACAGGTCGGCCGGGCGCAGCCCGAACTGCTCCGGGGCGACTGTGGCGGCCACCGCGGCGAGGTCGTAGCGGGCCAGCAGCGGCGAGCCGCAGCCGCACAGGTTCTGCAACACGTCGGCCGGATGTTCACGGCCGCAGCGCGGGCACTCCAGGTGCGTCAGATGCACTGTGGTCCTCAGCTCGCGTCGATGCTGCGCCAGTGCCGGCTGCGCCGACCCGGCTCGTACGGGGAGTCGAGGCGTTTCGCCACCACTCCCGGGAGCCCTTGCTCACGGGCGGCCCGTAGGGCGTCCGCGCCGACTCCCGGGAACCACGGCGGAGTCTGCCAGTGCGAACCGGCGAGCGCCAGACCGTCGAGCAGGTCACGGCGTTGCGCGTACGGCACGTCGAGGCTGGACACGCCCTCCAGCCAGAGCAGGTCGACGGCGAGGAACTGCCCGTCGCGCCGGGTCGGCGCCCGGACCCGCCCGGCCGGGTCGATCCGTACCAGCACGCCGTCGAGCACCGCCTCGGCCGGCGCCAGCGCCTCGGCCATCGCCCGCGCCCAGGGGTACGACGCGGTGATCTCCGTGTCGTCGCCGTCGAGCAGCCGCAGCCGGCCGCCCGAGACGTACGCCATCGCGCGCACGCCCGCCCAGCGCAGCTCGTACCCCCAGGCGGCGGCGTCGCGCGGCAGCCGCCCGCCCTCCGCGGGGAGCATCGGGCGGACCAGTTCGGGCATCGGCGTCCAGCCCTCGGGCGCCGGGTCGGTGCGCCTGATCATCCAGTCCGGGTCCCGGCCCCCGGTGGCGAACAGGACGTACCGCCCCTTCGTGCGTTCGCCGTCCAGCACCACGATCACCTCGTCGTCGCGCCACTTCTCCGCGCGGTAGGTGCCGGTGTCGTGCACGATCATCCGCCCGCCGCCGTACTCCCCGACGGGGATCTCCCCGTGGAACGTCAGGTATTCCATCGGGTGGTCCTCGGTGTGCACGGCCAGGTGGTTGCGGCCCGGGTCGCGGGGCAGGCCGCGCGGGACCGCCCAGGAGGCCAGCACCCCGTCGTGCTCCAGCCGCAGGTCCCAGTGCAGGCTCCGGGCGTGGTGCTGCTGGATGACGAAGCGTGGTGCGCGCCGCGCGGACCGCTTCCGTCCGGGCGCCCGCTCGGGCACCGGTTCCGGGGTACGCGCGGCGTCCCGTTTCCGCCGGTACTCCTCCAGCCGGTCCGCCATTCCCGCATCCTCCCCCAGACCCGCCGTGCGTGCCGGGATGCCGGTGTGTGTGCGGTGAACCGGGGTAGAACGGGGGAATGGACCTCGATCAGCCCACCCTCCCGCTCGCCGGTGACGTCCGGATCCCGCTGCTCGGCTTCGGCACGTGGCAGGCCACCGGCGAGGCCGGATGCCAGGCGGTGCTCGCCGCGCTGGACGCCGGCTACCGGCACATCGACACGGCCACCATGTACGGCAACGAGAAGGAGGTGGGCCGGGCGGTCAGGGAGAGTGGGCTGCGCCGGGAGGACCTCTTCATCACCACCAAGCTGCCGCCGGACCGGGTGGGCCGGGAGCGCGAGACCATCGAGGCAAGCCTGGCCGCCCTGGACACCGACTACGTCGACCTGTGGCTGGTGCACTGGCCGCCGTCCGCCCCGGGCGACAGCATCCCGGTGTGGCGGGAGATGCTCGCCGCGCGGGACGAGAACATGGCGCGCACGGTCGGGGTGAGCAACTACTCGATCGGTCAGCTCGACGAGCTGATCCAGGCCACCGAGGAGACGCCCGCGGTCAACCAGATCCGCTGGAGCCCGTCGCTGTACGACAGGCACACGCACGCCGCCCACCGGGACCGGGGCGTGGCGCTGGAGGGGTACAGCCCGTTCAAGGCCAGCGACCTGTCCGACCCGGTGCTGGTCCGCATCGCCCAGGCGCACGACGTGTCACCGGCGCAGGTGGTGCTGCGCTGGCACATCGACCACGAGATCGTGGTCATCCCGAAGTCGGTCACGCCGGAGCGGATCCGCGCGAACATCGACGTGTTCGGGTTCTCGCTCACCGCCGAGGAGATGCGCGACATCGACGCGCTCGCCGGTTGAGGCGTACGCGCGGAAGGGGCGCGGTCCGCAGCGGACCGCGCCCCTTCCCGTGTGTGGTGGTCAGCCCCGGGCGCAGGTGGAGCCGTTGAGCGTGAAGCTGCTCGGCGCGGAGTAGCTGCCGTTCAGCGTCGCCTGGTAGCCGAAGCTGGTCGACGCGCCGGGCGCCAGCGTGCCGTTGTAGCCGGCGTTGCGGGCGGTCACCGCCGAGCCGCTCTGGCTCACCATGGCGTTCCACGCGTTGGTGACGGTCTGCCCGGAGGGCAGGTTGTAGTTGAGCGTCCAGCCGTTGACCGTGCCGGAGCCGGTGTTCTTGACCGTCACGTCGGCGGTGAAGCCGTTGCTCCACACGTTCGCCGCCTTGTAGGTGACGGTGCAGGACGCGCCGCCCGACGGCGGGGGCGTGGTCGGCGCCGACGTGGTCGGCGGAGGGTTGGAGCCGCCGGTGTTGACGTTCTGCGAGAACGAGTTCACCGCCAGCCCGACGCCGCCCTGCCACGGCTCGAAGCCGGCCTGGATGCTGGTCAGGTACCAGTCGTTCGTGATCGCGCCCCGGTTGCGGGTGTCGTTGATGAACGCCAGCGCGTCGAAGCTGAAGCTGGGGATGGCCGACGGCGCCACGTACGAGATGACGTTGTTGGAGCCGTTGCTGCCCCGCCAGACCTCCCAGGTCCGGCCGGCGATGCTGGCGTTGCCGACCGGGGAGCCGATGGGCTGGATCGAGCCCTGCCGGTTGAGCCAGATCATGATCTCCATCTGGTTCACGCCGTCACGCTTCGGCGACGGGTCGAGCCAGATGTCGTACGCGGCGTCGTAGATCGCGCCGCTGACGTAGTTGTAGCTGATGCTGGCCGGCGCGCTGCTGATGTTCTTCACCTGCACCGGCAGGTTCGTGCCGGGCGAGCAGTTGGTGTAGTGGCAGCCCACGAAGATCGACGGGTAGGAGACCGGTGCCCCGTTCGTCGGCGCGGAGCCGTCCGCCCGGGTGATGGAGAAGCCGGTCGAGGTGACGTTGATGCACTGCTGGGCACTGGTGCCCCAGCGGTTGTTCTGCACCACGTACTTGCCGCCGATGGTGGTCGAGCCGTACTGGTCGCAGATCTGGGTGTCGGCGGAGGCGGTGCCGCCGAGCGCGACGGCGACGAGGGTGCCGGCGGCCAGCAGCCCGGCTGCCGCGAGGGCCCTGAGTGGACGCTTCATGATGCTCCTTGGCTCGGCGCGGGACGGCGCCGTTCGGTAGGGGGATACGGGCGGGAGCGCTCCCACGGTGCAAGAGATACATTTACATGTCTGAAATCATTGCGCAAATGCACCGAGATCGTTAACGCTCCGCGTCCGGCCGGCGACGCGGGGAGTGCCCCGGCCGCGCCCTTCCCCCAGATGGAGGCGGGATTCCTGCCGGTGGGACGGGGTGCGTCACCGACCGGCGGTCCGGGCCAGGGCGCACGGACACTTCCGCCGCCTGGTTGCGGCGAGTAATGTCTTGCCTCCAACGCGTTCCGATCCCCCTCCGGAGGCGTACCCCGTGATGGGTGGTTCCCCCCTGCGCATCCTCGTCGTCGGCGCGGGCCTCGCCGGCCTCGCCGTGGCCCGGGCGCTACGCCTGGCGGGGTTCCGGCCCGACGTCACCGAACGGCTGCCACCCACCGAGTCGACCGAGACCGGCCTCTACCTGCCGGGCAACGCCGCCCGGGCGATGCGCCGGCTCGACCTCGACGGGCCGCTGCGCCCGCTCGGCCAGGTGATCCACCGGCAGCGCTTCCTCGACGCCGACGGGGCGCCGCTGTGCGAGGTCGACCTCGACGCGCTCTGGGCCGGAGTGGGGGAGTGCCGGGCCCTGCCCCGGGCCGAACTGCACCGGGTGCTGCTCACCGGCGCCGGCGGCGCGGTACGCCACGGCGCCGAGGTGAGCACCGTCGACCTGCTGCCCGGTCGGGTCGCCGTCGGCTTCACCGACGGCACCGGTGGCGAGTACGACCTGGTCGTCGGCGCCGACGGGCCGCGCTCGGCGGTACGGACGCTCGCCGCCCTCGGCGGGCCGCCACGCCCCGCCGGGCAGGTGGTCTACCGAGCCCTGGTACGCGACGGCCCCCGGATCGCGGACTGGACCGCCCTGCTCGGCCAGCGGGCCGGCTTCCTGGTGGTGCCGCTCGGCGCCGGGTCGCTCCACTGCTACGCCGACGAGGCCGGCGCCGACCTGCCTGCCGACCCGCTCGCCCGCCTGCGCGAGCTGTTCGGCTCCTACGGCGGCCCGGTGCCCGAGGTGCTGGCCGCGCTGGAGAGCGTGCACGCCGAGCGCACCGAGGAGGTCGAGCTGGGCCGCTGGTTCCACGGCCGGGTGCTGCTCGTCGGTGATGCCGCTCACGCCACCGCACCGACGTTGTCCCAGGGTGCGGCCATGGCGCTGGAGGACGCCGTCGTGCTCGCCGAGTCACTGCGGGCCGCCGGCAGCGTCGAGGCCGCGCTGATCGCGTACGAGAGCCGTCGCCGGCCGCGTACCCGCTGGGTGCGGGACCGGACCCGGGACCGCAACCGCACCCGCGACGTGCCGCCGGCGCTGCGCGACCCGTTGCTGCGCGGACGCGGCGGACGGATCTTCCGGGAGCACTACCGACTCCTGACCGGCCCGCTGTGAAGGCGGGAGATCGTAGCCGCCCACCCCACGCGGCGAGGCCACCTACCGGGGACTATCCTCCTTGCGGATGACGGCTGCGCCGATGACCAGCGCGCCGAGCGGGACAACCAGAACCGGAGGCCACTCGTGACCACCGTCGCACCCAAGCCGGTCGTGACCCGGCCCTGGCCGGTCCGCGAGCCGGTCAAGGGGTCGGCCCTCGCGCGGCTGCTGCGCACCACGGACGCGAAGCAGATCGGGATCATGTACATGGTCACCGCGTTCGTGTTCTTCATGATCGGTGGCCTGATGGCCCTGATCATGCGGGCCGAACTCGCGCGACCGGGCCTGCAGTTCCTGTCGCCCGAGCAGTACAACCAGCTCTTCACCATGCACGGCACGATCATGCTGCTGTTCTTCGCTACGCCGATCGTGTTCGCCTTCGCGAACTACGTGGTGCCGCTGCAGATCGGCGCCCCGGACGTGTCGTTCCCCCGGCTCAACGCCTTCGCGTACTGGCTGTACCTGTTCGGCGGCACGCTCGCCACGGCGGGCTTCGTCGCCCCCGGTGGCGCGGCCGACTTCGGCTGGACCGCCTACACGCCGCTGAGCACCACCGAGCACGCCCCGGGCGTCGGCGCCAACATGTGGGTGGTCGGCCTGGCCATCTCCGGTCTGGGCACGATCCTCGGCGCGGTCAACCTGATCACCACGATCCTGACCCTGCGCGCGCCCGGCATGACCATGTTCCGGATGCCGATCTTCACCTGGAACATGCTGGTCACCAGCCTGCTGGCCATCCTGGTCTTCCCGCTGCTGGCCGCCGCGCTGTTCGCGCTCGCCGCGGACCGCCTGATGGGCGCCCACGTGTACGACCCGGCCACCGGCGGGCCGATGCTGTGGCAGCACCTGTTCTGGTTCTTCGGTCACCCCGAGGTGTACATCATCGCGCTGCCGTTCTTCGGCATCATCAGCGAGATCATCCCGGTGTTCTCCCGCAAGCCGATCTTCGGCTACAAGGGCCTGGTCGCGGCCACCGTCGCCATCGCCGCGCTGTCGATGAGCGTCTGGGCGCACCACATGTTCGCCACCGGCCAGGTGCTGCTGCCGTTCTTCAGCTTCCTGAGCTACCTCATCGCGGTGCCCACCGGTATGAAGTTCTTCAACTGGATCGGCACCATGTGGCGGGGCCAGATCACCTTCGAGACGCCGATGCTGTTCTCCATCGGCTTCCTGGTGACCTTCCTCTTCGGTGGTCTCACGGGTGTGCTGCTGGCCAGCCCGCCGCTCGACTTCCACCTGCACGACTCGTACTTCGTGGTGGCGCACTTCCACTACGTGCTGTTCGGCACGATCGTGTTCGCCGTGTTCGCCGGTATCTACTTCTGGTTCCCGAAGATGTTCGGCCGGATGCTCGACGAGCGCCTCGGCAAGATCCACTTCTGGCTGACCATGATCGGCTTCCACACCACGTTCCTGGTGCAGCACTGGCTGGGCAACGAGGGCATGCCGCGCCGGTACGCCGACTACCAGGCCGCCGACGGCTTCACCACGCTGAACACCATCTCCACGATCGGCGCGTTCATCACCGGTATCTCGACGCTGCCGTTCATCTGGAACTGCTGGAAGTCGTACAAGACCGGCCCGGTGGTCGAGGTCGACGACCCGTGGGGCCACGGCAACTCGCTCGAGTGGGCCACCAGCTCCCCGCCGCCGCTGCGCAACTTCGACCGTATGCCGCGTATCCGCTCCGAGCGGCCGGCGTTCGACGCGAAGTTCCCCGAGCTGGCCGCCGGGCAGAGCCTGGCCGGCCCGCCCGAGGGTGGCGCGAAGCCGCTGACCAGCGAGGTCAACGGTGGCGCCAGCTACCAGGAGGACACCGCAGGCAACCTCGACCAGCGCTGACACCACCGCACCGCCACGTCGAGACGGGCGCCGCACCCCTAGCCAGGGGCGCGGCGCCCGCCCCTTTCCGCACCCTCTCTCCCCCACCCCCACCCCACCCCCCACCCCCTCCGCGTCGATCATGAAGTTAGCGGCGATCGGCGTCCGATTTGTCCCCGCTAACTTCATGATCAACGGGTCGGTCGGTCGGGGAGGGCCAGTTCCGGGCGGGCCAGTTTGGGCCGCGCCGGAGCAGACGGGCCGGGCCGGGTGAGTCCAGCGCCGCGCGCTGCGCCCGTGATCAAGGGGTTTGGGACGGTTCACGCCGCTGACGAGGACGCGAACACCTTGGTCAACTGCGGGAGGGCGGGAGCGCGAGAGGGCTACAAGGGCGCGGGGGCCAGGTCGGGTTCCGGAGTCGGGGTGGGGACCGGGGTGCGGCGGTGGCGCAGCTCGATCGGGAGCACCGCCAGCGCCACCAGCGCGCCGATCGCGCCCGTGACCACGAAGCCCCACGCCGGCGCCGTCGCGTCGATCACCGCGCCGGCCAGCGGTGCGCCGAGCGCGATGCCCACCGTCACCGCGGAGCCGTGCAGTCCCATGGCCAGGCCGCGTACGGACGGCGGGGCCAGCCGGCTGACCGCGTCGGAGGTGGACGCGAGGGTGGGGGCGCAGAGCGCACCAGCCGGGATCAGCGCGAGACAGAGCAGCCACCAGTGCGACCCGCCCAGCCCGACCGGGATGGTGGCGAGGCTCAGCGCCGCCATCAGCGCCAGCGGGGAGAACGAGCGGCGTACCGCGCCGTAGGCGAAGCCGCCCATCAGTGAGGCGACCGCCCAGGCGGCCAGCACGGCGCCGGTCCAGCCGATCTCGCCCCCGGCGCGGAGCACGGCGACCACTGCGACGTCGGTGCCGCCGAGCACCAGCGTGCCGGCGAGGCTGACCGCCAGCACGGCGAGCAGACGCGGGGTGAGCCATTCGCGGCGGTGCACCGGGCGCTGCGGCCCGGCCTGCTCGTCGGCGGCTCGCACCGGCGGGTTGAGCAGCCAGAAGCAGATGCCGGAGCCGACGATCCCGGCGCCGACCGCCCAGAGCGTCAGGCGCGGCGTGACGGCGGTGGCCAGGGCGACGGCGAGCGCCGGGCCGACCATGAACGACAGCTCCATCGCGATCGAGTCCAGCGCGTACGCGGGGCGGCGCTTCTCCACCGGCACGAGCGCGGCGATCGACTGGCGGATCATCGAGAAGATGGGCAGCGCGAGCAGCCCGGCGAGGAACGCGGCGGGCAGCAGCACCGGGTACGGCAGTGCGGGCGCGGCGGACCAGAACAGCGCCTCGGCGACAGTGGTGAGCACCAGCACCGGCCGGAGTCCGCGGCGGTCGATGAGCCGCCCGAGCAGCGGGGCGCCGAGTGCCGCGCCGATCGTGGACGCGGCGCCGACCAGGCCGGCGGCGCCGTAGCCGCGGCCCAGGTCGAGCACCACGTAGAAGGTGAGCGTCACCCCGGTGGCGGTCAGCGGCACACGGGCCAGCACCGACACCAGCAGCAACGATCGGAGACCGGGCAGCGCGAGCGCTTCCCGGTAAGGCTTCAGATTCACGACGGACCGTACCTCCGGCGCCATCCTGGGGCCGGGGTACGACACCTGCAACCGATTACCCGGTCAAGCGGTCCTGATCACCGGCTCGCCCGCCATGGTCACCCCGGCGCCGTCGAGGGCCCGTAGCGCCACGTCGAGCGTCTCCGGCGCGACGGCGGCCGTCAGGTCGAGCAGCACGGTGGTCCGGAAGCCCTCCCGGGCGGCGTCCAGGGCGGTGGCGCGCACGCAGTGGTCGGTGGCGATGCCGACCACGTCGACCCGGTCCACGTCGTGCCGGCGCAACCAGTCGGCCAGGCACTCGCCGTCGGGGGCGTGCCCCTCGAAGCCGGAGTACGCGGCCGCGTGCTCGCCCTTGTGGAAGATCGCCTCCACCCGGTCGGTCACCAGTTCGGGGTGGAACTCGGAACCGGCGGTGCCGACCACGCAGTGCCGTGGCCAGGAGTCGACGTAGTCCGGCGGGTCGCCGAAGTGCGCGCCCGGGTCGACGTGGTAGTCCTTCGTCGCGACCACGCGATCCCATCGGTCCGGCTCGGCCGCGAGCAGCCGGGAGATGCCGGCGGCCACTCCGGCCCCGCCGCCGACCGCGAGGGAGCCGCCCTCACAGAAGTCGTTCTGCACGTCCACGATGATCAGGGCATTCGCCATCTGACGGGTTCCTCCTCAGCTCGCGGGTACGACTCAGCTCGCGGGTACGACTCAGCTCGCGGGTACGACGGTCACCGGTACGGCCGGATCCCCGGAGGAGAGCTTGAGCCCCTCCCACGGGATCGAGATCAGGCACTGGCGCAGGTGGTCCCGGGACTCCTCCAGCGTGGGCAGCGTCTCCGGCTCGCCCGACACCACGTACGAGCGCTGGAGCAACCGGTCGTTGGGCTGCCGGTCCGGTACGCCCTGCGGCACGATGACCTCCTCGGTGGCGGTGCCGGTCGGCTTGTGCCGGCGGACCGCCACCTTCCGGCCGCCGATGGTGGCCTTGTGCTCGGAGCGTTTGACCACCGGCCGGCCCTCCACCTCGACCAGCTTGTAGACCAGCCCGGCGGTGGGCGCCCCGGAGCCGGTCACCACGGCGGTGCCGGCGCCGTACATGTCCACCGGCTCGGCGGCGAGCGCGGCGATGGCGTACTCGTCCAGGTCGCCGGAGACGATGATCTTCGTCTCGGTGGCGCCGAGCGAGTCGAGCAGTTCCCGGGACTGCTGGGCGATCACCGCGAGGTCGCCGGAGTCGATCCGGACCGCCCGCAGTTCCGGCCCGGCCACCGCGATCGCGTTGCGGATGCCCTGGGCGATGTCGTACGTGTCGACGAGCAGCGTGGTGTCCTTGCCGAGCGTGGCGACCTGGGAGGCGAACGCGGCCCGCTCGTCGTCGTGCAGCAGCGTGAAGGCGTGCGCGGCGGTGCCCGCGGTGGGGATGCCGTAGCGCTGCCCGGCGGCCAGGTTGGAGGTGAAGCGGAACCCGGCCAGGTACGCGGCCCGCGCCGCGGCCACGGCGGCCTCCTCGTGTGCCCGGCGGGAGCCCATCTCGATCAGCGCCCGCCCCCGGGCCGCGGTGACCATCCGGGCCGCCGCGGCGGCGACCGCGCAGTCGTGGTTGAGCACTGACAGCACGAGCGTCTCCAGCACCACGCACTCGGCGAACGTGCCGGACACGGTGAGGATCGGGGAGCCGGGGAAGAACAGCTCGCCCTCGGCGTACCCGTCGATGTCGCCGGTGAACCGGTAGTCGGCCAGCCACTGCGCGGCCCGGTCGTCCACCACGCCGGTGCGGCGTAGGAAGTCGATCTCCGCCGGGTCGAACCGGAAGTCACGGATCATGTCGATCAGCCGGCCGGTCCCGGCGACCACGCCGTACCGGCGCCCGGCCGGCAGCCGCCGGCTGAACACCTCGAAGACGCAGCGTCGGTCGGCCGTGCCGTCACGCAGGGCCGCGCTGACCATGGTCAGCTCGTAGTGGTCGGTCAGCAGCGCGGGACGAAGGGTGCTCACCGCTCCAGCCTAGAGTTCAGCTCGGATCCGTGCCGTCGTGCCCCGGCCACGACCGCAGGGCGGCCCGCAACCCGCCGCGCCCGGCGACGCCGAGCTTGCTGTAGACGCGCTGGAGATGGTTCTCCACCGTGCGCGTCGACAGGAACAGCCGCTCGGCGATGGCGCGGCTGGTCAGCCCGTCGGCGGCAAGGAGGGCGACCTCCCACTCCCGCTCGCTGAGCGTCGGACGCAGCAGCCGTAGCGCCGGGGTGGAGATGTCGTCGCAGCGGCGCAGCAGTTCGGCGAGGCGTTCCCGGATCGGCCCGGCGGCGACACCCCGGACGTCCCGCGCCCGGAGCAGCGCCAGGGCGGCCGCCTCGGCCGCGTACACGGTCAGCTCGCGGGCGGCGAAGTCGTCGGCGACGGCCAGCAGCGCGCACGGGGAGCCGTCGACGGCCGCCCGCCCGAACCGGGCGACCAGTGGTGGCAGCGCGCCGTCGACCTGCTCGGAGAGCTCGGCCAGGCGTTGTGCCACGCTGCGCCGGCCACCGTCGGTGCAGGTCGGGCCGACCGGCGCGGCGGCCCGGTCCAGCCGGACCAGGTCGAGCAGGACGAGCAGCTCGTGCCCGGCCAGGCCGTCCTCGCGCAGCCGGTCGGCGAGCGCGCACAGGTGCTTGGCGGCCGCCGGCAGGTCGCCCGTCGCCGCCTGGACCGCTCCCCGGGCCTGTTCCAGCCACGGGTAGAGGACGGCCATGCCGGACGCGTGCGTCCGGTCCGCCTCGGCCATCGCCTCGGCCGCGTGCGTCACGTCCCCGCGCAGCGCGGCGGCCTGGGCGCGCTCGGCGTGGGCGAGACCCCCGTACGCCCGGCTGGTGGCGAGCACCGCGCACGCCCCCAGGCTGATCCGCAGAGCGTCGTCGGCACGCCCGCGCAGCCGCGCCGCGTACGCCTGGAGGACCGCCAGGTAGCCGGTGCCGAGCCGGAAGTCGCCGGCCCCGGCGAGGCCGGTGAACTCGTCGGCGGCTATCGCGTCGAGGCCGGCCAGGTCGCCGGAGAGCGTCAGCCGGGTCCCCCGGGCCAGCTCCATGGCGACTTGGAGGTACGGCATGTCGGCCCGCCAGCAGGCCGCCTCGGCCTGCACCCGGGCGACCGCGGTGGCGCTGCGCCGGTACTGCCCCTGCGCCGCCTGGAGATGCGCGAGTGTGCAGCGGGCCAGCTCCCGGGCGGCCATCGGGGCGGCCGGCCGGTCCAGCACCTCCTGGGCCAGCCGTACCGCGACGTCGACGTCCAGCCGGTGCAGCCGCATGCTGGCCTCGAACGCCCGTACCCGGGCCCGGTCGGCCGGGTCGGTCAGTTCCGCGCCGCGCGCGGCGATCTCCTCCACCGTGGACTCCCGGTCGAGCCCCCAGTAACTGACCATGCCCCGGACGGTCAGCCACCGGCTACGCCGGTGGTCGTCGTGGATTTCGCCGGCGACCTGGTCGAGCACGCCGAGTGCCTCGTCCGGCCGGTCGCCGAACATCAGGATGGTGGCGAGCAGCTCCGCGGCGTCGGTGCCGCCGCCGGCCTCCAGCGCGGCCCGGGCCAGCCGGGTGGCCAGCGGCACGTCGTAGCGGCCGAACGCCTGCACGGCCGCGTCGAGCAGCAGGGCCACGTCCTGCGCCGTACCCGAGTCGAGCCGCCACACCGCGACCCGCAGCAGGTCCTCCCGGCGGCGCTTGCCGACCTGCTCCAGCAGCCCGGCCAGGGTGGCCTGGAGCCGACGGGTACGGCTGACCGGGCATCGGCGGCGCATCACCTCGCCGTAGAGCGGGTGCGCCAGGCGGACGTCGAGTCGCCGGTCGTCGCGGACCAGGGTGACGAGCCCGCGTTCCTCGGCCGTCTCCACGTCCGCCGGGTCGACCACCCGTTGCAGCAGGCGCAGGCCCAGCGGCTCACCGAAGGCGACCAGCTCGACGACCGCCCGGACGCCGGGGGTGAGCCGGCCGATCCGGGCACCGATCAGCTCGGTCAGGCTCGGCGCCAGCTCCAGCCGGCCGGTCCAGGTCCAGATCCCGTACCTGCGGTTCAGCTCGTCGCGGGCGGCCAGCACCAGTTCCCGCAGCAGCAGCGGGTTGCCGGCGGAGAGCTGGAACAGCCGTTCGGAGGAACACGCGTCGACCGGGCCGCCCAGGATGGCGGCGAGCAGGCCGGTGGTCTCGTCGCGGCGCAGCGGGCCCACCTCGACCAGGTCGGCCAGGTCGTCGGTCCAGAGTGCGCGGATCGGCAGCGGGGCCTCTTCGCCGTCGCGCAGCGTCCCGACGACGTACGCGTTCTCCGAGCGGGCGACCAGGTGCACCAGAGCCGCCGAGGGCGGGTCGAGCAGATGCGCGTCGTCCACGGCCAGCACGATGCGCCGGCCCGCGGCCTGTTCCTGGAGCACGTCCACGGCCCAGCGCAGGAGCCCGGCGGGGGACAGGCCCTGCGGCCGCGCGCTGGGCAGCACCTGGACCAGCCCACCGAACGGCAACGCGGCGGTGGTGGCGCTGGCCGCGATGGACCAGGTCGCGTACCGCTCGGGGGAGAGCGCAGCCATCCCCTCCCGCAGCAGCCGGCTCTTTCCCACTCCCGCCTCGCCGTTCAGGAGCAGCCCGCGCCCCTCCGGGCCGTCGACCGCGGATCGCAGACGGTGAAGGTCGTCAGTACGGCCGACGAACTCCCACCTGCTCATCGACGCAGCATATCGATCGCTTTCGGTGCGCGTACGTGCCGTCACGCAGAGAAGTTGAGTAATCTGTCCATTGCTCGTGAGTACCGAGGTGTCGATTGCCGGATGGTCGACACTCGTACTCTTCCGGCAAACCCTGCTATCGGGGAAAAATCCCGCGACCGCCCCTGGTCGCCTCACCGGGAGGCCACCTGATGACGCCAGGTCCGCTCCCTTCGGTCGACGTGCCCGACCCACGCCGCCGGGCCCAGCGCTCCGGAGGTGTCCCGCAGCCGGCCCGGCCCGTGGTGACCACGGCCGGTCCGGACGATCCGAGCGTCGTGGTCGTCGCCGGTCCGGCCGGCGCGAACCGGCGCGAGCTGATCGCCGCCCTGCTCCGGACCGAGGCCGCGACGCTCACCGTGCCGCCGGGAAGCAACCTGCTGGTCCGGCACGCCGCCACCGTCACCCGCGTGGCGTACGTCCCGGGCTACCGCCGGCCGCACCCCTACGACGCCGACCCGCCGGTCGCCCGCCCGGCCCGGCCACCCCGGCGGGTCGAGCTGGGCCTGCCCGATCCGCTGCTGCGGCACTTCACGGTGGTCGACACGCCGGACACCGGCACGCTGGGGGTGGCCGGCGGCCGGGTCCTGCGCGACGCCGTCGGCCGGGCCGGCGCGCTGCTCTTCGTGATCTCCGCCGACCAGGCGTTCAGCGCGGCCGAGCTGCACCTGCTGGCCGAGGTGGCGCGTACCCGGGTCGAGGTGTTCTTCGCCGTCACGCCCGGCGGGGCGGTGCCGGACAGGGTGACGGCCGTGCCGCCGCCCGGCCGGTCCGGGTCCACCGGCCGGCTCGACCCGGTGTCGGTCTCCACCGAGGCGCACCGCGCGACGTTGCTCGCCGCGGTCCCGGCGCTCGACCGGGCCCGGTGGTTCCCGGCCCGGCGGGCCGAACTGCCGCGCCTGCGCCGTGCGCTGGTGGGCTGGGCCGACGAGGTGCTGCGTCGCACCGGCGCGCGCCCGCCGGCGCCGGACGGCACGCTCGGCCGGGTGCCGGTGCCGGCCGGCGTCGAGCCGGGCGAGCTGGCCGACCGGATCGACCGTCAGGCCCGCGCCAGCGCCCACCGGATCCGGCAGCACCTCGCCCTGGAACTGGCAAACATCCACCTGCGGGTGGTGCAGGAGATCGTCTTCGGGGCCGGTTGCGCCGGCCTGCCGCCGCTGCTCGACCGGGAGCTGGAGGCGCTGTCGCTGCTCGCCACCGCCCAGTGCGACGAGGCCGCGCGGGACCTGGTCGACGAGGCCGCCGCCCGGGTCTTCGGCGAGCCGCCGGCCGAGGGCGTACGCCGGCGGATCACCCACGCGGTGCGCCGGGGCGTGGCCGACCACCCGGACGCCGCCGAGCTGGACCGGGTGCTCCTGGTCACCAGCACGGCGGGCGTCGCCGGGCTCACCGGACCCGGCGCCCTGGACGCGCTGGCCGGACTGCCCGGCGCGTCGCGGGACGAGGTGCTCCCGCCGGTCGGCGTCGCCCTCAACGGCGGCTGCTGGCAGCACTGGCGGGCGCCCGGCAACGACGATCCGAACGCCGCTCGCTCCTGGGCCCAGCGCGCGCTGCGCGAGGTCGAGCTGGAACTGTCCCGCGAGGTGTCCCAACGTTTCGAGGTGATCCGGCTCTCGCTGGGCACGGTGCTCGCCGATGCTGTCGACCACGGCATCCTGCTGGCCTGACGGGGCCGCCGGCCGGCGGCGACCCGGGCTCGCGTACGCGGCCCGGGCGGGTTACGACGACCGGCGCGCCGTTCCGGTTCATCGGTTTCCGGGATCCGGTGGCACGATGGGGGACATGGCGGCTCCACAGGTTGCGCCGGTCGAGACGCCGGACACCGAAGAGGTGCCGGTCTCCGACCGGCCATGGGTGACCATCGTCTGGGACGATCCGGTCAACCTGATGACGTATGTGACCTGGGTGTTCCAGAAGCTCTTCGGGTACAGCCGGGAGAAGGCGGAGCGGCTCATGCTGGACGTGCACCACAAGGGCAAGGCCGTGGTCTCCAGCGGGGCACGGGAGCGGATGGAGCACGACGCGGCGCAACTGCACGCGTACGGGCTCTGGGCGACGGTGGAGCGGTCGTGAGCGCGAGGAGTGAGCCGGTGCTGCGAGCCCCGCAGTCGCGAGCAGAGGTGACGCCGTGAGTATGTTCCGCCGCCGGGGCGACCACTACGTGGCCACGTTCGCGGTCGACGAGGTCCGGGTGCTGCGCAAGGTCGCGGGCGAGGTGGTCGGCCTGCTGACCGACGGCTTCGACCACAGCGACCCGGTGGTCGGGCGGCTCTTCCCCGACGTCTACCCGGACGACGACGCCGGCACCGCCGAGTTCCGCCGCTACACCGAGGGCGACCTGAAGACCGGCAAGATCGACCAGGCGGGCGCGATCCTCGCCGCGCTGCCCGACGGCGACGCCGGTGGCGAGGTGCGGCTGGACGCGGAGGCGGCCGAGGCGTGGCTGCGGGCGTTGAACGACGCGCGGCTGGCGATGGGCGTACGCCTGGAGATCAAGGACGGCACCGACCTGGGCGAGGAGCTCGACGACGCGGTGGCCGCGGATCCCGGTTCGTCCCGGGTGTTCCAACTGTCGGTCTACGCCTATCTCGGATATCTCCAGGAGTCCCTGCTCAACGCGCTCATCGACTGAGTGGTGACGGTCGCCACCTCGCCGCCCGGGGTGACCAGGGGCTAGGCTGGCAGGCGTGCTGAGCATCGACCGGTCGATCATCGACGCGATCGTCGCCCACGCGCGTCGGGACCACCCGGACGAGGCGTGCGGCGTGGTCGCCGGCCCCGTCGGCAGTGACACCCCGACCCGGCACATCCCGATGGACAACGCCGCCCGCTCGATGACGTTCTACGAGTTCGACTCGATGGAGCAGTTGCGGGTGTGGCGGGAGATGGACGACCGTGACGAGGAACCGGTAGTCATCTACCACTCGCACACCGCGACGGAGGCCTACCCGTCGCGTACCGACGTCTCCTTCGCCGGCGAGCCGGGCGCGCACTACCTGCTCGTCTCGACCCGCGAGCCCGACACCGAGGAGATCCGCTCCTTCCGGATCGTCGACGGCGTGATCACCGAGGAGCCGGTGAGGATCGTGGATGCCGGCGTGGACCCGAACGCCGTCCAGTCCTACATGTTCGGGCAGAGCCCGGCGACGGTCGACTACGAGTGTTCCGACCGCTGACCTTCAGCGCCGGCACCTTCCTTTTCCCGTCACCTGGCACGATCCCGAACGAGGAGCACGAGACACCATGGCCATCGAGGTTCGCATCCCCACCATCCTGCGCAGCTACACCGGCGGCGCGAAGGTCGTCGAGGGCAGCGGCGACACGCTCGCCGACCTGCTCGCCGACCTGGACTCCCGGCACGGCGGCCTGAGGGCTCGCCTGGTCACCGACGCGGGCGCGCTGCACCGGTTCGTGAACGTCTACGTCAACGACGAGGACGTCCGCTTCCTCGGCGCGCTCGACGCCAAGCTCAACGACGGCGACAGCGTGACCGTCCTGCCGGCCGTGGCCGGCGGCGCGTTCGGCTTCGCGGCCGCCGCGGCGATCGCCTCGCACGCGGTCTCCTCGCGCGCCGCGCGCTGAGGGGGCCGCGATGACGCGGTACGACAGCCTGCTCGACGCCTGCGGCGGCACGCCGCTGGTCGGCCTGCCCCGGCTCTCGCCGACGGTGCCCGAGGGGGCGCCGCCGGTGCGGCTCTGGGCCAAGCTGGAGGACCGGAACCCGACCGGCAGCATCAAGGACCGCGCGGCGCTGTTCATGGTCCGCGCGGCCGAGGAGGCCGGCCGGCTGCGTCCGGGTGACACCATCCTGGAGCCGACCAGCGGCAACACCGGCATCTCGCTGGCCATGGTGGCGAAGCTGCGCGGCTATCGCCTGGTCTGTGTGATGCCGGAGAACGTCTCCACCGAGCGGGTGCAACTGCTCCGCATGTACGGCGCGGAGATCATCTTCTCGCCGGCGGCGGGCGGCTCGAACCAGGCGGTCGCGACCGCCAAGCAGATCTCCGCCGAGCACCCCGACTGGGTGATGCTCTACCAGTACGGCAACGAGGCGAACGCCCGGGCGCACTACGAGACGACCGGGCCGGAGCTGCTGCAGGACCTGCCGGGCATCACCCACTTCGTCGCCGGGCTGGGCACCACCGGCACGCTCATGGGCACCGGGCGCTACCTGCGGGAGAAGGTCGAGGGCATCCAGATCGTGGCGGCCGAGCCGCGCTACGGCGAGCTGGTCTACGGCCTGCGCAACATCGACGAGGGCTACGTGCCCGAGTTGTACGACGCCGGGGTGCTGTCCCGCCGCTTCTCGGTGGGCACGCGGGACGCGGTGCTGCGTACCCGGCAGCTCGTCGAGGTGGAGGGCATCTTCGCCGGATTCTCCACCGGCGCGATCCTGCACGCCGCGCTCGCGGTGGCGCACGAGGCGGTCCGCGACGGCCGCCGCGCCGACGTGGCGTTCGTGGTCTGCGACGGAGGCTGGAAATACCTGTCGACCGGCGCGTACGGCGGCACCCTCGCCGACGCGGAGGAGGCCCTGGAGGGTCAGCTCTGGGCCTGACGGGCCGATGGCCGGTCCGGTCGGTGGCGTGCCCGCCGGCCGGACCGCCGGTCCCGCCCGTAACGGATGCGTATGGGTGTCACGTTGGTGACAACTTCCGGCAGATGATTCTTGCGCGACCGGGCGGCGCGTAGGCTGCGCAGCGTGGCGAGCGCGTCGGTAGAGATCATCATCGGCGGCGCCGCCGCTGGCGCGTCGACTACGCATGGTGAGATCGAGGCCACCGGATGAGACTGACCGTCCTCGGTTGTGCGGGCAGCTTCCCGGGGCCCGAGTCCCCCTGCTCGGCCTATCTGATGGAAGCCGAGGGCTTCCGGCTCCTGATCGACTTCGGTGTCGGTTCGCTCTCCACGCTCCAGCGCTACGTCGGGCTGCACGCCCCCGACGCCATCCTCCTCACCCACCTGCACTGCGACCACATGTTCGACGCCGTGTCCTACGTGGTGGTACGCCGGTACGCGCCGGACGGCCCGTACCCGCCCCTGCCGATGTACGCCCCCTCCGGCGCGCCCGACCGCCTGGCCAGCGCGTACGGGCAGGAGGAGGGCTCGGTGGAGGACGTCTACCAGTTCTACGGTCTCGAGCCGGGCACGTTCCCGATCGGCCCGTTCACCGTAACCGTCGAGCGGATGAACCATCCGGTCGAGACGTACGGGGTGCGGCTGGAGCACGGCGGCCGGGTGTTCTGCTACTCCGCCGACACCGCGCCCTGCGAGGCGCTGCTGCGCCTGGCCCAGGACGCCGACGTGTTCCTCTGCGAGGCGAGCTACATGGACGGCGTGGAGAACCCGCCGGATCTGCACCTGACCGGCCGGGAGGCCGGCGAGGCGGCCACCAAGGCGGGCGTGGGGCGGCTCCTGCTCACCCACCTCGTACCCGCCTGGGGCAGCGAGTCGCAGACGGTGGAGGCGGCGGCCGGGGCGTACGCCGGGCCGCTGGACGTGGTCCGGCCCGGCGCCTGCTACGACGTCTGAGCCCGGCGGCGGCCGGCTCGTGCCGGTGGGCACCCGCGGGCGCCGCGCTCACCGCACCGCATAGGGTGCAGGCATGGCGCGACCTGACGGGCGGCAGCCCGACCAACTCCGACCGGTGACCCTGACCCGGGGCTGGAGCACCCACCCGGAGGGCTCGGTGCTCGTCGAGTTCGGCGCGACCCGGGTCCTCTGCACGGCGAGCGTCACCGAGGGCGTGCCCCGCTGGCGTAAGGGCTCCGGGCTGGGCTGGGTGACCGCCGAGTACGCGATGCTGCCCCGGGCCACGAACACCCGCTCCGACCGGGAGAGCGTCCGCGGCAAGGTCGGCGGGCGGACCCACGAGATCTCCCGCCTGATCGGCCGCAGCCTGCGCGCCTGCGTCGACCTGAAGGCGCTCGGCGAGAACTCGATCGTGCTCGACTGCGACGTGCTCCAGGCCGACGGCGGCACCCGCACCGCCGCCATCACCGGCGCGTACGTCGCGCTGCACGACGCGGTGACCTGGCTGGCGGAGCGCAAGACGCTGGCCGGCAAGGTGGAGAAGGTCATGCACCGCTCGGTGGCGGCGGTGAGCGTCGGGGTGATCGGCGGCGAGCCGATGCTCGACCTCTGCTACGCCGAGGACGTGACCGCCGAGGTCGACATGAACGTGGTCTGCACCGGCACCGGCGACTTCGTCGAGGTGCAGGGCACCGGCGAGGCGGGTGTCTTCGCCCGCGACCAGCTCGACGCGCTGCTCGATCTGGGCGTGGCGGGCTGTCTGGAACTGGCCGACGCGCAGCGGAAGGCGCTCTCGTCATGAACAAGGTCCTGCTCGCCACCCGCAACCGGAAGAAGCTCGTCGAGCTGCAGCGGATCCTGGACGGCGCGCTCGGCGCGCACCGGATCGCGCTGCTCGGCCTCGACGACGTGGAGGAGTACCCGGAGCTGCCGGAGACCGGCCTCACGTTCGGCGAGAACGCGCTGATCAAGGCGCGGGAGGGGTGCCGGCGTACCGGCCTGCCGACGATCGCCGACGACTCCGGGCTGGCGGTGGACGCCCTCAACGGCATGCCGGGTGTGTTCAGCGCCCGCTGGTCCGGCCGGCACGGCGACGACCGGGCCAACCTCCAGCTCGTGCTGGGCCAGGTCGGCGACGTGCCGGACGAGCACCGGGGAGCGGCGTTCGTCTGCACCGTCGCGCTGGTGCTGCCCGGCGGCAAGGAGCACCTGGTCGACGGCCGCCAGCCCGGCCGGCTGCTGCGCGCGCCGCGCGGCGAGGGCGGCTTCGGCTACGACCCGATCTTCCTGGGTGACGGGCAGGAGCGGACGAACGCGGAGCTGACGCCCGAGCAGAAGGACGCGGTCAGCCACCGGGGCAAGGCGCTGCGGGAGCTGGCCAAGCTGGTCGCGAAGGTGCTCCCGCCCGCCTGACCCGCTCCCGCGCTCCGACCGGGCACCCGGCCGGAGCGCCGGCCCGGCGCCCGATCGGCCCGCTCAGCCGAGCGGGCCGATCTCCCGCTGGATCGCCGCACGCAGCTCCGGGCCGCGTACCACCTCGCGCGCGGCCTCCATCAGCGGCGCGAGGAACACGTCCGGGCCCGGCTCGCCGATGACCTCGCCGAGCGCGGCCAGCGCCGCCCGCCCGGCCGGCGACGGCGTCAGCGGCGCACGGAGCTGGAGCCCGCGTACGGCCGCCAGCAGCTCCACCGCGAGCAGGCTGGTCAGGTTGTCCAGCACGGTGCGCAGCTTCTTGGTGGCCGACCAGCCCATCGAGACGTGGTCCTCCTGCATGCCGCTGGTGGGCAGCGAGTCGATCGAGGCGGGCGCGGCGAGCCGGCGGTTCTCCGCCACGATCCCGGCGGCGGTGTACTGGGCGATCATCAGGCCCGAGTTCACCCCGGCGTCGGGGGACAGGAACGCGGGCAGCTCCCGGGAGCGGGTGACGTCCAGCAGCCGGTCCACCCGGCGCTCGGCGATCGCGCCCACCTCGGCGGCGGCGATGGCCAGGTAGTCGGCGGCGAAGCCGAGGGGCGCCCCGTGGAAGTTGCCTGTCGACTCGACCCGCCCGTCCGGCAGCACCACCGGGTTGTCCACCACCGACAGCAGCTCCCGCCCGGCCACCACCTCGACGAAGTCGAGCGTGTCCCGGGCCGCGCCGGCCACCTGCGGGGCGCAGCGCATCGAGTACGCGTCCTGCACCGCGTGCGCCAGGTCGTCGCGGTGCGAGTCCATCACCGCCGAGCCCTGCAACAGCCGGTGGATGTTCGCCGCCGACGCGGCCTGGCCCGGATGCGGGCGGATCGCGTGCAGCTCGGGCAGGAACGGCCGCTCCGAGCCGAGCATCGCCTCGATGGCCAGCGCCGCCGTCACGTCCGCCATGGCGAACAGGTGCCGGGCGTCGGAGACGGCGAGCAGCAGCATGCCGAGCATGCCGTCGGTGCCGTTGATCAGCGCCAGCCCTTCCTTGGCGGCGAGCGACACCGGCTTGAGCCCGACCCGGCGCAGCGCGTCGGCGGCCGGGATGCGGTCCCCGGCCGGGCCGAGCACCCAGCCCTCGCCGAGCAGCACCAGCGCGCAGTGCGCCAGCGGGGCGAGGTCACCGGACGCGCCGAGCGAGCCGTGCTCGGGCACCCACGGGGTGACCTCGTGGTTGAGCAGGTCCACGAGCGCCTCGGCGACCAGCGGGCGTACCCCGGAGCGGCCGAGCGCCAGCGAGCGGACCCGCAGCAGCATCATGGCGCGTACCACCTCGCGCGGCATCGGCGCGCCCACCCCGGCGGCGTGCGAGCGGATGAGCGCGTGCTGAAGCTCGGCCCGGCGCTCCGGGGCGACGAACGTGTTGGCGAGCGCGCCGAAGCCGGTGGAGACGCCGTACACCGGCCGGCCGGCCGCCTCGATGCCGTCCACGATGGACCGGCTGGTCGCCATCGCCTTCGTGGCGGCCGGGTCGAGCACGACCTTTGCGGTGCCGCGGGCCACCGCGAGCACGTCGGCGGGGGTGACGCCGGTGGACAGGACGGTCACGGTGGTCATCGCGGTACTCCGTTGTGCAGGACCTGGCGGATCAGTGGCACACCCGGCCGGTAGGCCAGGTGCAGGTGGGACGGGGCGTCGAGGACGATCAGGTCGGCCCGCGCCCCGGGGGTCAGCCGGCCCACGTCGGTGCGACGCAGCGCCGCCGCCCCACCGGCGGTCGCGGCCCACACCGCCTCCGCCGGGGTCATCCGCATCTCGCGTACGGCGAGCGCGACGCAGAACGGCATCGACGACGTGTACGACGAGCCGGGGTTGCAGTCGGTGGCCAGCGCGACCGTGACGCCCGCGTCGAGCAGCCGCCGGGCGTCCGGGTACGGCGTCCGGGTGGAGAACTCGGCCCCGGGCAGCAGCGTGGCGACCGTCTCCGACCCGGCCAGCGCGTCGATGTCGGCGTCGGTCAGGTGGGTGCAGTGGTCGACGCTGGCCGCCCCCAGCTCCACGCCGAGCCGCACGCCCGGCCCGGGGCCGAGCTGGTTGGCGTGCAGGCGTACGCCCAGGCCGGCGGCCTGCCCGCAGGCGAGGATCGCCCGCGCGTGGTCGGCGTCGAACGCGCCCCGCTCGCAGAACACGTCGATCCAGCGGGCGTACGGCGCGGCGGCGGTGAGCATCGGCCCGCACACCAGGCCCACGTAGTCGTCCGGGCGGTCGGCGTACTCGGTGGGAACCACGTGCGCGCCGAGGAACGTGGTGTCCTCGGTGAACTCGGCGGCGATCCGCAGCGAGCGGGCCTCGTCGGCGACGGTGAGGCCGTACCCGCTCTTGATCTCGACGGTGGTGGTGCCCTGCCGCAGCATCTCCGCGCGCAGCCGGCCCACTGTGGCGCGCAGCGCGTCGTCGGAGGCGGCGCGGGTGGCGCCGACCGTGGTGCGGATGCCGCCGCCGGTGTACCGCTCGCCTGCCATCCGGGCGGCGAACTCGGCCGCCCGGTCCCCGGCGAAGACCAGGTGGGCGTGGCTGTCCACGAAGCCGGGCAGCACCGCCGCGCCACCGGCGTCGATCCGCCGGTCGGCGGCGGGCGCGTGCCGGGCCGGACCGGTCCAGGCAACCTGGCCGTCCTCGACCAGCAGGGCGGCGTCGCGCCGGATGCCCAGCGGGTCGCCGGGCCGGCCGTCGTTCGTGACCAGCTCGCCGATGTGGTCGACGAGCAGGCTGCCGCGCATCACGAGTCCTCCTTCGCGGTCACCGCCGCGATCGAGTCCCGCAGCTCGGTGGGTACGTCGACGGTCAGGTGCCGGCCGCCGGTCACCACGGGCCGGCCGTCCACCACGACGCTCGTCACGTCGGCGGCGGTGGCGGCGAAGAACGCGCCGACCGGCGGCACCCCGGCGGTGCGGGCGCTGTCCAGCCGTACCGTGACCAGGTCGGCGCGCTGCCCGACGGCGAGCCGGCCGGCGTCGCCCCAGCCCAGCGCGGCGTGCCCGCCCACGGTGGCGGCGGTGACCAGCTCGGCCGGGCCGAAGTGCCCCCGCCTGCGGGTCCGCAGCCGCTCGTCCAGTTCCACGGCGCGGGCCTCCTCGAACAGGTCCACCACGGCGTGGCTGTCGCTGCCGAGGCTGAGCGGGCTGCCCGCGTCGGCCATCCGGCGGGCCGGGCCGATCCCGTCGGCCAGGTCGCGTTCGGTGGTGGGGCAGAGGCAGACGCGGGTCCGGCTGTCGCCGAGCAGCGCCACGTCGGCGGCGGTCGGGTGGGTGGCGTGCACGGCTGTGGTGTGCGGGCCGAGCACGCCGTGGTCGGCCAGCAGCCGGGTCGGGGTGCACCCGTGCACGGCCCGGCAGGCGTCGTTCTCGGCCGGCTGCTCGGACAGGTGCACGTGCAGCGGCAGCCCGTTGCGGTCGGCCCAGCCGGCCACCGTGGCGAGCTGCTCGGCCGGCACCGCGCGTACCGAGTGGATGGCCGCGCCGAGCCGGACGTGGTCGTCGGGCGGGCGGAACGCGTCCACCCGCGCGGCCCAGCGCAGGGCGTCGCCGTCACCGAACCGGCGTTGCGGCCCGGCCAGTGGCGTGCCGTCCACGCCCCCGGCCAGGTACGCGGTGTCCAGCAGCGTGACCCGGATCCCGGCGTGGGCGGCGGCCTCCACGAGCGCCGCGGACATGGCGTTCGGGTCGTCGTACGGCGTGCCGCCGGGACCGTGGTGCAGGTAGTGGAACTCGCCCACGCAGGTGATCCCGGCCAGCGCCATCTCCGCGTACACGGCGCGGGCCAGCGCCAGGTAGGTGTCCGGGTCGAGGCGGGTCGCGATCGCGTACATCAGACTGCGCCAGGACCAGAAGTCGCCGCGCCCGTCGTGGGTGCGCCCGCGCAGCGCCCGGTGGAACGCGTGCGAGTGGGCGTTCGCCAGGCCGGGCACTGTCAGACCGGGCAGCGGGACCGCGTCGCCGAGCACCTCCACCCCGGCGGTCGGCGGGCTGTCGCGGCCCAGCGGGGTGACAGCTGTGAACCGCCCGTCGACGGCCTCGATCAGCACGTCCCGGGTGGGCTCGGCGTGGTCGGGCAGCCAGGCGTACTCGGCCAGCCAGCGGGTCAGCGGCATGCCAGCTCCTCCAGGACCCGGGCCAGGGCGGCCACCCCGGCGGCGCAGTCGGCGTCGGTGGCCGCCTCGGCGGGGGAGTGCGACACCCCGGTCGGGTTGCGCACGAACAGCATCGCGGTGGGCAGGTGCGCCGCCAGCACGCCCGCGTCGTGCCCGGCGCCGGTGGGCAGCACCGGCGCGTCGAGCAGCGTGGCCAGCCGGTCGGCCAGCCCGCTGTCGAACGCGACGAGCGGGGTCGCCGACTCCTGCGTGCAGGTCAGCGCGGTCCCGTCGCGGCCGGCCCGGTCGGCGGCCTTGGCGCGTACCGCCTCGACCAGACCGTACAGCGTCTCCGCCTCGGCCGCCCGCGCGTCCAGCCAGCCGGTGACCCGGGACGGTATCGCGTTCGTGGCGTTCGGCTCGACCGACACCCGGCCCACTGTGGCGTGCGCGTCGCGCAGCCGGGCCTCCTTGTTCGCCGCCAGCACGGTGAACGCGTAGGTGAGCATGGGGTCGCGGCGGTCGGCCATCAGTGTCGTACCCGCGTGGTTGCCCTCGCCGGTGAAGTCGAACCGCCACCGGCCGTGCGGCCAGATCGCGGACGCCACCGCCACCGGCGCGTCCCGGTCGACGAGCGCGCGGCCCTGCTCGACGTGCAGCTCCACGAAGGCCGCGAAGCGGCCGAGCAGCGCCGGGTCGGCGCCCGCCGGCCGCTCGCCCAGCGCCTCGGCGAAGGTCGTCCCGGCCTGGTCGCGCAGCCCGGCCGCGCGGTCGACGTCGATCTCGCCGGTGAGCAGCCTCGACCCCAGGCAGGGTACGCCGAACCGCGCGCCCTCCTCCTCCAAGAACGCGGCCACGACCACCGGCCGGTCCGGGGTGACGCCCGCGGCCCGCAGCTCGTCCACGGCCAGGAACGCGCTGACGATGCCGAGCGGACCGTCGTACGCGCCGCCGTGCGGCACCGAGTCGAAGTGGCTGCCGGTGAGCACCGCGCCGCCGGTCTCGGGGTCGCCCCACCAGGCGAACAGGTTGCCGTTGCCGTCCTCGGACACCGGCATGCCCCGCCGGTCGGCCTGCTCCCGGAACCAGGCGCGCAGCGTGCGCTCCGGCTCGGTGAGCGCGTAGCGCAGGTAGCCACCGCTGCCGGCGTCCCGCCCGACCGGCGCGATCTCGTCCCACATCTCCCGGAACCGGTCCGCCAGGTCGGTCACAGGTCGCCCTCGGTCATCGGGACGCGGACGCCGGTGCGCTCGGCTACCGCGCGGGCGTCGTCGTAGCCGGCGTCGACGTGCCGGATCACGCCCATCGCCGGGTCGTTCGTGAGCACCCGCTCGATCTTCTGCCCGGCCAGCGCGCTGCCGTCGGCCACGCACACCTGACCGGCGTGGATGGACCGGCCGATGCCGACTCCGCCGCCGTGGTGGATGGACACCCACGACGCGCCGCTCGCGGTGTTCACCAGCGCGTTCAGCAGCGGCCAGTCGGCGATCGCGTCCGAGCCGTCGGCCATTGCCTCGGTCTCCCGGTAGGGGCTGGCCACGCTGCCGCAGTCCAGGTGGTCCCGGCCGATCACCACGGGCGCGCTCAGCTCGCCGGAGGCGACCATCTCGTTGAACCGCACCCCGGCCCGGTCCCGCTCGCCGTAGCCGAGCCAGCAGATCCGCGCCGGCAGGCCCTGGAACGCGACCCGCTCACCGGCCATCCGGATCCAGCGCGCCAGCGACTCGTTCTCCGGGAACAGGTCGAGGATCGCGCGGTCGGTGGCGGCGATGTCGCGCGGGTCGCCGGAGAGCGCGGCCCAGCGGAACGGGCCCTTGCCCTCGCAGAACAACGGCCTGATGTACGCGGGCACGAACCCGGGGAAGTCGAACGCCCGCTCGTATCCGCCGAGCCTGGCCTCGCCCCGGATCGAGTTGCCGTAGTCGAAGACCTCCGCGCCCGCGTCCAGGAAGCCGACCATCGCCGCCACGTGCTTCGCCATCGACGCCCGCGCCCGGTCGGTGAACTCGGCCGGCTTGGCCGCCGCGTAGTCCCGCGCGTCGGCCGGGTCCACGCCCTCCGGCAGGTAGGACAGCGGGTCGTGCGCGCTGGTCTGGTCGGTCACGATGTCGATGGCCACGCCCCGGCGCAGCAGCTCGGGGAAGACGGTGGCGGCGTTGCCGACCACGCCGACGCTCAGGGCCCGCCGGTCCCGCCTCGCCGCCAGCGCCCGCTCGACCGCGTCGTCGAGTGAGTCGGCGATCTCGTCGAGGTAGCGGTCGTGCGCCCGCCGCTCCAGCCGGGACCGGTCCACGTCCACGATCAGGCAGACGCCGCCGTTCATGGTGACCGCGAGCGGCTGCGCCCCGCCCATGCCGCCGCAGCCGGCGGTGAGCGTCAGCGTGCCGGCGAGCGTGCCGCCGAAGCGCTTCTCGGCCACCGCGGCGAACGTCTCGTACGTGCCCTGGAGGATGCCCTGGGTGCCGATGTAGATCCAGGATCCGGCGGTCATCTGCCCGTACATGGTCAGGCCCAGCGACTCCAGGCGGCGGAACTCCGGCCAGGTGGCCCAGTCGCCGACCAGGTTGGAGTTGGCCAGCAGCACGCGCGGCGCCCACTCGTGGGTGCGCATCACGCCGACCGGGCGGCCGGACTGCACGAGCATCGTCTCGTCGTCGCGCAGCTCGGTCAGCGTGCGCACCAGCGCGTGGTAAGACGGCCAGTCCCGGGCCGCCCTGCCGGTGCCCCCGTAGACCACCAGGTCCTCGGGACGCTCGGCCACCTCCGGGTCGAGGTTGTTCATCAGCATCCGCAGGGCGGCCTCCTGCGGCCACCCCTTCGCGGTGCGTGCGGTGCCACGGGCGGCGCGGACGGGCTGGTGCATCTCGTACTCCTCTCAGCCGAGGAACAACTGGCGGCGGGCGGCGGACGACTCGAACGTCTCGAGCCGGCTCTGCGTCTCGGCCGGTGCGGCGTCGCAGATCGCCTGGAGCACCACCATGGCCAGCGTCATCGGGGCGGTGTGCAGGTCGAAGACCAGGTCGGCGCCGACGGCGGCGGGCAGCACCACCTGGGCGTGCTCGGTGGCCGGGCTCACCGGCGAGTCGGTGATCGCCACGACGGTCAGCCCGGCGTCCCGGGCCTCGCGCAGCGCCTCCAGCGTCTCCCGAGGGTAGCGGGGCAGCACGAACGCGAGCAGCGCCGTCGCGCCGGCCGCGACGGCCTGATCCAGGCGGTCGACCAGCATGCTGCCGCCGTCGTCGAGCACCCGCACGTCGGGGTGCACCTTCGCGGCGAAATATGCGAAGTACGCGGCCAGCGGAGCGGCGGCGCGCAGCCCGAGCACCGGCAGCGGACGGCTCGCCGCGAGCAGCTTCCCCACCTCGGCGACCCGGTCGGCGTCGGCGAGTTGCGCGGCGAGCCGGTCGAGATTGTCCCGCTCGGCGTGCACCGCCCGTTGCAGCGCGTTCCCGGCGGCCGGTTCGGCCGAGCCGGTGAGCGTCAGCTCCCGCAGGCGGCGGCGCAGCGCGGGATAGCCGTCGTGCCCGAGCGCCATGGCGAAGCGGGTCACCGACGGCTGGCTGACGCCTGCCAGCTCGGCCACCTCGGCGGCGGACAGGTACGCCGCCGCGCCCGCGTGCCGCACCAGGCAGTGGGCGATGCGGCGCTGGGTCGGGGTGAGCCGTACGCCGTGGAACAGGTCGAGCAGGCGGTCGGGGGTGGCCGCGCCGCCTTCATTCACCCCGTGACTCTATGCATGAAAACTTTCACTAGGCAAGGGTGGCGCGACCGCGAAGAGATCTGACGAGCGTGCTCTCTGTACTATCCGCACGGCGGGTGAGCAGAGGAGTGGGGCATGCAGCCGGAAGGTCCGTACAGGTTCACCGAGGTGCTGGGCGAGTGCCAGGTCGGCAGGGCCTGGGCCGCGCTCGACGGGCAGGACCGCGCGCTGACCGTGGCGGTCCTGGACGGTGCCGCAGCCGGAGACCAGCGCTGGCGCGAGGCGTTCACGAACGCGGCGAACGTGCTGGCCCAGACGCCCGGCGGCCACCGGTACGTCAACTCCGACTTCGCCGCCGGCCAGCCCTGGGTGGCGTACCCGTCCGAAGAGGACGGCGCGGCCGAGCGGCTGTTCCGCAGCCTGGGCATGGACTACCAGCGCATCGCGACCGCCGAGATCTTTCCGCCGCCCCCGCCGGTGTCCGCGCCGCCGCGGCAGGTCTCCTCGCCTCCGCAGATGCCGTGGAGTCCGCAGCCGTGGGCGATGGCGCCGCAGCAGCCGGTCTCCGGCGCCCCCGTGTCCGCCGGCGCGCCCGTCTCCGCAGGCGCTCCGGTGTCACCCGGCATGCCGGTGTCGCCGGGCATGCCGGTGCGGGCGATCCCTGCCCAGGCCGGCGCCGCGGGCACGCTCGTGGCCACCGGGGGTCCCCGGATCGCGCCGGTCGCCCGTCCGCCCAAGAGCCGTACCGGCCTGTGGATCGGCGGCGTGGTGATGGCGGCGGTGCTGGCCGGTGGCGCCGGTCTGCTGGCCGGGCGGTCGCTCGCCGACGGCGGCGAACCGTCCACTCCGGTGGCCAGCACCTCCCCGGCCCTCTACGAGGCCACCCAGCAGTCGCTGAACAAGGCGAAGTTCGACGCCACGCTCATGCCGATCGCCGAGCCGTGGCTCGACGGGGTGGGCGGCTGCGCGATCAACACAGAGAAGAGCGGACCCGGGCTCGCCGCGGGCGAGAAGCAGCACGTCTTCTGCCGCTACCTGGGCGTGTCGCTGCACTTCGCCGAGTACGAGTCGGCCGAGAAGAAGGAGGCGGCGCGCGCCTTCCGCCAGCAGATGGGCATCATCGGCCGTGCGCTCGCGCCCGGCATGCGGGAGGCCGGGCCGGCCACCGGCGGTGTCAGCGGGGCGCAGGGCAGCTACGTCGAGTACGCCGGCAACGGCCAGGACGGCCGCCCGGTGTGCGGCATCTGGTGGGGCCGCGACGACAACACGAGCGCGACCTACATGGAGACGCCGTGCGGGGCCGGGCTCGGCGGCAACTGGGACGCGCTGCGCGACCTCTGGCAGCGGCACAGCTAGGGCGGCTAACGGACGGCCGCTCCGTTCGGCGGCGGCACCAGGCAGACGTCGCTGCCCTTGGTGACGCCCGCGGCCAGGTCGAAGCGGACCACGCGCGCACCGCCGAACTGCCGCTCGGTCACCGCCACGCCACTGCCGCCGAGGCGGACGATGACGTCCCGGTTCGCCGCGTCGGCCCAGTCGGTGGCCTGGAACAGCCAGACCCGGGACCGGCCGGGCAGCAGCGCCGACACGGTCCGCCCCGGGCAGCCGCCCGGCCCGGCCGCGACCACGTACGCGTCCGCCGGTGGGCCGTACCACGCCTGGGCGTTCCACGAGACCGTGGTGGCGAGCACCAGGTCACCCGGGCGGCGCTTGTCGTCCAGGTGGCGCAGCGCGCCCCGGTAGTCGACCGCGTTGGCGCCGCCGCCCTGGGCGAAGGCCCGCGCCGGGTGCACAGTCGCCACGACGGCGGTGGCCAGTTGCGGCACGGCGAGCGCGAGCAGCAGCACCACACCGACCGCCCACCTGATCCGGGCGGGCAGGCCGGCCCGCAGCGGCGGCGGCGCGACGGCGAGCGCGGCCAGCAGCAGGCAGGCCGGCACCGCGTAGAGCGCCAGCCGGCCGTTGAACGGGTAGACCGACACTGCCGCGCCGGCCAGCCCGGCCGCCAGCGGCGTGAGCAGGACCAGCACCGCGACGGTGGAGAGCCGGCGCAGCCCGGCCGCCGTGCCCAGCACCAGCAGCGGTACGACGATCCAGGCCGACCAGGCCACGAACGGCACGGTGGCGAGACTCCGGTACGTCGCCGCGAGCCATTCCACAGTCGCAGGCAGGTCGGTCAGCGAGTGGGCCGGGTAGATCGACTTCCCCCGCCAGTACGCGGCGAGCTGTTGATCGGCGAGCCCCGGCGCGAGGAACAGCACGTACACCACGAGCGCCACCACGGCCCAGGCCGGTGCCGGGGCGAGGAACCGGCCCACGTCATGCCACCTGCTCGGCCACTGCCGGTCCCGGCGGGACAGCGCGTACCCGCCGAGCAGCACGCCGAGCGCGCCGGTGACCGGAATGGACAACGTGCTGACGAACGCCGCGACCGCCGCGACCGACCAGAACACCGCCGACCCGGCCCAGGTCGGTCCGTTCCGGACGAGCAGCAGCGCCAGCCCGACCACGAGCGTGACGGCGAACGCCTCGGCGCTGTACTGCTTCAGCTCGTTGGAGTAGCCGATCAGGAACGGCGCGACGGCGACCAGCAGCAGCGCCGCCAGCGCGGCGAGCGGTGGCAGGAGTCGCCGGCCGAGCCACGCCACGAGCGGCAGCAGCGCCAGTCCGAACAGCAGCGGCACCAGCCGGAGCGCCCGCTCACCGTCGCCGAACTGCGCGAACGCGAACCGTTCCAGCCACAACCAGCCGGGCGGCGCCGACTGGCTGAACGACAGTGGCCGCAACAGTTCCAGGTAGCCGCGCTCCCGGATGTTGTGCGCGATGTACAGCTCGTCGCTCCAGAAGCTGCGCGCGTACGCCCACTGCCGGATTCGCAGCACCGCGCCGAGCGCGACGAGCAGGCCCGCGACGGCCCAGTACGGGGACCGGCTCAGCCGCTGCCACGCGACGGCGACGACCTCGGCGGGCGTTCCCGGCCGCGACGGCGACGGCGTCGTCGACGCGGGCGCCATCGAGGGGGAGAAGGCCGGGCGTGTCACGGACACGGCGAGACGGTATCAAAGCGTCATTCACGTCAGCGGCCGCGCGACCGGCCTCGATCACTTGCCGGCGTCGTCCGGGATGGAGGAAACCGCCGTACCCACCGATCCGGCGGCCAGACGGTGCCGGCGGGCCGGCCGTGGCAGGCCGACCAGGAACTCCGGGAACATGCCGAAGAACGTCCGGGCGCTGCGCAGCTCCAGCGTGTGCGCCCGGGACCAGCGCATCGAGTTCGTCGCGCGGGCCCAGTGGTGGGTCCACCGCACGTCACCGAGCACCGCCACCGGCAGCCCGTGCCGCCAGGCGCGCAGCCCCAGCTCGTGGTCCTCGTAGTAGAGGAAGAACCGCTCGTTCCATCCGCCCAGCGCGGTGAGGTCGGTGGTCCGGCCCGCCACCGCCGCGCCCATCACCCAGGCGACGTGGCGCGTCTCGCCGGGCGCGGCCACCAGCCGGTACGCGGCGTGCAGCCGGGACAGCGGCCACACCTTCCGGTTGCCCAGCTTCGCCGTCGCGTACGGGAAGCCGCGCCCGTTCGCCTGCGGAGTGCCGTCGCCGGCCAGCAGCTGCGGCGCGACCAGCCCGCCGTGTGTGTCCAGGTGCCGGGCCAGCGCGTCCAGCCCGTCCGGGCGCACCTCCAGGTCCGGGTTGGCGAACAGCACGTACCGGCCGGTCGCCTGGTGCAGCGCGACGTTGTTGGCGCGGGAGAAGCCCACGTTCTCCGGCAGCCGGATCACCCGCGCGCCCAGCTCCTCGGCGACCGCCGCCGAGTCGTCGGTGGAGGCGTTGTCGACCACCAGCCACTCGTACGGCTTCGGGCCGCGCCAGCAGCGGCGCAGCGTCTCCGCCGAGTGGTAGGTGACTGTCACCACGGTCCACGGCTGTGCCGTCATCACGCCCTCCGAGCGGAAAGGTAGCCGAACAGGGACCCGAACCCGAACCGCCGACCGGTCCAGCGGCGGCGGGCCGCCGGCCCTTCGGCCAGCCCGCGCCCGATGCCGCGCAGGAACGGGCGCAGCAGGCCCTGCCGGGCCCGCCGGGCGGCGAGCGCGAGGTGCGCCAGCGCCAGCACCGGCACCGCCACGAGCAGCAGCGGCCAGGTGAACGTGCGGGCGGCGACCAGCAGCCGGTTGCGGGCCAGCAGGAAGGCCCGGAACCCCTGTAGACGGTCGTCGCCGTCCACGCTGTGCCCGCCCGCGTGCGGCAGCACCACGTCCAGCCCGCGGGTGCGCAGCCCCGAGGCGTAGAGCCGGAACGCCAGGTCGGCGTCCTCACCCCAGGCGAACAGGTGCTCGTCGAAGCCTCCGAAGCGCCGGTACAGGGCGGCCGGG
Source organism: Micromonospora sp. NPDC005257 (assembly GCF_042872445.1). NCBI lineage: Bacteria > Bacillati > Actinomycetota > Actinomycetes > Micromonosporales > Micromonosporaceae > Micromonospora > Micromonospora sp. NPDC005257. Next base: position 75,186 of record NZ_JBIAKL010000010.1, on the reverse strand, counting down.
AAGACCGCCGCGCCGCCGGACGGGCCCAGCGGGGCGCGACCCGTGGTGGCCCGCCTGTCGATGAACAGCGACACCGGGTTCAGGTCGATGCCCACGTACTCGCCGCCGTGCATGGCCAGGCCGACCGCGAGCGGGGCGTCCGGCTCGGCGGCGACGGCGGCGCAGATCCGGGCCAGCGCGTCGTCCGGCAGCCACACGTCCGGGTTCAGCAGCAACAGGTGGCTCGTCGTCACCGTCGCCACCGCGCGGTTGCAGCCGGCCGCGAAGCCCGGGTTGGTGGCGTCGGGCAGGTACGCGTACCGGTCGGCGGGCAGGTGCCCGGCGATCACCTCGGCACAGGCGTCAGCGGGCCAGTTGTCCGCGAAGACGAACCGGACCGGCAGGCCCCCGGCGCTGCGGACCCAGGTCGGCAGCGTCTCGGCGAGCATGCCGGCGGACCGGTAGAGGACGGTGACCACGGTGAGCCCGTCGAACGTCATGCCGTGCTCCTGCCCAGCCGGTGCAGCACCCAGAGGCCGGGCACCAGGCTCAGCCAGGTCGGATAGATCAGCGGATACAGCTCGTAGACGCCGAACAGCGCGAAGTAGACGACGAACGCCCGCGCCAACTGCCCGGCCGGCGCGCGGGAGAACTCGAACCACCGCTCGGTAGCGCCCACCGCCAGCCCCAGCGCGGCCAGGAAGAACACCGCGCCCAGCGGGCCGTAGTCGAGCAGCGGGATGGCCACGAACGTGGCCGTGTTCATCAGGTACGGCTGGCTGAGCTGGGACGTCAGCCCGTACAGATCGGCCTTCCCGACGATCGGCTCGACCCGGGAGCCGAGGAACGTCAGCGAATACGTGCCGTACCGGGGTTCCAGGTGCTCCCGCTGCGACCAGACCCGCCCGAACGTCTCGGTGGACGAACTCAGCGACAGGTCCAGCGATCCGGCGCTGCTGGCCAGCGCGTTGCTGCCGTAGCGGGCCCGGAACTCGGTCTCGAACGCGCCGGTGCCGGCCATGGTGCGCTGCCCGCCGAGGAACACCGCCGCGCCGAGCGCCACCGCGCCGATCAGCAGCACCACCGGCGTGCGCGCGGCCAGGAACGACACGGCCCGCCCCCGGGTACGCCGTACCGACAGCGCCGCGATCAGTGCCGGCGCGATGCCCACCAGCACCGAGTTCTTGCTCGCGCCCAGCGCCGCCCCGACGGTGAAGACAGCGGCCAGCGCGTAGTAGACCGGCAGCGCCCGGCCGCGCGCGGACAGCGCGCGCAGCAGCGACACCGCCATGCCGAGCGTCCACGCCTCGGACAGCAGCCCGATGACCAGGTTCGCCTGCTGGCGCAGCACCTGCCGGGCGGCGTCCGGGTTGTCGGCGAGCAGCGGCGGCACGGTGCCCCGGAAGCGGATCGCCGCGGTCGCCACGGCGATACCGAGCAGCACGAACAGGTACGTCAGCAGGCGACGCTCGGACGGCCAGGACAGTGCCGGGCGGGACCGGGCGGCGTCCTCGTCCCGCCTGTCGATCAGCCGCCACCCGACCGCCCAGGCCAGCAGGAAGACCGTCACGTATCCGGCGAGCACCGGCAGCACCCCGCGACCGGCCCAGGAGTCGTACGGGCCGGGCAGCACCCGCACGGCGAGCAGCGCGGCGGTCCAGACTGCGGCGCAGGCGGCGAGCGCCCACATCCGCAGGCGCGCGGTGAGCAGCGTGCCGACGGCCAGCGCCAGCGTGACGGCGATCCCGGTGTCGGCAGTCGCCAGGAGCAGCGTCGCGCCCAGCGCGAACGGGATCCCGACCGACCAGAGCCGCCGCTCAGCGGGTGTCACGGGCGACCGTCCGGTACAGGTCGTGCCAGGTGTCCACGCATCCGTCGAACGAGTGCCGGTCCGCGTACCGCCGGGCCAGCTCGCGCCGCCGCTCGTCCCACGCGGCCGGGTCGGTGGCCGTCCGCACGGCGGCGGCCAGCGCCCGCGGCGTCAGCTCCGCCCGGTACGCGAGCACGCCGTCACCGGCGGCTGTCACCTCGGTCAGGCCGCCCGCGCCGGAGTGCACCACCGGCACACCGAGCGACATCGCCTCCAGCGCGCTGCGCCCGAACGCCTCCACCCGGGACGGCACCAGCAGGCAGTGCAGCCGTTGCAGGAACGGCGCGGCGTCGACCCGGCCGACCAGGTGCAGGTTCGGCCGCTCCTCGACGTCGACGGTGCCCGCCCCGGCGACCAGGAACTCCACGTCCGGCAGCTCCGCCGCGACGCCGGCGAGCAGGTCCGCGCCCTTCTCCCGTTCCAGCCGGCCGAGGAAGCCGACCCGCACCGGGCCGTCCGGCGCGAGACCGCCGGTGTCGGACACCTGCGGCCAGATGGCGGGCAGCGGATTCGGGATCACCCGCACGTCGCGGATCCGCCCGCGTACCCGAAGCTCGTGGGCCTCGAAGTCGGAGACCGCGACCGTCGCGTGCGGCCGGAGCCGCCGGAACATCAGGTCGGTGCTGATGTTGGCCTGCACCGCGGCCTTGGCGCGCAACGTCTCGGCCGTGTCGCGGTACTGCCAGAGGCTGTTGTGCAGCGTCACCACGAGCGGCGTGCGGCGGCCCCGCACGCCCAGTCCGGCGCGGGCGTGCATCGCGGCGGAGAGCAGGTGCGCGCTCACCACGTCCGGGCGCAGCTCCTCGACGAGCGTGCGGATGCCGCGCGCGTACCCGAGGTCGACCCGCTTGGCCGCGCCGAGCGGACGCCACGGCACGCCCGCGTCCCGCAAGGCCGCCGCGACCTCGTCATCCGGGGTGGCGGCGACCACGTCGACCCCGCGGGCGGCCAGCGCCGGCAGCATCTCGATCAGGAAACGCTCGGCCCCGCCGAGCTGCCGCCGCCCCGACCCCCCGGTGGTGCAGACGAACAGCACCCTCATCGGACACCCATGCCTTCCAGGGCGCCGCGGGCGATCGCCCGCCGCGCCGCGCCGCCGCCCACCGCCGCGCGGGCGAGCACCCCCAGGGTGTACGCGGAACAGGCCACTGAGCCCCGCCATCCGGCCAGCTCACGGCTGGCCCGGATGAACTCCCGGGTCTGCCGGCGGGAGATCTCCTCGGCCGCCCACCGGCGCTTCGCGCTCGCGTCGTCCTCGTGCGTGACCACCGCGTCCGGCAGGTACGCCAGGCGCAGCCCGAGCCGGCGCACCGCCCAGCACAGCCGCAGGTCCTCCGAGTAGAAGAACGACGACTCGTCCACCCCGCCGATCCGGTCCAGCGTCTCCCGCCGGATCGCCACGAACGGCCCGGAGAGCCAGTCGCCCCGCTCCGGCGGGGCCACGATCCGCAGCCTCGGGAACACCAGGCTGAGCCCGGTGGCGTGCGCGACGCCGGTGCCCACTGTGAGGAAGCGGCCGGCGGCGGTCTGGTCCCGGCCGGTCGCGTCGAGCACCTTCGGGAAGGCGGCACCCACAGTGGGGTCGTCCAGCTCGGCCGCCAGCCGTTCGATCGCGCCCGGCCGGACGAGGATGTCGTTGTTCGACAGCACCACGCGGGACCGGGTGCTGTGCCGGACGCCGAGGTTCATGCCCTTGGCGTAGCCGAGGTTCGTCTCCGAACGCACGTACCGGGCACCGGTCTCGGCGCACATGGCCCGCAGCCTGTCGCTGATCTCGGCGGCGCTGCCGTTGTCCACCACGACGGCTTCGACACCCTGGGGGAGCGAGCGGACGCAGCCGTCGGTGCGCTCGAAGTCTTCCCAGGTCAACACGACGATTGAGACGTCCACCGCTAGGCCATCCGATTGACGAGGAGGTGCGTGGACCGCTGGAGTCGCTGCCGGGTGCGCAACGCGTAGACGCCGTAGGCGACAGACGACGCGACCGCCGCGCCGAGCGCGCCGGCCCACGGGATGAGCAGAACGTACAGCACCACCGACACCGACATGGTGACCAGGGCCACTGCTGTGGTGGCCTGCTCACCGGCGCGCTTGAGCAGCGTCGCGCTCCACGTCTTGCCGGCGGACAGCGCCAGCGTCCCGGGCAGCAGGAGCAGCCCGAAGATCCAGGCGTCGCGGTAGTCGGGCGCCAGCACGCCGAGCACCGCCAGGCCGATCACGGCGAGCGCGGCGATCGGCAGCGCCGACTTGACGACGTCCCGGCCGTGGTCGCCGATCGCGTCCGGGTCCCGCTCGGCCAGGATCCGTTGCGCCCGTACCACCGCGCCGGACTGCGCGAACTCCAGCGCCGCCACCGCCAGCGCGAACACACCGAGCGCGCCGGCGCCGGCGAAGCGGGCGACCAGGACCTGGCTCAGCCGGTACGTCAGCATCTGCGCGCACACCCCGACGTGCAGCCGGCCCACCGCGAGCAGGTCGGCGCGGTACTCGATGCGCCCCGCCGTCGCCGCCGGCACCGGCCCGAACCGCCGTGCCCAGCCCAGCACCGCCATCCCGAGCACGGTCGCGGTGGCGACCTGCACGCCCAGCCACAGCACGCTCCACTGGCCACCGTCGAGCCGGTGACCCAGCCAGAGAAGCCCGTACCCGGCCACCAGCACCGCGCCGCCGAGCGCCCGCATGGTGTAGACGAACCAGAACCGCTTGAGGCGCAGGCCGAGCGAGGCCGCCGTGTTGAACACGGTGAGCGCGCAGCCCGCCCCGATGCCCACCGGAAGGCTGCCCAGCCCGGCCAGTGTGGTCAGCAGCGCCGCGGCCAGCGCGGTGAGGCCGAGTGAGACGGCGAGGATGCCGGCGATCCACACCCGGCCCCGCGACATGATCCAGCCGGCCGGCCGGGACAGCAGGAACGTGTCGACGGACAGGCCGCCGAGTGCGGCGCCCACAGTGGCGCTGACCATGTTCGCCGCGAGTTCGCCGCGTTCCGCCGCCGGCAGCGTCACCGACACCAGCGCGGCGAGGCCGGTCAGGCCCAGGGCGACCAGATAGAGACGCTCGGGGGAGACGATCCGCCGGACCCGGCCTAACACCCGGCGCCCAGGCGCCGATGTCGGCCGCGAGCCGGCCATGCGGTATCCACTCGTCTTCCCCCAAGATGCGCGGATGTGTGCGGGCCTGTTCTACCCGACCGATGCGGCACAGCGCAATGACCGGCGGACGGGTGCGCCCCGGCGGCAGGTCGCCGGTAGGGTGACGCGTCGTGGACCTCGCCCACTTCCGCGACACGATCGGCAGGCGGTGGCCGATCGTGCTGGCGCTGACGCTGCTGTGCGGCGCGCTCACCGGGGTCCTCGCCGAACGCCGGCCGCCGGTCTACCGGGCCGCGACCCAGATGATCGTCACGTTCGCCGCCGAGAAGCCCGCCGCGCCGCCGCCCCGACCGCCGGCCGACGAGGCGGGCCGGCTGATGCAGCGGCGGGTGAAGACGTACGCCACCATGATGAACACGCCCCGGCTGACCCGCCCGGTGATCGACTCGCTCGGGCTGCCGTATACCACCGACGACCTGGCCGGCCGCGTCGTCGCGTTCTCCACCGTGGACTCGCTGGCGATCGACGTGGCGGTCACCGACCGGTCCGCCGACACCGCCGCGGCGATCGCCGCGGCGCTCGCCGTCGAGCTGCAACGGATCGCCGAGCGCGACCTGCCGCCCGCCGGGCTCGGGCTCAAGGCCCACGTCGCCGTGGTCCGGGCCGCCACCCCGCCGGGGCGTCCCGAGCCGGTGCGATGGCAGTGGTACGCCGCCGGTGGCGCGCTCGGCGGCCTGGCTGCCGGGGTCGGTGTCGCCCTCGTGCTCGGTTACCGCCGGGCCGGCACCCCGGTGGGCGCGGACGTGCGAACGCTCTGGGCCACAGCCGTGCGCCGCCGTCCGGCCGGCGCGGCGGCCCCGGATCAGGCGGACGAACGGGCGTCCAGCGCTGCCGTGAAGGAGCGGCAGGCGTCGTAGCCGGGCAGCCGGCCCGCCGCACGCGCCTCGGCCAGACGCGGCGCCGCCGCGTCCCGCTCGGACAGCAGGGGCGTCGTCGCCGGCCAGTCGATGTCGATGGCCGGGTCCAGCGGGTGCACGGTGTGCTCGGCCGCCGGGTTGTACGTGGCGGAACAGAGGTAGCTGAGCGTCGCGTCGTCGGTCAGCGCGCAGAACCCGTGCCCCAGCCCTTCGGCCAGGTAGACGGCCCGCCGGTCGATGTCGTCGAGGCGTACCGCCTCCCACCGGCCGTACGTCGGCGAGCCGACCCGCACGTCCACCACCACGTCCAGCACCGCCCCGCGTACGCAGGTGATGTACTTGGCCTGGCCGGGTGGTACGTCGGCGAAGTGGATGCCGCGCACCACGTCCCGGGCGGAGACGGAGAGGTTGCCCTGCCCCAGCCGCAGCGGGTGGCCGACCGCCTCGGCGAGCCCGTCGAAGCGGTACCACTCCAGGAACAGGCCGCGCGGGTCGGTGTGCTGGTGCGGGGTCACCTCCCAGGCGCCCTCGATGCTCAACGGACGGATCTTCACGACGCGCTCCCCGAACCGGACCGCTCGGCCAGCAGGCCCAGCAGATAGTCACCGTAACCGCTGCGGGTCAACGGATGGGCCAGCATCCGCAACCGGTCGTCGTCGATCAGCCCGGACCGCCAGGCGACCTCCTCGACACACCCGATCTTCATGCCCTGGCGTTCCTCGATCACCCGGACGAACTCGGCGGCCTGCATCATCGACGTGAAGGTGCCGGTGTCCAGCCACGCGGTGCCCCGGTCGAGCACCGTCACCGTCAGCTCGCCCCACGCCCGGTACGTCTCGTTGATCGCGGTGATCTCCAGCTCGCCCCGGGCGCTCGGGGTCAGCTTGCGGGCGATGTCGACCACGCGGTTGTCGTAGAAGTAGAGGCCCGGCACCGCGTACCGGGAGCGGGGATGGGCCGGCTTCTCCTCGATCGACAGCACCCGGCCGGCGTCGTCGAACTCGACCACGCCGTAGTCCTGCGGGTTGGCGACCGGATACGCGAAGACCCGGCCGCCGGCCGGTTCGCCGTGCTCGGCGAGCTGCCGGCCGAGCCCCGCGCCGTGGAAGATGTTGTCGCCGAGGATCAGCGCCACCGACTCGTCGCCGATGAAGTCCGCACCGAGCAGGAACGCCTGCGCGATGCCCTCGGGCCGGGGCTGCTCGGTGTACGCCAGGCTCAGCCCCCACTGGCCGCCGTCGCCCAGCAGCCGCTCGAACTGGGGGCGGTCCTCCGGCGTGGTCACCACGAGGATCTCCCGCACCCCGGCCATCACCAGAGTGGAGAGCGGGTAGTAGACCATCGGCTTGTCGAACACCGGCATGAGTTGCTTGGAGACGGCCCGGGTGATCGGCCAGAGCCGGGAACCGGTGCCGCCGGCGAGAAGGATTCCACGCACCCGCGGAGACTACCCGCGCCGCAGTCGCCCCCGTGGCCCGTCGGCGTGCCACGCCGTGCCGTCGGTACGGCGTAGACTCCACGTCCCGTGAGGATCCTCGTCACCGGCGGCGCCGGCTTCATCGGGTCGGAGTACGTGCGGATGCTGCTGGGCGTTCCCGGTGGCGACGCGAGCGGGGTCCCGGCCGAGGGCCCGGCCGCGCTGACGGTGCTGGACAAGCTCACCTACTCCGGCAACCTGGCGAACCTGGCGCCGGTCCGCGACGATCCCCGGCTGCGCCTCGTCCGCGGTGACATCTGCGATCCGGCGCTGGTCGACGAGGTGGTGGCCGGGCACGACGTGATCGTCCACTTCGCCGCCGAGTCGCACGTGGACCGGTCGATCACCGGCGCCGCCCCGTTCGTGACCACCAACGTCCTCGGCACCCAGACGCTGCTGGACGCCGCGCTGCGGCAGGGCGTCGGTCGGTTCGTGCACGTCTCCACCGACGAGGTGTACGGCTCGATCGAATCCGGCTCCTGGACGGAGGACTGGCCGCTGGCGCCGAACTCGCCGTACTCCGCCTCCAAGGCCGGGTCGGACCTGCTGGCGCTGTCCTACCACCGCACCCACGGCCTGGACGTGGTGGTGACGCGCTGCTCCAACAACTACGGCCCGTACCAGTTCCCGGAGAAGGCCGTCCCGCTGTTCGTGATCAACCTGCTCGACGGCGGCACCGTGCCGCTCTACGGCGACGGCGGCAACGTCCGGGACTGGCTGCACGTGCACGACCACTGCCGGGGCATCGCCATGGTGCAGGAGAAGGGACGGGCCGGGGAGGTCTACCACATCGGCGGCGGCACCGAGCTGACCAACCGGCAGCTCACCGAGCGGCTCCTGGCCGTGTGCGGGGCCGGCTGGGACCGCGTCGTGCCGGTCACCGACCGGAAGGGCCACGACCGTCGCTACTCGCTGGACATCAGCAAGACCAGCAGCGAGATGGGGTACGCCCCGAGCATCGACCTCGACCGGGGCCTGGCCGAGACGGTCCGCTGGTACCGGGACAACCGGGCCTGGTGGGAGCCGCTGAAGACGGCCGGCCACCGATGACCCGGGTGCTGGTCACCGGCGCGGGCGGGATGCTCGGGCGGGACCTGCTCGCCGTGCTGCGGACCCGTCCGGACCTCTCGGTCACCGCCGCCACCCGCGCCGACCTCGACGTCACCGACGCCCACGCCGTCCGGGACGCGGTGAGCGGGCACGACGTGGTGCTCAACGCCGCCGCGTGGACCGATGTGGACGGCGCCGAGACACGCGAGCGGGACGCCACAGCCGTGAACGGCGACGCGGTCGCCCACCTGGCCCGCGCCTGTGCCGGATCCGGCGCGCGCCTGGTGCACGTCTCCACCGACTACGTGTTCGCCGGGGACGCCACCGAGGCGTACCCGGAGGACGCGCCGACCGGCCCGGTCAACGCGTACGGGCGCAGCAAGCTCGCCGGGGAACAGGCGGTGGCCCGGCTGCTGCCCGAGACCGGGTACGTCGTGCGTGCCGCCTGGCTCTACGCCCCCCACGGGCGCAACTTCGTCACCACGATGCTGCGGCTGGCAGCCGAACGCGACCGGCTCGACGTGGTGGACGACCAGCGCGGCCAGCCCACCTGGTCGTACCGGCTCGCGGAGCGTCTCGTGGCGCTCGCCGACGCGGCGCTCGCCGGTGACGCGGCGCCGGGGACGTACCACGGCACCGCCGCCGGTGAGACCACCTGGTACGGCCTGGCCCGCGCCGTCTTCGCCCTGCGCGGCCTCGACCCGGAGCGGATCCGGCCGACCACGAGCGACCGCTTCCCGCGCCCGGCGCCGCGCCCCCACTACAGCGTGCTGGCGCACGGCCGGTGGGCCGCCACGAAACTGCCGCCGCCGGGGCACTGGCGCGCGGACCTGACCGAGGCGCTCAGCGCCCCCCGGCCCGGAACACCTCGCTGACGGTACGCAGCACGATCTTGATGTCGAGCCAGAGCGACCAGTTCTCGACGTAGTAGTTGTCGAACCGCGCCCGGTCCGAGATCGGCGTGTCCCCGCGCAGGCCGCTGACCTGCGCCAGCCCGGTGAGCCCCACCGGGACGCGATGCCGCATCGCATACCTCGGGTACTCCACTGTGAACTTCTCCACGAAGTACGGCCGCTCCGGCCGGGGCCCCACCACGCTCATCTCGCCGCGCAGGATGTTCCACAGCTGCGGCAGCTCGTCCAGCGAGGTACGCCGCATGAACCGCCCGATCGGCCCGACCCGCTCGTCGTGCGCGATGGACCAGGTGGTCTGCGACTCGTGCTCGTCGGCCGGGCGCATGGACCGGAACTTGACCACGTGGAACGGCTTGCCGTACCGCCCGATGCGCTCCTGGCGGAAGAACACGCCCCGCCCGCCGTCGAGGAACGTGGCGACGGCGCAGAGCAGCAGCAGCGGGCTCAGCGCCACCAGGGCGGTCACCGCGAACACCACGTCGGAGGCGCGCTTGAGCCGCCAGCGGGGACCGGTGAGCGTGGTGTCGCCGATCTTGATGATCGGGATGGCGCCGATGTGGTCCGGGTAGCCGCCCTGCGACCGCGACCCCCACAGGCGCGGCACCGCCCACAGGTCACAGCGGGAACTGGCCGGGCGCAGCAGCGCCTCCATCAGGTCGGCCTCGGAGCAGTCCGGGTCCGCGATCACCAGGACCTCGCACTCCAGCATGTCGACGAGCTTCTCCAGGTCGTCGATGGTGCCGATGGGCGGCAACGAGCCGATCCCCGCCCGCGACCGGGCGTCGACAGCGCCGACGAACCGCAGCCCGTACTGCGGGTAGCGGCGCAACAGCCGGGCCAGCTCGCCCCCGATCGGCCCGCCGCCGATCACTATCGCGTTGTGCTCCACCCACCGGCGCTTGCGGGCCAGCAGGATGAGCCGGCTGTTCAGCGCCCGGCCGACGATCACCAGGCCGGCGGAGAACGCGACGCCGCGCATGAACCCGCTGACGTGTGGCACCGAGTCGTGCCGCAGCGCCGCGATGATCGCCCCCACCGCGCCGGAGGCCAGCAACCGGCCGCCGAGGCTCGGCAGTTCGTCCAGGATGCTGATGTGCCGGCGCGGCCGGTAGAGCCCGCCCGCGGCGAACAGGCCCACTGTGAGCGCGGCGTTGAACAACGTGCCACGCCAGTAGTCCTGGGTCAGCAGCAGCGGCGTGAGCAGTGCCGCGACGTCGATGGGCGCGGTCACCATCCAGGCCCGCAACCATCGGGTACGCGTCGACGCCCGCGAGCCCGCGTACGGCAGCACGGTCGTGGTGTCCATGCCGCTGTCCATCGGCGTGTTCATGGCCGCGCCGGAGGACGGTGCGGACGGATGCTCGTACGCCGGCAGGCGTGGCATTGTCGATCCTTCCCCGTGACGCCCCCGGCCCGGATGCAGAGACCGGCGGCGATCGCAGGATACGAGCGGCCTCGCCCCGCCGCCAGCACCGGCATGGCAGCTCGACGTCCTACTTACCGCTGACGGCGAGGATCTCGGTGACCGAGTCGCGGCGGACGGCGTCGAACAGCGTCTTCGAGCGCGCCGGATCCGGGAACACGACACTCTCGCTGCCGACCCGGCCCGTCCCCTTCACCGGGCAGGTGAAGAACGTGAGGTTGCCGCCGCGCAGGCCACGCATCTCCATCGCCAGGTCCACCAGCGACAGCGACTTGTCGACGGCCACCGAGTCGGATGTGGCGCGGACGAAGGAGTTGAGCTTGGCCGGGTTGGTCAGCACGCCACCCGACGCGGCCTTGTCCAGGATTGCCTTGATCACCTGCTGCTGGTGGCGGATGCGCGCGAAGTCGCCGTCGGGGAAGGCGTGCCGCTCCCGCGCGTAGTCCAGCGCGGCAGCGCCGTCCATGGTCTGCCGACCCTGCTTGAACGTCCGCGTGCCGATCAGTGAGTACTTCGTCGTGAAGCCCTCCTCCACGTCGATCTCGACACCGCCGAGCGCGTCGATGATCTCCTTGAAGCCGGCGAAGTCGACCATCGCCACGCTGTCCACACGTACGCCGCTGAACTTCTCCACCGTCTGCACCATCAGCGGCACGCCGCCCCAGGCGTACGCGGCATTGATCTTCGCGTCGCGACCGCCGCGGCCCTCCTCCGACTTCGGGATGGCCGTCCAGGTGTCCCGGGGGATCGAGATGAGCTGGGCGCTCGACCGGTCCTTCGGCAGGTGGGCCAGGATGATCGTGTCGCTGCGCGAGCCGCCGGTGCTCTGCGGGTCGCGGGAGTCGCTGCCCAGGATCATGATGTTCATCGCGCCCTTGGCCTCGACCTGCGGCCGCGACTCCTCCGGTACGCCCTCGAAGGCGTCGACCCGCTCGATGGACTTGTCGACCGAGCGGTAGTAGAGGCCGCCGGCCAGGGCGGTGCCGCCGGCGAGCAGCACCACGACGAGCAGCACGATCAGGGCGATCCGCCGGCCCCGGCGGCGCCGGGGCGCCTTCTCCTCCGGCGGTCCGCCCGGCTCCACGTCGGAGCCCTGCGGATGGGCGTCGGGGTCGGTGAGCTGGTGGCGATCGGACATGCCGCGATGCTACTGAGTCGCGTCGTACCGTGTGGGCCCTTGCCGGAGAGTGTCGTCCCGGCGCCGTCCCGGCCGGCGTGGTCTCCACCACCTGCGGATTAGCTTTCGCTTAGCTCGCTTGTCCGCCGGCACGCTGGTCCGGCAGCATCGACCGGCGTGACCGATGGCACCGCACCCCACCCGCCGACCACGGGTGACGCGCCCGGACCGGTGGCCCCGAACGGCCGGCGCCGCGCTGCCACCGGTCGCCGCCGGCTCGCCGCCGCCGGTCTCGTCGCCGTCGCCGCCGCGGTCGCGGTGACTCTCGCGGTACGCGGCGCCGCCGCCCCCGCCTGCGCCGCCCCGCTCCCGCGCGCCGCCGCCCTGCCGGTGGCTGCCGCTCCGCCCGCCGGCGGCGCGACGCACAGCGGCAAGGCCACCTTCTACGACTCCGAGGGCGCCGGCGGCAACTGCTCCCGGCCCGGGGCGCCCGCCGACCGGCTGTACGTCGCGCTCGGCCCGAGCGAGTACGCCTCCGGTGCCTCCTGCGGCGGGTTCCTCGACGTCGCCGGCCCGCGGGGCACCGTCCGGGTGCTGGTGATGGACCAGTGCCCCGAGTGCGCGCCGGGTCACCTCGACCTCTCCGCCGAGGCGTTCGCCCGGATCGCCGATCCGGTGCAGGGGGTGGTGAAGATCACCTACCGCGCGGTGGTGAACCCGTCGTTGCCCGGTCCGCTCACCTTCCGGATGAAGGAGGGCTCCTCGCAGTGGTGGTTCGCCGTCCTGGTGGGCGACCACGGCAATCCACTGCGCTCGGTCGAGGTACGGCAGAACGGCTCGTGGCGCACGGCGCAGCGCCAAGACTACAACTACTGGCTGATCGAATCAGGGGCCGGTCCCGGTCCGTACGAGATCCGGGTCACCGACGTGTACGGCAACCGCGCGACAGCCACCGGCATCCGGATGCTCCCCGGCCAGGTGCAGCGCAGCAAGACCCGGATGTACGGCGCCAAGCCCGCAGCCCGCACAACCGCCCCGAGGAAGCCGAGCCCCACACCCGCCACCCCCACACCCGCCACCCCCACCCGTTCCCCCCTCAGCCCTTCCACCCCGAGCCCGTCCGCCCTCACCCCGGCCCTCACGGACCCCCTCGTGCGGGCAGCCGCCACCCCATCCACCCCCTGCTCCTGACCCACCCACCCACCCACGCTGATCTTGCTTTTGCGGCCCCGGCGAAGGGTGCATTCCGGTCGTCCTGCGGGCCGAAACTGCAAGATCGGCCGGGACGGGGAGGGCAGGCGCCGGGGCGGGGAGGGGCAGGCGCCGGGGCGGGCGGGGTGGGTCAGTGGGGAGGGAGGAGGGGAAGCCACATGAGGATCTCGTCGCGGGCGTCGGTGGGTGACAGGCGCAGCGCGGCGGGGAGGCGGCCGACCTCGCGGTAGCCGAGGCGCTTGTAGAAGCCGTCCAGCCCGAGGCCGTCGCGGATCGTCACGTGCAGCGCCTCCAGGCCGAGCCCTCGGGCGACCCGCTCGGCCTCGCGCATCAGCGCCGCGCCGTGGCCGCGCCCCTGCGTGTCGGGGTGCACCATGACGCGCTTGAGCACCCGCCAGTGCGTCTTGAGGTGGAACCGGTTGTCGGCGATGACGAGGACCGCGACCAGCCGGTCGCCCTCGTAGCCGGTGAGCAGCCGGTCCGGCCCGTCCGCGATCTCGTCCATCGTCGAGGTGGCGAGCGGGCGTACGTCGTCGGCCGTGACCGGGGCGACGAAGCCGACAGCGCCGCCGGCGTTCGTCACGTCCACCCAGAGCGCGACGATCCGTTCGCGCAGCTCAGGGGTCAAATCGGGATCGAGTACGAAGCGCAGGTCCACGCCGTAATCCTGCGCGCGGCAGTGCGGCCGGCACCCACGTTCGTGACCTTTGCGACAGTCGCCGGGGCCGACAGTCGCCGGCGCCGACCGGCGTGGGCGGACGAATGGTAGGGCCGGCGGGATTCGAACCCGCACTGGTGCGGACCTAAACCGCATGCCTCTGCCGTTGGGCTACGGCCCCTCCATGGTGAACACCGTAGCCCTGCACGGCCGTCGCGGCCGACGCGGCGGGCGGCCGCCGATCGGGAAGCCGGTCGGTGTCACAGCCTCCGGATCGTAGACCACATCCGGAGCCACCGAGGCCGTCCGGCCCACTGCTGGCGCGTACGGCTCAGTCGAGACCGAGATCCCGGCGCAGCTTGGCGACGTGGCCGGTCGCTCGCACGTTGTACAGCGCCCGCTCGATCTTGCCGTCCTCGTCCACCACGAACGTCGAGCGGATCACGCCGGTGACCGTGCGGCCGTACATCTGCTTCTCGCCGAACGCGCCGTACGCGGTCAGCACCGCCTTGTCCTCGTCGGAGACCAGCGGGAACGTGATGGCGTCCCGGTCGCGGAACTTGGCGAGCTTGGCCGGCTTGTCCGGCGAGATGCCCACCACCTCGTACCCGGCGGCCTGGAGCGAGGCGAGCGAGTCCCGGAAGTCACACGCCTGCTTGGTGCAGCCGGGCGTCATGGCGGCCGGGTACGCGTACAGGATGACCTTGCGGCCGCGCAGGCCGGCCAGGGAGAGCGTCCCGCCGTCGTCGGTGGGGAGGGTGAAGTCGGGGGCGGGGTCGCCAGGGCTGAGGCGGTCGGTCATGGCGGTGACGATACCGCCGGGCCGGTACGGTCGACCGGCGGCGACGCGCGGGCGCGGTGACGGCCATCATGAGGTTGTTGCAAGATATTGGCAACAGTGCCGTCCTGGAAATACGCTGAGCGCGTGGACACCCTGGCGATGCACATCTCCAACGGGATCATCAACGGTCCGGTCGCCGCGATCTTCGCGGCTCTCGCCCTCGCCGCGCTCGCCTTCTGCGTGCTGCGGGGCCGAGCCGACCTCGACGACCGGCTGGCCCCGATGGCCGGCCTGGTGGCGGCGTTCATCTTCGCGGTGCAGATGCTCAACTTCCCGATCTTCACCGCCGGGGTCAGCGGTCACCTGCTCGGCGGCGCGCTGGCCGCGCTGCTGGTCGGCCCCTGGGTCGGCGCGCTCTGCGTCGCCGTGGTGCTGATCGTGCAGGCGCTGGTCTTCGGTGACGGCGGGGTGGCGATGCTCGGCCTCAACATCACCAACATGGCGCTGCTCGGCACCGCCGCCGCGTACCTGCTGATCGCCCTGCTGCTGCGCGTGCTGCCGCGTACCCCGGCCGGGCTGGCGGTCACGGCGTTCGTGTCCGCGCTGGTGAGCGTGGTGGTCGCGTCCCAGGGCTTCGTCCTGCAGTACTGGCTGGGCGGCACCACCGATCTCGGCGGCAACCTCACCGGCCTGGCCGGCACCATGGCCGTCGCCCACCTGCTGATCGGCATCGGCGAGGGACTGATCACCGCGACCACCGTGGTCACCGTCGCCAAGGTCCGGCCCGATCTGGTGTACGCGCTGCGCGCCCTCAAGCCGGCCACCCCGGCTCCCGCCGTCCCGGTCGCCGGAGGTGCCCGATGAGCAAGCGTCACTGGCCGTTCCTGCTCGGCGGCCTGCTGGTTGCCCTGCTGCTGGCCGGCGTGGTGAGCAACTACGCCTCGTCGCACCCGGACGGGCTCGACTCGTCGCTGCTCAAGGGCTGCACGGTGAACGCCGACGACGAGATCACCGGTGGCAGCTGCCCGGCCCAGCAGGCGACGGACCACGAGCTGGCGGACAGCCCGCTGGCCGACTACGGAGTACGCGGGATCGGCAACGACTTCGTCTCCACCGGCCTGTCCGGCGTACTCGGCGTGCTGCTCACCTTCGCGCTCGGCGGCGGCCTGTTCTGGCTGGCCCGCCGTCGCGGACCCGCCGCGCCCGCCGCGCCGACCGCGCCGGCCACGACGACCCCGGCCACCGCGAGCGCCGGCCCGGCGGACGAGGCCACGACCCCGTCCAGCGGCACCCGCTGACCATGGGCGCCGGGCACGCGCACGTGCTCTACCGCGAGTCCGGCTCGCCGGTGCACCGCCTCCCGCCGGAGGTGAAGATCGCCGCGATGGTGCTGTTCACAGTCGCGGTGGTGGCCACGCCCCGGGAGGCGTACTGGGCCTTCGGGGGGTACGCGCTCCTGGTCGCCGTGGTGTCCGCGCTGGCCCGGATCGGCCCGCGCTGGCTGCTCAGCCGGGCGCTGATCGAGCTGCCGTTCGTGCTGTTCGCGTTCGCGCTGCCGTTCCTCGGCGCCGGGGAGCGGGTCGAGGTGGCCGGGCTCGCCCTGTCCGTTGACGGGCTGCACGGCGCGTTCAACATCCTCGCCAAGGGAACGCTCGGCGTACTCGCGTCGCTCCTGCTGGCGGCGACCACGACGACGCGTGACCTGCTGATCGGCCTGGACCGGCTGCGGTGCCCGCAGATCCTCACCCAGATCGCCACGTTCATGCTGCGCTACCTGGAGGTGCTCGTCGGGGAGGCCCGGCGCATGCGGGTGGCCCGGGTGTCGCGCGGGGACGACCCACGCTTCCTGTGGCAGTTGCGTGGCTTCGCGGCCGGGGTCGGCACGCTGTTCCTGCGCGCGTTCGAGCGCGGCGAGCGGGTCTATCTGGCGATGCTCTCCCGCGGCTACACCGGCCGGATGCCGGCGGTGTGGCAGGGGGCCGGCGCGGCCACCGCCGGCCAGTGGGCGGCCGCCGCGACGGTGCCGGCGATCGCGGCCACCATCGCCGCCGTCGCGCTCGTCCTGCAATGATCGGGTACGTGCAGCAGCCACCCTCCCTGGACGTCAACGGCGTCCGGTACGCGTACCCGGATGGTCACGTCGCCCTGCACGGCGTGGACCTGACCGTGCCGCGCGGCGAGCGGGTGGCGCTGCTCGGGCCCAACGGCGCCGGCAAGACCACGCTCGTGCTGCACCTCAACGGCATCCTCACCCCCGCCGAGGGCACGGTGAGCGTCGGTGGCCTGACCGTCACCCGCGACCGGGAGACGCTGGCCGAGGTACGCCGCCGCGTCGGCATCGTCTTCCAGGACCCTGACGACCAGCTCTTTCTGCCCACTGTCGCCGAGGACGTCGCGTTCGGGCCGGCCAACCTCGGCCTGCGCGGCACCGAGCTGGCCGCCCGCGTCGACGAGGCGCTCGCGGCGGTGGGGATGAGCGAGCATCGGGACCGCGCACCGCACCACCTGTCGTTCGGGCAGCGGCGCCGGGTGGCGGTGGCGACGGTGCTGGCCATGCGCCCGGAGATCCTGGTGCTGGACGAGCCGTCGTCGAACCTCGACCCGGCCGCGCGCCGGGAACTGGCGGAGATCCTGCGCGCCCTGCCGGTGACGCTGCTCATGGTCACGCACGACCTGCCGTACGCCGCCGAGCTGTGCCCCCGCTCGGTGATCCTGGACGGCGGCCGGATCGTCGCCGACGCTCCCACGCGCGACCTGCTGGCCGACGAGGCACTGCTGGCCGCCCACCGCCTGGAACTCCCCTACGGCTTCGCCCCCAGCCCGTCCTGACCCCCGCCCGTCCCGCCCCCGACCCGGCCGGGCCGCGGAACGAGGGGTGAGGGCGGGGTCAGGGGGCCGGGGTCGGGTGGCGGTGTGGGGTTGCGCGGGCTGCTCTCGCGGCGGTGCGCAGGCGCAGCAGTCCGGCGGCCACCGCCCCGGCGCCCGTCGCCAGGCTGACCACCACGAGCACCCGCACCAGCACCGCGGGGCCGGCCGCCGGGGGGACCGCGCGGGACAGCGCGGCCAGGTTCGTCGCCCCGGCGAACACCGTGAGGCAGGTGCCGGCGAGCGCGAGCACGAAGTCGGCGGCCGGGCGGCGGGCCAGCGCGTACCCGCCCGCGGCGAGCGCGCCGAGCCCGGTGAGCAGCGTCCACACCTGCCCGGTGACCAGCTCGGCGAGCATCCCGCCCACACCGGGGGCGCCGGTGTCGAACGCCCGGGCGACGGTCAGCGCGACGGTGGCCGCGCCGCCCAGGGCGAGCAGGCCACCCACCGCGCGCAGTGCCCGCACTCCGGCGGCGGTGCCGCCCGGCGCCAGCCCCGCCGCGCCGATCAGCAGGAAGCCCAGCGTGGCGGCCACCCACCAGGGGTACGGGTCGGGCGGCGGCACCCAGTCCAGCGTGCCGCGTACGGCTCCGGTGGCGTCACCGGCCCGCAGCGGCACCGTCCAGTCGCGTACCCGGTGTTCCCGGTCCGGGTCGGCGGCGACGGCGGCCGGCGGGGCGTTGTCGCGCCACAGCGTGCGCTGGTCGTGCCAGCGGGCGGTCGGTCCGTCGCCGATCCGCCGCCAGTCCGGCGCGGCGGACGGGTTCGCCTCGGCCGGCAGCCGGGTCTCGCCGGCCAGCGTCCGGTTGAGGTACGTGGCGGGGGAGCGGGTGTTCTCGTACACGCCACCCGGGCCGATGCGCAGGTACGGCTCACCGGAGTAGCCGAGCACCGTCACCTCGGCGCCGGTGTCGTTCGTCAGCTCCAGCCGCGCGCCGGCCTCCACCATGCGTGCGGTGAGGCCGGGGCGGTCCGGGTCGACGCCACTGATCGTGGCGCGGTAGTCGGTGCCGTCGGGCGCGTCCGCGCCGTGTGCGGCGGCCGGGCCGGCGAGCGTGAGCAGTGCGGTGGCCGCGACGGCGAGCACCAGCGCGGCCCGGCGCAGGGGTGTGATCACTTGCCGGCCGCCTCCACCGCCGCCTTGATCCCCTCGGGGCTGCGGTCCCGCAGCTCGCTGCCGTTGATCTTGATGGTCGGGGTGCCGGTCACGCCGGCCTTGCTCGCCTCCTCCGTGACGTGCTCGGTCCACGACCGGTACGTGCCGTCGGAGACGCAGGAGGCGAACTCGTCCCGGTTCAGCCCGACGCCCGCGCCGATGTCGACGAGTTCGTCGTTGCTGAGCCCGGCGCCACCCTCCGGCGGCTGCTTGGCGAAGAGCTGCTCGGTGAACTCGCGGAACTTGCCGCCCTTGGCGGCGCAGCCGGAGGCGGCCGAGGAGCGGGTGGAGTACTCGGTGGTGGAGAAGCGGTTGAGGAACGCGACCGGGTGGAACACCAACTTCGCCTTGCCCTCGGTGACGAGCTGGTTGAGCGTCTCGCCGTTGATCTGCTGGAACTGCCTGCAGGCCGGGCAGAGGTAGTCCTCGTACAGGTCGATGGTGACCGGTCCGGTGCCCTGCACGATGCCGGTGCCGGCGTCGTTGGCCCCGGGCGGGGCGGTGAACTCGCCGGACTTCTGGCTGGAATAGACGGCCCAGCCGATACCACCGGCGATGACCAGCACCAGCACGGCGGCGATCGAGGTCCAGAGCGTGCGCTTGCGCCGCTTCTCCCGGGCGATCTGCTCGCGTACCACCCGGGCCGCGTCCCTGCGCCCCTTACGACTGCTCATCGTCGTCCTCCACCGTGTCGTCGCCCGCCAGCCACCCGTCCACGGAGAACGGGGTGCGGGGCCAGATCAGCAGGAACCCGGCGAGCGCCAGGAACCCGAGGTCCCGGAGGATCTCCGGGAGGTAGCTGGGCGTCTGGCCGGCGGCGAGCTGGCCGCCGGTGCCGAAGCACCCGCAGTCGATGGCCAGGCCGCGGGCCCAGGCCGAGGCGATGCCGGCGACGAAGACCATCAGCAGCGCCGAGGAGACGCCCGCGCTGACCCGGGTGGCCAGCCCGACCAGCAGCAGCACGCCCAGGGCCAGCTCGACGAACGGCAGCGCCGCGCCGATCACGGTGGCCACGTCGTACGGCATCACCTGGTAGGCGTTCACGGCCCGGCCGGAGGCGGCCAGGTCGCCGACCTTGGTGCCGCCGGCGATCAGCCAGACGGCGGCCAGTCCGAGGCGGGCCGCGACGCCGAGCCAGGGTCGCAGGGCGTGCCAGCGGCCGGCCCGAGGGGAGGAGGAGGGGGTCACAGTCATTCGTCGTCCGAGCGCCACGAGAGGTTCCCGCTATCCGGCCAGCGTGTCGCCGACGGCGTTGACCAGCTCGTCGCGGGCCCGGGCCACCCGGGAGCGGATGGTGCCCACCGGCACCCCCTCCACGTCGGCGGCCTCGGCGTACGACAGGCCGAGCAACTGGGTGAGCACGAACGCGGAGCGCCGCTCGGCGGGCAGCCGGCGGACCAGGTCGGTGGCGCCGAGGTGGCCGGCCGGGTCCGGGTGAGGGCGGTCGGTGGCGGCCTGGGCGGCGAGCCGCGCGTCGAGCCGGCGGCGGCGCACCACGGTGCGCAGGTGGTCGGCGCAGGCCCGCCGGGCGATCCCGAGCAGCCAGGTACGTACGCTGGAGCGCCCCTCGAAGCCGGACAGCGCCCGGAACGCCCGCAGGTACGTCTCCTGGGTCAGGTCGTCTGCGCTGTCCGGGCCGACGAGCGCGGCGGCGAAGCGCCACACCTCGGCCTGGGTGGCCCGGACGAAGGCGGCCTGCGCGTCGCGGTGCCCGTCGCGGGCGGCCAGCGCCCAGCCGGTGGCCGCGTCCCGAGCGGCGTCGGGGCGGTCGGCGGGGGTGTCGCGTGGGCCGGGGATCACGTCACCCGACGTTACGCGGCGTACCCGGACGGGACAGGGTCCTTCGACCCATTCCGTGGTCCCGCACACGCCGGGAACTTTTTCCCGCCGCCGTGCGACTACCCACCCATGACATCCGAGCAGGCCCGGCGTGGCGCGTGCCGTCGGGCCGGCGGGGCGCTCGGTCCCGCCTACCGGAGACCGGCTCGCCGGACCCGGCCCGGTTCGGGAACCATGGCGGCATGACTGCTGCCGTACCCCGCCCGTCCCGGGTCGTCGCCGCCCGCTCCGGGGCCGTCGCCGGGCTGCTGCTCCTGCTGGTCGCCCTGCTGCTCGTCCCGGCCACCCCGGCCGCCGCCCACGCGGTCCTGGTGAGCAGCAGCCCGGCCGCCTCCGCCGTGGTCCCCGAGGCGCCCGCGCAAGTGGTGATCACGTTCAGTGAGGGCGTCCGCAAGGTGCCCGGGAAGGTCCGGGTGATCGCCCCCGACGGCTCGCGCGCCGACCGGGGCGAGCCGACCTTCCAGGGCGCCGAGGTCACCATCCCGGTGGACCCCTCCGGCGGGCGCGGCACCTACCTGGTGAGCTACCGGGTCATCTCGGCCGACAGCCACCCGGTCTCCGGCGCGTTCACCTACTCGGTCGGGGCGCCGTCCGAGCCGCCCACCGACAGCGGCTCGGACAACCGGGCGAACCCGGTGACCGAGAACGCGGTGAAGGTGGCGAAGTACGCCGGCTACGCCGGGTTGCTGCTGCTCGTCGGCCCGGCGCTGGTGCTGGCCGCGCTCTGGCCCCGCCGGCTGTCCCGCCGGGGACCGGCACGGCTGGCCTGGACCGGGCTGGGCCTGCTGGCGGTGGCGACGGTGGCCGAGGTGTGGCTCCAGGTGCCGTACGTCAACGGCGGCGGCCTGTTCGACGTGACCGGCTCCGGCCTGGGCGACGTGCTGGGCAGCGCCTACGGCACCACGCACCTGGTCCGGCTGGGCCTGCTCGCCGCGGCCGCGTTCCTGCTCCGGCCGCTGTTCGCCGGTCCGATCGGCCGTACCGACGGGATCATCCTGGCCGTCCTCGGCGGCGCGGCGCTGTTCACCTGGCCGCTGGCCGGGCACGCCGCGGCCTCGCCCGCGCCGGCGGTCTCCGTGCTGGTGGACGCGGTGCACCTGGGCGGCATGGCGGTCTGGCTGGGCGGCCTGGTCATGCTCGCGGTGTTCCTGCTGCGCGAGGCCGACGAGCGCGAGCTGGACGCGATCCTGCCGATCTGGTCCCGCTGGGCCGCGCTCGCGGTGGCCGCGCTGCTGCTGGCCGGCACCGTGCAGGGGCTCATCGAGGTGGCCAGCCTGCAGGCGCTGTTCGACACCACGTACGGCCGGCTGCTGCTCGCCAAGATCGCGCTGTTCGTGCTGGTGATCGGCGTGGCCGCGTACTCCCGGGCGCTGGTGCGGCGGCGGGTCGCCGCCGGCCGGCCGGGCGCGATGCGGCGGGCCGTGGTGGCCGAGCTGGTGATCACGGCGGTGGTGCTCGGCGTGTCGGCGACGCTCGTGCAGACCACCCCGGCGCGCACCGCCACCGCGACTGTCGCGGGTGCCGAGCAGGGCTACTTCTCCACCACGCTGAGCAGCCCGATCTACTCGCTGGAGGTCCAGTTCGACCCGGCCGAGACCGGAAACAATTCGCTGCACCTGTACGCCTACACCAAGGACAACCGCCCGCAGCCGGTGCAGGAGTGGAAGGTGACCGCCGCGCTGCCGTCGGCCGGGATCGAGCCGATCGCCGTCCCGCTGCTGCCGTTGAGCGACAACCACGCCACCGGCGAGATCAACCTGCCGGCCCGCGGCGACTGGCAGTTGCGCATCACCGTCCGTACCACCGACATCGACCAGGCCACGGTGACCGCCACCGTGCCGATCAAGTAACGGAAGGTCCCCACCCATGATCCGTCTCCGGCGTCCCGCGACAGTCGCCGCGCTGACCCTCACCGCCGTCGCCACGGCCGTGCTCGGCCTGGCCGGGGCGGCCTCGGCGCACGTCACGATCAACCCGGCCGAGGGCACACAGGGCGGCTACGGCCGGTTCGCGTTCCGGGTGCCGAACGAGAGCGACACGGCGTCGACAGTCAAGGTCGAGGTGAACCTGCCGGAGAACGCCCCGGTCGGCTCGGTCTCCACCATGCCGGTGCCGGGCTGGACGGTGGCCGTGGAGAAGCGCAAGGTCGACCCGCCGATCGAGGTGCACGGCAGCCAGCTCACCGAGGCGGTCTCCAAGCTGACCTTCACCGCCGAGCCGGGCGGCGGCGTGAAGCCGGGCGAGTTCCAGGAGTTCCCGGTGTCGATGGGGCCGCTGCCACAGGCCGACACGATGGTCTTCAAGGTGCTCCAGACGTACTCCGACGGCAACGTCTCCCGGTGGATCGAGGAGCCGGCGCCGGGCGCGGAGGAGCCGGAGAACCCGGCGCCGGTGCTCAAGCTGGCCGCGGCGGCGCCCGCCGCGTCGGGCGCGAGCGCACCCGCTGCAGCCGCCGCTGACGACGACGATGACGACGACGGCTCCGGCGTGGCCACCGCCCTCGGGGTGGCCGGCCTGGTCGCCGGACTGGGCGGCCTGGCCCTGGGCGGCCTGGCCTTCGCGCGTACCCGGCGGGAGCCCGCCGCGAAGTCCTGAACGTGAGCCACGCACCGGCCCGGCGGACCCGATCCGCCGGGCCGGTTGCCGTCCCGGGCCGGTGCTGCCGATATCCGGCGATCGGTCGACGCGCGTCGGTAAGGTCGGCCGGACAGTTGGCTACCGAGAGGGACGACGCGAATGCGTTTCGTACGCACGATCGCCGGCATGGTGCTGCTGGCCTTGGGGGTTCCGGCGCTGCTGGCGGGCGGCGGCCTCTGGTTCGCCGCCCGGCACGCCGGCCCGGACGGCGGGTTCGACGCCCGGTTCGAGCCGGTCCGCACACCCGCCCGCGCGGTCCTGGTGACCGACGTGGACGCGTTGCTGCGCGCCGACCTGCCGGTGGCGCGCACCGGTGAGCTCCGGCTGCGCCTGACCGCGCGGGACGACGGCGGCCCGGTCTTCCTCGGCCTCGCCCCGGCCGACCAGGTGCGACGGTGGCTGGCCGACGTCCCGCACAGCACCGTGCGCCGCGTCGCCGTCACCCGGGGCCGGCTACCTGTCGATCTCGACCCGGCCACCGCCGGCGCCGGCGCCGCCGCGCCGATGACAGAGCCCTTCTGGGTACGCCAGGGCGTCGGCTCCCTGGAGTGGAGCCCGGCGGAGCTGGCCGGCCGGTCGTTGAGCCTGGTCGTGCTGCGCGCGGACGGCGCGGCCGGCCTCGACCTGCGGATGCGTGCCGAGCTGCGGGCCGGATGGTTCCCCGCGCTGGCGTGGGCGCTGCCCGCCGGCGGGACGCTGCTGGTCGTCCTCGCCGTGGTGCTGCTGCTGCGCCCGCTGCGGCCCCGTGAGGTGGTCTTCGTGGTCGAACCGGACCAGGTGCCCGTGCTGGCCGGGCGCCTCGGCGTCACCTCGCTGAGCGGGCTCGGCCGGCAACCGGGCCCGGCTTCGCGCCCCGAGCGGCACCTGGTGGCAGTGGGCTCCGGGTGCGGCGGGCGGGGCCGCGCGGCGATCGCTGCGCCGAGCGGCCGATGCGAGGACCACGAGGACTGACGCGGAGAACCCGAACGGCCCTCCGCGCTGCCGACGCGGAGGGCCGTCCTTCACCGGGGAATCGGTGCTACCTGGGAGAAAACTGAGGTAGTTGCGACCAGATTAGCGCCTATCGCCATTGGTTGCGAGGTGTGTCCGTTCAGTCCGGGTCATTGACGGCGCGTCCCGGTGGTGACGGATCGGGAGTACCGCCAGCAACAGCAGGCTGAGCAGCACGTACAGGTTGCGGACGACGAAGTCGACCGGGTCGTCGGTGTGCACGACGGCGGTGCCCCAGTCCTGGAACGTCACCAGGCCGTACACGATCGGCAGGCCGACGACGGCGGTCAGCGCGAACAGGCCGCCGCGACGGCGGGCCCCGGCGGGCGTCGCCGGGTCGGCGTCCAACGCCGCGTCCACGAGCACCACCAACGCGGGGATGAACCAGTACAGGTGGTGGATCCAGGTGATCGGGCTGACCAGCCCGCCCACCAGCCCGGTCAGGGTGAGACCCACCAGCGCGTCCCCCGCCCGCGCCGCCCGCGCCGCCCGCCACAGGCCGAACACGGCCACCGCCAGCGCGAGCAGCAGCCACAGCAGCCGGTCCGGCTCGGCCGACGTGGACAGGCGGCTGAGCAGCCCGAACAGCGACTGGTTGCCGGTGTAGTCGGTGCGGCCCACCCGGTCGGTGGCCCACAGTTCGTGGGTCCAGAACCGCCACGAGTCACCCGGCGCGAGCGCCGCGGCCAGCAGCGTGGCCACCGCGGCGGCCACCGTGGCCACCACCGCCGCCCGCCACTTGCGGGCGGCGAGCAGGTAGAGCACGAAGATGCCCGGGAAGAGCTTGAGCGCCGCGGCCAGCCCCACGCCCACACCGGCCCAGCGCCGGCCCTGCGGTACGGCGAACAGCAGGTCGCCGAGGATCAGCACCACGAGCAGCATGTTGATCTGCCCGAGCGTGAGCGTCTCCCGGGTGCTCTCCACCGCCAGCACCAACAGCACGGCGACCGTCAGGCCGAACCCGCGCGGCAGGTCGTGGCGCCGCAGCACCGGCAGCACCAGCCAGCGGGTGGTCACCACCACGGCGGCCACTGTCAGCACCGCGAAGGCGGCGACCGCCACACCGAGCCGCAGGTATCCGAACGGGGCCAGCAGCAGCGCCGCGAACGGCGGGTAGGTGAAGTAGAGCGCGCCCTGCACCCGGTCCGGCTGGACGTAGTCGTAGAGCGGATGCCCGGACGTCCACCAGTCCACCGCCGACATATAGATCTTCTGGTCGTAGAAGTTGTGCCGCAGGTTGGGCAGGTAGAGCGCCGGCAGGATCGCGACGAGCGCCAGCACCGCCAGCACCCGGCGGGCCGCACGCGCACCCGCGCCGTCACGGGCGACGGCGGGTGGGGCGACGGGTTCGGCTGGCACGCAGGAAACCCTAGCGGTCCACCTCGGCCGCCGGGCCGAGGCGCGAGCGGGTCGGCGGCGCGTAGTCTGTCCCGGTGGCTGATCTTCTCGTCTGGATCGACTGTGAGATGACCGGGCTGGACCTGCGGCGGGACGCCCTGATCGAGGTCGCCGCGCTGGTCACCGATCCCGACCTCAACGTGCTCGGTGACGGCGTCGACGTGGTGATCCACGCCGACGACGAGGCGCTCGACGGCATGCCGGAGATCGTGCGCACCATGCACGCCAAGTCCGGGCTCACCGAGGAGGTCCGCCGCTCCACGGTGACGCTGGCCGAGGCCGAGGACATGGTGCTCGACTACGTGACCAGCTTCGTGAAGGACCCCCGCACCGCGCCGCTGTGCGGCAACTCGATCGCCACCGACCGGGGCTTCCTGGCCCGCGACATGACCCGGCTCGACGCGCACCTGCACTACCGGATGATCGACGTGTCCTCGATCAAGGAGCTGTGCCGGCGCTGGTACCCGCGGGTGTACTTCGGGCAGCCGCAGAAGGGCCTGACCCACCGGGCGCTCGCCGACATCCGGGAGAGCATCCGCGAGCTGGAGTACTACCGGCGGACCCTGTTCGTGCCGCTGCCCGGGCCGGACGTCGAGGCCGCGAAGGCGATCGCCGCCCAGCTCTGACGTCCGTGCCCGAACCCGGTGGACGGGTTCGGCCGGAGTGTGGCTATGATTGGTCCGCGCACCGCCCCGGGCGACCGGAGCGGCGAGCATGGTGGCTGTAGCTCAGTTGGCAGAGCACCGGGTTGTGGTCCCGGTTGTCGTGGGTTCAATTCCCATCAGTCACCCCAACACGAAGCCCCCTCCTCCGGGAGGGGGCTTCGTCGTGTGCGGGGGTCAGGGGGTCGGCTCGACGCTCGGCGTACCGGCGTCCGGGGTGGTGTCGGCGGTGGTGTCGGCGGCTGGCGGCTCGTACGGCAGGGCGCTGCCCTTGACGTACTCGTCCCAGCTCATGTTCCAGTCGGTCCAGCCGTTGCCGTTCTGGAGCTTGCGCTCGGTGCCCTTGACGGTGATCGGG
Source organism: Micromonospora sp. NPDC005257 (assembly GCF_042872445.1). Classification (NCBI taxonomy): domain Bacteria; kingdom Bacillati; phylum Actinomycetota; class Actinomycetes; order Micromonosporales; family Micromonosporaceae; genus Micromonospora; species Micromonospora sp. NPDC005257. Next base: position 48,794 of record NZ_JBIAKL010000010.1, on the reverse strand, counting down.
TCACCGATGCGGGTGTTGGCGAACAGCCAGTTGCCTTCCTTCATCGAGACGTTCACACAGCCGTGCGAGACGTTCGTGCGGCCCTGCACGCCCTCGGACCACGGCGCGGCGTGGATGAACTCGCCACCCCAGGTGAGCCGCTGGGCGTAGTCGATCTCGGTGCGGTAGCCGTCCTCCGGGCCCAGCTCCTCCATGGTGTCGAAGACCGTGTGCCGGAGCTTCTCGATCACCACCATGGTGCCGCTGGAGGACGGGGTGCTCTTCTTGCCCAGGCTCACCGGGATGGTCTTGACCACCTTGCCGTCGCGGGTGACTGTCATCCGCTTGGTGCGGTTGTCGACGGTCATCACGAACGACGGGCCGATCTTGACGTCGACGCTGAGGTCGGACCGGCCGTACCAGCCGCCGCCCAGCGGCAGCCCGCCCGCCTGCACCTTGTAGCTGACGGTGCTGTTGGCCTTCCAGAACGTCTTGGGCCGGTAGCGCACCTCGGTCGGGCTCACCCAGTGCCAGATGCCCTCCTGGGCCGGCTTCGCGGTGACTGTCATCCGGCGCTGGATGTCGTCGCGGTAGTCCTCCGGGATGGCCCGGCCGAACTTCACGATCAGCGGCATGGCCACACCCACGACCTGGTTGTCGCCGAGGAAGCTGGTGACCCGGATCTGCTTGGCCGGCTTCGCCATCGTGGTGAACGTGCTGGTGGCGGTGGCGGGCTTGCCGTCGTCGCCGGTCGCCGTCACGGTCGCCGTGTACGTCTGCCCGTACTCCAGGGCCGAGGACGGCAGCCAGCTCTTGCCGTCCGCCGCGAGCGTGCCGTCGACGACCTTGCCGGCCGCGTCCTTCAGCTCGACGTCGGTCTCCTGCGCCTCGGTCGTGGTGAAGGTGATGCCGGTGGATGCGGGCACGTCCTTGGCGTCGGCGGCGGGCTCGCTGATGGTGGCCGCCGCCTTCGGGGCCTTCTCACCGCCGTCGCCGTCGCCACCGCCCTGCCAGCTCGACGGCTTGTCGCCGCCGCTGGTGCAGGCGGTCAGGGCCATCGCGGCGGCGAGCAGCCCGGCCGCCAGCGCACGGCGGCGCCCGACGCGTCGGGCGCTCACGCCCCGGATCGGTTCGTCCTGGCCAGCTCGCATGACTCCCTCACAAGGTGATGCCGTTCCCCGTCGTCTCAGGTCAGACGCGCCGGAGCGGGTACGCGTTGCCGGACGTGAAACGGAACACCCCGCGCGGGTGTAACGATTCCACTGTCGTCCGGCGCTTCGTCGGAGGTGGCGTGTCCGACCACGTTACGCCGGTCAGAACGGCGCCGGCTGCCCGCCCTGTGGAACGGGCAGCGCGCTGCCCGCGACGAACTGCGACCAGCTCATGCTCCACGCGGTCCAGCCGTTGCCCGGTGCCAGGCGCCGTTCGGTGCCCTTCACCGTGATCGGGTCGCCCACCATCGTCTTGCCGAACAGCCAGCGGCCGTTGGCCATCGACACGTTGACGCAGCCGTGCGAGACGTTGCGGCGTCCCTGCACGCCCTCGGACCAGGGCGCCGCGTGGATGTACTCGCCGCCCCAGGTGATCCGCTGGGCGAAGTCGATCTCGGTGACGTAGCGGTTGGCCGGGTCCGGCTCGCTGCGGGTGTCGAAGACGGTGGACTCCTTCTTCTCCATCACCACCATCGTGCCGCTGGAGGAGGGGGTGCTCTTCTTGCCCAGGCTCACCGGCAGCGTACGGATCACCGTGCCGTTCTCGGAGACCGTCATCTGCTTGGCCGAGTTGTCGACTGTCATCTCGAACGCGCGCCCGATCTTGGCGGTGGCGCTGCGGTCGATGTTGCCGTAGCGGCCGTTGCTCAGCGGGATGCCGGCGAGTGCGAGCCGGACGGTGATCGTGGTGCCGGTCTTCCAGTACTCCGGGGCGCGGTAGTACGCCTGGGTGCCGTTGTCGACCCAGTGCCAGGCGCCCCGCTGCGGCGGGTCGGTCTGCACGAACATGCGCTTCTGCACCGCGGCCCGGTCCTTCTTCGGGATGCCCGGGGAGAACTCGGCGACCACCGGCATGGCGACCCCGTACGTCTTGCCGCTGAACATGTAGAGACCCGAGCCGATCATCGACTTGGGCTTGGCCATCGTGGTGAACGTGCTGGTGCCCTGGTAGGTCTGGCCGTCCTTGCCGGCGCCGGTGACCGTGGCGGTGTACTTGGTGCCGTACTTGAGCGCGGCCGACGGCACCCAGCTCGAACCGTCGCGCCGCATCCGCCCGGCGACGCTGGTCCCTTCGGCGGTGGCGAGCACCACCTTCGACACGGTGCCGCCACCGGGGATGCGGGCGCTGATCTCGGTGCTGACCGGCCGTGCGTTCGCGCCGTCGGCCGGGCTCACCGTCAGCGGCGGCGCGGCGGCACTGTCGCTCGGCGAGGCGCTCGGCTCCGCGGGCGCGGCGGACGAGACGCCGCCGACCTGCTGCTGGCCGGGCACGAACGCCGGCGCCTTCCCCTCGTCGTCGCCGCCGCACCCGGTCAGTGCCAGCGACGCCGTCAGGACCAGGGCGCCCACCGTCGCCCCGGCCCGCGCGAACCTGCCCATGCCCACCCCTGTCCTCGCGTGCCTGGCGGACATCGTGCCGCATCGACGCTCCCGTGCCCGCCCCCGCGCCGGATCAGGTGACCGTTTCGGCCGGTTTCGCCGGTTAAGCTCGTCCGAAGGGTGGACCCCGGTATCGGATTGGAACCCGCCTCGGCGGGCGTGCTAATCTTCTTCCCGTTGTCGGTGAGCGCCGCTAGCTCAACTGGCAGAGCAGCGGACTCTTAATCCGCGGGTTCGGGGTTCGAGTCCCTGGCGGCGCACCAAACGATCAAGGCCCTGACCGGGCGTTCCACGCCGGTCGGGGCCTTTTTCGCGTACGTCGCCAGCAGGCGCCCCGGCACGCACTGATGCGACCGCCCGTGGGTGGAACGTCATGGGTGCCAAACGGGCCGTGAGGTACCCATGACGTTCCACCGAGGCGTGGTTAGCCCCGACGGCGACCGGTCCCGGGAGCCGGTTGATCCGATCCCCTATACGGGCAGCTATACGGGCAGGGTGGGGAACACGACCACGGAGCCGTCCCTGCCCATCGGGCCGCTCGCGGGTCAGACGCCGCGGAAGCTGCGGCGGTACGCCTGCGGACTGGTGCCGGTGATCTGCTTGAACCGGTCCCGGAAGGCGGTGGTGGAGCCGAAACCCACCTGGCTGGCCACCCGGTCGACGGGATGGGTGGTGGTCTCCAGCAGGTGCTGAGCCTGGTGCACGCGTACGCGGTGCAGCCACCGCAGCGGGGTGGTGCCGGTCTGGTCCCGGAACCGGCGGTTCAGCGTGCGGGTGCTCAGCCCGGCGTGCCGGGCGATGTCGGCGAGGGTCAGCGCACGTCCGGTGTTGTCGCGCATCCAGGCCAGCAGCGGCTCCAGCGTCGCACCGTCGGGGGTGGGCGGCTCGTGCGTGATGAACTGCGCCTGCCCGCCCGCGCGTTCCAGCGGCATGACTGACAGCCGCGCCGCGTCGGCGGCGACGGCGGCGCCGTGGTCGCGCCGGACCAGGTGCAGGCACAGGTCGAGCCCGGCGGCGGCGCCGGCGGAGGTCAGGAACTGGCCGTTGTCCACGTACAGGACGTCGGGGTCGACCCGGACCCGCGGATGCCGGGCGGCGAGCCGGCCGGTGGCGACCCAGTGCGTCGTGGCGCGGTGCCCGTCGAGCAGCCCGGCGGCCGCGAGGGTGAACGCGCCGCCGCAGATCGAAGCGATCCGCGCGCCGTTCGCCGCCGCGGTGCGCAGCGCGTCGAGGACCGCTGCGGGCGCCGCGGCGGCCGGGTCGGAGACACCGGGTACGACGACGGTGTCCGCGTCGGCGAGGACGTCCAGGCCGTACGGCACCGCGATGCTGAACGCGCCGGTGGTGACCGTCGGCGTCGCGGCGCAGACGACGACGCGGTACCCGGGGCGGCCGTCGGGCAGGCGGGTGCGGCCGAAGACCTCCATCGGGGTGGCCAGGTCGAACGGCACGACGCTGTCCAGGGCGAGCACGGCCACTGTGTGCATGGCGGGATTCAACCAGTCGGGACCGGGCCGCGCGTGTCGGCCGCCGGCCGCCTGAGCCGGTGGTACATGTCCTTGACCGACAGGCCGCCGGTGAGGCACCAGAGCGCGATGACCGGATCGCAGAGCGCGCAGCCGAACGACGAGTCGTGCAGCGACGGGATGATCGGGGTGCCGCGACGGTGGTGCAGGACGTCCCAGGCCGTGTGCAGAAGCCAGCCCACCCCGATGAAGGTGTACGAGGTGAGCCCGGCGTAGCCCACCACCAGCAGTAGGGCGCAGAACGCCAGTTCCCACAGCCCGAACCCGCCACCGCTGATGTAGGCGGCCCCGGCGCCGGTGACGACGAGCGCGTTCAGCCGCCGCCGATGGGGCTCGGGCACGAAGGAGTTGAGCCCGGCGTAGACCAGCCCGATCACGACCGGCATGACATAGCGAAGCACGACCCAGCCCCGTTTCCGTTTGCGGAAAAGCGTGTCGGGACGGAGCCTAGGAAGGCCGGTTGCCGGCGACGAGAGGCGAAAATGCCAGGATCCGCCGGATTCTCGCCACGCCGGTGCCGACGGTCAGCGGTCCGCGTCCTGCTCGGCGAGCCGCTTGAGGTTCAGCAACTGCCGGCGGGCCATCACCAGGTCTCCGAGGCATCCACCGAGGGCGATCACCGGGTTCGTCCGCATCACGACCTTGAGCAGCAGGCGGGTGGTGGTCCTGTCGTCCGGCACCAGGACGTACGACAGGACCGCGCCCATGATCCCGGCGGTGAGGTGGTGTCCCGGCTGGACCGCGAGGATCCGGCCGCGCCGCCGCCCGCCTGCGGTGGTGAACGACTCGCCCACCACCGGCTCGGGAAGGCCCACCAGCAGTTGCGGTGAGCGTCGGCCGAGGTTGTCGATCCAGTCGTACGAGTAGGGCGCGAGCCGGATCTGGGCGACCCACTGCCACACGGTTGCCGGCGGCGCGTCCACGCTCACCCCGCGCCACGCTCGCAGCGTGGGCGCGGGCACGAAGTCGTCACACGGGTACCGGCGCCGCGTCTCGTCGTCGGACACGCCCCACCGGTCACCGAGCATCGGCCCGGCCGAGCACCAGTGTGGTCCGCAGATCGAGCACGACGGTGCCGCCGAGGTCGTCGACCAGCCGGTCGAGGGCCGCGATCCCGCGTCGCTGCTGCTCCGGCGTGCGGGACAGGTACGGCCCGAACGTGCGCATCAGCGCCAGATACCGCTCCTTGTCCAGCGGCAGCTCCCGCCGGATCACCTCGCGGCGTACGTCGTCGAACTGCCCGCTGTCGAGGATGTCCCGGTGGAACCAGTCGAAGGGCCGCTCCCGGACGGTGGGGTCGACGGATCGCAGCACGGCCCGGACGGCGTCCCGCTGGGCGGCGTCGGCGTAGTCGTAGCGGTGCCCGAACACGGCAAGCGTGCCGCCGGGCGCCAGGGCACGCCGGGCCTGTGCGTTGCGGGTGGCGGCGTCCAGCCAGTGCCAGACCATCGCACTGGCGAGCACGTCCACCCCACCGGCGGGCGGCGACCATCGCTCGAACGTCGTCGCCTCGATGCGAGCGTCCGGGAACCGCTCGGCCAGCCGGGCCGCCATCAGCGCGTCGGGCTCCACACAGGTCAGTGGCGCGCCGAGACGGGCCAGCACCTCGGTGCCCTTCCCGGTGCCCGCCCCGATCTCGGCCACCGACGCCGGTGCGCCGCCGTGGTAGGCGAGGATCGACTCGGCGATCTCCGGCGGATATCCGGGCCGCGCGCGCTCGTACAGGTCAGCCACCGTACCGAAGAGTTGCATCACCAGCAGGATACGGCTCCGACCGGTCCCCGACAGACCGCGACAGAACAGGCCGCCCCGCCCCTACAGTCCGCACCATGAGGTGGACCCTGCGGCTGGCGGCAGCGCTCGGCGTACTCGCGACCGCCCTGGCGACCGGCGCGGCGAGCGGCGCAGCGGCGCCCGCCGACGGCGGCCTCGGCCTGGCCCTGCGACCCGGCACTGCCGACTACCGCGCCGGGGACCAGGTCCGCCTCGACCTCACGGTCACCAACACCACCGGGGCGGCGTGCGCGTTCGCCACCCGGGCCGTCGGCACCGTGCAGGTCACCGGGGTACGCCGGGACGGGCGCGACGTCGAGCCGATGCTGGCCCGCAGCTTCCACGACGACGGGATCGGCGCCATCGCCACCGCCGGACTCACCACAGTGGAGCCGGGCGCGAGTGCCACCGTGGCGTTTACCGGGGTACGGCTGCACGACGGCGAGGTCGTGCTCCGCTCGGTGGCCGCCACTCCGGACGGCGGCGGGCTGGACACACTCTGGCCGGTCGGCGCGCCCGGCCGGTACGAGGTGACCGCCGGCTACGTGACGCTGCCGGTGACCGGAGCGACGAACCCGTGCGCTGGCGCGACAACGCTGCGGACCATCACATTCACGGTGTCCGACGACGGCGGGACCGGCCCGCGCCGGCTCTGGCTCGTCGGCGGGGCAGCGCTCGTGCTGCTCGTCGTCGCGCTGGTCGTGCTGCTGCTGGTACGCCGCCGCAGACCGACCGCCGCCGCAGTGGCCCTGCTGCTGGTGGCAGTCGGCGCGCTCGTCGGCGGTGGCGCCCGGCCGGCGCGCGCCGACTACGGCGTCGACTCGACCGCGGGGGTGCCGGTCAGCGGCGTGGACTTCCAGGCGGCTGTCGACGGCTGCCTGGCCGGGTTCGCGCTACCAGGCGGCGACCCGTCCGGCCTGCTGCCGAGGCTGCGCGACAAGAAGAGTCCCCGGGTGCGGATCATCCCGACCACCGGTGGCTCCGGTGCGTTCGAGACGCCGCAGAGCGCCGACGGCAAGGGCTCCTCGACCGTCACCTGGAACCCGACCTCCACCGACCCGTACGGCGACGGGGTGACCCGGGACCCCTGCGCCGCTCTCTACCACGAGCTGAACCACGCCGACGACATCTCCCGCGACGCGGTCCCGCAGGGGGAGTGCGGTGGCACCGGCATCCGTACCGCAGAGGTCAAGGCGACGCTCGCGGAGAACCGCTACCGGGCGGCGAAGGGGTTGCCGCCGCGCACCGAGTACGACGGGAAGACGCTGCCGAAGAGCCTCGACGAGTGCAAGAAGCCGGCCAAGAAGACGCCGCCGCCGAAGGGGCCGGTCAAGCTCTGCGAGGAGGGTGCGGACTGCGGCGGCAGCAACGGCGACCCGCACCTGGTCACCTTCGACCGGGTCGCCTACGACTTCCAGGCCGTGGGTGAGTTCGTCCTGGTCGCCTCCACCGGTGGCGACCCGCTGGAGGTGCAGGTCCGGCAGTCGCCGATGGCCGGCACGCGGACCGCCTCGGTCAACTCGGCTGTCGCGTTCCGGGTCGGCGCGCACCGCGTCGCGCTCACCCTCACCGACGGCAGCACCCGGGTGCAGGTCGACGGCGCGTCGCTCGCCGCGCCGCCGGACCGCACCGACCTGGCCGGCGGCACCCTCACCCGCCGCCCGTCCGACACCGGCCCCACCGACGGGTACGACGTCACGTGGCCGGACGGGTCCGCGGCGGCGGTCGACCAGATCGGCCGCTACGGCTACCGGATCCTGGTGCGGCTGGCCGACAGCCGGGCCGGAAAGGTACGCGGACTGCTCGGCGACTTCGACGGCGACCCGGCCGACGACATCGCGCCCGCCTCCGGGGCGGCGCTGGCCCAGCCGGTGCCGTTCGGGAAGCTCTACCCCGCCTACGCGGACAGCTGGCGGATCACTCCGGACCGCTCGCTGCTGCACTACGACGACGGGCAGGACACCGGCACGTTCACCGATCGCGCGTTCCCGGAACGGGAGGTCACCGTCGGCGACCTCGACCCGGCCCGGCGGGCGGCCGCCGAGCAGATGTGCCGCTGGGCCGGCGTCACCGCACCCGCACAGCTCGCCGAGTGCGTCTTCGACGTCGCGGTGAGCGGCCGTCCCGAGTTCGCCGTGGCCGGCGCGAGCACCGAACGGGTCGCCCCGCCGGCGGCGGCCACCCCGATCACCGCCGTACCCGTCGCGACAGCAGCGCTGACGCCCGGCGGGGAACCGCTGACGTTCGCGGCGCGCGCCGGGGACGCCGTCTTCGTCGACGTCACCGCGCCGGGCATCGGCGACCGCTGCTCGCCCGACGTGCTCACCGAGCCCGGCGGCCGGGAGATCGCCAGCGGCTGCAACATCAAGGGCGCCGGGTACGTCGACCGCGTCGACCTCACCGCCACCGGCACGTACGCGCTGCGGGTCACCGCCGCACCCGGCGACGCCGGCCGCGCCGCCGTGCGGGTCTACCTGGCCCGGGACAGCGACGGCACGCTGCAACCGAACGGCCCGGCCGTCACCGCGACAGTGGAGCAACCCGGCGCGCGGGCCCGCTACCGGTTCACCGGGCGCGCCGGTGAGCGCGTCTACGTGGAGGTACCCGCGAGCAGCCTCACCGACCAGTGCTCGCCGCTGGAACTGCGGGACGCCGACGGGCGGCTGCTGCGCAGCGGCTGCGTGGTCAACGGCGTCGGCGAGATCGACGGCACGGTGCTGCCCGCCGACGGGACGTACACAGTGGTGGTCGACCCGACCGAACGCGACACCGGCACGACCACACTGCGGGTGGTCACCAGCCGGGACCGGGAGGCGGCGATCACGCTCGGCGGGCCGCCGGTCGTCGCCGTCGTGGACCGGCCCGGCGCGGTCACCGGCTACCGGTTCACCGTCACGGCGGGCACGTCGGTGACGGTGACCGCTACCGCCTCGGACCTGCCGGACCAGTGCGGCGTGCTGGCGCTGCGCGGGCCCGACGGCAGCACCGTCAGCAGCGGCTGTGTGATCAACGGGGCCGGTGAACTCGGGCCGGCCGTGTTGCCGGCGTCCGGCGCGTACACCCTGGTGGTGGACCCGTCGGGGGCCGCGACCGGGCAGGTCACGCTGGCGTTGCGGTGAGGCCGACCCTGCTTCTCCGGAGTGGCCGGCGGGCGTGCTAACGTCTCGTCCCGTTGTCAGCGAGCGCCGCTAGCTCAACTGGCAGAGCAGCGGACTCTTAATCCGCGGGTTCGGGGTTCGAGTCCCTGGCGGCGCACCAACGATCAAGGCCCTGGCCTGGTGGTTCACACCGGGACGGGGCCTTTTTCGCGTCTGCCGGTGGGTGGCGGTGGCTCGGTGGGTGCTCGGGAGCCGATGGACCGGGGTGGCTTTGGCGGGACGCTGCGGGGTGCTCGTGGACGCCGGTCGGTGGCTGCCGGCGCGCGGGGTGGTTGGGTGGCCGGGGTTGGGGCTGTCCGTGGCTCCGAGTCGGCTCTTGGTGGTCCCCGGATGGCTTGTTCCCCGCGGCGGGCCGATCTTGGCGGGGTGCGGTATGCCGGTTCTGAGTTTTTCGTCGTCGGCTCTTTGGCTGATTCGGTGAACAGTGATCATGGAAAACGTCTCACAAACCCCGTTTTGAGGGTGCAGGAGTTCCCTCCGGGTGCCACCGGCAGCCGCCCGGTCGTCGGGATGGCCGGGCGTCAATGATTAGGGGATCATCGATGGATGGCCGGTGGTCGCGAGGTGACGCCTCGGCGGTGGCGGATCCTGTCGTTCCTGGCGTTGCACGGCATGGCGACCACGGGTGACGTCGCGGTGGTGGCGGGGGTGCCGCGGTTGACGGCGCACCGGGACCTCACCTGGCTGCACGCCGCGGGTTTGGTGGGCCGGGAGCGGTCGGCGGAGGACCGTGCGCATGCCTGGTGGTATCGGATCACGGGGGAGGGCGTCGGCCTGCTCGGCCGTGACCTCGTCTCGTCGGGGCGGCCGGTGCCCTTGCAGCTCGGTCAGCGGCACTGGGGTGCGGCGCACTACCTGCTGTTCCTGCCGCTGCTGGAGGTTTCGCGGCGGTATGCGGACCGGTGTGGGTTGTTCCAGTGGTTGACGACGTTGGACACGTCGGCGTGGCTGCGCGAGCGGAGGCTGGCGCATCTCCGCGCTGACGGATACGGGGTGTGGCTGGAGGACGGCCGGTGCGTGCGGTTCCTGGTCCATGTGGATCCGGGCCCGGTCGGTGAGGTGATCGCAGAACGCGAGCGGTCTACCGCCGGGCTCGCTGCGGTTCTGGCCGGGTACCGGCGCACTGATCCGACCGTGCCGGTCGGCACGGTGCTGGTCATCGCCCAAGATGCGACCCGGGAGGCCAACCTGCTCACTGACCTGGTGAACCGGCCGCTGAGGGCGCCGATCGCGGTCACCACCGTCGAGATGCTCCGCCAGCACTGGCCACACGAGCAGGTGTGGAGGATCCCGGGGGAGGGCACCGCACGTCACCGGCTGCTCGACCTTTCTCCTTCAGTCGGAGCTGTCCCCGCCGATTTGAAGGTAGCCGAACCGCAGTAAGCGAATGCGTGTGAGCCGCCACGAGTCGGGCACCTTGAGGAGCAAGCATCGACCGTATGGATTACCCGCTTCTGGCTTCCGATATCCAGACACTCTGCGCCGTCACGGCAGCGATTGCGGAGCAGGCGGCCTGCCCCAAGAGTTGCTGCATCCGAGAGCACTGTCCACCGCGTCGAAGGGAGGCGGCCAGACCGAGTCGCGACCACTCAGAAAATTTCGGCAACGCCTGGGACGAGTACCTACGCTGAGGCATGGCGTACCAGCGGATCTCAACGGAAGGTGTGTGGGGGATCGACATGGAGGTGAGAGCGATCTTCGAGCTGCCGGTGCACATCTGGGTGATGCGCGACGCGCTCGACGCGACGTACCCGACTGGCTACGACAACCTCCGGTTCAACGTCGTGATGCCCGATGACCGGCCACCCGTCGGCGGGGCCCCTCCTGTGCCCGGCATCGAGTCACGGCCCGAGGTCGGCGAGCAGGTCGTATGGGTGAAGGAATACGGCGCCTTCATTCCCGATTCGCTTCGGCCAGCCACCGCGCTCCATCGCGTGGTCGTGACCGACGTCGAGGGCCCAAGTTACGACCACAAGTCGTGGTTTACCCCCGAGCATCAGCTCGCTGCATACATCAACAGGTGGTTCAACGACGTGCGCACCTGGACTGAGGTCCTGACCGGCCAGGACCTCGACCCTAATCACCGTGTCTCCGACGCAGAGTCGGTCGGCGCAGGGCTCACATTTATCGAACCGCCCCACGACGGTGCCTTGGGTTTCACGATGACTACACCTCGCGTCCTTCCGCTTCGCGCTCAGGAATGGGCTGACATCCTCGGGCTCGTCCGTGACGGCAAGGAACCGCCGCTCGAAGAGGTGCTCAGCCGTGACGCACGGGCCGCATTCAGACGTGACGCTTACCGGCGCGCAATCATCGACGCAGCTACCGCCCTCGAGATTGCCCTTGGCCGGCACGTCTGCGGCCACGCCGACCAACTGCCCGAAAGGCAGCGCGGACGCATCAGTGAGCGGACGGCTCTCGGCGGCTACGTCTCGATCGCCGAGGACTCCGGCCTTCCGCTCGCTGTTCCGGTCGATCGGCTGCGCTGGCTGAACAGCCTTCGCAACGACGCCGCTCATCGTGGTGCGGCGCCAGGCCGCTCAGAAGCCGGCGCCGCTGTGCAGATGATGATCGAATTCCTCGGCGTTTATGGACGATTCCCCAGGACAGGTGGTCGCGAGCCTGACGGCGGGGAGTTGGTGACCTCGTGACAGCGACGACCTCAACGGCGGCCAGCTTGCGGAGGGACCGGAAGCTGAAGGTGACAACCCGTGCCATGAACGCACAGCCGGAGGCAGACCAGGTTTGATCAGGTCATCCAGATCTGCCGCCGATCGCGCGGCTCGGTGCGGCGTCCGCGACGCCGGCGAGATGGCGTTGTGGGTTCAGGTACGAGGGCTGACGCCGACGGAGGGAGCGGGTGCCGATGGCGCTGATGGTGTCCGCGCGCTGCCTGACCGTCCCCCGGCGGACAGAGGAGCTGTGCTGATCTGGACCGTTCGGCCTGCCCTACGCTGACGCCATGAGGGAACAGGGCGTGAATCAAACTCCAGCGCTTGCCCTACCTGGCGGGCGCTGATGGATCGGCAGGCCGCGGTGCCGACTCACGTGGTTCCAGACGAGATCCGGGCTGATGTGGAGACGCTGTGGCGATACCACGACATGCACCACGAGCTGCGCCCATGCGACGTCGGCATTGGGTTGGGCAGCCATGACCTCGGCGTTGCCGTGGTCGCAACGCGGCTGTTTCAAGCAGGCCTGTTCCCATGGATCGTTTTCACCGGTGCGAACGCCCCGACCACTGTCGAAAGGTTCCCGCGTGGAGAGGCGGTGCACTACCGCGAGTACGCCGTCGAGCAGGGTGTGCCCCCGGAAGCGGTTCTCGTGGAGCCGCGTGCCACGAACACCGCCGAGAACCTCGAGTACTCCCGCGCGCTCCTGGCTGAACGACAAATCGCGGTGCGGTCGGTGCTGATCATGTCGCGGCCCTACCAGCAGCGTCGGGCCTACGCCACCTGCAGGTTGATGTGGCCGGAGGTCGAGGTGGTGTGCGCGTCGAACCCGCTCGATCTGGACGACTATGTGCGCAGCATCGGCGACCCGCGGCGGGTGGTGGACATGCTGGTGGGCGACACGCAGCGGATCGAGGTGTACGCCGAGCGCGGGTTCGCGATCCCGCAGGAGATGCCGGACGAGGTGCGGGCGGCCTTCGAGCGCCTGGTGGCGGCCGGCTACACGAGCCGGTTGATCTGAGCCCAGCTACCAGCGGGGGCCTCCCGTCCGGACGCCCATTCGGTCGCTGAGTTCGACGGCCAGTCGTGGTGGCCGGGGGCGGGTGAGGATGTCCCGGACGAGGTCGCGGGAGAGCTGGTGGTAGCGCACCTGGTCGGGCCCGAGGGTCTCGGCGTCCAGCAGCGCGGCGAGCGCGTCGTCGATGCGGTTCCACCGGGCGAGGGCACGGGCCGTTTCGATGGCGTGGCGAACCTGCCGCTCGACGGGCACGGTGCTGGTGTCGAGTGGGGCGCCGATGGCGATGGCGCGTTGCACATCGCCCAGTTCCATCGCCACGGTCGTCTTGTGGATCGACACGTTGGTCGGCCCGAACGCGGTCCACACGTGGTTGCCGTCGGCGCCGAGCCGCTGTGCGGCGGTATCGGCTTCGGTGATGTGGGTGTCGGCGGAGCCGCGGTCGTCGTCTCGGGCGGCGGCGAGCGCGCAGACGAGGTGCAGGCTGCCGTAGACCGACAGCAGCTGCGGAGTCGGCCTGACGAGCCGGGGTTCCAGAAACCGCGCCGCCGTGGCGGCGAGGCCCAGGGCTTGGGCGTACTCGCCGATGGAGGCGAGCGAGTGCGCGGCGGAGCGGCTGAGTGAGCCGATGACGACGTGGTCGTGGCTGGCGTTGGCGGCGACCAAGCCTCGGCTGGCGGCGGTCCACGCGAGGTCACCTTCGCCCAGCTTGGTAAGGAACAACGCGGCGAGCTGGTGGGCGTATGCGGTCATCGCGTGCGCGCGCTGGCCGTCGTCTCCGTCGTACGCCTCGGTGGCGGTGAGGCAGTCGTGGATGAGGTAGGGCAGCCGGCGGGCGAGGGTGCCGTACCGGGAGTGCTGGTAGGCGGTCCAGATCTCGGCGACGTCGTTCTCGATCTCGCGCAGGGCAGGTGCCTCGACGTCCCCGGAGCTGGCAAGCGTCGGCGCGAGGTGACGATAGTCGTGAAGCGCGGCCCGCAAGGCGGGGATGGTCTCGCGCCCTGAGTCGTCCGACCATTCGAACAGGCTCGGTGCACCGATCAGGTCGCCGAGGGACACGTCGAGGGCCTTGGCGATCGCGCGGATGACCGACAGTCGGTCCAGGTCGGCGCGGTTCGTCTCGACCTTGCGTAACCACTCCTGCGTCTTGCCGACCAGGCCGGCCAGCACCTCCTGGGAGAGCCCTCGTCGACGCCGGTAGAAGGCGACGCGCTGGCCGATCGTCATGTCGTCCGTCATCCCTCGCACACCATCACCCTGCCCGCTGAAGGCCGCCGGACCCGGTACGGATTTTCCCGGTCCTCCGAACGGACCGCCCCTACGTTCAGTTCACCCCAGATCACCGGCGCGTGTCGATGCCGGTGTCAGGGATGACTGACAGGGAGCTGCAGATGGAGGGATCGATGAGCGGCGCACCACACCACGGCTTGGGCCGCTGGCTCGGCCCTTCCGGGAGCGAACTGTCTCGGCGCTTTCCCCGCCTGCGTACCGCCATGAGGGCTGCGCGGGTGGGTGATCGGCGGTCTGCTCCCAGCCGCCGCGGTGCGGCGGCGGGCTCGCCCTTCCCCCGGCGAGCCCGCCGCTCATCGTCCCTGGTGGGGGTGGCGGCATGACGGTGTACGTCTCGCGTAACGCCATGGCCGGCCAGTCCCGGCGCCCCGAGCCGAGGTGGACGGCCTCGCCGGGACGAGTGTGGCCCGCTGACCCGCCGCTGCTCACCTTCGTGTGGCGTCGGTTGTTCGAGCAGCAGGCCCGCGAGGGCGGTCGCCGGTGACTGGGCAGCAGCGCCGTCTCGCGGCGAACCGGCTCGCGCCGGCCGAGGTGGAACATCTGCCGATGCGCCCGCTGTGGCTGTGCCGCCGGTGCGGGCAGCCGTGGCCCTGCGGCGCAGCGAAGCTCGCGCTCCTGGCCGAGTACCGAGAAGCGCCGGTGAGCACATGTTCGACCGGTTCCTCGGCTGGCCGGCACGCCACACCCACGCCTACCGCGTCAGCACCACCGGGGCCGCCAGCATTGAGGAGGCCACCTCGTGAACGGCATCGGCCTCATCAACGCCACCGGCCAACCGGCGATCGCCGGCAGCTTCCACACCCTGGTCGTGCAGCCGACGAGCTTCTGCAACCTCGACTGCACCTACTGCTACCTGCCCGACCGAAGATCCCGCCGCCTGATGAGCGGCGCGGTCGCGCAGGCTTGCGCCGAGTCGATCGCCCAGCAGAACAGCGGCCATCCGGTGAGCGTCGTGTGGCACGGGGGCGAACCCACCGCCACACCCATCGGGCACTTCCGGGGCCTGCTGGCCCCGTTCGAGGAGCTGCGGCACGCGGGAATGGTGCGTCACGAGATCCAGACGAACGCCACGCTGATCAACCGACAGTGGTGCGAGCTGTTCACCGCTTACGGGTTCGAGGTCGGGGTCAGCATCGACGGACCGGGCGCGTTGAACCGGAACCGCCTCGACCGGGCCGGCAACCCGACGGACGCCCGAACCTTGCGCGGCATGCAGACCCTGACCGACGCGAGGCTGAGGTACTCGGTGATCTGTGTGGTCACCCCGGAAACCATCGACCACGCGGACGCCCTCCTCGACTTCTTCACCGGCCTGCCCGGCTGCGAGTCGGTGGGCTTCAACATCGAAGAGCAGGAGGGCGCCGACCGGGCACCGGTGGCGGAGGACGCTGCGTACCGGTTCTGGCAGCACCTCATCGCCCGTCGCGTCGGCGGCAGCCCGCTGCGGATCCGCGACCTGGACCGGCTGGCCGACTATCTCGCCGCCACCCGAGCCGGACACGTCGACCACGCCCCGTACGAGCCGATCCCGACCGTCTCCTGGGATGGGCAGGTGGTGCTGCTGTCACCGGAGCTGCTCGGCATCACCGAGCCGCGATACGGCGACTTCATCGCCGGCAACGTCCTTCAGCAACCCATCACCGCCATGCTCGCCCGCGCCGGCGACCTGGACTACGTCGCCGAGTTCGTCACGGCCCTCAACGACTGCGCCGACCACTGCGTCTTCTACGACTTCTGCCGGGGCGCCCAGGCCGGCAACCGCTACTTCGAGCACGCGACGTTCACCGCCCGCGAGACGAACTACTGCCGGACCACCCGACAGGCCCTCGTCCGCGCCGCCGCGGATCACCTCACCCCTCAAGGAGGAACCTCATGACCAACGCTCTCGCGACCCTCGTCAACGCCGCACCCGAGCAACTCGCCCGCCTCGGCGTCGACCCGCAGCGGTCGGTAGCGTCGATCGACGCGGCGAAGTTCGACAACCGCCCCACCTGGGCCAACAAGGGTAAGTTCGACAGTCGACCCGGCTGGGACAACTGGAACAAGAAGAAGTAGCCCCACCACGGGACGCGCGGGGTGACGTGCCCACCCCGCGCCACACAGGTTGAGGACACATGCGCACCACCACGATCGGCGACGTGAAGGTCCTGCTGCCGGACCTCGAACCGGACGACCTCGACACCACGACGGACCTGGCCGACCGGCTCATCGAGGCATTCGTTAACGGTGCGGCGTGGCGCGGCTCGCACCTCGAGGACGTCAGCGTCCGTAGCAGCCTGATCACCGGCGTGGACCTGAGTGAGAGCACCTGGGAAGCCGGCAGCCTCTACGGCTGCGAGATCACCCGCACCGACTTCTCCGGAGCGACCCTGACCGGCATCACCATCGAACGCTGCGCGATCACCGGCTCCCGGTTCACCGGCACCAGACTCACCGACGTACGCCTCAAGGACGTCCTGTTCGACGGCTGCCGCTTCGACTACGCCACCCTCCAGCGTGTCGCCGCTGCCGGCTCGGTCGCCTTCACCGATTGCACCCTCACGCACGGCGCGTGGTCTTCCTGCCGACTACCGCGCGTCGCGCTGCGGTCGTGTGACCTCGCCGGACTGGAACTGGACTCCTGCCACCTCGACGGCGCCGATCTGCGAGGCAACCGCCTCCACGGTCTCAAGACGCCGCTGGAAAACCTGCGCGGTGTCACGCTCGGCGAGGACCAACTTCCTGACCTCACCCAGCTGACCGTCGCCGACCTCAACCTTGCCGTCCGCAAAGACTGATGACGAGGGCCTTGGTCCGGCTACTCCGACCGAGGGCCTTTCGTCATGCCTGCTCCGACGAGGCAGCCTGGCAGACCCCGGGCCCATCGACGGCCGGACGGGACGGATCATATTCTGACCCGTCGAAGGAGGCCGTCGTGTCCGCCACCCGGAGCGTGCTCACCCCGGCCACGTCGGCCGGTCCAGCCGGCCTGCGCGCCCGCACCTGGACCGCGCTGATCGTGCTCGGGCTCGTCGGGCAGATGGCCTGGACCATCGAGAACATCTACCTGAACCTGTTCGTGTACGACACGATCACCGACGACCCCACCGTGATCGCCACGATGGTCGCCGCCAGCGCCGTGACCGCCACTGTCGCCACGCTGCTGCTGGGCGCGCTCTCCGACCGGACCGGCCGGCGCAGGTCGTTCATCGCCGGCGGGTATCTGCTGTGGGGCGTCTCCACCGCGGCCTTTGGCTTCCTGACAGTGGGTTTCGTCCAGGACATCGCGCCCGTGGCGAACGTCGTGCTCGTCACGGCGATCGCGGTCATCACACTCGACTGCCTGATGTCCTTCCTCGGCTCCGGCGCCAACGACGCGGCGTTCCAGGCGTGGGTCACCGACGTGACCGAGCCGGCGAACCGCGGCCGGGTGGAGTCGGTGCTCGCCATCATGCCGCTGGTCTCCATGCTGGTGATCTTTGGCGGGTTCGACGGGCTGGCGCGCACCGGGAACTGGCAACTGTTCTTCGTGGTCATCGGCGCGATCATGGCCGTCGCCGGTCTGCTGGCCTGGTTCCTGGTCGAGGACAGCCCGTCACTCGTCCGGCACGAGGGCGGCTACCTGCGCGCCGTCGTCCACGGTCTGCGCCCGGCTGCCATGCGGGCCAACCCGGGGCTCTACCTCGCCCTGGCCGCCTGGTCGATCTGGGGGATCTCCACGCAGGTGTTCCTGCCGTATCTGATCATCTACCTGCAGCGGTACCTGCGGATCGAGGGGTACGCGGTCGTCCTGGCCGTCGTCCTCGTCACGGCGTCGGCGGTGAGCGTGGTCGGCGGGCGGCTCATCGACCGCGTCGGCAAGGTGCGCTTCCTGCTGCCGGCGGTCCTGGTGTACGGCGCCGGTCTGGCGCTGATGTTCTTCGCCCGCGGCATGGTCCCCGTGATCGCCGCCGGGATCGTGATGATGTCGGGCTTCATGCTCGTCCTCGCCCCGATCGGCGCCCTCGTGCGCGACTGCTCGCCACCGGACCGGGCCGGCCACGTGCAGGGGCTGCGGATGGTCTTCGCCATCCTCGTGCCGATGCTCGTCGGCCCCTACCTCGGCGCCGCCGTGATCACTAACGCCGGCGAGGTCTACGAGGATCTCGGCGTGGTGAAGCAGGTCCCGACGCCGGGCATCTTCCTCATGGCACTGGCCGTGCTGGTCCTCATCGCGGTGCCGGCCGTGGCGCTGCGGCGGCGGGAGCAGGAGGCCCGGGCATGACGCTGCTGACCCCTTGGGGTGCCACTCTCGACGCGGAGCGTGTCCTGCCCGAGTACCCCCGTCCGCAGTTCGCCCGGGACAGCTATCTCAACCTCAACGGCCGGTGGGAGTACGCGATCACCGGTTCGGCCACCGAGCCCGAACGCTACGACGGCCAGATCCTCGTGCCGTTCTCCCCGGAGTCCACGCTCTCCGGCGTCGGGCGGCAGCTCCAGCCGGGCGAGACGCTCTGGTACCGCCGTACGCTGACCCTCCCGGCGGGCTTCCACGCGGCCGGCTCGCGGCTGTTGCTGCACTTCGGCGCCGTCGACCAGACCTGCCAGGTCTACCTGAACGGGGTTCCGGTCGGCGGCCACACCGGCGGGTACCTGGCGTTCACCTGCGACCTCACCGACGCGCTCGGCGAGGACGCCAACGTCCTGGTGGTGGCGGTCCAGGACGACAGCGACACCGGCCACCACTCCCGGGGCAAGCAGCGACTGCGCCGCGGCGGCATCTGGTACACCGCCCAGTCCGGCATCTGGCAGACGGTGTGGGCCGAGAGCGTGCCCGCCGTCCACCTGCGGCACCTCACCCTGACGCCGCTCCTCGACGAGCGGTGCGTCGAGGTCACCGCGCACGCGACGGCGGATGCCGGCGACGCCGGCATCCGGATCCTGGCCGCCGGCGTCCCGGTGGCCGAGGCCACCGTGCCCGTCGGCGTCGCCGTGCGCATCCCGATCCCTGAGGTACGGCCCTGGAGCCCCGAGGATCCGTTCCTCTACGACGTGACCGCCGAGCTGGGCGCGGACCGGGTCCGCAGCTACTTCGGGATGCGCTCGTTCGGCGTCGGACCGGACGGCGACGGCGTGCCCCGGCTGCTGCTCAACGGCCGGCCGTACTTCCACGCCGGGATCCTCGACCAGGGCTACTGGTCGGACGGCATGTACACGGCGCCCTCCGACGAGGCGATGGTCGCCGACATCGCCACCATGAAGCGGCTCGGGTTCACCATGGTGCGCAAGCACATCAAGGTCGAGCCGCTGCGCTGGTATCACCACTGCGACCGGCTGGGGATGCTGGTCTGGCAGGACATGGTCAACGGCGGCAGCAGTTACCACCCGCTGGTCGTCACCGCGCCGGCGGTGACGCCGCTGCGGCTGCCCGACCGGGGCCGGTGGCGGCGTTGGTTCGGCCGCGCCGACGCCGGCGGACGGGACCGGTTCCGGACCGAGCTGCGCGACACCGTCGAGCATCTGCGCAACGTGGTGAGCCTCGCCGTGTGGGTGCCCTTCAACGAGGGCTGGGGCCAGTTCGACGCGGCCCGCATCGCCCGCGAGGTCGCCGAGCTCGACCCCACCCGTACGGTCGACCACGCCAGCGGATGGCACGACCAGCGCGGGGGTGACCTGCGCAGCCTGCACGTCTACTTCCGCCGATTCCGGGTGCCGCGGCGACGCGGCGACCGGCGGGTGCTGGTGCTGTCCGAGTACGGCGGCTACAGCCTGCGCGTCGACGGGCACGCCTTCAGCCGCAAGGAGTTCGGCTACCGGCGGTGCCGGAGCGCCGAGGAACTGGCGGAGGCGTTCACGCGGCTGCACACCGAGCAGATCGTGCCCGCCATCCGGGCCGGCCTGAGCGCGACCGTCTACACCCAGCTGTCAGATGTGGAGGACGAGTTGAACGGTCTGCTCACCTACGATCGCCGCGTGGCCAAGCTCCCCGAGGAAGCGGTCCGGCGGGTGAACGCGCTGCTGCGTCACCAGCGGTTCTGAGCCTCCTCCGCCCACCCGACCAGGCCGTCCAGGGCCACGCGTCCGCCGTCGTCCGCCTGCGCCCAGCCGGAGAAGTGCCCGAAGCACTGGTGGGTCTCGCTGGCCACGACGCCGAGGTTGGTGCGCGAGACCTTCTCGTGGAACGGGTGGAACTGCACCTCGACCCGATCACCGCTGATCCGCCACGGCCGCAGCCAGTCGTGACGGTCGTAGCTCCAGCGCAGTTCGGCGCCGAGCTTGTGCAGCCGGCCGCCGACGATCAGCGCGTTCTCGGTCGAGCCGGTGCCGTCGGTCCACTTGCCCCCGAGCTGGATCGACGCGTCCGGCCCGCTGCCCGCCGCCCAGTTCCACCTGATCGCGTACGGCCATTTGCCCCGGCCGTGGTCGAGCACGGCGAACGAGTCCCGCTCGGCCACGGCGTACGTCCTGCCGTTCACCCGAAGCGAGCCGCGCACCGGGCGTCCGACGTCCTTGACCGTGTACTGGAACCGGCGCGGGCCCCACGGGACCACGACGCCGAGCGACTCGTGGCCGGGCGGGAGCGGCACCACGAGGTCGATCTCGATGCCGGGTGCGGTGGCCCGGATCGTGCTGCCCTCGGTGGTCTGGTCGATGTCGATCGACAGGCCGCTCCCGCGCGCGCTCACGGTGCCCGCGCCGCTGACCGGCGGCATGACAGCGCCGCGGGCGAAGGGGACCACGACGTCCTTGCCGGTCTCGACCTTCGTGGCGCGGTCGAGCACGTAGAGGCCGTGCACCCCGGCGTAGTCCAGCGACGACGCGACGAGACCGACGATGTGGGTGGGCGTCACGATCCCCCAGTACTCCCAACGCTTGGTCCTACCCCAGCCGCGCAGGTTCGCCCGGTGCAGCGGCCGGCGGGTCCAGCCGACTGCGGCGGGGTTGAGCCGCCCGTCCGGCATGCACAGGTCGACCGGCTCGACGATCTCCTTCTCGTGCGTCATCGGGGGAGCGTAGCGACCGCCTCAGTAGTCGATGTTGATGGCGGCGACCTGGCGGCTGCCGTTGAAGACGATGGCCGGGCCGGCGAAGCGGGAACTGGCGTACGTCAGCGCCGTCTTGTGGCCGGGGCTGTTGAACCAGGCCTCGATCATCTGCTCCGGCGAGGAGTTGCCGGACGACGCGAACAGCACCTCGTGCCCGCAGTGCGTCAGCCCGCTGCCCGCGTTCAGGTTCTTCCGTACGCAGGACTCCGCCTCGCGGTGCTGCGCCGGGCCGAGCTTGACCTCGGTCAGCCCGAGCGCGCGACGTCGCTCGTTGAGCAGCACCAGCAGTCGCC
Source organism: Micromonospora sp. NPDC005257 (assembly GCF_042872445.1). Taxonomy (NCBI): domain Bacteria; kingdom Bacillati; phylum Actinomycetota; class Actinomycetes; order Micromonosporales; family Micromonosporaceae; genus Micromonospora; species Micromonospora sp. NPDC005257. The sequence goes on along the minus strand of NZ_JBIAKL010000010.1, from coordinate 27,493 downwards.
GTTCCGCGGCGGAGACACCCGTCGACGTGCCGGCGGACCTGGAGGGCGACGGGGTCCGCTTCGGTGACGGCTTCACCGACTTGGTGGGGGTGGGACTCGGGCGGCGGGCTGCGGTAGGGGAGGGCACCAGCGGGCTTGGGGAGGGCGTGAGCGCCGGTGCGGCGGTCTCCGCCGAGGACTGCGCGGCTGCCGCGCTCGTCGGCTGCTGCGTCGACCCGCTCGGGTAGTTGGCGAGGATCAGACCGCCCCCGCCGAGCACGGCGACGGCGGCGACGACGCCGATCAGGGTCTTGGACAGGGACAGCGCCGACCGCGCGCCGGCGGTCACGGCCTGCGCGCCGGGCGGGGCGACGTGCGACGGCGAGGCGACGGTGCGCAGGTTGTGCGTGACGTCCGAGGCGAGATCGGCCGGTACGGGCGTGAGCGCCAGGTCGGCCAGCAGCCGCTCGGCGGGAACCAGGTCGTTCGTCGCGTCCGGGCACTGCGGGCAGTCCCGGATGTGGCGGGCGAACCGCTTGCGCCACACCGGCGCCGGCCGGCGGTCCCAGCCGCCGGCCGTGTCGGCCAGGCCGGCGCACCCGGGCCGGGCGGTGAGTGCTCGTACCACCTGCCGGGCGGTGTCCAGCTGCGCCTTCATCCGGGAGACCCGGACTGTCACGTGGTGCGGGGCCAGGTTCAGGGCGTCGACCAGGTCGGCGCGGCTGAGGTGGCCGGCCTCGACCAGCCACCACAGCGACAGCAGGTGGCGGTGGTCGTCGTCCAGCCAGGGCGTGGCCAGGACGACCTCCCGGCGCTGGTCGGAGAGGCGGAGCTGGGTCAGGGTCAGGTCCTCGAAGTCCGCGCGCGGGTCGATCACGTTGTCGATGTCCTCCGGCGGCGCCGGGGTGGTGTGCCGGCGCTGCGTGTGGGTGCGGATCTCGTTCATGGTGACGGCGACCAGCCAAGACCGGAACGACCGCGGGTCACGGAGGCCCGGCAGCCCGCGTACGACGCCCACCATCGCGTTCTGCACCACGTCGTCGACGTCGGACGACCGGTTCAGCGCCCGGCCCACGATGTTGTAGACCAGCGGCAGACAGTGCGAGACCAGCTCGTCCATCGCCGCCCGGTCGCCGCGGCGTGCCGTGTCCACCACCGTCGACATGTCGGCCCTGCCCGGGTACGCGTGAGAGGACACGCTCACAACCTCGCCTTCACGGAACGATCTCGTACACGGTGGAGACTGTCCGGTACGCGGTCAGGTCACACAAAATGCGTGCGGTGTCGGTGGGGCGCGTTACCTTCTCCGCCATGCCATTGATCACAGTCACCGACGAGGTCGTCGGTGCTCCGAGCGGGCCCGCGTGGACCATCGAGGTCTTCGAGGAAGAGCTACGGCTCGACGATCTGATCCGACGGCGGGTTTCGCTGGAGATCGCCGAGTCCGGCGTGGACGTCGACCCGGAGGAGCGCACCCGTCTGACGCTCGACGCGTTCGGCCGCAACGCCTTCGTGGTGCTCGTAGACGACCACCAGGTCACCGACCTGGACGAGAAGGTCCGCCTGCACGCGGGATCCCGCGTCACCTTCCTCAAGCTCGTTCCGCTGGTGGGTGGCTGAATGAGCGCGTACGACCCCGAGTCGGCCCTGCGCGATGTGGCCGCCACCGCCAAGAAGTGGTGGGGCCCGAGCGCCGAAAACCTCAACGAGACCGGGAAGCAGGAATTCGTCGACCGGGTGGTGACGGTGTGCGGATGGGCACCGGCGGGGACGGCTCCGTCGCTGCTCGCTGCGCTCAAAGATCCGCATGGGCCCTACGATCTCGCTGCGCCGTTGGTCGAGCTGCTGCCGGACGCCATCCAAAAGATCGAGTCGGTCGCCGCCGCCGTGGCCGACCTGACCGGCGACGACGCGGATCACGACAGGCGGGTCGCCGCCGCCTCCACCCTGATCGACAGTCTGCCGGGCCTGCCGTACCAGCACGAGAAGCCGTTGGACCGGGCCCGGGGCGAAGCGTGGCGTCGGACGACAGAACTCCTGGCCGCACAACCGGCTTCGGTGCGGCAGGTGGTGTTCGACGCGCTCACGGTGCCGGAGGAGAAGAGCGACGGCCGGGGCAAGCTGATCCGTGCCGCGCGCTCCGGCGGCGGCCTCGACGGCTCGGCCTGGCTCGGCCGGCTGGGCACTCAGGCCTGGCTGGGATTCAATTACTGGAGTTGGCACCTCAACCGGTTCACCTGGGATGCCATTCAGGCGGAGGCGGCGGCCGGGCGGGTGAACCCGGCGGCGCTGGCGACCTGGCGCCGGACCGGGATCGAGCGCTCGCTGAGCGACATCAGCGACGAGGCCGACCGGATGTGGCCGATCCCCAACGTCGGAGAGCAGTGGGCCGACCGCGCCGTCGCGGACATCGACGCGATGCCGGCGGACCGTAGGTCCGCCTGGGAGGCGCTGCTGGCGCACTGCCCGGTCGAGGCGGACAAGGCGAAGCCGACGGCCGCCTGGCGCAAGCAGGCCCGGTCGCTGCTGGACGCGGTGGGCGTCGACGAGTTCACCGCCCGGCTCGACGACTGGCTCCCGCTCGTCGGGCAGTCCCGCAGCCTGCCGCTGCGCATGACCACGTGCTGCCCCGGCCACATCAAGGACTTTCCACCGCGATTGATCGACCGCTACAACGTCAGACTGCTGTGGGGGCTGATCTGGATGCGGACGATGTGCCCGCCGTCCGAAGAGGCTCTGCGCAGCCTCGGCCAGATCGCGGAACGGGCCGCCCGCAAGATCTCCGGCCACGGCCCGGCGAGCCCGAAACTGGCGAACGTCGCTGTGGCGGCGCTCGTCGACACCGATCACCCCGCCGCGCTCGCCCAGCTGGCGCGACTGTCCTCGCGGCTGACCTACAAGAGCACGCTGCGCCTGGTGGAGAAGGGGCTGACCCGGCACGCCGAGGCGCTCGGCGTCAGCCGGGAGGACGTCGAGGAGATGGCCCTGCCCGGCTTCGGGCTGCCGCTGGCGGACAAGCTGGGCGACTGCTCGTACGAGCTGGAGGTGCGGGGCGTCGACGCCGTAGTGGTGTGGCGCAACGCCGACGGCAAGGTGGTCAAGACGCCACCGGCGCAGGTGCGCAGGGACCACGGCGACGAGGTGAAGGAGCTGAAGGCGACAGTCACCGACGTCGCCGCCACGCTCGTCGCCACCCGCGACCGCCTGGAAGGGCTGCTGCGGCGGGACCGTTCGTGGACGGTCGAGCAGTGGCGTGAAAGGTTCCTCGATCACCCGCTGGCCCGCACCCTGGCCCGGCGGCTCGTCTGGACCGTCGACGGCGTCGCCTGCTGCTGGGCCGGTGAGGCGCTGCGGACAGTGGACGACAGGGTCTTCGAGCCCGCGGCGGACGCGACGGTCCGGCTGTGGCACCCGGTGCGCGACCCGGCCGCGGTCGGGCTGTGGCGGGACTTCCTGACCCGGCACGCGATCACCCAGCCGTTCAAGCAGGCGCACCGGGAGCAGTACCTGCTCACCGACGCGGAGCGGGCCACCGGCACGTACTCCAACCGGTTCGCCGCGCACATCGTCCTCCAGCACCGCCTCAACGCGTTGCTGTCCCGCCGCGGCTGGTCGTACGTCCAGCACCGCAACGACGGGGCCTCCTACCGCCTGCCCTGGCTGGCCCTGCCGGACTGGGGGCTGCGCGTCGAGCTGGGCGTCGCCGGGATCGAGGATCGGGACGACGGCGTGTTCGACACGATGGGCACCGACCAGATGTGGTTCGTCCGGGGGGAGCGCCTGCCGGTTGCGCTGGCGGAGGTTCCGCCGGTGGTGCTGAGTGAGGCGATGCGCGACGTCGATCTGTTCGTGGCCGCGGCCGGGGTGGGCGCCGACCCGAACTGGTACGACGGCGGCCCCGCCGGCCGGTACCGCGACTACTGGTCGCAGAGCAGCTTCGGCGAGCTGACCCCGACCGGCCGGACGCGCCGGGACGTGCTGGCGGACCTGATCCCCCGGCTGGCGATCGCCGGCCGCTGCACGCTCACCGACAGGTTCCTGGAGGTACGCGGTGACCTGCACACGTATCGCATCCACTGCGGCTCGGGCAACATCCTGATCGCACCGGAAGAGCGGTACCTGTGCGTCATCCCGGACTCGGCGAAGGCGAAGGAGCCGGAGATGTTCCTGCCCTTCGAGGGCGACAACCGGCTCACCGAGATCATCAGCAAGGCGTTGCTGCTTGCCGCCGACAAGAAGATCAAGGATCCGGTGATCCTGCGCCAGCTGTGAGGCGGCCGGCGGGCGCCGGGCCCAGGGTCAGCTCGGCGCCCGCTTCGGCAGCAGCAGCTCCTCGTGGTCGAGTTCGCGTTCCAGCACGCGCAGCTCCTCGTCCGGGAGCCGGCCGGAGTCGCGCCACCGCAGCAACTCCTCGCGCTGTGCCTCCAGCGCGGTCCGGTGGACCCGCAGCGCCGTCTCGTACTCGGGTGAGGTGGGCAGCTCCGACGATCCGCTCTGCTGGAGGAGGTCGAGCCGCCCCCGGTAGCGGGCCAGCCGGGTCAGCAACTGGGCGCGGGTGGTGTTGACTGCCACCCGCGTGTCCGGCTCCTCGGCGGCGACGGTGTCGAGGCGGGCCAGGGCGGCCTCGACGGCGGCGGAGCGGGCCTCGTTGCGTACCCGCGCCTGGTCGGCCTCGTCGGCGCGCAGGCCGAGCATCCGCACGAGCGGCGCGAACGTCAGGCCCTGCCCGACGAGCGTCACCAGCACGACCACGAAGGTGCAGAACAGCAGCAGGTCGCGGTCGGGGAACGGGTCTCCGCTGTTTGTGGTGAGGGGCAGCGTGAAGATGGCGGCCAGACTGATCACGCCCCGGGTGCCGGACCAGCTCAGCGCCACCACCTCGCGTGCGGTCAGCCCGCGGGCGTTGCGCTCGGCACGCCCGGCTCGAAGCGCCCCGCCGGGCGTGTCGGTGTCGTCCTGTTCGGCGACGCCGCCCAGCCGGGTGTGCAGCGACCGGGGGAGCCACTGGGTCAGGATCAGCCAGGCCGGGCGCAGGAGCAGGACCACGCCGACGGATACGGCGACGGCGATGACGATGGTCGACGTGTCGTACTGGCGCAGACCCCGCATGACGGCGGGGAGCTGCTGGCCGATGAGCAGGAAGACGAAGCCTTCGAGGAGGAAGTCGACGAGTCGCCACACGGCGTTGGTCTGGAGACGGGCTGCCCCGGACCCGAACTGGGGCGTCTGGTGGCCGACGATCAGGCCGGCGACGACCACTGCGAGTACGCCGGAGACGTGCAGCGCCTCGCCGAGGAGGTAGGCCACGAACGGTGTCGCGAGCGAGATCGCGTTGGACAGCAGCGGGTCCGCGGTGAGCGGCCGGACCAGCCGTTTGGCCCGGGCGACGACCACACCCACAGCGATCCCGCCGGCCGCGGCGAGCACGAACTGCCCGACCGCGGCGTGGAACGAGAACTCGCCGCCCACGGCGGCTGCCACCGCGACGCTGAGCATGGTCAGCGCGGTGGCGTCGTTCAGCAGCCCTTCGCCCTGGATGATCGTGACCATCTTCGGCGGCAGGTTGACCCGGCGGCCCACGGCCAGGGCGGCGACCGGGTCGGGCGGGGCGACGGCGGCGCCGACCGCGATGCCTGCGGCCAGGGTCGCGCCGGCGACGAACAGGTGGAACCCGACGCCGACGAGCAGTCCGGTGAGGAGCACCAGCACCACGGAGAGGCTGACCACGATCCGCAGGTTGCGGCGGATGTCCAGCAGCGACGAGTCGAGCGCGGCACTGTAGAGCAACGGTGGCAGCACGACCATGAGCACGAGGTCGGGATCGAGGTCGACGTTGGGGCCGGGGAGCAGCGCGTACGCGATGCCGATGAGGGGCAGAAGCGCCGCCGCCGGTAGACCGCTGCGCGCCGCCACCCACCGCACGGCGATGACGACCGCGACGGCGGCGAGCACGAACAGCAGTGTCGAATGGGTGCTCACCCCGACCGACCTTACCCGTTTTCGCGAGCGTCGTTCGGTGGGGTGGGGCCCGGGCCGGCGAGGCGTTGACCAACTCGTGGTGTGAACGCTAACATGCCTAACGTTTGATAGACGTGTGTCTATCTGGAGGTGGGTCGGTGTCCAGCAGGATGAGCGGAGAACATGTGGCGTGGCGACGGATGGCGTCGGCGGCGGTGGCCGCGATGGTGACGGCGTTCGCGCTGACCGTCCCCGCCGCGCCAGCCCGGGCGGCGACCGCCCTCACCGTCAACGGCGCCTCCGGCGGCCGCGCGCTCGACGGAGTCGGCGCGGTCAGCGGCGGCGGCGGAAACAGCAGACTCCTGATCGACTACCCGGAGCCGCAGCGCAGCGACATCCTCGACTACCTGTTCAAGCCGGGTTACGGCGCCGCGATGCAACTGATGAAGGTGGAGATCGGCGGCGACACCAACTCCACCTCCGGCGCCGAGCCCAGCCACGAGCACACCCGGGGCAGCGTGAACTGCAACCGGGGCTACGAGTGGTGGCTGATGGAGCAGGCGCGGGCGCGGAACCCCGCCATCGCCCTGGTCGGTCTGGCTTGGGGAGCGCCCGGCTGGATCGGCAACGGCAACTTCTGGTCCACCGACTCGATCAACTACCTCGTCGGGTGGCTGGACTGCGCGGCGACGCACGGACTGACCATCAACTACCTCGGCGGGTGGAACGAGAAGGGCTACAACACCACCTGGTACAAGAACCTGCGCTCCACACTCGACTCCCGCGGCTACGGCAACGTGAAGATCGTCGCCTCGGACGACTTCGGGTGGGGTGCCGCCGACGACTCGCTGCGGGACCCGGCGTTCGCCAACGCGGTGCAGGTCTTCGGCAGCCACTACGTCTGCGGCTACCGCAGCGCCCAGACCAGTTGCCCCAGCTCCGCCAATGCGATCTCCACCGGCAAGCAGCTGTGGGCCAGTGAGAACGGCTCCGACGACTACAACGCCGGCGCGTCGGCCCTCGCCCGGGGCATCAACCGCGGCTACCTCGACGGCAAGATGACCGGGTACATCAACTGGCCGGTGATCGCCGCCGTCACCCCCAACATTCCCTGGGCGACCACCGGCGTGGCGGTGGCGCAGCAGCCGTGGTCCGGCGCCTACTCGATCGGCAGGAGCACCTGGGTGATGGCGCACACCACCCAGTTCACGGCGCCGGGCTGGCGCTATCTCGACTCGTCCAGCGGCTACCTGGGGGGCAACCGCGGCAACGGCAGCTATGTCTCGCTGAAGTCCACGAACAACAGCGACTGGAGCACCATCATCGAGACGCAGGACGCCGGCTCGGCCCAGCAGCTCGACGTCACCGTCACCGGCGGGCTCTCCGCCGGCACGGTGCGCGTGTGGGCGACGAACCTCAGGTCCAACAACAGCGCCGAGCACTTCGTCCGGGGCGCCGACATCACACCGAACGGCGGGCGCTTCTCGCTCACCGTCCAGCCCGGCTACGTCTACAGCGTCACCACCACGAGTGGGCAGGGGAAGGGCACGGCTGTCAGCCCGGTCCAGGGCACCCTGGGTCTGCCGTACCGCGACGACTTCGACAGCTACGCCACCGGGCGCGAGGCCCGGTACCTGATGGACCAGCAGGGCTCGTTCGAGATCGTCGGCTGCGGTGGCGGCCGGACCGGACAGTGTGTCCGCCAGATGTCCGAGCAGGCGCCGATCTACTGGACGTCCGGCCAGGCCGAACCGTATGCCCTGCTGGGCGATCTGACCTGGCGCAACTACACGGTCTCCTCGGACGTGCTGCTGGAGAAGCCCGGCTACGCCCAGCTCATCGGCCGCGGCAACACCTACAACCACCAGGGCCCGCAGAACCTCAACGGCTACTACTTTCGGGTGACCGACGGCGGCGCCTGGTCGATCCGGAGCAACAACACCAGCGGCAACTGGCGCACCCTGGCCAGCGGCAACACCGCGGCGCTGGGCACCGGACGCTGGCACAACCTCTCGTTGACGCTCAACGGCAGCACCCTCACCGCGGCGATCGACGGGACCACCGTCGGCACCGTGTCGGACTCCGCCTGGGTGGCCGGCCAGATCGGGTACGGCACCGGCCAGGGCGTCACCGCCCAGTTCGACAACCTCGCGATCACGCCGGGCGACGGTTCCAGCGGCCCGACCGGAGAGGTGCGCAGCGCGAGCGCCAACCGCTGCCTCGACGTCAACGGCGCCAGCCAGGCCGACGGCGCGGTCGTGCAGATCTGGGACTGCAACGGCGGGCCCAACCAGCAGTGGACGGCCGGCACGAACAACCAGCTCACCGTGTACGGCAACAAGTGCCTCGACGTCCCAGGCGCCGCGTCCGGCAGCCGCGCGCGGATCATGACCTGCACCGGCGGCAGCAACCAGCAGTGGCGGATCAACGCCGACGGCACCATCGTCGGGGTCGGCTCGGGTCTCTGCCTGGACGTCAACGGGCAGGGCACCACCAACGGCACCGCGGTGCAGATCTGGACCTGCAACGGCGGCAGCAACCAGCGGTGGGTACGCGGCTGAGCCTCGATCACATCGTCAACCGGGGGTTGACCGCCACGCAATCGTCAACCTATGGTTGACGCATGGAGGAGACCGCACCGCACAAGATGACCCATCCGGTACGCCTCGACGACCTCATCGACGGCATCAAGAAGTCGCGCACCGGCGCGCTCGACCAGTTGGCCGACGCGGTCCTCGTGGCCGACCACCTGGGCAACGTCGCCGACCACCTCATCGGGCACTTCGTCGACCAGGCGCGCCGCTCCGGCGCCTCGTGGACGGAGATCGGCCGCAGCATGGGGGTGAGCAAACAGGCCGCCCAGAAGCGTTCCGCCGCCAAGGCGGAGACAGCCGCCGCGCTCGACCCGAACGCCGGGTTCGGCCGGTTCACTCCGCGCGCCCGCAACGTCGTGCTGGCCTCGCAGGAGGAGGCGCGGGCCGCCGGCAACGCCGAGATCACCCCGGGGCACGTCGCGCTCGGGCTGCTCGCCGAGCCGGAAGGGCGGGCCGCCGCCGCGATCGTGGCTCGGGGCGTACGCCTGGAGCGGCTGCGGGAGGTCGTCACCGCGACGCTGCCCGCGAAGGCCGACCCGGTTCCGGACCTGATCCCCTACGACGCGCGCGCCAAGAAGGTCCTGGAGCTGACGTTCCGGGAGGCGCTGCGGATGGGCCACCACCACGTCGGTACCGAGCACATCCTGCTCGCCCTGCTGGAGGAGGAGGGCGACGACGGCGTGCTGCGCAGGGCCGGCCTGGAGAAAACCGCGCTGGAATCGGCGTTCGAGACGGCGCTGGCCGAGATCAACCGGGAAGGGGCCTGACGTCGCACCGGGCACGCGTCACGGGGGCGCGTGCCCGGGACGCGGGTGTCAGGCGGCGGTGGGGAAGCCGTACCGGGCGGCGTGCTCCGGGTCGGCGGGGTCGACCTGGCGGATGCCGGCGTCGGCGAGGCGCTTGTTCACCTCGTCGAGGTGTTCCCGGACCAGCCGGGCCTCCTCCTCGGTGACCCGGCCGCGATGCGGCCGTCCGGCGTGCTCGATGGTGCCGTAGTCGGTCTTCTCGGTGGCGCGCCGGGCCTTGGGCGGCTTGACCCGCTCGGCGGTACGCAGCAGTTGTGCCATCGGCACGTCGGTCGCCATCGCGTCGAACTCGCCGGCGGTCAGCACCACGCGGCGCGGCTCGCCGTGGCCGTGCCGGTCGTGGATCTCCACCACCGCGACGTCCAGCGCCGCGTCGTCGATGCTCTCCACCTCGACCGGGGTGGCGTCGAGCTGCACGGGGCCGGCGACCAAGTCCGGGTGCTCCAGGACGACGACCTTGACCACCTCGTCGTCGGGGCTCAGCACCCGACCGGTGAAGTCGGAGACGTGGATCGTCTTCTTGCCCATGCGCGGAGCTTCTCCTGTCGTAGGCCGGAAATCGGACCACAAGACGCTACCGCACAGGTGTGCGAAGGCTGGTACGCCGCCCAGCCGGTGTGTCGTCCGCCTTCTAGAGGCTGCCCTTCGGGGCGACCCACTCGGCGGGCTGGCCGGTGAGCGCGGCGATCCGGTCGTAGTCGGCGTCGTAGTGCAGGACGGTGGCACCGTGCAGCTCCGCTGTCGCCGCGATGATCAGGTCGGGCAGCCGGAAGTTGCGGTGCTGGCTCTCCGCGGCCAGCAGGCGGTGCACCGTCAGGGCACGGTCCATCGCCTCGGCGGTGACGTCCAGCCAGCGGTGACCCCGCAATGCCTGCCACAGGATCTCGTAGCCCTTGGGTGTCGGGGCGTTGTTCAGATACTCCAGCGAGGTCATCTGGCACGCGGCCAGACGGCCCTCGGCCAGGAGTGTCTCGAAGCGCTTCCGGACGATCTGGTGGCGGCCCTGAAGCACGTACACCGAGGTGTCGGCGAGGTAGACGCGCCCGGCCATCAGGCTGCGGCCTCGCCCTCGCGCGCCCGCTCGGCGAGCCGGCTCAGGTCGCGTCCGCCGCCGTAACGCCAGCCCTCCTCCGAATCGGTGAAGTCCATCTCCACCTGGTCGAAGGCGGCGACGATCTCCTTGGCCTGCCGCCTGACGGCGAACGCGTGCAGCGCGGCGTTGATGGTGGCGACCTTGGTGTCGGTGCCCAGCACCTCGCGTGCCGACTCCAGCCATTCATCGTTCACGTCGACGGTGATGCGAGTCATGCCCTCGAACGTACACCACGGCTCGTTGCCGGGGAGCACCAACTTAAACGCGATCCTGGTGCGTCAGCCGGTCGCGGAGCCGTGCCAGGCGGCGGCCGGCTGGGCGTTCACCTCGGCCCAGGAAGTAGCCCGGTCGCGGGCCTCGCGGTATGCCGGCTGCGCCGGAAACCGTCCGGCGTCTGCGGCGGCCCGCCAGCGGCGCTCCGCGCCCTGCTGGAATCGGTCATTCGGTTCGTGAGGCATGACCACTACCGTCCCAGAGAAACTTGTACATGTATGGAAATGGATGTGACGCAGGGTCGATGCCGTCGGTTCCGCGAAGCGCCGGAATCCTGCGACCGGTGGCGGAAGCAGGAATCGGCACCCGTCGCTGGCGTGCCGACCCTCTACCCGTCGGCCGCGCGTCTCAACCGCCGGCGCGATCGGCCGATTCCGCAGACATGGGCGCGGCGGCACGGCGTACCATGATCACGTGCTCGACCGGCGGGTCTTCCTTCATCTGGCGACCTGGTTGGGACAGTGGCCGGCGGGCCCCGGGCTGCACGTGGTCCGGTCCTACCGCCGCGCCCGCCCGGCCTGGGACGGACGGCTGCGCCCGGCCCTCGCGGTGACGGCGGACGGCAGCACCGTCCTCTCGGTCGCCGCGGACCGTGTGGAGGCGGTACGGGCGCTGGTGCGCGATCGGCCGCTCGGGGAGTGGCTGCCCGCCCTGCCGGGCGCGGTCGGCACGCCCGAGTTCATCGCGCACACCTCGGTCCTGCGCTGGTGCGCCGACCCGGCGCCGCTGCCCGAGGTGGGGGAGTGGGTGCCCCCCACGCTGCCCGGGTTGCCGCCGTGGCTGCGGCTGTTCGACCGGGAGGTGCTCGTGGTCCGGGGCGCCGACGGCGAGTACCGGGCCGGCGTGGGGATCAAGCGGCACGACGCGTACGGGCACGAGCTGGCGGTGGGCACGGTGCCGGCAGCGCGCGGGCGCGGTCTGGCCCGGCGGCTGGTCGCGCAGGCCGCGCGCCGGGTGCTGGACGAGGGGGCGATCCCCACCTATCTGCACGACCCCGGCAACGCCGCATCCGCCCGGGTGGCCGAGGCGGCCGGGTTCCCGGAGCAGGGCTTCACCGCGTTCGGCGTCTTCCCGCGCTGACCGGGGTGGGCCGGCCGGGCGAGCGGCCCGGCGCGGACCGTGGATCCCGGGCCGGATCCACGGTCCGCGGCTCTTCCCCAGGCCCGGCATCGGTAACGCTATGTTTAGTGCCGGTGGTGAACAAGGGGTGCGTCATTGTCCGGTTACGGACTCTCACCTGCGGAATCGCTGCCCGGAGCGCCCGCTGAGGTCAGTGGCGCAGCGTGTGGATCAGCGCGAGCGCCTGGCGGGTGACCGGCCGCAGCACGCGCAGCCGGGACAGCCCCACCAGCCGGTCCACGAGCGGCACCACGCCGTCGATGAGCTGCCGGGTCTTGACCTGCCCGTCCGAGCGGTCGTGCACCCAGTAGAGCACCACCCCCATGTAGCCGAGCCAGAGCAGCTCGGGCAGGGCCTCGCGCAGCTCGGCGTCGAGCTTGGCGGTGGAGCCGGTCAGCGCCTCGCGGAACAGCGCGATCGACATGTCCCGGGGTGCCGACGACTCGGCGGAGAACGGGCTGAGCGGCGAGGTCGGCTCGGCGGCCGTCTTGAAGAAGGCGCCCGCGAACGCGTGGTACGGGCTCAGCACGTCGATGCCCGCGTGCAGCACCCCGGCCAGTCGCGGCGCGAAGTCCCGCTCCCGGGCGAGCACCGGCGCGGCCGTCTCCCGGTGCTCGCGCTGGGTGCCCGCGTAGAACTCCTGGACCAGGTGCTCCTTGGAGTCGAAGTAGTAGTAGGCGTTGCCCACCGCCACGCCCGCCTCCTGGGCGACGGCGCGCATGGTGGTGCGCGCGTACCCGCGCTCGCGGAACAGCCGCATCGCGGTGTCCAGGATCAGCTGGCGGGTCTGCTCACCCCGGGCCGTCGACCCACCCGCAGCGGTCGTCGGCGCACTCTGCTCGGTCATCGTCGTCACCGTATCCCGGTTCCCGGATCCGCTCGCGGACCGCGGAGGCCGCCGCCACCACCCGCCGGGCCAGCGGCAGCAGGTGTGGGCGGGCCAGCCGTTCGGCCGTGCCGCGATGCTCGGCGAGCGCCCAGAGGCAGGCGAACCAGGCGCCGTCGCCGCGGTAGACCGCGCCGGTGTCGGCCACCACCGTCAGGTCGCGCAACGTGGCGTCGTGGTCCAGCCCGGGAAAGCGCCGCCGGGCCTCGGTGGACCCGGCCGGCACGAACTCCAGCGGTACGAGCTGGGCGTGCGAGGCCAGCCACCGCCGGGCGGCCCGGCACATCGGGCATTCCGCGTCGAACAGGACGGTGAACCCGCGGATCCCACCGGCCCCGTGCCCGGTGGGATCCTGCTGGTGCCCGCCCGCGGCGGACGTCACCGGGCCGGCGGGTTCGGGCCCGCCGCCGGCACGGGCCCACCTTGCGGCGGGAGCATCCTGACCGGCGGCAGCGGCGGGTGGGTGGCCTGCTGGCGCAGGCGGCCGCGCCGGTATCGGCCGAGCGCGAAGACGTTGAAGAAGTGCAGCGCGCCGAGCACCAGCAGAACGAATCCCACCTTCATGGAGAGCTGCTCCAGCGCCTGGCTGGTGTCGCCGACCGGATCGGACTCCTTCATCGCCACCGTGACGTAGCCGAGGTTGAGCAGGTAGAAGCCGACCACCAGCAGGCTGTTCACCGCCCCGGCCAGCCGGCTGTCGGCGAACACGTCCTCCAGGAACACCTGCCCGTTGCGGGACAGTGCCCGTGCCACCCAGATGGTCAGACCGATGCTCACCGTCAGGTAGGCCAGGTACATCCAGACCTTCGCGTCCATCCCCGTCGCCTTTCTTGAACGTGTTCAAATCAAGGGCGACGTGAGCTTACGACAAATTTTGAACGCGTTCAATAACCGTCGTCCGGCGACGGCGGCAAGGGCGTGGGCGTGGGTCAGGCGGTCAGGCCGAGCACCTCGGTGGCGGCCCGGCCGTTGGCGTGGCTGGCGCCGTGGGTGGCGACGAAGGCGCGCGCGCCCACCGGCCGCCAGGCGCCCGGCCAGCCCATCTCGACCACTGTCACCTGATGCGTGGCGGCCAGCGCCTCGACCAGCTCGCGCGCGCCGGGCAGCCGGTGCAGGTGCCGCCCGACCAGCACGACCGGCCGGTCACCGGCGAGCCGCCGCACCTGCTCCGGGTCGGTCTCGCCCGCCACCGCCCGGGCCTGCTCGACCCCGGCGGCAAGGTGCGGGCCGAGCCCCCACGGCACCCGGCCCTCGGCGATGGTGGAGAGGGCGTGCACCTGCACCACGAGCGGCGCGGTGGAGCGGGTGAGGTCGCCCTCGACGCGTACCGCCCGCAGCGCGGCGGCGTAGCCGAGGCCCTCGACGGCGGGCGGCGGGGTGTCGGCGGGGCCGGTGGCGGCGGCGAGCGCCGCCGTCCGGCCGGCGGCCTCCTCGACCCGCTCGCGCGCAAGCCGGCCGTCGTCGATCGCCGCGACGATCTCGGCGGCGACCGATTCGACCAGTTCGGCGTCCACCCGGGCCCCGATGCAGAGCAGGTCCGCGCCGGCGGCCAGGGCCCGGACCGCGCCCGGACCGACCCCGCCGGCGGCGAGCACCGCGCCCTTCATCTCCAGCGCGTCGGTGACGACGGCGCCGGTGAAGCCGTACTCGACGCGCAGCAGGTCGTGCAGGACCGCGCGGCTGAACGTGGCAGGGCCGTCGCCGGTCAGCGCCGGCACCCGGATGTGCGCGGTCATCACCGCGCGGACGCCCGCGTCGACGACGGCGGCGAACGGCGGCAGGTCGCGTTCCCGCAGCACGGCCGGCGGCACGTCGACTGTGGGCAGTTCGTGGTGGGAGTCGGCGACTGTGGCGCCGTGCCCGGGGAAGTGCTTGGCGCAGGCGGCCACGCCGGTCGACTGGAGGCCGGCGACGGCGGCGGCCGAGTGGACCGCGACGCGCTTCGGGTCCGCCCCGAACGAGCGGGTGCCGATCACCGGGTTCTCGTCGGCGGTGTTCACGTCGACGGTGGGCGCGAGGTCGACGGTGATGCCCAGCGCGGCCAGCTCCGCGCCGATCGCCGCGTACACCTGGCGGGTGAGGCCGGGGTCGTCCACCGCGCCCAGTGCGGCGTTTCCCGGGTACGGGCTGCCGGTGGCGTGCGCCAGCCTGGTGACGTCGCCGCCCTCCTCGTCGATCGCGACGATCACGTCGGGGCGGCCGGCGCGCAGCGCCGCCGTGGACGCCGCCACCTGGGCCGGGTCGTGGATGTTGGTGCCGAACAGGGTGTGCCCGGCGAGCCCGTCGGCGAGCAGGTCGACCGCCCAGTCCGGCGGGATCGGCCCCGGGTACGCGGCCAGCAGCGTGCCCAGCGCGAGCCGGCGCAGTCCTGGATCCAGACCCACGAGTATCCCCTTTCCCTGCCGGGTCGTCCGGCCGCTGCGGATGGGGGTGGCCGATACGCTAGCGGGCACCCCTCGGCAGGCGTTTTGTGGTTAGAGAACTTTACTGAAAATTGAGGACGTTGGTATGAGTGCGACCCGGCTGCCCGGCACCCCCCGACTCCTGCGGGCGCTCAACGATCGTGCGGCGCTGGAGCTGCTGCTCGAGCGCGGCCCGCTGACCCGGGCCCGGATCGGTGAGCTGACCGGGCTGTCCAAGGTCACCGCGTCCCAACTCGTCGAGCGGCTGGAGGAACGGGGCCTGGTCGCCCGGGTCGGTGAGCAGGCCGGCGGGCGGGGCCCGAACGCCCAGCTCTACGCCGTCCGGCCGGGCAGCGCGTACGTGGTGGGCGTGGACGTGGGCGCGGAGCGGGTGGTGGCGGCCTGCGCCGACATCACCGGCGCCGTGGCCGGCCGGGTCGAGCAGTCCACCAAGGACACCGACGACCCGGTCGGCGTGGTGCACAACGCGGTGGTCCAGGCGGCCAGCAGCGCCGGGGCGGAGCTGTCCGCCGTCCGGCGCGTCGTGCTCGGCACCCCCGGCCTGGTCGACCCGCAGACCGGCGACATCACGTTCGCGTTCAACCTGCCGCGCTGGCACAGCGGCCTGCTCGCCGCGCTCCGCGAGGACCTGGACACCCCGGTCGTCTTCGAGAACGACGTGAACCTGGCGGCGGTGGCCGAGGCGCAGTCCGGCGCGGCCCAGGGCACAGCCGACTTTGTGCTGGTCTGGGTGGATGCGGGCGTCGGCCTGGCGATCATGCTGGGCGGGCGGCTGCACCACGGCAGCAGCGGCGCGGCAGGCGAGATCGGCTACCTGCCGGTGCCGGGCGCACCCATCCCGCGCGACGTGTCCAAGCGGGCGAAGCCGGCGTTCCAGCAGCTCGTTGGCGCCGACGCGATACGTGCGGTGGCCGCCGACCACGGTTTCGCCAGCCCGGACGCGGCGGAGCAGGGCGTCGCGGCGGCCCGGGCGGCCGAGGTGGTACGCGCGGCCATCGCCGCCGGCACCGCCGGTGGGCCGATGCTCGACGAGCTGGCCCGGCGGCTGGCGCTCGGTGTGGCGAGCACCTGCGTGGTGCTCGACCCGCCGCTCGTGGTGCTCGCCGGCGCGGTCGGACAGGCCGGCGGCGCGGCGCTGGCCGAGCGGGTGCAGCACGAGGTCGCCGCGATCACGCTGGTCCGGCCCCGGGTGGTGACCACCGGGCTGACCGAGGAGCCGATCCTGCGCGGCGCGCTGCGTACCGCGCTGGACGCGGTCCGCGACGAGGTGTTCGGCTCGACGGTCGGCTGACCGCGTCGTACACCCGGACGCCATGTGAAGGAATCCTTCATCATGGCGTCAGGGTTGGCAAGGAGTTGCCGGGGCGTGCGCCGTTGCGGGTTCTTCAGCAGGGCCGGCGCGACCGCCAGCCGCAAGCGGTGACCAACGACACGGTGCCCCACCCTACGGCGGCGGCGCCGCCCGTGGAGGGCGCCGGACCGGGTGCGTGATTGGATGGAGCGGTGACTGGTGACCTGATCCCCGGCGCCCCGGGCGCCCTCGCCCCCTCGACCGTGGACGCGGATCTGGTGGTCAGCCTCGACGGGGTCGGCGTCAAGCGTTCCGGCACGGCGCTGGTGCACGACGTCGACTGGCAGGTCGAGCTGGACGAACGGTG
Source organism: Micromonospora sp. NPDC005257 (assembly GCF_042872445.1). Taxonomy (NCBI): domain Bacteria; kingdom Bacillati; phylum Actinomycetota; class Actinomycetes; order Micromonosporales; family Micromonosporaceae; genus Micromonospora; species Micromonospora sp. NPDC005257. Next base: position 10,704 of record NZ_JBIAKL010000010.1, on the reverse strand, counting down.
GGTGGTGCTCGGGCCGAACGGCGCGGGCAAGACCACGCTGCTCAACCTGGCCGCCGGGCGGCTGTACCCGACCAGCGGCGTCGCGCACGTGCTCGGCGAGCGCATCGGCCGTACCGACGTCAACGAGCTGCGTACCCGCATCGGCCTGTCCACGGCGACGCTCGCCGAGCGGATCCCCGCCGAGGAGCGGGTCGTCGATGTGGTGATGACGGCCGCCTGGTCGGTGGTGGGCCGCTGGCGGGAGAGCTACGACCGCACCGACGAGGCCCGCGCCGCCGCGTTGCTGCGCCAGCTCGGCGTCGGCCACCTCACCGACCGCGTGTACGGCACGCTGTCCGAGGGCGAGCGCAAGCGGACGCAGATCGCCCGCGCGCTGATGACCGACCCGGAGCTGCTGCTGCTCGACGAGCCCGCCGCCGGGCTCGACCTGGGTGGGCGCGAGGACCTGGTGGCCCGGCTGGCCGAGCTGGCGTACGACCCGGACGCGCCGGCCATGGTGCTGGTCACCCACCACGTCGAGGAGATCCCGCCGGGCTTCACCCACGCGCTGCTGCTGCGCGAGGGCGGCGTGGTGGCGCAGGGGCTGCTCGCCGACGTGCTCACCGCCGACAACCTGTCGAAGACGTTCGGCCTGCCGCTGGTGGTCACGCGGTCCGGCGACCGCTGGGCCGCCCGCGCCGCCTGAGCGACGGGACGACACCGTGCCGCAGACCCGGATCGCCGTCGTCGGCAGCGCCAACATGGACCTCGTCGGCATCGGCGCCGCGCTGCCCCGGCCCGGCGAGACGGTGCTGGGTGACGACTTCGTCATGCTGCCCGGCGGCAAGGGGGCCAACCAGGCGGTGGCCGCGGTACGCGCCGGCGCGTCCTGCGTCTTCCTCGGCGCGATCGGATCGGACTCGTTCGGGGTGACGCTGCGGGCCCGGATGACAGCCGCCGGCGTGGACACCGGCCACCTGCGGGTGGTCTACGGCCCGTCCGGCGTCGCGCTGGTCATGGTCGGCGGCGCGGGGGAGAACGCCATCCTGGTCACCCCGGGAGCGAACGCCGCGTTCACGTCGCCGACCGCCGACGAGCTCTCCGCCGTACGCGATGCGGACGTGCTGGTCGCGCAGTTGGAGGTGCCTGTCGAGACGGTGACCGAGGCGGCGCTGGCGGCCCGGTCGGCGGGCACCCGGGTGGTGCTCAACGCCGCGCCGGCCCGGTCGGTGCCGGCCGAGCTGCTGGCGGCCACCGACCTGCTGGTGGTGAACGAGCCGGAGGCGCAGGCGCTGACCGGCCGTGGCCGGGACGAGCCGGCGGCGCTGCTGGATCTGGTGCCCCGGGCGGTGCTCACGCTCGGCGGCGACGGCGCCTGGTACGTCGACCGGGACCGGCCGGCGACGCACGTGCCGGCGGTGCCGGTCGACGTGGTCGACTCGACCGCCGCCGGGGACGCGTTCACCGCCGCTCTCGCGGTGGCCTGGGGCGAGGGGCGGGACCTGGCCGAGGCGGTGCGCTGGGCGGCGGCTGCCGGTGCGGCGTGCGTGCGCAAGCTCGGCGCCTCGGTGGCGCTGCCGCACCGCGCGGAGATCGACGAGCTGTTCCTGGGCGGCTGAGCCTCAGCCGGCCGGTTCGTCGGTGAGGCGTTCGCCGCGGCGGCGCAGCATGCCGAGCCCGGGGATGCCGGCGACCGCGAGCTTGAGATCCCGGGTGACGTCCAGCAGGTCGTGCAGGTCCGGGCCGACCCGGTCCAGCGTGGCCAGGATCGGCAGCACGTCAGAGGTCAGATGCTGCTTGAGCTTCGGCAACTCGTCCACGAGCCGGATCGCGGCGGTCACCTCCTCCGGGCTGAGTTGCTCCACGAAGCGGGCGGCCATCGGCGCGGCCCGGCGCAGCGTCGCCTCGTACGCGGCCAGCAGCTCGCTCGCCGTGCCCGCGGCCCTGTCCGCCGTCGCCAGCGTGCCCGCGGCCCGCGCGGTCACCGTCTCCGCCTCGGTGACCAGACCGGCCGCGCTGCGGGCCACCCGGTCGGCCTCGCCGACCACAGCGGCCGCCGCCGCGGAGACCCGCTGCGCCTCGCCGACGACAACCGTCGCGGCGGCGGCCACCTCGGTCGCGGTGTCGATCGCCGCGGTCGCGGCGGCGCTGATCACCGCCACCTCGCGGACCGCCGTCTCGGCGTCGGTGAGCACCCGGTCGGTGCGGTCGAGCGTGCCCTCGATCCGGTCGACCACCCCGTCGATCCGCCGGACCAGCGCCTCCACCTGGTCGAGGACGGCGAAGGCGCGAGCGGGTACCGAGGCCATCGTGACCGCCGAGCCGAGCGCCTGGTCCACTGCGTTGCGGGTGAGGCCGAGCAGGGCGCCGGGCCGGGGGAGAGGGATTGCCATGACATCCAGTGTGCGGCGTCGGGGCCACTGCCGCCCGGCGGCCACCCGGCGGTGATCGTGACGCCGGGCTCCCGGCGGGGCGTAGGGTGCCCGCATGCCCACCCCCGGCTCGGTGTCGCGGCGAACGCTCGCCTGCGGCCTGGTCGCGCTGCTCGCCATGGTCCTGGGCGCCCTGCTCCTGGTCCGCGCCGACGCCGGGCTGAGCACCCGGCGGGCGACGGTGGCCGGGGTGCCGCTGACCGAGGTCCGGGCGGACGGCGCGGACGGTGGCCGGCGGCCCGGTGTGGTGATCGCGCACGGCTTCGCCGGGTCGGCTCGGCTGATGCGGCCGCTGGCCGACTCGGTGGCCCGCCAGGGCGGCGTCGCGGTGCTGCTCGACTTCGCCGGGCACGGCGCCAGCGGGTCCCGGCTGCCCGGCGCCGGGCGGGACGGGGAAGGCGCCCGGGCGCGGCTGCGGCACGATCTGGACGTGGCAGTGGCGTGGCTGCGCGGGCGCCCCGGTGTCGACCCGGACCGGATCGTCCTGGTCGGGCACTCGATGGGCGCCGGCGCGGTCACCAGGTACGCGGTGGCGCATCCGGAGATCGACCGGACCGTGGCGATCTCGCTGCCCGACGGCGGTGACGTGCCGGCCGGCTGGCCGGGGAAGCTGACGTTGGTGGTGGGCGGCCTGGAGTTCGCCGGTTTCCGCCAGGCCGTCGACGAGGTGACCCGGGACGCGCCGCCGGGCACCCGGACGCGGGTGGTGGCGCCCGGCGTCGAGCACGTGTCGGTGCTGTTCGCGCCGCGTACCCACGCCGCGGTGCTCGACGCGCTGCCGGACCGTACCGGCGGGCCGGAGCCGTCCCCGCTGACCCGGCCGGGCGGGGCCGCCCTGCTGCTGGCAGGGCTCGCGCTGGGCTTCGTGCCGCTTGCGGCGCTGCTGCCGCGCCGGGCGCGGCCGGGCACCGGCGGTCCGCGTACCACCCGGTGGCTCGCCGCGACGGTGCCGGCGGCCGGGCTGGGCGCCGCGCTCGCCGCGTTGCTGCCCACCGCTCGGCTGCCGCTCGCCGTGGGCGGATATGTCGCGGTGTTCCTGCTGCTCACCGGCGTGCTGCTGGCCGCCGCAGCACGCTTCGCGCGTCCCGGGCGGCCGTCAGCGACCGGGGGTGGCGTCCGGTCCGCGGTGGTCGCGGTCGTGCTCCTCGGGTACGCCGTGCTCGCTGTCGCGCTGCCGCTTCATCTCGGGCTCACCTCGACCGTGCCGGTCGGGGCCCGGTGGTGGCTGCTGCCCCTGGTGACGCTCTGCTGCCTGGTCTTCCTGCTCGGCGCCGAGCGGCTCACCGACGGCCACGGCCTCGGCTACGCGGCCGCCGGCGGCATCGCCGTGCTGGTGCTGGCCGGCGCGGCGGTGATCGGCCTGGCGCCCGGGTTCGTGCTGCTGGTGGTGCCGCTGTTCGCGGCGCTGGTGGCCTGGCAGGCGGCCTGGGCCGAGGTGTTGCGCCGCCGGGCCGCGCCGTGGTGGCTGGCGCCGCTGCTCGGGGCGGTGCTGCTGGCCTGGCCGATGGCGACCACGCTGCCGCTGGCCTGACCGGCGCCGGGCGGCTCATCGGCTGTCGGTCTGCTGTTCCACCGCGCGCTGCACGGCCCGGTAGATCTGGCCGAACCGCAGCGCGTCGGGCGTGCGGACCAGCATCGTCTCCCGGCCGTGGTGCTGCACCCACAGTTCGTGCACCCGGCTGCCGCGCTCGTAGGAACGGTCCAGCCAGCCGAGCGGCAGTTCCAGGAACGGGGTGAGCGCCAGCCCGATCACCACGAACGCGGCCACGATGATCAGGGCCAGCTTCCACTCGCCCCGGTCCTGCGCCGACCAGGCGAGGGAGAGCGCGCACACCACCGCGACCAGCGGTGGCAGCGACAGCAGCAGGACCAGCACCCCGCGTCCCAGCACCCGCCCCCGGACCGCGAGTGTGGTGGTGCCGCGCTCGTGCCAGACGTACGTGACGTCGGCGAGCGCGACGACCCGACCACCCGCGTGGATCGCGTCCGAGGTGACCTGTACCGCGTCGTCCCGGTAATAGAGGGCCATGAATCAGCCTAACCGCGTGTGTCGACACCGGACGGTCGAGCGTCGGTAGGGTGACGGTATGACGGGCGGGGCCGGTGTCGGCGGCGACGAGCAGGCGCGCAACATCGAGGTGGTCAAGCGCTACCTGCGCACCTTCGTCACGAAGGACCTGGCCGAGCTGGCCGAGGTGGTCGACGAGGACGTGCAGATCTACGGCTCCGGCGTGGCGGTACGCGGTCGGCGCTACCCCGAGGCCGCCGTCTCCTCGCCCGGCCTGACCGTGCTCGACCAGGAGATCCTGGAGATCTTCGCGGCCGGGGACCGGGTGGTGGTGTCGGTGGCGCAGACGTACCGGCGCGACGCCACCGGGGCGACCACTGTGCAGAGCGCCTGCAAGATGTACCGCCTGGCCGGTGGCCGGATCGTGCAGTTCTGGGGCGAACAGGACACCTACGGCCTGCTGCGCGGGCTCGGCCTGCTGCCGGACGAGCCGATCACGTTCTGACCGGGCGCGGCGGGTCCCGGCGCGGTCCGGCGGGGAGCGGCGGGCAGGCTCTCCATGGCCCGCTGCACCGCCCGGTAGATCTGCCCGAATTTCATCGCGTCCCGGGTGTGCAGCAGCCGCACCGGACGCCCCCGCCAGTCGGCCCACATCTCCATCTCCCGGCTGCCCCGGGCGTAGGAGCGGTCCAGGTACTCGAAGAGGAAGTCGGCCAGCGGCCCGACGGCCAGGCCGATCAGCACCGAAACCCCGACGATGGCGATGGTGACCACCGCCGAGCGTTGCAGCCACACCGCCAGCCCGATGCCCAGCACGGCGGTCACCAGCGGCCCGGCGAGCGCGGCCCCGATCGCGCCGCGCCCGGCGAGCACCCGCCACGAGCGTTCGCCCCGCCGGTGCCACACGGTGGTCAGCTCGGCGAGCGGGTAGCTGCGCCCGTCCACCCGTACCACGGTGGAGGTGACCTGGACCGAACGGTCGTCGTAGTAGGTGATCATGGCCTCACTCCCGGTGGGCGGGGCGGCGGCGACTCCGGCGCGGCGACCTGGACGTCGCCGACACCACACTGTCTACCCCAACGAGGCGAGTCGTAAGGTTGGCACGCGACTTCGACGAGGAAGTGAGGGCAGCGTGGGCGAGTTCGTCAAGCTGGAAGTGAAGGACGGCATCGGCACCATCCGGCTGGAGCGGCCGCCGATGAACGCGCTCAACACCCAGGTGCAGGAGGGGTTGCGCGCCGCCGCGGCGGCGGCCACCGCCGACGCCGAGGTCCGCGCCGTGATCGTGTACGGCGGGGAGAAGGTCTTCGCGGCCGGGGCGGACATCAAGGAGATGGCCGACATGTCCTACGTGGACATGTCGGAGCGCGCGGCCAATCTGTCCAGCGCGCTCGGCGCGATCGCCCGCATCCCCAAGCCGGTCGTCGCCGCGATCACCGGCTACGCGCTCGGCGGCGGCTGCGAGCTGGCGCTGGCCTGTGACTGGCGGATCGTGGCCGAGGACGCCAAGCTCGGCCAGCCGGAGATCAAGCTCGGCATCATCCCGGGCGCCGGCGGCACCCAGCGGCTGGCCCGGCTGGTCGGTCCGGCCCGCGCCAAGGACCTGATCATGACGGGTCGGATGGTCGACGCCGCCGAGGCGCTGCGGATCGGCCTGGCCGACCAGGTGGTGCCCGCCGCGGAGGTCTACGACGCCGCGGTGGCGTACGTGAAGCCGTTCCTGACCGGGCCGGCGCAGGCGCTGCGGGCGGCGAAGGCGGCCGTGGACGCGGGTCTGGACATGGACCTCACCTCCGGCCTGGCCTGGGAGAGCCAGCTCTTCGCGGCGCTGTTCGCCACCGACGACCGGCGCGAGGGCATGGCCGCGTTCGTGGAGAAGCGCAAGCCGGGCTTCACCGGCCGCTGACGCGAGAGCTGTTCACATCCGCGATACCGGCCAGTAACGTGACAGCGGTCGGTCGACGAAGGGGAATGGCATGACGGAGCGGATCGAGGGCCACGGCGGCGATCTGGCGCTCGCGGCACTACGCGCGCACGGCGTACGGGAGATGTTCACGCTCTCCGGCGGGCACGTCTTCCCGCTCTACGACGCCGCCCACAAGGCGGGCTTCCCCCTCTACGACGTGCGGCACGAGCAGTCGGCGGTGTTCGCCGCCGAGGCGGTGGCCAAGCTCCAGCGCCGCCCTGGCCTGGCCGTGCTCACCGCCGGCCCCGGCGTCACGAATGGCGTCTCCGGTCTGACCAGCGCGTTCTTCAACGCCTCGCCGGTGCTGGTGCTCGGCGGGCGTGCCCCGCAGTTCCGCTGGGGCTCGGGCAGCCTCCAGGAGATGGACCACCTGCCGCTGGTCGCGCCGGTCACCAAGCACGCCGAGACGGTGTTCAGCGCCGACGACATCCCGCGCGCGGTGTCGGCGGCGCTGACCACCGCGCTCACCCCGCACCGCGGCCCGGTGTTCCTGGACTTCCCACTGGAGGCGGTCTTCTCGGTCGGCGACGCCGACCTGCCGGCGGTCACGCCGCCCGCGCCGATCGAGCCGGACCCGGACGAGGTGGCGAAGGCGGCCGGCCTGATCGCGGGCGCGTCCCGGCCGGTGATCATCGCCGGCTCCGACGTGTACGCGGGCGACGCCGTCGAGGCGCTGCGCGCCGCCGCCGAGTCGTTGCGGGTGCCGGTGTTCACAAACGGCATGGGCCGGGGCGCGCTGCCGCCGGAGCACCCGCTGGCCTTCGCCAAGGCCCGCCGGGTCGCGCTCAAGGGCGCCGACGTGGTCGTGGTGATCGGCACCCCGCTGGACTTCCGGCTCTCCTTCGGCGACTTCGGCGACGCCCGGGTGGTGCACGTCGTGGACGCGCCCAGCCAGCGGGCCGGGCACGTGCAGCCGGCCGCCGCGCCGGCCGGTGACCTGCGGCTGATCCTGGGCGCGTTCGCCGACCACGCCGGTGATCGGGCCGACCACGCCGACTGGATCGCCGAGCTGCGGACCGCCGAGGACGCGGCGAAGGCCCGCGACGCCGCGGAGATGGCCGCCGAGACCGACCCGATCCGCCCGGCCCGGATCTACGGCGAGCTGCGCAAGGCGCTCGCCCCGGACGCCATCACCATCGGCGACGGCGGCGACTTCGTGTCGTACGCCGGGAAGTACCTGGAGCCGGCCCAGCCCGGCACCTGGCTCGACCCCGGCCCGTACGGGTGCCTCGGCACCGGCATGGGCTACGCCATGGGCGCCCGGGTCAGCCACCCGGACCGGCAGATCTGCGTGCTGATGGGCGACGGCGCGGCCGGTTTCTCGCTGATGGACGTGGAGTCGCTGGTCCGGCAGAAGCTGCCGGTGGTGATCGTGGTCGGCAACAACGGCATCTGGGGTCTGGAGAAGCACCCGATGCGGGCGATGTACGGCTACGACGTGGCCGCCGACCTCCAGCCGGGGCTGCGCTACGACAAGGTGGTCGAGGCGCTCGGCGGCGGGGGCGAGACGGTGGAGAAGGCCGCCGACCTCGGGCCCGCGCTGGGGCGCGCGTTCGACTCGGGCGTGCCGTACCTGGTGAACGTGCTGACCGACCCCGCGGACGCGTACCCCCGCTCGTCGAACCTGGCCTGAACACGGCGCGTGCGGGCCGTCCGCCGGGTGACCGGCGGGCGGCCCGCGGCGCGTGTCAGACCTCGGGGCGGTCCCTGTCGTCCGGGCGGCCGCGCAACTCCTCCTCGCGCCGGCGCAGGTCCTCCTCCCACAGCCGCAGCCGTTCCTGGTCCTCGCGGCGGGACCGCTCGGCGAGCGAGGCGAGGAACTCCGGGTCGTCGTCCGGGGCGAGCGGGCGGCGGGCCGGGGCGGCGGGACCGGCCGTGCCGGTGACGCCGGCGGTCCCGGCCGGGCGCTCGCGGCCCACCAGGAACCAGGCGATCGAGCCGACCAGCGGGAAGAAGAGAATGATCAGCACCCAGATCATCCGGGGCAGCGCCTTGACCTTCTCCTCGTCGGCGGAGAGGCAACTGATCAGCGCGACGACGGCAAGGACGATCTGGACCAGGAAGAACAGCACGTAGAGGCGGGCCATGCCTCATGATGGCTCACCGCCGCACGTCAGTGCACCCCGCCGAGCACGTGCGCCACACCGAGCACCGCCAGTCCGGCCGCACCGAGCGCGGTCAGCGGCACCGACCAGCGGTCGAACCGGCGCGGTCCGGCGCCGGTGGCCCGCCGCCACGTCACCACCAGCACGGTGAGCCAGACCAGGATCGCCAGCCCGGTCAGCGCCGCGTCCACGGCCTGGCCGCGCAACGCCGGCCGGAGCTGGAGCAGCAGCACAGCGGTCAGCGTGAGCAGCGTCCGTCGCCAGGCCAGCCGGGTGCGCTCGGGTTGCAGGCCGGGGTCCCGGGTCACCGCGCCCCGCCCAGTAGCACGGCGGCCACCAGCAGCAGCGCGCCGATCGCGACGACGAGCGCCAGGACGGCCGGGAAGCGGGACGCGGGCAACTCCTCGTTCAGCCGCATGGCCCGTTCGGTGCGCGCCCAGTGGTCGACCGCCCGGATCGAGACGGCCGCGCCGAGCAGCAGCAGCGCGACCGCTATCGCCTCGCGCAGGTGGGCCAGGCGCAGCGGCGGGAGGAACTGCGCCGCGGCCAGCCCGCCCGCCACCAGCGCCAGGCCGGTACGCAGCCAGGCCAGGAACGTCCGTTCGTTCGCCAGCGAGAAGCGGTAGTCCGGCGCGGTGCCGACCGAACGCAGTTCACCCCTGCCGAACCAGCTCTTGATCGACTCCCACACGCCGCTGATTATCCGCTTTGCCCCGCGCCTAGCCTGGGTGGATGACCGATCTTGACGCGTGCGAGCTACGCGACGCCTACGACACCCAGCTCCGCCCGGAGCTGCCGGACCCGTTGCCCGTCGGCGTGACGGTGGAGCGGGACGGCCCGCTGTTCCGCGTGCTCGGCCTGGACCACCGCGGCTTCCTCACCTACCGGACGCTCGACGGCCTGACCGGCGCCGAACTGGACGCGCTCATCGCCCGGCAGGTCGAGTTCTTCCGGGCCCGGGGCGAGTCGGTCGAGTGGAAGCTCGCCGGGCACGACGAGCCGGCCGACCTGGCCGACCGGCTGCGCGCCGCCGGCTTCGTGCCGGAGGACCAGGAGACCGTCGTGGTCGGCCCGGTCGTGCCGCTCGCCGCCGCCGTCCCGGTGCTCCCCGAGGAGGTACGCCTGCGCGAGGTCACCAGCCGGGCCGACCTGGAGCGGATCGCCGCCATGGAGGAGGAGGTCTGGCACGACGACCGTAGCCGCCTGGTGACCGGGCTGGCGCGGGAGATCGAGGCCGACCCGCAGTCGATCACGATCGTGGTGGCGGAGGCGGGGGAGACGGTGGTCAGCGCGGGCTGGGTCCGCTACCAGCGCGGCACCGGCTTCGCCAGCCTCTGGGGTGGCTCGACGCTGCCGCAGTGGCGCCGGAAGGGCATCTACCGGGCGCTGGTGGCGTACCGGGCGCGGCTGGCGCAGCAGCGCGGCAAGACGATGCTCCAGGTGGATTGCTCCCCGGACAGCCGGCCCATCCTGGAGCGGCTCGGGCTCGTTGCGGTCACCACCTCCACGCCGTACGTCTACACTCCGTGATCATGGAGCGGTTGACGGCGGACGAGCGGCTCACCCTGAAGACCGGAGCGTTCGGTGCCGTGTTCCTGGTCTCCAACGCCGTACCCGGCATGCTGGCCATGGTGCGGGAGAGCTTCGCCGCCTCCGGCGCGCTCGCCGAGGTAGGCGGCGTGGTCAAGGAGGCGCTGACCACCGGGCCGCTGCCGCAGCTCCCCCGGGACTCGGCGCTGGAGGTCGAGTCCGTGGTGCTGCCCGCGTTGGGCCGCTCGGTGGAGATCCTGAGCGCCAAGTCGCCGGAGGACGTCGAGACGTACCGGTCGGTGGTGCTGGCCGCGGCGGAGCGGGTGGCGCTGGCGCACCGGGGGATCGAGCCGGCCGAGGCGGCGGCGATCGAGAAGATCCGGCAGGCGCTGGCCGAGGCGGCGTGACGGTGGTGAGTTGCGTCACTCCGGGTCGCCGAGGTGGCCATGCTACTTGCGGGTAACATTGCCGCGTGGGGAAGTGCACAGCAACCCGCGGTTGACCCACGTTGCGTCACGCGGGAGGCTGCGCCCGGGACCGGGCGAGTGATCGCTACACCAAACAGGAGGGTCGTCGAAGCGCGATGAACATCGTCGTACTCGTCAAGCAGGTGCCTGATTCGGGCGCGGACCGCAACCTGCGTTCTGACGACAACACCGTCGACCGCGGTTCGGCGAACAACGT
>NZ_JBIAKL010000009.1:230910-345572 GCF_042872445.1 Micromonospora sp. NPDC005257 | reverse complement strand
GAAAGCCAGACCAGCAACACCCAGAACGCTCTTCCGCAGAATCGTGTTCATGATGAGGGCTCCATTCGGGGGATCGACGCCCACACCGACGGGGGTCGACGCGGGTGCGAGCACCACGTCAGGCGCTCAGAAGAAGTCTTGGGGGATCTCGGCTGCTCGCGGAGGGCGCGGGGGCCTCGGCGCGGCGCCGGAAGCATGTCCAACGACCCGCGGCCCGGCGTCATTCCCGGGCGCCTCACGCCACCGGGGGGCGGCGCGGGTTCACGGCGTCGGAACCGAACTCAACGACCAGCAGCCCCGGGCTGTTCCCACACCCGGCGCCGCCGCCCTTGGGGGCGTGGCCTTGCTCGGTCGGTCACCCGGTTACAACGCCACCGGCCCGCCCACGATTCCGCCACCACAGTGCCGCTGGCCACCCCCGAACCGGACACCCCGCCCCACACCTCCCACACACACCAGATGCAGCCGCCGTCCGGGCCGCCGCCGAGTGCATCCCCGCCGCGCCCAGCCCGGGCATCTCGCTCCACGCCCGTGATCAAGGAGTTTGCGGCACCTTCCGGGCGCCCACGAGACCACAAACTCCTTGATCACCCCCGAAGAGATCCTCCCGGGCACCCATCACAGGGTTGATCATGAGGTTGGCTGCGACAAAAAGGACACCCAGCGCCGCCAAGTTCATGATCGACACCCTCGGGCAGGGCGTGGCTGGACGGGAGCGAAGCGGGCGCCGACGGGCCACGCGAACGTCCCATTCGCGCGGTTTACGAGGCACCAAAGTGCAAGATCGCGCACTCAGAGAACGCTGGGCGGGTTAGGGCGCCGAGAAACTCCCCCGAAGGCGCTCGGGTCGGTGATCTTGGAGTTGTGGCACCTCGCGAAAGGCGCGTGACGGGGCTGATCCGGCGCCATAACTCCTTTGATCGACGAGGCCCGCCTACGGCTCGAACTTGTAGCCCAGGCCCCGGACCGTGACGATGTAGCGCGGCGCGGACGGCTCCGGCTCGATCTTGGAGCGCAGCCGCTTCACGTGCACGTCCAGCGTCTTGGTGTCGCCCACGTAGTCGGCGCCCCAGACCCGGTCGATCAGCTGCCCCCGGGTGAGCACCCGCCCGGCGTTGCGCAGCAGCAGCTCCAGCAGCTCGAACTCCTTGAGCGGGAGCTGCACCCCGGCGCCGCCGACTGTCACCACGTGCCGCTCGATGTCCATCCGCACCGGGCCGGCGGCGAGCGTCGGCGCACCCGTCTCGTTCGACTCGGCGCTCCGCCGGCGCAGCACCGCCCGGATGCGGGCGACCAGTTCACGGGGCGAGTACGGCTTGGTCACGTAGTCGTCGGCACCGATCTCCAGGCCGACCACCTTGTCGATCTCACTGTCCCGCGCGGTGACCATGATGATGGGCACGTGCGAGCGCTGGCGGAGCTGCCGGCAGACCTCGGTGCCGGACATCTCCGGCAACATCAGGTCGAGCAGCACGATGTCGGCACCGGTCCGGTCGAACTCGGTGAGGGCGGCGGGGCCCGTCGCGGCGACGGAGACCTCGAACCCCTCCTTGCGGAGCATGTAGGACAGGGCGTCGGAGAACGACTCCTCGTCCTCGACCACCAGTACGCGGCTCAACGGGTGTTTCCTTCCTGTGGTCAGACCTGCCGGAGCGCGGCCGGGCCGGCCTCGATCCCAGCGGAGGCGAGTGTCGTCTCCAGGTCGTCCGGGGGGCGTGCGGGCAGCCGGAGAGTGAACGTCGACCCCCCGCCAAGGGTGCTCGACACGTCGACCCGGCCGCCATGGTTGCTGGCGATGTGCTTGACGATGGCCAGGCCCAGGCCGGTGCCGCCGGTCGACCGGGAGCGGGCCTGGTCTGCCCGGTAGAAACGCTCGAAGATCCGGTCGACCTCGTTCGGGGCGATGCCGATGCCCTGGTCGGCCACGGCGATCTCGACGTGCTCCTCGGCGCCGGTCACTGTCACCCGGACCGTGGTGTCCTCGGCGGAGTAGTTGATCGCGTTCTCCACCAGGTTCGCCACCGCCGTGGCGAGTTGGCTGTCGCTGCCGTACGCGGTCAGGCCCCGCTGCCCGCCGACGGCGATTTCGACCCGGCGCGCGGTGGCCGCGGTGCGGGTGCGGTCGACGACCTCGGCGAGCACCCAGTCCACCGAGACCGGCTCGGGGGCGGGCTGCGGTTCGGCGCCCTGGAGGCGGGTCAGTTCCAGCAGCTCCTGCACCAGGCGGCCGAGCCGGGTCGACTCGTGCTGGATCCGCTCGGCGAACCGCCGCGCGGCGACCAGGTCCTCGGACAGGTCGGGCGCGCCGCCGGTGGCCGGCTCGGTGGCGTCGACGAGCGCCTCGGCGAGCAGTTGCAGCGCCCCGATCGGCGTCTTCAGCTCGTGGCTGACGTTCGCGACGAAGTCCCGGCGTACCCGCGCGAGACGGTGCGACTCGGTGACGTCGACCGCCTCGACCGAGACATAGCCGGAGCCCAGTCCCATCGCCCGCAGGTGCACGCCGAGCGGGTTGTCCCCACCGCCGTCGCGACCCCGCGGCAGGTCCAGCTCTATCTCGCGCCGCACGCCCGTGCGGCGGACCTGCCCGGCGAGGGTACGGATCAACGGGTGCGCCGCGATCGACCCCGGCGCCGCCCCGGCGCGGAGCAGACCCATCGCCCGGGCGGCCGGGTTCACCAGCACCGGCACGTCGTCCGGGCCGAGCACCACCACGCCGGCGCGCAGCGAGTCGATCGTCTTGCGGCCGAGCCCGGAGAGGCCCCCCTGCTGGTCGTCCGGAATCGTCGTCCTCCCTGCGTCACGGCTGGTCCCGCCGCCCCCCGACGCCCGCCGGCGCCGCCAATCGTCAACCGGTCCGGACAGCACCGCCCCGGCGACCAGCCCGGTCACCAGCGCTACGGCCACCGCGATGGCCACCGTCCATTCCACCCGGCGATCGTAGGGTCATTGTTGACCCGGAGATCGGTCACAAAGGGACGAACCACTCTCGCTTTCGGCAAAGTTCACCTGCGGGCCCCGCGTCGTTCATCCGTGTTCACCCTGGTGCCGGCCGTTCGGCCTAGCGTGGGCGCGCACATGCTTCTGCCGTACCCCCGGGGTCGCGGCACCGACCCCAGGAAGTGACGATGCGCGACGAGTTCCGGGCCGACCTGCAGATTGTCAGCCAGTTGCTGGTGGACATGGCCGAGGCGGTACGCGCGGCCATGCGCCAGGCCACGAAGGGGCTGCTCACCGCCGATCGGACGGCCGCCGAGACGGTGATCGCGCGGGACGCCGAGATCGACGACCTCTACCGGCACGTGGAGGAGCGGGTCTGTGACCTGCTGGCCCGGCAGGCGCCGGTGGCCTCCGACCTGCGGGCGATGATCACCGCGCTGCACGTGGCCGCCGATCTCGAACGGATGGGCGACCTGGCCGACCACGTGGCGAAGACGGCGCTGCGCCGGCACCCCTCCCCGGCGGTGCCGGCGGAGCTGCGGCCGGTCTTCACCGACATGGCCGGGATCGCCGACCGGATGGCCGAGAAGATCGGCTCGGTGCTGGCCAAGCCGGACGCCGACGTGGCCGCCGAGCTGGACCGTGACGACGACGCGATGGACGACCTGCACAAGAGCCTGTTCGGCGTGCTGCTCGGCGACGACTGGCCGTACGGGGTGGAGACGGCGATCGACGCGACGTTGCTGGGGCGCTTCTACGAGCGCTTCGCCGACCACGCGGTGAACGCGGGCGAGCACGTGGTCTACCTGATCACCGGTTCCACATCCGCCTGAGCACCGGGGGCGGGGCCGCCTCTGAGGAGGCCCCGCCCGCGCCGTCTCAGCGGCCCTGGTTGGCCACAGCGGCGGCGGCGTCCTTGGCCGCCGCCGGGTCCAGATACGTCCCGCCGAGCACGTGCGGACGCAGATCGGCGTCCAGGTCGTAGCGCAGCGGGATGCCGGTGGGGATGTTCAGCTTGGCGATCGCCTCGTCGGAGATCTGGTCGAGGTGCTTGACCAGCGCCCGCAGCGAGTTGCCGTGCGCGGCCACCAGCACGGTCCGGCCGGCCAGGATGTCCGGCACGATCGAGTCGTACCAGTAGGGCAGCATCCGGTCGACGACGTCCTTCAGGCACTCGGTGCGCGGCATCACCTCGGTCGGCAGCAGCGCGTACCGGGGGTCGCCGACCTGCGACCACTCGTCCGCGTCGTCGATCGGCGGCGGCGGCGTGTCGTACGACCGGCGCCAGAGCATGAACTGCTCCTCGCCGTACTCGTCGAGGGTCTGCTTCTTGTTCTTGCCCTGCAGGGCGCCGTAGTGACGCTCGTTGAGCCGCCACGACCGGCGCACCGCGATCCAGTGCCGGTCGGCGGCGTTCAGCGCCAGCTCGGCGGTGCGGATCGCCCGGCGCAGCAGGCTCGTGTGCACCACGTCCGGCAGCAGGTCGTGCTCGCGCAGCAGCTCGCCGCCGCGCCGCGCCTCGGTCTCCCCCTTGGCGGTCAGGTCGACATCGACCCAGCCGGTGAAGAGGTTCTTGGCGTTCCAGTCGCTCTCGCCGTGCCGCAGCAGGACCAGCGTCCCGACGGTGGGCCCCTCGCTCGCAGTCATGCCGATCATCCTGCCGTACTCGGGCGAGGGGCACGCGGCGACCTGTGGTGACGACCACCACGTGGAAACCCGGTGACCTCACCTCCGGCCCAGCACTAGGTTGTAAGGCGTCTTACAGAGGTCGGTCATTACCAATCGGGGGCGTCGGGATGCGGACGGTACGGGGCTGGTTCCAGGACACGGCGGGTGGCCTGCCACGGACGTTCTGGTACCTCTGGGCCGGCTCGCTGATCAACCGCCTCGGCTCGTTCGTGCTGATCTTCCTGGCCATCTACCTGACCCAGGAACGCGGCTTCTCCGCCTCCCAGGCCGGCCTGGTGATCGGCCTCTGGGGTGCCGGTGGCGCGGTCGGCACCACAGTCGGCGGCACCCTGACCGACCGCTGGGGCCGGCGGCCCACACTGCTCACCGCGCACGTCGGCGCGGCCGGCATGATGGTCGCGCTGGGCTTCGCCCGCCCGCTGTGGGCGGTGGCGGTGGGCGCGCTGCTGCTCGGCACGTTCGCCGAGGCGGCCCGCCCGGCCTTCGGCGCGATGATGGTCGACGTGGTGCCGGACAAGGACCGGCTGCGCGCCTTCTCGCTGAACTACTGGGCCATCAACCTCGGATTCGCCTGCGCCGCGGTGCTCGCCGGCTTCGCCGCCCAGGGCAGCTATCTGCTGTTGTTCCTGGTCAACGCAACCACCACGCTGGTGACAGCGCTGATCATCTTCGCCAAGGTCGGCGAGACCCGCGGGCCGGTCACCGTGCTCCCGACCAAGGGGATGAACGCGCCGGCCGGCGCGCTGCGCACCATCCTCGCCGACCGGGTGTTCCTCGGCTTCGTCGCGCTCAACCTGCTCGCCGCGCTCGTCTTCCTCCAGCACATCTCGATGCTGCCGATCGCGATGGGCGACTCCGGGCTCAGCCCGGCCACGTACGGCTCGGTGATCGCGCTCAACGGCGTGCTCATCGTGTTCGGCCAGTTGTTCGTACCCCGGCTCATCAAGGGCCGCAGCCGCTCGCACGTGCTGGCGCTCGCGGCGCTCGTGATGGGTGCCGGGTTCGGGCTCACCGCGTTCGCCGACACGGTCTGGCTCTACGGCCTGACCGTGCTGATCTGGACCGTCGGCGAGATGCTCAACTCGCCGTCGAACGCCACCCTGATCGCGGAGCTGTCCCCGGCCGCGCTGCGCGGCCGCTACCAGGGCGTCTTCTCGCTGTCCTGGCAGCTCGCCGGCGCCGCCGCGCCGATCCTCGGCGGCCTGGTCCGCGAGAACGCCGGCAACAGCGCGCTCTGGCTCGGCTGCGCCGGCATCGGCGTCGTGGCGGCGGTCGCCCACCTCGTCTCCGGCCCGGCCCGGGAACGCCGCGCGGTAGCGCTGCGCGCCGTGGGCACGCCGGTCGCGCCGGTCAGCGTCACGGCCGCCCCGGCGCCCGAGGCGGCCGAGGCCGCGGCGACCGGACCCGCCGAGCCGGTCCGCGCCGGTTCCTGAGTACGCCCCGACGCGACCGCCCCGAGGCGGATGGATACGGTACGGGAAGGAACCGCAAGGAAACGTTCCTGGAGGAACGTGTGCCCGGCCTGCGGCGATGGTGGGACGACACAGCCTGGAACACCTCGGCGAGCGGCACTGGCGGGTGGTGGGCGCGCTGGGCCTGCTGGCCGCCACCGGGCACCTGCTCGCCGGGCCGGGCCGGGAACGGCGTGTCGCCGCGCTACGGGCGGCGGCTGCGGAGCCGATCGGCGTCACCGACTGAACGGGCTCGGGGAGACAACGGCAGAGCGCCCACCCCGACCTCCGTCGAGATGGGCGCTCATACCGTACGCCCGGCGGCGGCGGGCGACACTCACCCCCGTAAGCGTCGCCCGCTCGCGCCGCCGGTTCCACGGGTGGCACCATCCCCCAACGGTGTGCTCCACCCGATCTTCGCATCTCGCCTGCGCGGACCTGATCGATCCACCGCTCCCCCGAACGGAAACAAGCGTGACGCGGTGCAATAAAGTTAGTTCGCCCGGATTCCGGATTCAACCCAGATCGCTGTCTTGCCCGTCACAGCGCCCTGTCGGAAACCCGCCTGACCCTGTTGTCGTCCCTGGAGTGGCAAACACGGCGTTCCCGTCCGCCATTCCCGTAAACCTCAGCCGTCCTCGCGATTCGGGTTCTCGGTCCGGAAGAAGTTGCTCTGCCGGCCGTCCCGCATCTGCTCCTGATAGATCAGGTTCAGCCGCCGCAGGTCGAACGTGCGGAACCAGTCGTCCCAGCTGATCTCGCGGATCCGGCTGCTCTCCCGGTAACCGGGGATGTTGAACGTGAGCACCCCGGGCCGGCCCTCGCGCTCGGTACCGGCGATGGTGGCGGGCTTCGCGCCCCGCGCCCGCGCCCAGCGCTGGATCACCTCGTGGTTGCGGGTGACCAGGCTCCGGCCCGGACGCTCCGGCCGGTCCGCGAGCGACGTGATGAGCTGCGACGATCCGATCGACCGGCTGGACGCCGGGCCACGGGTCGGCGCTGCCTGCGCCCGGGCGGACGACGCCTTCCGAGCCGGAGCCGCCTTCGCCCGCGACGGAGCCGCCTTCGCCCGAGCGGGCGCGGCCTTCGCACGGGAGGATGCGGCTGTGGCGCGGCCGGGTGCCGCCTTCGCGCGGGACGGGGCAGCCTTCGCGCGGGACGGGGCAGCCTTCGCGCGGGACGTCGTCGCCCGCGACGAGGTCGCCTTGGCCCGTGCCGGGGTCGCCTTGGCCCGGGCGGGTGCCGCCTTGCGCGTACCCGACGCCTTGGCCCTGGCACCCGTGGCGCGTGCGGCCGGCGCGGCCTTGGCCGGCGACGTGGCGCCCCGGCGGGCCGACGTGGTCCGCTTCGCCGCAGTGGTCTTCTTGGCGGCGGTGCTCTTGCGGGTCGCCGACGGCCGGCCGGCCGGGCCGGTGCTCCGCCGGGAGGCGCCGCCCTCCCCGCGCATGGTCCGCGCCAGGGTCTTCACCAGTTCCGGCTTCCGCAGCGCGGAGATCCCGGAGACCCCGCGCCGCTTGAGCTGGCTGCGGAGGTCGTCGACCTTCATCCGGGAGATCGCCGACTCCGACACCCTCGGGGTGTTCGGCGTCTGATTGCCGGTTTGCCGCTTGGTCCGGGTCGCAGTCGTGCCGCGACCTGAGCTGTTGCGCTGAGCCATGGGACACGCTCCTCGACAGTCCGTCCTCGGCCCGCGGTGGGTCCCAGTGCTCCGCACCGCGCGGGGCGGCATACCCGTCAGGAGGGCTCCGAACCTCCGGCGGACGAACCGGCAGTCGCGGAGGGCTCGAAGAGGTGCGCGAACGCGGCCAGGTTCGCCGTCGACTCGCCGCGCTTGACCCGCCACTCCCACTCCCGGCGGATGGCGGTGCCGAAGCCGATCTCCAGCATGCTGTCGAACGACTCGTCGGCGTACGTCAGCACGGAACCGAGCAGCCGGTCCAGCTCGTCGGCGTCGACCCCGGCCAGGTTGACCCGCCCGGTCAGGTAGACGTCGCCGACCGAGTCGATGGAGAACGAGACGCCGTACATGCGGGCGTTGCGCTGGAGCAGCCAGGCCCACAGCTCCTCGCGGCGCTCGTCGGGCTGGCGCATCACGAACGCCTCGACCCGCAGCGCGTGCTCACCCACGATCAGGTTGCAGATCGTCTTGAGCTTGTGCGTGCCGGGCAGCGTCACCGCGTACGACGCCTCGCCCGTGGACTCCCACTCCAGCTCACGCTCCGCGCAGACGGACTCGATCAGCGCGGCGACCTCACTCCTGCGACTCATCGCACCCACTCTACGACCGGCGGACCGGGGCCGCCCGGTGGCCGGCGGGTCACCAGGAGCACAGCAGGGCCGGGTCGCCGCACCGCCGCGCCAGCCGGGCCCGGTGCTCGGTGATCGCCTCCCCGTAGACCGCGAGCAGGCCGGAGGCGGTGCGCTGCCAGGAGAAGTCCCGGGCGTGCCGTTCGGCGCCCCGGCCCAGCGCGGCACGGCGTACCGAATCGGGCAGCAGGCGGGCCAGCGCCCGGGCCCAGTCGACCGGGTCGTGCCCGTCGATGAGCACGCCGCTGACGCCGTCGCGCACCGCGGTGACCAGGCCGCCCACGGCGGCGGCCAGCACCGGCGTGCCGCACGCCTGGGCCTCCAGCGCGACCAGCCCGAACGATTCGTTGTGCGACGGCACCGCGACCAGGTCGGCGGCACGGTAGAGGGCGGGCAGGTCCGCGCCGGTCTGCGGCGGGAGGAAACGCACCCGGTCGGCGATGCCGAGCGCGTGCGCCAGTTCGATCAGGGCGGTGGGCCGGTCCAGGCCGCTGCCGCTCGGCCCGCCGCAGATCACCACGGTCAGCTCGTCGGCCAGCGCCGGGTCCCGCTCGCGCAACGCGGCGGCGGCGCGGACCAGCACGTCCGGCGCCTTGAGTGGCTGGATCCGGCCGACGAACGCGACCACGTACCCGTCGGTCGGCAGGCCGAGCCGGCGGCGCGCGGCCCGGGTCGCGGCGTCCCGGTCGCCGGTCGCGGGGCGGAACCGGTCCAGGTCGACGCCGGGCTCCACGACCGCCACCCGGTCCGGGGCGGCCGCGTACCGGTCGAGCAGGTCGCGCGCCTCCACCCGGGTGTTGGCGACCAGCCGGTCCGCCTCGGTGACCACCTGTTCCTCGCCGATCACCCGCGCCTTCGGCTCGGGACGGTCCCCGGCGGCGAGGCGGGCGTTCTTGACCTTGGCCAGGGTGTGCGCGGTGTGCACCAGCGGTACGCCCCAGCGCTCCTTGGCCAGCCAGCCGACCTGCCCGGAGAGCCAGTAGTGCGAGTGGATCAGGTCGTAGTGGCCCGGCGGGCGGGCGGCCTCGGCCCGCAGCACCCCGGCGGTGAAGGCGCAGAGCTGACCCGGCAGCTCCTCCTTGGTCAGCCCTTCCAGCGGCCCGGCGGTGACGTGCCGGACGGACACGCCGGGCACCACCTCGACCACCGGGGGCAGGTCACCGGCGGTGGCCCGGGTGAAGATCTCCACCTCGACGTCGGCCTCGGCCAGCCGCCGGGCCACCTCCAGGATGTAGACGTTCATGCCGCCCGCGTCGCCCGTGCCGGGCTGGTGCAGCGGCGACGTGTGCACCGACAGGGTGGCGATACGGCGGGGCCGCGGCCACGGAAGGGCACCTCGCTGACGACCGACACCGGTGTGCAAATCCGCCACGTCCGCTCCCTCTGTCACGGTTGATGCCGTCCCGCACGACCGGCGCTTCTCGGTCAACCCGTGTGCCGGATGTCATCTTCCCCATCGGGGTACGGAAATGCTTTCCGCCGGGTCCCGGGCGTGACGGACCTCATCCCCCGGCCCGGCCCGGCGACGGGAGACAATGACCGGATGACTTCAGTCGCCATCGTCACCGGGGCGTCCAGCGGCATCGGCGCGGCCACCGCCCGCCGGCTCGCCGCCGAGGGTTTCCATGTGCTGGCCGCCGCCCGGCGTACCGACCGGCTGGCCGCGCTGGTCGCCGAGATCGAGGCGGCCGGCGGCGCGGCGACAGCGGTGGCCTGCGACGTGACCTCGGACGAGTCGGTGGCCGGCCTGGCCGCCGCCGCCGAGGCCGCGCCCGGGCCGGTCACGCTGCTGGTGAACAACGCCGGCGGCGCGCGCGGCCTGGACCCGGTCGAGTCCGCCGACGTGGACGACTGGCAATGGATGTACGACGTGAACGTGCTCGGCACGCTGCGCGTCACCAAGGCGCTGCTCCCGGCGCTGGAGCGCTCCGGCACCGGCACGGTCGTCATCGTCAGCTCCACCGCCGGGCACGTGGTCTACGAGGGCGGCGGCGGCTACACGGCCGCCAAGCACGCGCAGACCGCGATCGCCGGCACGCTCCGGCTGGAACTGTGCGGCCGGCCGGTCCGGGTGGTCGAGATCGACCCCGGCATGGTGAAGACCGAGGAGTTCGGCCTGGTCCGCTTCGGCGGCGACGCCGACCGGGCCGAGGCGGTGTACGCCGGAGTCGCCGAGCCGCTCGTGGCCGACGACGTGGCCGACTGCGTCGCCTGGTGCGCGACCCGCCCCCACCACGTCAACATCGACCGGCTCGTGGTCCGCCCGCTGGCTCAGGCCGCGCAGCACAAGGTGCACCGGACGTCGTGAAGCGCGAGGAGTGAGCCGGTCTTGCGAGCCCCGCAGTCGCTGACCCGGAGGCACTGATGGAGCGTCCGCTCGGCGTGGCCACCCGGGGCACCACCAACCCCAACCGGCTCCGGCGGGTGGACAACTGGATCGTCGAGACCTGCGGCGACGCGCTGCGCGCCGCCGCCGACCCGCTCGTGGTGGACCTGGGCTACGGCGCCACCCCGGTCACCCCGGTCGAGTTGCGGGCCCGTCTCGCGGCCGGGGTCCGCGCCGACGTGCGGGTGGTCGGCCTGGAGATCGATCCGGTACGCGTCGCCGACGCCCGTCCCGCCGCCGACCCACCGGGGCTGACGTTCGCCCGGGGCGGCTTCGAGCTGGCCGGACTGCGTCCCGCGCTGGTCCGGGCGTTCAACGTCCTGCGTCAGTACGACGAGAGCGAGGTGGCCGACGCCTGGCGTACCGTCACCGGGCGGCTCGCGCCAGGCGGGCTGCTGGTCGAGGGCACCTGCGACGAGCTGGGGCGGCTCGGCTCGTGGGTGCTGCTGGACGCCGGCGGCCCGCGCACGCTCACCCTGTCGGCGAAACCGGCCACGCTGGAGAGCCCGGCGACGCTCGCCGAGCGGCTGCCCAAGGCGCTGATCCACCGCAACGTGCCGGGTGAACGCATCCACGACCTGATCGAGGCGCTGGAACACGCCTGGCGCTCGGCCGCCGGTTACGCCCCGTTCGGCCCTCGCCAGCGCTGGCTGCGTACGGCCGCGGCGGTGAAGGAGGCGGGCTGGCCGATCCAGGACACCCCCCGCACCTGGCGTCACGGCTACCTGACCCTCCCCTGGCCCGCCGTATCCCCCCGCTGACGTTGATCTTGCACTTGCTGCCCCGGCAAAGCGGGCGAATCATCCGCGCCGAGGGCCGAAAGCGCAAGATCGCCGGGGTGGTGGGTGAGCGGGTCAGATTGTGCAGTTTATGAGGACTGGTTCGGGGTGCAGGGGCACGCCGAAGCGGGACTGCACGCCGTCGCGGATTTCCCGGGCCAGCGCCACCAGCGCGGCAGTGCTTGCGGTGCCGGAGCGGTTGGTGAGCGCCAGCGTGTGCTTGCTGGAGATGGCGACGCCCTCCGGGCCCGCGTACCCCTTGCCGAACCCGGCCTTGTCGATCAGCCACGCCGCGCTGAGCTTCACCGTGCCGTCGGCGCCCGGCCAGTGCGGCGGCTGCCCCAGGTCGGCGGCACGTTCCCGTACCTGCTCGAACGCCTCAAGCGGCAGCACCGGGTTGGTGAAGAACGAGCCCACCGACCAGGTGTCCGGGTCGGCCGGGTCGAGCACCATGCCCTTGCCGGCGCGCAGCTCGCGCACGGTGGCCCGGGCGTCGGCGAGCGGCACCCGGTCGCCCACCTCGACGCCGAGCGCCCGGGCCAGTTCGGCGTAGCGGACCGGGCCGGAGAGCGGGGACCGGGTGAGCCGGAAGTCGACGGTGAGCACCACCCAGCGGTCGCTGTACTTGAAGATGCTGCCCCGATAGGCGAACCCGCAGTCCGCCGCGGCGATCCGCACCACCTCGCGGCGAGTGCGGTCGTACGCCTCGACGGCGACGATCGTCTCGGCGACCTCCTGGCCGTAGGCGCCGACGTTCTGGATCGGGGTGGCGCCGGCCGACCCGGGGATGCCGGAGAGGCACTCCAGCCCGGACCAGCCGCGTTCGACGGTGGCGGCGACGAGGTCGTCCCACGGCTCGCCGGCTTGCACACGTACCGTGACGGTGTCGCCGTCCTCGGCGACGGTCTGGAACCCCCGGGAGCGGACGAGCACGACGGTGCCGGGGAAGCCCTGATCGCCGATCACGACGTTGCTGCCGCCCGCCAGGACCAGCACCGCCTGTTCACGGGCTTCCGCTTCCTGCACCTTCAGTACGATCTGGGCGGCATCCCCGGCGACCTCAAGCCGCCCGGCGGGGCCGCCGAGCCGGAGCGTGGTGTAGCGCGCCAGGGTGGCCGGATCGGTCGGGTCGCCGGCAGTCGCCGGTTCGGCGTAGACGTCTGACACGCCTTTCACCCTAGGCTGAGGGGTAGCCGGAGCACCCACTGGTGGCCCGGTCACCCCCGGGAGGATGGCGATGAGCAGACTGCACCACACGAAGGACTTCTGGATCGGCGCGCTGCGCGCGGAGGGCCCCGCCTTCGCCACGGCGGTGACGGAGGCTCCGCCCGAGACACCCGTGCTGTCCTGTCCCGGCTGGACGGTCACCGACCTCGCTCATCACCTGACCCGCGCTTACCTGTGGGTGGGCACCGTGCTGACCGCCGGCGGGACGACCCGCCCGGAGCGGCACGACCCGGAGCCGCCCGCGGGCCTGACCGCGGCGCAGTGGTACACGCGGGAGTACGAGCGGGTCAGCGCGCTGCTGGAGGCGACGGATCCGGAGGCGCCGGCCTGGAACTTCGCGCCCCAGCCGAAGAAGGCGGCCTTCTGGCCGCGCCGGGTCGCGCACGAGACCGCCGTGCACCGCTGGGACGCCCAGCTCGCGATCGGTGCGGGTGATCCGATCGAGGCGAAGCTCGCGGCCGACGGGGTGAGCGAGGTGCTGGACACCTGGCTGCCGGCGGGACGGCGCGTGCAGCCCGGGCAGTGGCACGGCGTGGTGCATCTCAGCGCGACCGACGCCGCGCAGGAGTGGTACCTGCGGTTGCGGGGCGAGGGGGTCGCGCTGCTGGACACCGCGACGATCCTCGACCACGACGACCACCGGGCGCGGGCGCAGGTGTCCGGCACGGCGAGCGATCTGCTGCTGGCGTTGATGGGCCGGATCAGCTTCGACGCGCTGGACGTGGCGGGTGATCCCGCCCTGCTGGGCGGCCTGCGGGCCGGCTGACGAGGGGCACCCGGCGGAGAGGGGCGGCGACCGCCCCTCTCCTTCTTTTTCACAACCGCTGAGAGCGCTCTCTTGACAAGGTCCACGGGGCTCCCCCACGCTGTCGTGAGAGCGCTCTCTTGGTTCCGGAACCGCCCTCCACCACCCGATACGACGACCCGAGAGGTCAGGACAGCCATGCTCACCTTCACGCGCCGCCGCCTGGCGGCGGTGGCCCTGGTCGCCGCCACCGCGTTGCTCGGCACCACCGCCTGCGGCGGCGACGACGACGCCGCCGCCGACGGGCCGATAACGCTCACCGTCGATGTCTTCGGCCAGTTCGGTTACGCCGATCTCTACCAGGAGTACATGGCCAGCCACTCCGGCGTGAAGATCGTCGAGCGCGGCACCGGCGGCAACCTCGACGAGTACTCGCCGAAGCTCACCCAGTGGCTCGCCGCGGGCAAGGGCGCCGGTGACGTGGTCGCCATCGAGGAGGGCCTGCTCGTCGAGTACAAGGCCAACCCGCAGAACTTCGTCAACCTGCTCGACCACGGCGCGGCCGACCTGAAGGGCAACTTCCTCGACTGGAAGTGGAACCAGGGGCTCACCGCCGACGGCAAGCAGCTCATCGGCCTCGGCACCGACGTCGGCGGCATGGCCATGTGCTATCGCAAGGACCTGTTCGCCAAGGCCGGCCTGCCCACCGACCGGGAGGCGGTGTCCAAGCTCTGGCCCACCTGGCAGGACTACATCAAGGTCGGCGAGCAGTTCACCGCGAAGAAGACGGGTGCGGCGTTCCTGGACGCCGCGACGAACACGTTCAACACCATCCTGCTCCAGACCGCCGGTAACAGCAGCGGCTACAGCTACTACGACACCGGCAACAACCTGGTCGTGGGCGGCAACCCGGCGGTGAAGCAGGCGTACGACACCACGATGGACATCATCGACTCCGGGCTCTCCGGCAAGTACGGCTCCTGGTCCGAGGAGTGGGTGTCGGCGTTCAAGCAGTCGAAGTTCGCCACCATCGCCTGCCCGGCCTGGATGACCGGCGTCATCGAGGGCAACGCGGGTGCCGCCGCCAAGGGCAAGTGGGACATCGCCCAGATCCCCGGCAACGGCGGCAACTGGGGCGGCTCGTTCCTCGCCGTGCCGAAGCAGAGCAAGCACCAGGCCGAGGCGATCGAGCTGGCCAAGTTCCTGACCAGCGCCAAGGGTCAGATCGGCGCGTTCAAGGCGAAGGGTCCCCTGCCCTCTTCGCCGCAGGCGCTGGAGGACCCGGCGATCGTCGACTCGAAGAACGCCTACTTCTCCGAGGCGCCCGTCGGCAAGATCTTCGCCACCGGCGCCAAGAGCCTGAAGCCGGTCTACATGGGACCGAAGAACCAGGCCGTACGCACCGAGGTGGAGAACGCCGTCCGCAGCGTGGAGCTGGGCAAGCGCTCCCCGGAGCAGGGCTGGACCGACGCGGTCGCCAACGCCGAGAAGGCCGCCGCCAAGTAACCCGAGCAGCGCGTGCGGGCGGCCACCCGGCCACGGGGGCCGCCCGCACGGCGGAAAGGAGTCCCGGGTCATGGCCGTCCAGCTCGACGCCCGCCCGCCGGTCGCACCGGCACCCCGCCCCACCCGTCCCGGCCTGGGCAACCGGCTCAGCCGGCTCGACACCAAGTACTCGCCGTACCTGTTCGTCGCCCCGTTCTTCCTGCTGTTCGGCGTCTTCGGGGCCTATCCACTGGCATACACGTTCTGGGTCTCGCTGCACGACTGGGACCTGCTCGGCGCCGAACACCCGTTCATCGGCTTCGACAACTACACCCAACTGCTCGCCGACACGGACTTCTGGCACTCGGTGGTGAACACGCTGGGCATCTTCGTGATCTCCACGGTCCCCCAGTTGCTCGCCGCGCTCTGGCTGGCCAACCTGCTCAACCGGCAGTTGCGGGCCCGTACGACCTGGCGGATGGCGGTGCTGATCCCGAACGTCACCTCGACCGCCGCCGTGGCGATCGTGTTCGCGGTGCTGTTCGGCCGCGAGTTCGGCATGATCAACTGGCTGCTCGACCACATCGGGATCAACGCGATCGACTGGAAGGCGAACCGGTTCGCCGCCTGGATCGCCATCTCGACAATGGTCGACTGGCGCTGGACCGGCTACAACGCGCTGATCTTCCTGGCCGCCATGCAGGCCATCCCCCGCGACCTGTACGAGTCGGCGGCGATCGACGGCGCCGGCCGGGCCCGGCAGTTCTGGTCCATCACCGTGCCGCTGCTCAAGCCGACGATCATCTTCGCGGTCATCATCTCCACCATCGGCGGCCTCCAGCTCTTCACCGAGCCGCGCATGTTCAACTCCGGCACCAACGCGATCCGCGGCGGGCCGCTGCGGGAGTCCCAGACGGTGACCATGTACATGTTCGAGAACGCCTTCGCGCCGCACTACAACTTCGGCTACGGCTCGGCCGTCGCCTGGCTGCTGTTCGCGTTGATCGCCGTGGTCGCGGCGATAAACGTCCTGCTCCTGCGCCGGCTCGGCGGCGGCTCCCGCAAGGAGGTCTCCCGATGACCCGCCTCTGGTCGGCAAGCCGGCTCACCTATCTGGCGCTGATGCTCTCGGCCGTCCTGTCGATCTTCCCGATCTACTGGATGTTCGTGGTCGCCAGCCGCACCAGCGACACGATGGGACAGGTGCCGCCGCCGCTCACCCCCGGCGGCAACCTGGGCGCCAACATCGCCCGCCTGTTCGACAACACCGACGCGTACTTCCTGACCGGTCTGATCAACTCGGCGATCGTGGCCACCACCGTGACGATCTCGGTGGTGTTCTTCTCCACCCTGGCCGGGTTCGCGTTCGCCAAGCTGCGCTTCCGTGGCCGCAACGCGCTGCTGCTGGTCATCGTCGCCACCATGATGGTGCCCACCCAGCTCGGCGTGATCCCGCTCTACCTGCTGATGACGAAGCTGAACTGGAACGACCGGCTGCCCGCCGTGATCGTGCCGGCGCTGGTCACCGGCTTCGGGGTCTTCATGATGCGCCAGTACGCCGGCCAGGCGGTCAGCACCGAACTGGTCGAGGCGGCCCGGATGGACGGCTGCAACACGGTGCGGATCTACTGGAACGTGGTGCTGCCCGCGCTGCGCCCGGCCGCCGCCGTACTCGGCCTGCTCACGTTCATGACCACCTGGAACGACTTCCTGTGGCCGTACGCGGTCCTGAACGACCCGGAGAACCCGACGGTGCAGTTGTCGCTGCGGGCCCTCTCCGACGGGTACTACCAGGACATGTCGCAGGTGTTCACCGGCACGGCCATCGCCACGCTGCCGCTGCTGCTGGTATTCATCGTTTTCGGCCGCCAGATCATCGGCGGAATCATGGAAGGTGCGGTCAAGGCGTGAGCGCGAACAGCGAGCTGCGATTCCCGGACGGCTTCGTCTGGGGGGCGGCCACCGCCGCGTACCAGATCGAGGGCGCCGCCCGCGACGACGGCCGCGGCCCGTCGATCTGGGACACCTTCAGCCGCACGCCCGGCGCGGTGCACGCCGGCCACACCGGCGACGTGGCCTGCGACCACTACCACAGGTACGCCGAGGACGTCGCGCTGATGGCCGATCTGGGGCTGCGCGCGTACCGGTTCTCGGTGTCCTGGCCGCGCGTGCGACCCGACGGCACCGGCCCGGTCGAGCCGCGCGGGCTGGACTTCTACGACCGGCTCACCGACACGCTGCTGGACGCCGGCATCGACCCGATCGTCACGCTCTACCACTGGGACCTGCCGCAGGCGTTGGAGGACCGGGGCGGCTGGACCGTCCGGGAGACCGCCGAACACTTCGTCGAGTACGCGCTGGCCGTGCACGGCCGCCTCGGCGACCGCATCCGCACCTGGACCACACTCAACGAACCGTGGTGCTCGGCCTACCTCGGGTACGGCTGCGGGCTGCACGCCCCGGGCCGGCGCGACGCCGGGGACGCCTTCCGGGCCGTACACCATCTGCTGCTCGGCCACGGCCTGGCGGCGCGGGCGTTGCGCGCGGCCGGCGCACAGACCCTCGGGATCACGCTCAACCTGGCCGACGTGCAACCCGCCGACCCCGCCAGCGCGGCCGACGCCGAGGCGGTACGACTGGTGGACGGCCTGCACAACCGGATCTTCCTGGACCCGCTGACCGGCGGCGGCTACCCGGAGGACATGCGGGCGCACCTGAGCCGGTTCACCACGCCGGACTTCATCCGCGACGGCGACGAGAAGGCGATCGCCGCGCCGCTGGACCTGCTCGGCCTGAACTACTACGCGCCGACCTATGTGGCCGGGCGGGCCGACGGCGCGGGCAGCGAGGTGTACCCGGGCACCGCCGGGGCGGTCGAGGTCCTCCCGGCGGCCGGACCGCTCACCGACATGGGTTGGGCGATCGAACCCGACGGGCTCACCCGGCTGCTGGAACGGGTGGCCGCCGACCACCCCGGGCTACCGCTAATGATCACCGAGAATGGCGGGGCGTTCCCGGACACCGACCGCGACGAACAGGGCCGGGTGGCCGACGCCGACCGGACCGCATACCTCGACGGGCACCTGCGTGCCGCGCACCGGGCCCTCGCCCGCGGAGTGGACCTGCGCGGCTATCTCGTATGGTCGTTGCTGGACAACTTCGAATGGGCCGAGGGTTACCGGAAGCGGTTCGGGATCGTCCACGTCGACTACCTGACCCAGCGGCGCACACCCAAGCGCAGCGCACGCTGGTACCAGGAGGTGATCGCCCGGAACGGGCTGTGACGAAATGGTGGGAACGGGGATGACGACGGCACAACGGCCGACCCTGGAGGCGGTGGCCCGGCGGGCCGGCGTGTCCCGGGCCACGGTCTCCCGGGTGGTGAACGGCTCGACCACGGTGGCCGAGCCGATCCGGCTGGCGGTGCGCCGCGCGGTCGAGGAACTCGGGTACGTCCCGAACCTGGCCGCGCGCAGCCTGGTCACCCAGCGGACCGACTCGGTGGCGCTGGTGCTGCCCGAGGCGGCCACCCGGGTCTTCTCCGACGACCAGGTCTTCCCGGGCATCATCCGGGGCGCGGCGCAGGAGTTGGAGGCGGCGGACAAGCAGCTCGTGCTGATGCTCGCCGGCTCACCGGCGGGGCACGACCGGGTCGAGCGGTACACCACCGGCCGGCACGTCGACGGGGTGCTGTTCGCCTCGCTGCACGGCGAGGACCCGCTGCCCGGCCGGCTGGCCCGCCTCGGCATCCCGGTGGTGTGCAGCGGGCGGCCGCTCGACGGCGCCGACGTGCCGTACGTCGACGTCGACCACACCGGCGGTGTGAGCACAGCGGTCCAGCACCTGATCACCAGCGGACGGCGGCGGATCGCCACCATCGCCGGGCCGCAGGACATGGTCGCCGGGATCGAGCGGCTGATCGGCTACCGCAACGCGCTCACCGACGCCGGGCTGCCCGAGCTGGTCGCGTACGGCGACTTCACCCGCGAGTCGGGCACCGCCGCGATGCGCGAACTGCTCGCCGCCGACTCGGAGCTGGACGCCGTGTTCGCCGCCTCCGACCTGATGGCGCACGCCGCCCTGCGTACGCTGCGGGAGGCCGGGCGGCGGGTGCCCGAGGACGTGGCGGTGATCGGGTTCGACGACATCGAGACGGCCGCGTACACCGAGCCGCCGCTGACCACGGTGCGCCAGCCGATAGTGGAACTGGGCCGATCGATGACCCGGCAGCTGCTGCGGATGGCGGCGGGCGAGCGGATCGAGCCGGCGCTGCTGCTCCCGACCGAACTGGTGCGGCGCGAGTCCGCGTAAGGAGGGGCCCCCTGTTAACGCATTCCGCATAACAGGGAGCCTTTTTCATCCTGCGTAGCGGTCCGCTTCGACGTGGTGCAGGGGCGAGGATGGCCTGCGTGATCGCGGTGGCTCGGCGGGGGCAGCAGCGCGGCTTGGCTAGGATTTTCCAGGTTTTGACGGTGGCGTTGGCGCGTTCACCGCGGGCGCGGATACGCGCGTGTGAGCGGTTGACCGCTTTCTGCCGACGGGACAGTTTCGGCCGGTGGCGGTGGCGTTTGAACGGGGTCCTGATGCTGCCGCGGGCGCCTTGGTATGCCTTGTCGGCGAAGGTCATCACGTTGGCGCTGCTCAGCGTGTCGATGATCTGGTGGGTGCGGGCAGCGGTCAGGTCATGGGTGGAACCGGGCAGGGCTGCGGACACCCGGATCAGCCGACCTGCTGGGTCGGCGATGACCTGCAGGTTCACGCCGTGGCGCCGGTGTTTCCCGGAGTAGTAGGGCTTCTGGTCGGTGACCCGGTCGACCGGGATCAGGGTGCCGTCGAGGATTGCGTACGCCAGAACGCGGATCCTGGCCATCGCGGTGTTCAGGTCATCGGCGGTCGCGGCGAGCAGGTCGACGGCCTCGCGCACGTACCGCCAGGCGGTGGCGATGCTGATCTGGAACCCCCAGGCCAGACGGGCGTAGGTGTCGCCGTTGCGCAGATGGGCCAGGGCGAGCAGGGCCTGCCGGCCGGGATCGAGGCGACGCCATCGTGATCGGTGCTGGTCGCGGTGGCGGCGGATGAGGTCGGAGAGGTGGTTCAGGGTTCGGGTGGACAGCGGAATCGCGGCAGGGTAAGACAGCACAGCGAGGCTCCCGGTTGGGGCATCGGATCTTGGTCGACTGCTGTCTTACCGGGAGCCTCGCCCCATGTCCACATCAGACCAAAGCCTTCCGCGACCTGCATCGCCACGATGAAAATGCCTCAAGGTAGACGTGAACCAATTGCAAGGAAGAGTAGCAGATCAGGAATCAGCGGATTCGCTGGTGAATGTCGGCCTACCAGAGCAGTTGGGTACGAGATTTTTCTCAGCGCGATCCACCGACGACTCATCACCAAAGGAGAAGGCACCCGGGAGCGCGGACGATCCGAGGTCATAGAAGTGGACGACATGTTTTCCCTCGGACCAGGACCGAATGCGGGGATCATCCTCCTCGACGGAGCCACAGGCACCGTCCACTCATGGATGGAGGGGACGCGCAAGGCTCATCAACAGCAAGCTGGACATATTCGTCGAATTCCTCCGCCGCATCCAGCTTGAGATCAACTCATTCGAGGAACAGGGCGGGCCCGAAGAAGAGCGAACAGATGGGTACGTGCAGCGCCTGCTGCGAGAAATCCAAGAGGTCGATCCGGAACCGTTTCCGCAGGCACGGAGCTCTTGGGAAACAATCTTGAAGGCCATCTTCGTGTAACCCGAGGCTTGCCTACAGGACGCTCGGCCTACACGTCGATCCTGCGGCGAAGATCGGTGGGGTACAGCGAGCCGGCTTCCAAGGGCATCTTCCTCGGTGAGGCCTACGTGAAACCCATGACGCCCACACCCGATTCTGAGCCGCTGCCGACGCTGGCATTGGACCTCTACATCCCTCCGTACGTTGCGAATGCGGGCATCAGGGGCGTCGGAACCGCCACGTTCAGGCTCGCCATCGAACACTTTACGACCGAGCACCGGGCCGTGGCCGACGATCGTTTACCCTTGGCCGATACGCCTCGAAGGAGCTCGGCCGCGGGCCCATCTCGGACAACCTCAGGGCATATGTCACCACCCGGCGGGACACCGCAACCCAGAGAAGGCAGCAATGGCGATTTGGACCTATCGGCGCGCGACGGAGATCCAGGCTTTCGATGGAAACCATCGATTTATATTCCGACTCAACCTGGCCGAGCCACTCTGGCCAGCGGTGCGTGACCGCCTGCGCGACACCCCTCTACTCCCTGAGTCGAGCAGGGGCAGCTGCTCCGATCAGATAATTGACGAGACCGGCATGGAAGCGCTTCTGGTCACGCTGGAACCGCTGTTGATTCAGTATCGCGACCGCAGCCTGTCGCGCGGGCGGCGCGGCACCTTTCGGAAGATCGCCGTCGTCGTTTCAGGTACGCAGTTGTGGCTCGATCCGAGAAGCTCGGAGGACGTCGAACTGCAACGATTGAACGCGCTGGTCGTTGCTATCCGTGAAACCGCCAAGTCGGCACCACCGCTGCACGCCCTCGTCATGCCGAACCTGGATGCCATCGCCTTCCGCCTTGCCACCATATTGCGAAACGATGTGACTGAGGCGACGCGAGATGATCTGCGGTCGCTGCTGCGGCAACGCCTCGACGAACTGCACAGTAGCGCCGATCACGAGGATGTCAGGAAATCTCGCGCCCGCGACATTGAACTCGCCCGCAGCCAGGCTGCCGTCGACGACACCGTCGCCTTCCTCGCGCAATGGCGCTTGATCGATGAGTCGCCGACTGGCGCCATCAGCGCGGCAGATAAGCTCCGCCACATTCTGATCTGAGATCAGCTCCTGAACTGTTGTCCGGCTTCGATTAGACCTTGGCCTGCTTGAGCCAAGCCTCCACTTCTTACCTGCGTCGTTGCCGGCGTTTCTTCTGTCACGCAGCGGTAGTCCACACCCGATCCTTGCCTTGATTTTGGGGATCTGGAACACCTTGGTATTTCTGTATTAGACCTGCTGAGAGAAGAGATCTCTCGTCCACCGGAAGATGAGCATTGTGCTGCGTTGGAGGCCCGTGCCGAGGCGCTGGCGAACCTGCGCGACGCCGAGCCCGACCACGAGCGTTCGGTCTGGACACAGAGATCAGCCTTCCCCATGGCTCAGGTGCGGCTTCTGCGCAGCAACTCCTCGATCAGGTCGACGAACCCCTTTGCGCGGTCGAGTGATTCATCGTCGATCGCGTCCGTGCCCCATGCCCGTTCCTTGTCTGCTTCTGCCTCCAAGCTCTCGAAAATGTCCGTGAAATACTCGTGCAGGACAGTTAACAAGGAACTTCCGAGGGAAATGAGGGCGGATCTGACATCCAGCGAGGCGGGGACGCGGTAAGTCACGCCGGGGACTCCGTGGACCGTATGGCGGCCGGCCGCGAGTTCACTCATCCGGTAGCAGACCAGGACGTCGCCGTGCCGGGCTTCCCTCCTGGTCAGGAAGGCCAGCGGAAACAGGTCCGAGTCGCGACGGAAGAGTTCCTTCTCGATGCTGTCCGACCCGGTCGGTTCGCGCGGTATCTCGATGCTGCCCGGACGTGGGATCAGTCGCCACGGCTGGATGGGGAATCGGATGGATGGCGCGCGTGTCCTGAGTTCGGAGTCGGCGATGATGAAGATCTCATCGGGCAGGTCGACGCCGTAGCATTGACGCAGGGCTTCGCCAGGGGGGGCACCCTGATCGTAAAGCATTTGTGCCTGTGTGGCGATGGCGGTGTAGGTGTCACGTCGTTCGGCTGCCATGGTTATTGTCCCGGGTCCTCGGCAATGATCTGGTCAGGATGGAACTCAACTTGCTCCAGGTTTCTTGGGACCTTGCTGAGGCGACCTACTTGGCGTACGTGGTGCGTAGGTCCCCGCCTCCGCCCGGCTTGTCCTGGGCGAGCCGGGCAAAGGAGTGGTCGATGATTCCACGGTTGGAAGGCTGTGAGATCTTCGGCTGCGTACCAGGAGAGGCCTTCCGAGCCCTTTGCGATCCGGTCCTTGCCATTCTCGGCGGTGGCGTGTCTGGTGCCCTTTGCCGGCCGTGGCGCGGACACTTCAGTCGTTGCCGCTCTCAACAATGTGGAGTGTCATCCGGCCGCCGCGGTGAGCGCCACCGGCGGGAGCAAGGGCAGCCTCGAGCTCGGCACGGCTGACCACCTGGCCTTGGACTTCTGGATCGCCGACTTGGTGGAGCTCGCTTCCGAATCGGAAGCCGTGCAGACGGTCCACGCCGGTTTGGCCGAGTGTGGCATCGATGTCGAGGCCGCCTGTACAAGGCCAACCCGGCGATCGTCTGTCGTGGATTGAGAGTGGGTTGCGAAAAGCATCACCGGTCCCACGGCGGAACCGGATTCTTCCAGTTGGTGCAAAGCCCTCTCTCGCTGCACTGATCGAGGACGTGATCGACCTGCGGTAGATCTTCCGGAAGATCTAGTTCGCCCAGGTCCAAGACGGTCATTCCCTGGAAAGCCGGGATGCTCAGTGCGCGTAAGGTTTGACCAAGATTGAGCGAGGCTTCGTCGATCTGAGTGCCGTAAGGGGTGCCGGCGATGACGAGCACGCGCTCGCGTGTCCGTTCCCAGGCGTCATCTTCGTCCTCGAAGGTAATGTCGTAGGCATAGCTTCCATGCGGGCCGGGAGAATGTGTTCCAGCGTCCTCGGGATCTGCTTTCAGGTCAGTTTGAACCTCGACGGCCCAGGTTAGTGTCAGTCGATCCTGCCAGTTGGCGGCGTGTGGATAATCCGAAAAGTATGTAGTCCTGTGCCGGTTGACGCACCAGTCGGTGACCTGCGTGTCGGGATGCGCGAGATCGGCCAGGAAATGAGTCATGCAGTCTGCGCTTCCTTCGTGCAGTTGAGTTAATCCAGCCGTTGTGACATAGAATCTGCAGTGCAGATTGCCCTGTACTGTTTCCCACTGAGGAAACCACAGTTTGAAGCTGAGTGGGCCGAGGTCCGGCGTCGTCGCGTCGGAGTTGGATTTCGCGGTCATGGTAGATCTCCCGGTCCTCTCGCTGGTGGTCGATGGCTGGCCGTCCACGATTGCTTGACATATCCGCCAGGTGTGGACTGTGGGTGCGCGTTCCTGGGCAGAGATTCCAGTTGGATCCCGGGTGAGGGCCGGCTGGGTTCCAGCTCGATCTTTCGGCGTTCAACTTGCCTCTGAGCCATTTTCATCGTGGCGGTGCAGGTAACGGGCGGTGTGGGAGGCCGGTGTCTATGCAGGGACGAGGCTCCCGGTAAGACAGCAATCGGCCAAGATCAGATGCCTCAACCGGGAGCCTCGCTGTGCTGTCTTACCCTGCCGCGATTCCGTTGTCCACCCGCAGCCTGAACCACCTCGCCCGCCCTCATCCGAACCCGCCGCCAGCAGCGACGGTCCCGGTGGCGACGCCTCGACCCCGGCCGGCAAGCCCTGCTCGCCCTGGCCCACCTGCGCAACGGCGACACCCTGACCTGCCTGGCCACCGGATTCGAGATCAGCGTCACGACCGCCTGGCGTGATGTCCGCGAGGCCATCGACCTGCCCGCCGCGACCGCCGGCGACCTGGCCACGGCCATGACCAGGATCCGGCTGCTCGCCTACGCAATCCTCGACGGCACCCTGATCCCGATCGACCGGGTCGCCAACCAGAAGCCGTACTACTCCGGAAAACACAAACGTCACGGAGTCAACGTGCAGGTCATCGCCGACGCAGCCGGGCGTCTCGTCTGGGCCTCGGCCGCGCTGCCCGCCTCGACGCACGACCTGAACGCCGCCCGCACCCACGGCATCATCGACGCCCTGACCAACGCCGACGTGATGACCTTCGCGGACAAGGGCTATCAAGGCGCCCGCGGCAGCGCGCGCACCCCGTTCAAGCGACGCCGCTTCCGGCCGAAGCTGTCACGCCGGCAGAAGGCCGTCAACCGCGCCCACACGAAGATCCGCGCCCGCGGCGAACGCGCCATCGCCACACTGGAAGACCTGGAAAATCCTGACAAAGCTGCGCTGCTGCCCACGCCGAGCGAGCGGCATCGTGCGGGCCATCCTCGTCCTGCACCACGTCGAAGCCAACCGATACGCAGGATGAAAATGGCTCAGGGGGCCCCTCTTAACCACCCGCCGCGCGTTAACCGGTCGCGGAGCGGCCGACGCGAGGGCTAGGGTCCGCCGGATGAGTGAAGCCACGATCCGTCCCGCCCGTGCCCAGGACGCGCCCGCCGTGGTGGCGTTGCGTGCGCTCGTCTATCCGTACCTGGTGCGCGGCGTCGTGTCGACCCGCCGCATGATCGCCGAACCGCCGCCCGGTGAGGGCTGGGCCGGCTGGGTCGCCGAGGCGGACGGGCAGATCGTCGGCTGGGTGTCGGCGTTCCGCAACACGCAGACCTCCACACCGGGCGTGGGTGAGATCGCCCTGCTGCACGTGCATCCGGAGCACCGCCGCCAAGGCGCCGGCACCGCGCTGTTCGACACCGCGCTCGGTCACCTGCGGACCCTCGGGACCACCCAGGTGCTCATCCACGCGCGTACCGAGTCGCTGCCGTTCGCGCAACGGCACGGCTTCACCCCCAGCCGGGAAATGCGCTACTCCGCGCTGGACCTGGACCCCGCCCCGCCGATGCCCGAACCGCCGCCGGGCGTACGGCTGCGGGCGATCGCCGGGCTCGACGCGCACCAGGTGCACCGGGTCGACGCGGAGGCGTCCCGGGACGAGCCGGGGGACGTGCCGACGGACTCCCTCGACTTCGAGCTGTGGCGGCACGAGTGCTGGGACAACCCGGGGCTGGACCGCAAGGCCAGCACGGTCGCCGAGGTGGGCGGCGAACTCGTGGCGTTGAGCCTGGTGAAGCGGGACGGGGACCGGATGTGGTCGGACTTCACCGGCACCCTGCCCGCCTACCGAGGGCGAGGGCTGGCCCGGCTGACCAAGCAGGCCGCACTGCACGTCGCCGCGCGGCGTGGGGTGCGGACCGCGTACACCTCCAACGACGAGGCGAACGCGCCGATGCTGGCGATCAACGAGCGGCTCGGCTACCGGCCGGTGGACAGCCAGTGGTCGTGCCGGCGCACGCTCACCTGAGCCCGGCGGCCACCCGCACCGCCGTGGCGTACGTGTCGGCGCCGAACAGCACCAGCCGGGCCTCGGTGACGTGCGCCGGCGTGGCCGCGTGCAGCACGGTGAGCGCCTGCGCCACCGCGTCCTCGACCGGCCAGCCGTAGATCCCGGCGGAGATCAGCGGGAACGCGATCCCGGTCGCGCCCAGCCCGTCGGCGACGCGCAGGCCGTTGGCGTAGCAGTCGCGCAGCAGCGCGGACCGGTCCTCGCGCGGCGAGAAGACCGGGCCGACAGTGTGCACCACCCAGCGGGCGGGCAGGTTGCCGGCGGTGGTGGCGACGGCCTGGCCGGTGGGCAGCCCGCGCCCGTAGCGGGAGGCGCGCAACGCCCGGCACTCCTCCAGGATCGCCGGACCGCCGCGCCGGTGGATCGCTCCGTCCACTCCCCCGCCGCCGAGCAGCGACGAATTGGCGGCGTTGACTATCGCGTCGACCTGCTGCGCGGTGATGTCCCCCTCGATCAGCACGGTGTCCATGTCAGCTCTCCTCGATCGGCTGGCCGAGCGAGCGGCGGGCCAGCAGGGCGGCCCCGGCGACGGCGGCCGGCATGACCAGCACCGCGCCGAGCGGGATCAGGAAACACAGGAAGACCGCCACCCCGAACCCCAGCGCGGTCGCCCGGTCGGCGCGCAGCCGCACCCGCCGGTCCGGCAGCCGCATCCCCCGCCGGTAGAACGGCGCGCCGACCAGCTCCAGCGCCAGGAGCCAGCCGCCCACCAGGGCGCCGACCACCGGCACCACCGTCTGCCCCACCACCGGGATGAAACCGGCCGCGAACAGCGGTACGCCGATCAGCGCGGACAGCGCCACCAGGCGCAGCGAGTCGGCGAGGCTGCGTCGCAGCGAGGACCAGAACGGCACGTCCACCGCACCGGGGGTGCCGCCGAGCCGGTCCTCGACCCGCTCCGAGATGGCCTCGTAGAACGGGTCACCGATGACCAGCGTGACGGCGGTGAACGTGAGCACCCCGACCAGCCCGGCGACCCCGACCACCGCCAGCCCGGCGGCGCCCCGCAGCAGGCCGCGCCAGGGCGACGACCAGTCGTCGGCGAACGGGGTCAGCCAGCCCGCCAGGTCGTCGACGAAGTAGAGCAGCGTGGCGAACAGGGCGACGTAGAGCGCGCCGGTGATCAGCGCCGGGATCACGCCGAGCAGCATCAGCTTCGGGCTGCGGACGTACATGCCGAAGCCGCGCAGCAGCAGCCCGGCGCCGCCGAGGAAGCGGGTGGCCGCGCCGGTGACGGGCGCGACGGTACGGGAGGCGTTCACGACGGCACAGCCTAATCTGCCGGTGCACCACAATGGGCCTGTGCGTGCGTCCCGGCTGATCTCGCTTGTGCTGCTGCTCCAGTCCCGGGAGACGATGACCGCCGCCGAGCTGGCCCGCGAGCTGGAAGTCTCCGAGCGCACCGTCTACCGCGACGTGCTGGCGCTCTCCGCCGCCGGTGTCCCGGTGTACGCCGACCGGGGCCGGGCCGGCGGCTACCGGCTGCTGGGCGGCTACCGGACCCGGTTGACCGGGTTGAGCCGGGACGAGGCCGAGGCGCTGTTCCTGGCCGGGCTGCCCGGTCCGGCCGGGGACATGGGGCTTGCCGACTCGGTGGCCGCCGCCGAGCTGAAGGTGCTCGCCGCGCTGCCGCCGAGCCTGCGGGACGCGCCCGCGCGCACCGGGCAGCGGTTCCACCTGGATGTGCCCGGCTGGTTCCGGGAGACCGCGCCGCCGCCGGCACTGGCCGAGTTGGCCCGGGCGGTCTGGCGGGACCGGATGGTCGAGCTGCGCTACCGGCGCGGGGACCGGGAGGTGACCCGCACGCTGGCGCCGTACGGGCTGGTGCTGAAGAACGGGGTCTGGTACCTGGTCGGCCGGGTCGGCGACGCCTGGCGGACGTACCGGGCGGACCGGGTGGTGGCGGTCGAGGTGAGCGCCGACGGCTTCGACCGGGACGAGGGTTTCGACCTCGGGGCGTACTGGCGGGGGCAGGCCGGCGCGTTTCTGCGGGAGCTGCTGCGGGAGCGGGTGACGGTGCGGCTCGGCCCGGCCGGGCTGCGGGCGCTGCAGCGCCTGGTGGACGCGCCGTTCGTCTACACCGAGGCCGTCGACGCGGCCGGGCCGCCGGACGAGCAGGGGCGGCTGGTGCTGCGACTGCCGGTCGAGTCGGTGGACGTGGCGTACAGCCAGTTGCTGGCGCTCGGCCCGGAGGTGGAGGTGCTGGCGCCGCCGCAGCTGCGGGCTCGCTTCGCCGAGGCGGCCCGCCGCGCGGCGGCGCTCTACACCGAACCGTCGAAGGACGCCGGTCAGCGGTAGCCGGCGTCGTCGGCCGGTTTGCCCGGCTTGACCACCTCCTCGTAGTAGCGGGCCCAGTGCGGGCGGGTGCCGTCGATGTCGGTGAAGCCGTACACCTGGGCCAGGCCGCCGCTGTCGAGGGACTGCCCGTTCCAGCGGGCCCGGTCCGGGTCGGCGGCCAGAGCGGCGACCGCGCGCCCGACGAACGCCGGCGTCTCCGACATGACGAAGTGCGGCTCGGTCTTCGCGCCGTCGCGCCAGGTGGCCTCGGTGACGCCGTAGTGTTCGAGCATCGCCTCCGAGCGCAGCCAGCCGGGCGTGAGCGCGACAGCTGTGCAGCCGTGCGGGGCCAACTCGTGCGCCTGGCTGAAGCCGAGCCGGTTCACCGACACCTTCGCCAGGTCGTAGAAGACCGACAGGCGGTACTCGCTGTCGTTGTGCTCCTTGGTGCCGTCGCCGACCTCGACGACCAGCCCGCCCGGGTTGCGGATCAGCAGCGGCAGCGCGAAGTGGCTGGTGATGATGTGCGTGTCGACTGCCAGCCGCAGCGTGCGGAACCCGGCGTCGAGCGGCTGCTCCCAGACCGGCTTCTCCCAGGTGATCAGCGGGTCCGCGCCCCAGACGTCGTTCACGAGCACGTCGAGGCGGCCCTGCTCGGCGTCGATCCGCTCGACCAGGGCGCGTACCTGTTCGGGGTCGAGGTGGTCGACCGCGACGGCGATCCCGGTGCCCCCGGCGGCGGTGACCAGCTCGGCGGTCTCCTCGATGGTCTCCGGCCGGTCCATCTCGGAGCGGCGCTCCCGGGTAGTGCGGCCGGTGGCGTAGACGGTGGCTCCGGCGGCGCCGAGCTGCACGGCGATCTGCCGGCCGGCGCCCCGGGTCGCGCCCGCGACGAGCGCGACAGTTCCGGTCAGTGGTGAGTTCATGGGATCACCGTGTAACAGATACCTGACAGCGGAAGTCCGGTTTCCCGGGAGACCCGGATGGGCGATCATCACCGGTATGCACCTGCTGCTGTCCGGGATCGTCGGCTCGGTCGCGTACGGGCTGGCCGGTCCCGGCTCGGACACCGACCGGCTCGGCGTGTTCGCCGCGCCCACGGTCGCGTTCCACGGCCTGCGCCCGCCCCGCGAGTCGGTCGTGACCACCGAGCCGGACGTCACCCTGCACGAGGCCCGCAAGTACGCGCTGCTGGCGCTGAGCGGCAACCCGACAGCCACCGAGCTGATGTGGCTGCCCGACGACTGCTACGAGACGCGTACCGCATTCGGCGAGGAGCTGATCGCCATCCGGTCGGCGTTCCTCAGCGCGCCCCGGGTCCGCGACGCCTACCTCGGGTACGCCGCGCAGCAGTTCCGCAGGCTCGCCGCCACCCCGACGGACACCGGTGGGCGACGGCGCTCGGCGAAGCACGCCCGGCACCTGGCCCGGCTGCTGCACCAGGGCCGGGCGCTGTACGCCACGGGCGTGCTGGAGATCCGCCTCGCCGACCCGGACTGGTTCCGCGCGTTCGGCGAACGGGTCGCCGGAGGCGCGCTGGACGATGCGCAGGCCCTGGTGGCGGACGCCGAGGCCGAGTTCGACCGGATCCGCTCGCCGCTGCCGGAGCGCCCGGACGAGAAGACAGTGGAACGCTGGCTGCTCGCCGTCCGGGCCGCTCACCTGCCGCGGTGACCGGACGGGTCAGTCCGCCAGGCGCACGCGTACCCGGCGGTTGGCCCGCCCCTTGCTCTCCACCTTGACCACCTGGACCTTGCCGATCTGGGCGGTGGAGGCGACGTGCGTGCCGCCGTCGGCCTGCACGTCCAGCCCGACGATGTCGACGATCCGCACCTCCTGCTCCTCCGGCGGGATCAGGTTCGACTGGGTACGGATGATGTCCGGCAGCGCGAGCGCCTCGGCGCGCGGCAGCACCCGCACGGCGACCGACCGGTCGGCGGCCACCTCGGCGTTCACCAGCTCCTCGATGCGGGCCTTGAAGTCCGGCGGCACCTCGGGCAGGTTGAAGTCCATCCGGGCCTCGCCCGGCTCCATGTTGCCGCCGGTGACGAGCGCGCCGAAGTCACGGAACACCACGCCGCAGAGCACGTGCAGCCCGGAGTGGGTACGCATCAGCATGGTCCGGCGGGCGTCCTCCACCGCGCCGGTGACCTCGGTGCCGACCGGCGGCACCGGGTCGCCCTCGGCCGGGATCAGCCACAGGTCGTCGCCCTTGCGGGTGCCGACGATGCGGGTCTGTACGCCCTGCCAGAGCAGCACCCCGTGATCCGGCGGCTGCCCGCCGCCACCGGGGTAGAACGCGGACCGGTCCAGCACGATGCCCTGCTCGGGATCGGCCGCCAGCACCCGGCACGTCCACTCGCGCAGGGTCGGGTCGGCGAGGTCGAGCCGGTGCGTACGGCCGTGGTGTGTGACGCCCATGGACGGCGACGTTACCCGTTCAGGAACTCCGAGACGCGCCCCCGCAGGTCGGCGCGTTCGGTCCAGAGCACACCGGGCCGGTCGTACACGTGCAGTGTGGCGTTGGGCAGCGCGGCGGCCAGCCGTTCGGCGACGGCGACCGGGTGCAGGTCGTCGTCGGCGGCGGCGATGACCAGCGCCGGCGCGGTGACCGCGGCGAGCGACCCGGCGTCGTCGAGCGGGGCCTGCCCGGGCAGGTCGGCCAGACCCGGCGCGAGCCCGTCGCGCAGCAACTGGTCGAGCCGCTGCCGCAGATAGGCCCAGCCGGCGGGCGTGTTGCGCACCGACGGCGGCAGTTCCAGCGACACCACGTCGGCGAGCGCCGAGGCGTCACCCTCGGCCACCGCGTCGAGCAGGCCGGTGAGCCGGGCCCGCGCCACCTCGCCACGCGGCGTGTCCAGCACGGCGGGCAGGAAGAAGACGAGCCGCTCGAAGCGTTCCGGGCTCTCGGCGAGCAGCCGGCAGAGCGCGCCCGCTCCGAGGCTGGCGCCGAACGCCCTGGTCGCGCCGCCCAGGTCCGAGATCGCACGCAGGTCACGAGCGAGATCCAGATAGCTCCACGGGCCGGGCGGGGAGTCGGAGCGGCCGTGCCCACGGAACTGGAAGAAGATGCGCCGACCGGCGACGCCGCTGCCGAACGGACGGGTGGTGGCGATGCCGTTGCCCAGCCCGTGCGCGAACACGGTGACCGGCTCACCGGTGCCGGTGACCAGGCGCTCCAGGCTCACGCCGTGCGGCGTCGCGACCAGCTCCGTCTCCGGCTCCGGCAGCGCGGGCCGCCCGGTCCGGGGCGCGCCGGGACCCGGCCCCCAGGTGCGGGGACCGCCGTCCGGCGGCGGGGGCCAGCGGAAACCTCTCACCAGGACCCTCGGCCGTCGTGCAGGTCCCGCAGGCCGGGCCGCACGTCGAGCAGGTAGATGAGACCGGCCGCGATACCGATCAGTCCGAAGAGGCTGATCGGGCCGAAGCCGAGCAGGGTCAACAGCAGGCAGACCGCCAGGATGGCGACCCAGCCGCCCTTGGGCAGCGTGCCGATCGCGGCGAATCCGTCGCCGCGCTGGGTGACCGCGTGCACCAGCGCCACTCCCTGAACGACCAGGGCGAAGACGAGCAGGATCAGCTGGATCACGTCTTGGACTGCGAACGCGAAAATCGGCGCGGCGATGGCCATGGGGGCAAGCTTATGCCGAGACCCCGGAAACGTCCGACAAGACGTTGTCCGGGGTCCCGCTGGTGCGACGGATCACTCGGCGGCCGGGCGGGTCCGCTTCGTGGTCTTCGGCAGCTTCGCCGCCGGGGTGGCCGGCTTCGCGGCGGTCGTCTTGGTGGCGGCCTTGGTCGCGGTCGCCTTGGTGGCGCGGGTCCGCTTCACCGCGGCCGGCTTGGCGGCCACCGCCTCGGCCACCTCAGCCGGGCTGGGCACCTCGGCCGGCGCGGTGGCGGCCGGCTTCGGGGCCACGTCGGCCTTGCCGGCGGTGTCGGCCTTGCCGGCGGTGTCGGCCTTCGTCGC
Source organism: Micromonospora sp. NPDC005257 (assembly GCF_042872445.1). NCBI lineage: Bacteria > Bacillati > Actinomycetota > Actinomycetes > Micromonosporales > Micromonosporaceae > Micromonospora > Micromonospora sp. NPDC005257. The sequence goes on along the minus strand of NZ_JBIAKL010000009.1, from coordinate 313,180 downwards.
GGCGTCGGCCTTCACGGCCACGTCGATGCCGGTGGCCTCGGTGGCCTCGATGTCGGCGTTCACCGTGTCGGCGGCCTCCAGCACCCCGGCGCCGACGACCCGCTCGCCGCGGGCGACCAGCTCGGCGTACGCGGCCAGGGCGCGCTCCTGCGCGGCGTACGCACCGGCCACCACGACGGCGGCGTTGCGGGTGGCGGCCTCGCGCAGCTTCTCGATGTGCGCCGCCTCGCGCAGCTTCTCCAGGTTGGCGGCCCCGCGGAGCTGGTCGAGGTCGGTCGCGACGGCCCGCTCGCGCAGCCCGGTGGCGGTCTCGTTGGCCGTCTTCAGCGTCTCGGTGGCCTTCTGGCGCAGCTCGAAGCCGGTGACGACGGCCTTGCCGCCGAGGTCGGCGACGACCCGGGTGCCGAGGCCGCTGACCACGGTGGGCAGCTTGCGCAGCTGTTCCAGGGCCAGCTCACCGGCGCCGGCGGCGGCGTAGAGGGGTGCGGGGATGCGGTTGGTCTTCGGCTGGGTGGTCATGACTGCTCCTCTTCGGCCGCACCGGCGGCCTTCCGGGCCGCCCGGCGGGCGGTCGTGTGCTCAGGGGCGGCGGTGGTCGGGGCCGGCGCGGCGCCCGCTTCGGTGACGGCCACCGATTCGAGGACCGCCTCGGTCGGGGTGCCCGCCGGCGTGACCAGACCGGTGGCGGCCGCCGCGACCGTCGCCGGGGCCTCCGGCGCGCTGGCCGCCTCGGTGTTCGCGGCCGCCTCCGTCGCGGTGGCCTTCTCGCCCGGCTCGGCCGTGGTGGCCGCCTCGGACGCCGTAACCGCCTCGGACGCCGTGGCCGCCTCGGTCGCCTCGGCCAGGCGGGCGTTCTCGCGCCGGAACGTCTCGTAGATCTGGGTGAGCGACTGCTTCTGCGCCATGGTCAGCTCGGGGTCGACGGCGATCGCCGCGAGCACACCCTGGCCCTCCTTGTCGTCGAGCAGCCCGGCGCGCAGGTACATCGCCGGGGTGGAGACACGAAGCGCGCTGGCGAGCTGCTGGAGCACCTCAGCACTCGGCTTGCGCAGCCCGCGCTCGATCTGGCTCAGGTAGGGATTGCTGACGCCGGCCTGCTCGGCGAGCTGACGCAGTGAGATCTTCGCGTTGCGCCGCAGGTCGCGAATGAACCCGCCGACATCGGGAAGGTCCTTGCTGGTGGCCATGACTCAACGCTAGCTCGCGCTGCTAACTGCTGCAAGCAAAACGCTAGCCAGAGTTAGCAGGGTCACCAGAGGCGGGTTGCGGGGCCCATGTCCGGTCCGTACCGTTCTCATCCGTGACCAAGATCGATATCAACGGCGCCCAGCTCGCGTACGACGAGAGCGGCAGCGGCACCGCCGTGGTGCTGCTGCACGCCGGCATCGCCGACCGGCGGATGTGGCGCGAGCAGGTCCCGGCGCTCGCTCAGCGGCACCGGGCGCTCGCCCTGGACCTGCGCGGCTACGGCGAGTCGGAGCTGCCGCCCGCGCCGTTCGCCCACCACGACGACGTGATCGGACTGCTCGATGCGCTGGGCATCGAGCGGGCCGCGCTCGTCGGCTGCTCGTTCGGCGGCCGGGTCGCCGTGGACGCCGCGCTCGCCCACCCGGAGCGGGTTTCGGCGCTGGCCCTGTTCGGCGCCGCGATCTCCGGCCATGAGTGGTCCGAGGAGACCGAGCAGCTCTGGGAGGAGCTGGTCGGGGACGTGGACCCGGAGGACCTCACCGCCACCGCCGCCGGGGAGGTGCGCTTCTGGGTGGTCGGCCCGACCCGCCGCCCGGAGGACGTCGGCCCGGAGCTGATCCGGTTCGCCGAGGAGATGGACCGCCGGGCGCTCGCCGCCGAGCAGGCGCTGAGCGCGATCGAGGTGGGCGAGCTGGACCCGCCGGCCATCGACCGGCTGGGCGAGCTGCGCGCACCGGTGCTGGCCGCCGCCGGCGCGGACGACCTGGCCGACATCCGCCGCCTGGCCGACCGCATCGCCGACGAGACCCCGAACGGTGTACGCCTCCCCGACGTGGCGAACACGGCCCACCTGCTCCCCCTGGAGCGCCCCGCCGAGGCGAACGCCGCCCTCCTGTCCTTCCTCCCCTGACCGTGGTTCCTGCGCGCGATCGCGCACTTGTGGCCCTCGGCTCGTCCGGAATGGGCAGTCTGCCGGGGCGATAAGTGCAAGATCGCCGCAGCCGAGGGTCACCAGGCGTGGCGGATGGCTCCTACCGGGAGGCCGCCGCCCAACAAGGGTGGCTCGGCGTACTCGGTGAGGATGGGGGCGCGCACGTTCAGGCGGGCCAGGGCGGACACCAGGACGGGTGTGCGAGCTCTCGCGGCGCCGTCGTCGATCTTCAGGGCGACGGCGCCGACCCCCGGGACCGCCGCCGCGATCACGCCCTCCGCGCCGATCTTGGCGAGCAGACCGGGTACGCCGCGCATCAGCCGGGTGTCCTCCGCCCGGGTGCCGCCGACCAGCTCCGGGTACGCCCGCATGGCGTCCGCCACCGTCCGCTCCACGGTGCCCGGCTCGGCGCTGACCAGCCGCAGGAATGCCCGCGCCAGCCCGGTCAGCGAGACGGCGAGCACCGGCGCGCCGCAGCCGTCCACCCCGACCGCCGCCGCCCGCTCGCCGGTGAATTCCTCGATGGTGGCGGTCAGGCCCCGCTGGAGCGGATGCTCGGGCCGCCAGTAGCCGTCCAGCGGCCAGCCGGCGGCCAGACACGTGCGCAGCATGCCGGCGTGCTTGCCGGAGCAGTTCATCAGCACCCGGGCCGGACCGCCGCCGGCCCGCAGCACCGCCTCCCGGGCGGCCTCGCCGAACGGCAGGTCCGGCGGGTTGTGCAACGCGTCCTCGGTCAGGCCGGCGTCGCGCAGCAGCGCGGTCACCCGCTCGACGTGGAACTCCTCACCGGCGTGGCTGGCCGTGACGAGCGCCACGTCGGCCGGATCGGTGAGCGGCAGCCCGGCCCGGAGCATCCCGATCGCCTGCATCGGCTTGCTCGACGAGCGGGGGAAGATCGGCGAGGTGACGTCGCCGGCGCCGGCGACCGGCTCACCGGCGGCGTCGAGCACCACCACGGAACCCCGGTGGACGCCCTCCACGAAGCCGGACCGGACCACCTCGGCGAGCGGCACGCCGCCCTCGTACGTCTTTCCCACGTAATGGACCGTACCGACGGAACGGGCCCGGTGGGCGGCGGGGTGACCTGCGACGTCGTCCAGGGCGGTACAGGGCCGTCGGCCGCTGCGCCGCTTACCGGGCGGCGGCCGGGACGCCGAGCAGCGTGCGGACCTCGGCAGTGGTCAGCGGGGGCCGCTGGGCGAGCTGGGCGAAGCCCACCGCCCGCGCGACGAGCTGCATGTTGGACTCCACCGGGCGACCCTTGGCGTACGTGACCGTGTCCTCCATGCCGACGCGCAGGTGACCGCCGGTCGACAGCGAGGCGAGCATCACCGGGATGGTGCTGCGCCCGATGCCGGTGGCCGAGAACGTGGTGCCCTCGGGCAGGTCGCGCAGCATCTGCTGGGCCGCCACGAGCGTCGCCGTGGTGCCCGGCATGCCGCCCGGCACGCCCATCACGAAGTCGACGTGCACGTGCCCGCCGTGCGGCAGGCCGTACTTGCCGAGCAGCCGCTGCAACGCGGTGAGGTGGCCCAGGTCGAAGATCTCGTACTCGGGGACGACGCCGCGCTCCTGCATCCGGGTGTGCAGGTCGACGATGAACTCCCACCGGTTGAGGAACACGTCGTCGCCGAAGTTGACGGTGCCCATGGTGCAGGAGGCCATGTCCGGCCCGGCGTCGAGCACCGCCAGCCGGGCGGCCTCCGGGTCGGTCACCGCGCCCCCGGAGGAGAGCTGCACGATCAGGTCGGTGCTCTCCCGCAGCGCCGCCACCGTGTCGCGCAGCCGCCCCTGGTCGAGCGTGGGCCGCGCGTCGTCGTCGCGGATGTGGACGTGGATCACGGCGGCGCCGAGCGCCTCGCACTCCTTGGCGGTCAGCAGCAGCTCGTCGAGCGTCACCGGCAGCGCCGGCACCTCCGCCTTCGCCGACTCCGCGCCGGTGGGGGCAACCGTGATCAACGTCCCTGTCGTCATGCCCCGGATCCTAGACCGGCCTCCGACGCCGGGTCGACCGGAGGATTTCCGGTGCGAGCCGCGTCAAGAAGGGACCCTTCCTCCACCGGAGGCGTTGAGAAGGGACCCTTCCTTACGCGTCGATCGCGGCGGCGCTCTCGCCGACGAGCAGGCGGGCGTCGTCGGGCGTGTTGCGCTTCAGGACGGCGAGCGCCACCTGACCCAGCTCGAAGTGCTGCACGGCGGTGCCCACGAAGCCGACGGTCCGGCCGTCGAGCGTCACCGGCGTACCGGCCACCGGCGGCTGATCGCTCGCCACGCCGTCCAGGTGCAGCAGGACGAGCCGGCGGGGCGGCTTGCCCAGGTTGTGCACCCGGGCCACCGTCTCCTGCCCCCGGTAGCAGCCCTTGTCGAGGTGCACGGCCGGGGCGATCAGGTCCACCTCGGCCGGGATCGTCCGGTGGTCGGTGTCCACGCCGGCCCGGGCCCGCTTGGCGGCCACCCGCATCGCCTCGTACGCCCACAGCCCGGCCACCGGCACCCCGGCGCCCCGCAGCTCGGCGACCACCTCGTCCATCGCGGCCCGGGGCACCAGCAGGTCGACGCCGAGCGCCACCCGCCGGGCCCAGCCGCCAGCGGGGAGCGGCTTGACGTCGTACACCACCGAGGGCCGCGCGGGCAGCTCGCCGGAACGGAACTTCGGACCCGGCACCGCGACCACGTCGGGTCCGGCCAGCCCGGTGACGCCGAGCGTGTCCAGCGCGCCGGACGCCTCCGGCCCGACCAGCGACAGCAGCGCGTGCTCGGCGGTGGCGTCGCGCGGGTCGACCCGGCTGAAGAACCGCATCTTCTCCAGGTATGACAGCAGGCCCTCAGTCATCCCCGGCTCGGTGTCCAGCCAGGTGGTCTCGCCGTCGTCGGCGACCATCGCGTGCTGTTCGACGTGCCCGTGCGGGGAGAGCACCAGCAGCTCGGTGCCCTGCCACCGCGCCAACGCGGCCAGGTGCTGGCTGGTCAGCGTGTGCAGCCAGCTGATCCGCTCCTCGCCCGGCACCGCGACCACGCCCCGGTGCGAGCGGTCGACCAGCCCCACGCCGGTGGCCAGGAGGCGCTGCTCGCGCATCGGGTCGCCGTAGTGGGCGGCCACCGGGCCGACGCCGGCCGCCCGGTGGGCCGGCTCCGGCTGGTCCCGGGTCTTGTCGTCGATGGCGTCGGTGGTCACCGCGCCGGCGATGTCGATCATGTGCGTTCCCCGTTCTGTGCGCAGCGGCCGCAGACCCCGAAGAGCGCGACATGCCCGATGTCGACCTGGAACCCGCGCTGCTCGGCCAACTGGTCGGCGAGCGGGCGGAACATCTCGGGAGAGATCTCGTCGATCGCCCCGCACTCCCGGCACACCAGGTGCACGTGCTGGTGCTCACCCGCCGCGTGGTAGGTCGGCGAACCGTGCGACAGGTGCGTGTGCGTCACCAGGCCGAGCCGTTCCAGCAGCTCCAGCGTCCGGTAGATGGTGGTGATGTTGACTCCGGCCGCCACCTCGCGGACCGCGGTGTGCACCTGCTCCGGGGTGGCGTGCCCCAGATCCAGGACGGCCTGGAGCACCAGCTGCCGCTGCGCCGTCAGCCGCAGCCCGCGTGAGCGGAGCATTTCCGCGAGGGAGGATTCGGACACCCTTCGATCATAGTTCGGCCGCCGCGCCGGCCGGTCCGCCGCCGGGGTACGCCATTTACGCTGCGCCGGTGGAGGCGACACGGGTGGCGGTGCTCGGCCGAGGGCTCGTACCGGCGGGTGAGCCGGTGCTGCGCGGCGACGACCGGGGCGTACTGCACGGCGACGGCCTGTTCGAGACGCTGCACCTGCGCGACGGGCGGCCGTGGCTGCTGGAGCCGCACCTGACCCGGCTGCGGGCCGGCGCGTCGGTGATCGACCTGCCGCTGCCTCCGGACGCCGCGCTGGCCGAGCTGCTGGACGCGGTGTGCGCCGGCTGGCCCGCGCAGGCCGAGGGCGCGTTGCGGCTGGTCTGCACGCGAGGGCCGGAGGGTGGCGGGCCGCCGACGGTGTACGCCACGCTCGGCGAGGTGCCCGCGTTGGCCCGGGCGGCCCGGCGCGACGGGGTGACGGTGGCCACGCTGCCGCTCGGGGTGGCCGCCCGGTCCCGCCCGGAGCTGGGGTGGCTGCCGAGCGGCGTGAAGTCCACCTCGTACGCGCTGAGCACCGCCGCCCGCCGGTGGGCGCAACGGACCGGCGTGGACGACGTGCTCTGGGTCTCGACCGACGGTTACGTGCTGGAGGGGCCCACCGCCAACGTGGTGTGGCTGAGCGGCGGCCGTCTCCTCACGGCGCCTGCGGCACAGACCGGAATCCTGCCCGGCGTGACCGCCCACCACCTGCTGAAACGCGCGGCCGAACTGGGCCTGGCGGCCGGCGAGCACCTGCCCACGGTGCCCGACCTGCACGCCGCCGAGGCCATCTGGCTGACCAGCTCCCTACGCGGCCCGGTCGAGGTGACCACCCTGGACGGAACCCCCCGCCCCAGGCACCACCTGACCCCCCGCATCCAGACCCTCCTGCACTTCCCCCCACCCCGTTGATCATGAAGTTGGCGGCGCCGGCTGCCTGATATGTCGCCGCCAACTTCATGATCGCCGGGATCAGCGGCGAGGTGGGTCAGCCGGCCACCCGGGTCAGGCGGGCGGAGAGGTGCGGGCTCAGGGGGTGGCCCACGGCGGCCATCTCCTGGGCGTACAGCAGGGCGCCCTCCACGATGCCGAACAGGCGGGCACCGGCGGTGACCTCCTTCGCGGTGGCGGTACGCACGACCGCGTCGGTGGAGAACTCGATCTGGGTGCCCTTGCGCTTGCCGATGTGCAGCTCCATCACGCCGGTCGGCACGGTCATCAACGCCTCCAGCTCGTCGGTGACCCGCTCACCGTCGAGCACCGGACGCCACCAGCCCACCTCGCGGCCGGCGGGGCGGACCGGGCGGCTCTGCTCGTCCAGGAGCCAGGCCCGCGACTCGTAGAACAGGAACGGCCGGCCGTCGTGGCTGATCCGGATCTCCTGCGCGTAGTCGAAGTCCTCGATCGTCGGGAACCCACCCCGGCCCCGGCCCCGCCACACCCCGACGTACGGCAGCAGCCCGTCCAGGCTCGGGTGCAGCTTCGGGCCGACGCGCAGGTCGTGGCTCTCCTCGTACGGGTACGGGTCGACCGGCGGCGCGTTCAACCACGGCGGCTGAAGCGGATTCTCACTGTTCACAGCGCCATCCTCGTTCGCGACTGCGGGGCTCGCAAAACCGGCTCACTCCTCGCGCTCACCATCTACCTCTACCGATTCGCACTGCGACATAGACCAGGCCGCCGGCGAGGGCGCCCAAGCCGGCGACCAGCAGGCTGACGAACCCGATCTCGGTAACCATCCGGACCATCCTATGCTGGCGGCATGGCGCGCACTCTCGTCGTCAAGGCCACCGCCGGCGCGGACTCCCCGGAACGCTGCGCCCAGGCGTTCACAGTCGCCTCCACCGCAGCCGCGGCCGGGGTGGAGGTGTCGCTCTGGCTCACCGGTGAGTCCACCTGGTTCGCGCTCCCCGGGCGGGCGGAGACGTTCGAGCTGCCGCACTCCGCGCCGCTCGGTGAACTGCTGCACGTCGTCCTGGCCACCGGCCGGGTGACCGCCTGCACCCAGTGCGCGGCCCGGCGGGACATCGGCCCGGGCGACGTCATCCCCGGCGTACGCATAGCCGGAGCAGCGGTTTTCGTCGAGGAGGCGATGGCCGAGGGCGCGCAGGCGCTTGTCTACTGAGCCACCAGCCAGGTTGTCCACTCTGCCCGGTGGGCTGATCCTGACCCGACATGTCCGGATTGCGCCTACGATGCGAATGTGAGTGAGGCGATCCAACGGTTCTTCGCGTCGATGCCGGCGCGCGCCGCGGCAGTGCTCAACAGCCCGATCGGCGGCACGCTCCAGATCAATCTGGCCGACGGCAACCGCACCGAGCACTGGTACGTGACGCTGAGCCCTGGATCAGCCCAGGTCAGCCGGGAGGAGCAACGGCCGGCCGACGGCGTGCTGACCCTCTCCACCGAGCTGTTCGAGAAGCTGGTCACCGGCCGTGAGGACGGCATGGCAGCGGTGCTGCGCAACGAGGCCACGTTCAGCGGGCACGTCGTGCTGTTCCTCGCGTTCCGCCGCTTCCTGCCGGCCCGGCCCGACGCACGGGATCCGCGGGACACCGCCCGCGAACACGTCCGGCGGCCGGCGTGAAGGACCGGGTCAGCATTCTCGACGGCAACACGTTCCTGGTCAGCGACGATCGCGGCAACATCGAGCCGTCGTACGACTTCCCCACCGGGCTCTTCTCCTTCGACACCCGGTTCCTCTCCACCTGGTTCCTCACCCTCGACGGGCAACGCCTGCACGCGCTCTCCATCGACGACTCGCTGTCGTACAAGTCGCGCTTCTTCCTGGTCCCCGGCGAGCCGACGCACTATCTGGACGCGGACGTCTCGGTGATCCGCGCCCGCGCGATCGGCGGCAGCCTCGACGAGCAACTGACCCTGCTCAATCACTCCGAGCGGGAGAAGGAGTTCCGGCTCCGGCTGGAGATCGGCTCCGACTTCGCCGACCTCTTCGAGATCAAGCACAAGCGGGACAAGAAGGGGCGCACCACACCCACCGCGGAGGAGAACGCGCTGCGGCTGACCTACCGCAGGCAGGCGTTCCACCGCGAGACGCTGGTGACGAGCAGCGCGCCGGCCGACGTCGACGCGAACGGGATGACGTTCCGGATCCGGGTCGGCCCGCACAGCGAGTGGACCGCCAGGCTGCACATCGACACGGTCATCTACGGCGCCCGGGGCCAGGACATCCGGGCCGCTCTGCCGCTTGGCGGCCGGCGTACGGCCGACGACATCGACGCGGAACAGAGCGCCCTGATCAGCCGCGCGCCGAAGCTGGGCTGCGACTGCGAGCCGCTGGCCGGGGCGTACCGGCGCAGCCTCAACGACCTGGCCGCCCTCCGGTACGAGTCGATCACGCTCGGCGTCCGGCTGCTCGCCGCCGGCCTGCCCTGGTTCATGACGCTGTTCGGCCGGGACAGCATCTTCACCTCGCTGCAGGTGCTGCCGTTCCTGCCGGAGCTGGTCAAACCCACGATCGTCATGCTCGCCGGCCTGCAGGGCAGCCGGGTCGACGACTTCCGGGACGAGGAGCCCGGCAAGATCCTGCACGAGCTGCGCTACGGCGAGACCGCCGGCTTCGAGGAGCAGCCGCACTCGCCGTACTACGGCGCCGCCGACACCACAGCGCTGTTCGTGATCCTGCTCGACGAGTACGAGCGGTGGACCGGTGACGCCGAGCTGGTGCGCCAACTGGAACACGAGACGCGTGCGGCGTTGAGCTGGCTGGACACGTACGGCGACCTGCTCGGCACCGGCTACGTCTGGTACATGTCCCGCAACCCGGCGACCGGGCTGCCGAACCAGTGCTGGAAGGACTCGCCGGAGGGCGTCTCCTACGCCGACGGGCAGATGCCCGAGTTCCCCCGGGCCACGTGCGAACTTCAGGGGTACGCGTACGACGCGAAGCTGCGCGGCGCCCGCATGGCCCGCATTCACTGGAACGACCCGGCGTACGCCGACCGGCTGGAACGCGAGGCGGCGGCGCTGAAGGAACGGTTCAACCGCGACTTCTGGATCCCGGACCGGGAGTACTACGCGCTGGCGCTCGACCCGCAGGGCCGCCAGGTGGACGCGCTCACCTCCAACATCGGCCACCTGCTGTGGAGCGGCATCGTCGACGAGGCCCGAGCCCCGGCGATCGCCGCCCACCTGCTCGGCCCGCGCCTGTTCTCCGGGTGGGGCGTGCGCACGCTCGCCGACGGGCAGGGCCGGTACAACCCGGTCGGCTACCACGTCGGCACGGTGTGGCCGTTCGACAACTCGATCATCGCCTGGGGCCTGTGGCGGTACGGCTTCCGGCAGGAGGCCGGCCGGATCTGCGACGCCCTGCTCAGCGCCTCGCGCTACTTCGACGGGCGGCTGCCCGAGGTGTTCGCCGGCTACGCGCGCGACCTCACCGAGTACCCGGTGGAGTACCCCACCGCGTGCAGCCCGCAGGCGTGGTCCGCCGGCACGCCGCTGCTGCTGCTACGGGTGATCCTGGGCCTGGAACCGCAGGGCGAGCACCTGATCATCGACCCGGCCGTACCGCCGGGGATGGGCCGGGTGGAACTGCTCGACATCCCGGGACGCTGGGGCCGGGTGGACGCGCTCGGCCGCAGCCGGGAGCCGCACGAGGAACCCGCGCCGCCGCCGCTCACGCTGCCCGGACAGTGACGTCAGACCGGGCAGGGCGTGGTCACCGCCACCCGGACCCGCTCGCCGGCCCGCTGCGCCAGCACCGCCGGGTCGCCCGGACGCGCGTATCCGTCGGCCGAGTCCACGACCGGCGCGGCGCCGTCGCCGAACGCGACGGCCAGCGGCTGGTCGGCCGGCGCGGCCGCCTCGGACCGGACCGTGCGGGCGGTCCCGCCGCCCGGGCAGGGCGCGGCCAGCACCTGGACCGGGCCGGTCGCGCCGCCCCACCGGCCCAGCGCCGCGGCCAGCACGGCCGACTCGGCGGCGGCGTCGGCGGACAGGGCCCGGTAACCGGATCCCACCGGGCGGCAGCCGGTGTCGGCGGTGAGCAGCACCCGGCCCGGGCCACCGGCCCGGCCCTCGACAACGACGAACTCGCCCGCGTCGGCGCGCAGGAGCGGCTCGCCGTCGAGCGTCGACACCCCGGCCCGCCACTGCGCCGGCAGCCGGTCGGCGATGCCGCGTAGCACCGCGCGTACGTCGTCGCCGCCGATCGCCACCTCGACGCCGCGCTCCAGCGTGGCGCCGTCGTCGAGCGGCGTGATCCGGCAGCCGCGTTCCAGCCGGTCCGACAGGAGCGCCGGTACGCCCGCACCGCCCACCGCGGCGGTCAGCTCGCCGATCGCCCGGTCCACCACCGGGCCGGCCTGGTCCAGCGACCGCTGTTCCTTGACCGTCGGCGGGTCGGTGCGCACCGACCACCAGGTCAGGCCGGCCAGCAGCACTGCCCACGCCACAGTGGCAACCACCGGCCAGCGCAGCCGGCGTCGCCCGCCCGGTCCGGGGCCGGGCGGGGTGGGCGGGGCGTAGCCCGTCTCGACGGCAGTCACCCGGCAATGGTGTCACGTACCGGCGAGCTGCCTGGCCGCGCCTCGGCGCTCTGGAACGGCTCGTGGCCCGCCACCCCGGTGGGGCGGCGGGCCACGATCAGAGCGTGGGTCAGGCGGCGACCGAGACGGTCACCTCGTTGATCCCGCGGGTCGCGGACACGGCGGTGTCGCCGTTGCCGTGGCGGGACAGCGCGCGCAGCGTCCAGGAGCCCGGCGCGGCGAAGAACCGGAACTGCCCGGCCGCCGACGTCACCACCTCGGCGGTGAACTCGCCCGTCGAGTCGAGCAGACGCACGTACGCGCCCGGCACGACCTCACCGGACTCGGCCAGCACGCGGCCGGTGATGACGGTCTCCTTCTCCAGGTCCAGGCTGGCCGGGAGCGGAGCGGACTGGTCCGGCGCGGCGCAGCCGGCGGCAGCGGTCGAGGCGGCGGAGGCGGCGGTCATCAGGCCTCCCCCGGCTCGTCGCCGAGCGCCACCGGCACGCCGACGAGCGAGCCGTACTCGGTCCAGGAGCCGTCGTAGTTCTTCACGTTGCGATGCCCGAGCAGCTCCTGGAGCACGAACCAGCTGTGCGAGGAGCGCTCGCCGATCCGGCAGTACGCGATCGTCTCCTTGCCGTCGTCCAGCCCGGCGTCGGCGTAGATCTTGCGCAGCTCGTCGTCGGACTTGAACGTGCCGTCCTCGTTGGCCGCCTTGGACCACGGGACGCTGATCGCGGTCGGGATGTGACCGGCCCGCTGCGCCTGCTCCTGCGGCAGGTGGGCGGGGGCGAGCAGCCGGCCCGCGAACTCGTCGGGGCTGCGCACGTCGACCAGGTTCTTGGTGCCGATCGCGTCGACCACCTCGTCGCGGAACGCGCGGATCGAGGTGTCCGGCTCCTGCGCGACGTACTGCGTCTTCGGCCGCTCCACCGCGTCGGTGACGAGCGGACGGGCGTCCAGCTCCCACTTCTTGCGGCCGCCGTCGAGCAGCTTCACGTCGCGGTGGCCGTACAGCTTGAAGTACCAGTACGCGTACGCGGCGAACCAGTTGTTGTTGCCGCCGTACAGGATCACGGTGTCGTCGTTGGCGATGCCCCGGTCGGACAGCAGCGCCTCGAACTGGCTCTTGTTGACGAAATCCCGGCGGATCTGGTCCTGCAGGTCGGTGCGCCAGTCGAGCTTGACGGCGCCGGCGATGTGCCCGGTGTCGTAGGCCGAGGTGTCCTCGTCGACCTCGACGAAGACGACGCCCGGGGCGCCGAGGTTCTTCTCGGCCCACTCGGCCGAGACCAGTGCGGTGTCGCGACTCATCAGATCACTCCCTGGTGAGGATGGTTGGTGAGCCTACGCGTGGAGATCGAAGTCTGTGGCTGTCGCACCACGCGCGGGACCCAGAGCTAGGAACGGATCACGGGTACGTGCGACGGCGCCGCTGCCGGGCGTTGAGGGGAGGTTCGTGGACCCTTGGGGCCGCCGTTCAGGCGGCCGGAGACAGCCCCGCCGTCAGATGACGGGGCGACACAGGCAGGTGGCCACGCGGCACAGGTCGACCGCGCGCCGTTTGGTGAGGTGGGTCCCCATGGGCAGGGAGATTACCAGCCCACGCAACAGGTGCCACCAGGCCGACCAGCATCCGGGACGACTGACCGCCTGGTCAGCAGGCCGAATCGACGGTGGGCCGGCTCTCAGCCGGCGGAGTTGATCTGCAGGCCGGCTTTCAGCCGGCGGAGTTGATCGGCACGTTCGCCGCGTCCGCCGTGACCACCAGGCCCTCCGGCTTCGGCTCCACCTTGCGCAGGTTGAGCTGGAACGGCAGCTCCGGCAGCGGCACGTCGATCGAGATGCCCTGCGCGTACCGGGTCAGCGCGGCCCGGGCCAGCGGCAGGTTCGGCAGGCCCTCGGCGGTGAGGTCGTTGAACCGCAGCGCCACCTTGTTGCCGGCCACCGTGACGTCGGCGGTGCCGTTGACGGTGAGCTTGATGCCCAGGACGTCGACCGGGGCGGTCACGGCGAGCTTGCCGTTGCGCTCGCCCAGCGTCAGGCCGGGCCGGTCCAGCAGCTTGGCCAGGCTCTCGTAGGTGATGGTGCCCCGCCCGTCCACGCTCTCGGCCACCACGTCGCCCCGGCCGGATCGCAGCGTGTCCAGCGACGCGGTCACGTTGCGCGCGTCCACGTCCAGCTTCGGCACCTCCACCGCGTCGCCCTGCACGTTGCCGCGCACGTCGGTGAGCTGGATCGAGATGCGCTCGTACCGGCCGTCGAGCACCTGGGTGAGGAACGGGAAACCGGCCACTTCGACCTGCGGCGCGGAGGACTGCGCGTCCTGCTTGGCGACCTCCTGCCGGACCTGGTCGGCGATGGCACGCTCGGCCACCCCGGCGGCGACCCGGTCGGCGACGACGAGCAGCCCGGCCAGCACCAACAGCAGGACGAGGAAGCCGATCAGCACCTTCCGGCCCCGTCGCCGGGGTCGGCCCTCCGCCGGATACGCCTCTGCCACGCCGCCTCCTGTCCTCGCCGCCGTCACCGCGCTCGCGGCGCAACCGTACTTACCCGCGGCGAATCCTCCCCAACCGCGTCAGAGGAACAGCACGCACATGGCGTACGCGGCGGGCGCGGCCAGCGCGAACCCGCCCAGCGGCCCCTGCATGTGCCGGGCCACCCACATCGTCGGCGGTTCGCCGGCCATCAGCCGGCCCGCCTCGGCGTACCCCACCGCGAGGTCCGCCAGGACGGCGGTGGCCGCGCTGACCACCCCGACCAGGGCGGCGCTGGTCGGGGTGAAGCCGACCAGGTAGCTGCCGAGCACGGCGCTGGTGAGGGTGCCGATCATGGCGCCGGCGACCACGCCGGCCGCGCCGCGCGGCACCTGCGGGGCGAGCCGGGGCCACGGCGCGACCGCGTCGGTGAGCCGGGCGACGAGCAACGCCACCCCGGCGGCGGTGAGGCAGACCGTGATCGCCTGGGTGCCCTTGGGGATCCGGCTGAGCACGATGAGCGTGGCGAAGGCGACCACGCCCACCACGATGAGCAGCGTGCCGCCGAGCGAGTCGGTCACCCGGACCCGGTCCACCCGCCGCACGAGCTGGCCCAGCACGCCGAGCAGGAAGCCGCCGGCGGCGGCGTAGCCGAGCGGGGCCAGGCCGGCGAGGTCCGACTGCACGGCGGCGACGTCGGCGATCACGGCGGTGCCGGCGCTGACGAGCGCGACGACGAGCAGCGCGGGCGGTCGCATGGCCATCGTCCAGGCCAGCACGAACAGCAGTTGGACGCCGAAGATGATCACCGCGAACGGCAGCCGGTGCCCCGGGCCCGCGGTCTGCGCGCCGAGCACCAGGCCGACGCCGAGCAGCGCGGCGAAGCCGGCCACGGTGAGCGCGAGAGGGCGGCGGACGGGGACCGGCGGCACCTCCTCCTCGGGCTCCTCCTCGGGCTCGTCGTCGGGACGCCGGCTGGGGCCGCCCTTGCGCAGCCGGCGCGGGCCCTTGCGTTCCGGCCGGCCGCCCTCCTCGTCGGCGGGGCCGGTACGCGGCGCGGGCGGGTAGACACGGGCGGGGCCGGACGGCCCGGCGGACGGGTCGTCGGCCCACGGTTCACGACCGGTGTCGCGCGAGGTGGAGGGAGACACGCCCCGATCGTGCCAGACCCGGGCGGCTCGGCAGAGGTCCCGGTTTCGGCGACGTTAAAACCTGCGGCGCGATCAAGGGCAGAAAGGGCAAACGGTAAATCGCGCGAAGGTGACGGCCGGTCCATCGGTTACGCTCAGGCCGTTACCCGCCCGTCGACGACGCCGGGACCCACGCAAGTTCACAGTGCCGCCCGCACCCCCGGGCGTGTTGCTGGTCGCGCGCGGCCGAGAGGCCGCCGGGACGGAGGTGATCGTGGAGCTCCTGCTGCTCGTGACCGCGCGGGCCGGTGAGCCGTCGGCGGTGTTGCCGGCACTCGACCTGCTGCCGCATTCGGTTCGCACCGCACCCCGCGACGTCCGCACGCTGGTGTCCGGCCCGACACCGGACGCCGTCCTGGTGGACGCCCGCTCCGAACTGAGCGAGGCGCGGGCCACCTGCCGGATGCTGCACGCCACCGGGCTCGGCGTACCGCTGGTCGCGGTCGTCACCGAGGCCGGGCTGATCGCGCTGAACGCGGACTGGGGCGTCGACGACGTGATCCTGGCCGGTGCCGGGCCGGCCGAGGTGGAGGCCCGGCTGCGGCTGGCGGTCGGCCGCCTCAGCAACGCCACCGCCGGCGCCGGGGGCTCGATCCGGGCCGGCGAGCTCAACATCGACCCGGACACGTACGCCGCCAAGCTGAAGGGCCGGCCGCTCGACCTCACGTACAAGGAGTTCGAGCTGTTGAAGTTCCTGGCCCAGCACCCCGGGCGGGTGTTCACCCGGGACCAGTTGCTGCGCGAGGTCTGGGGCTACGACTACTTCGGCGGCACCCGGACGGTGGACGTCCACGTGCGGCGGCTGCGCGCCAAGCTCGGCTCGGAGTACGAGTCGATGATCGGCACCGTCCGCCAGGTGGGCTACAAGTTCGTCGTCCCGCCGTCGCGCTCACTGCCGGAGTCGGAGCCCGCCCCGCTGCCGGTCTGACCGCCCACGCCCCACCCCACTAGAGGGCACTTTTCTCATACGCCCTTTTTGCCCGACCAGTCAGCCATATCCTGGCTGCCGGAATTGTCGGGCTAAGGGGGGCGGTGCGTGCGGTGAACACGGGGGCGACGAACGGCCGGTGCCGCTGATGCGGGGCTCGACGCTGCGCGCCGCCGGGCTCGTGACCGTCGTACTGGCCGGCCTGCTCGGCTCGGCGTTCGCGCTGGGCCGCAGCCTGGTGCCGGAACCGCACCGTTCCGACACCGGAGTCGCCACCACGCTCAACGGCCCGAGCTACGGCGACCAACCCCCCAGCACCGGCCTCCCGGGCGGTACGGCCAGCGCCCGGCCGAGCCCCGACGCCGCGCCGGACGAGCCCGGCGGCGACGGCCCGTACGGCTCCCTGATCACTACCGGCTCGTCCCGCGTCGCGCTGACCTTCGACGACGGCCCCGACCCCCGCTGGACCCCGCAGGTGCTCGCGCTACTGGCCCGGTACGGCGCAAAGGCGACGTTCTGCGTCGTGGGCGAGAACGCCGAGGCCCACCCGGACCTGGTCCGGTCGATCGCGGCCGAGGGACACACGCTGTGCAACCACTCCTGGAGCCACGACGTCAACCTGGGCAGGCGATCCCCGGCGACGATCCGGGCCGACCTGCTGCGCACCAGGGACGCGATAGTGGCCGCCGCGCCGGACGCGCGGATCGCGTACTACCGCCAGCCCGGCGGGGCCTGGACGCCCTCCGTCATGTCGGCCTGCGCCGATCTGGGGCTCACCCCACTGCACTGGAGCGTGGACCCGTCGGACTGGAAGGCGCCGGGCGCCACCACCATCGAGGCGACGGTCCGCTCGCAGATGGGGCCCGGCGCGATAGTGCTCATGCACGACGCGGGCGGGGACCGGTCCGGCACCGTCAGCGCGCTGCAGGACCTCCTGCCCGAACTGCTGGCCCGGTTCGAGTTGGAGCCGCTGCCCGCCGGCCGGCCGTGACGAGCGCCACTGATCGCCGTCGTCGTGCGCCGCGAACCACGGCCCGCCGCCCGCTACCGTGACTCAGATGAGCAGCACCGACCCGACGAGTGGTCCCGCGGCCGATCGGATCGACCGGGCGGACCGGCTGACGCCGGACGAGGTCGCCGAGGTGCTGGCGCTGGCCCGCGCCGCCGGTGACGCCGACGGCGCCGACCCGCTCGACGAGCACGTGCTGCTGCGGATGCGCGACCCCGAGGCGCCCGCCGTGCACCTCACCGCCCGGACCGCCGACGGCACCCTCACCGGGTACGCGCACCTCGACACCACCGCACCGGCCGACGGAGTCGGCGTGGAGATGGTGGTGCATCCGGCGTACCGGCGGCGGGGCGCCGGGCGGGCGCTGGCCCGTGGCGTGGTGGCCGCCGCGTCCCGACCGCTGCGCGCCTGGGCGCACGGCGACCACCCGTCGGCCGCCGCGCTGGCGGTCGACCTGGGCTTCTCCCGGGCGCGGGTGCTCTGGCAGATGCGCCGCCCGCTCACCGACAAGTTGCCGGCGCCGGTCGTGCCGGACGGCGTGACGCTGCGCGCGTTCCGTCCCGGCGCGGACGACGAGGCCTGGCTGGCGGTGAACAACGCCGCCTTCGCCCAGCACCCCGAGCAGGGCAGGTGGACGCTCGACGACCTGCGCGTACGCATCGCCGAGCCGTGGTTCGATCCGGCCGGTTTCCTGCTCGCCGTCGACTCCGCCACCGGGCGGCTGCTCGGCTTCCACTGGACCAAGGTGCACGAGCGGCCGGGCTCGGCCCGCATCGGCGAGGTGTACGTGCTCGGCGTGGACCCGTCCGCGCACCGGGGCGGGCTCGGCCGGGTGCTCACCGCCGCCGGCCTGACGCATCTGCGCGACGAGCGCGGGCTGGACCGGGTGATGCTCTACGTGGACGAGAGCAACGCCGCGGCTGTCGCGCTCTACGAGCGGCTGGGCTTCGCCCGCTGGTCCGCGCACGTCAACTACCAGCTCGGCTGAGCGCTCGCCTGCCCCGGAAAATCGCCACAGGCGATGCCGGGCCGCTGGTTCACGACATGGACAACCCTCCCTCAGCGGACGGCCATCTCGTCGGCTGAACGTGTTCACCGTGCGTTCACTTGCGTCCGGCGAACCGTCCACCTGGCCCTCCTACCTTTCGTGTCAGCCGGTCAGCGCCGGCCCCCGGCACTCCGGGCGACCTGACCAAAGACGTGAAGGGACACCCTGAAGTGAAGCTCCAGCGGCACGGCGCCATCGCCTGTCTCGCTCTTACCGCGGTTCTCGGGCTCAGCGCCTGCGGCTCGGACAACAACGAGCCGGCCGGCGCCTCCGGTTCCACCGCCGCGGTGGACTGCGCCACGGGCACGCTGAACGCGCAGGGCTCCTCCGCCCAGAAGAACGCCATGGCCGAGTGGATCAAGGCCTACCAGCAGAAGTGCGCCGGCTCGACGATCAACTACGAGCCCAGCGGCTCGGGCGCCGGCATCCAGGCGTTCATCGCCGGCACCGCCGACTTCGCCGGCTCGGACTCCGCCCTCAAGCCGGAGGAGCAGCCGCAGGCCGACGCCAAGTGCACCGGCGGCCAGGCGCTCAACCTACCGATGGTGATCGGCCCGGTCGCCGTGGTCTACAACGTCAGCGGCGCGAACAACCTCCAGTTCAGCCCGGCCACCCTGGCGAAGATCTTCGCCGGCAAGGTGACCAGGTGGGACGACGCGGCCATCAAGGCCGACAACCCGGACGCCACGCTACCGTCGACAGCGATCCAGGCGGTGCATCGCTCCGACGAGTCGGGCACCACCGACAACTTCACCACGTACCTCTCGAAGACCGCCGAGGCGGACTGGACGCTCGGCAACTCCAAGGCGTGGAAGGCCCCGGGCGGCGTCGGCGCGGCCAAGTCCGACGGTGTGGCCAGCAAGGTCAAGAGCACCGACGGCACCATCAGCTACGTCGAGTGGTCGTACGCCGAGAACTCCGATCTGAAGATGGCGAAGATCAAGAACGGTAACGGCGAGTTCGTCGAGCTGACCGGTGACTCGGCCGGCAAGACCATCGCCGGCGCCAGGTTCGAGGGTCAGGGCAACGACCTGAAGATGTCGATCGACTACAACACCAAGGAGGCCGGGGCGTACCCGATCGTCCTGGCGACCTACGAGATCGTCTGCGGCAAGGGCCTCGCCGCCGACAAGCTGCCGCTGGTCAAGGGCCTGCTCGGCCACGCCGCCAGCGCCGAGGGGCAGAAGGAGCTCGTCGAGCTGGGCTACGCGCCGCTGCCCGAGACCGTCCGCACCAAGGTCGAGGCCGCGGTCGAGAGCCTCTCCTGACGCGCCGACCGACACCTCCTCAACGCGAAGCGAGCGAGCAGATGGGTGACACCCCTCAGCGCTCGGCCGGCGCCGGCACCAGCGGGAACCTCGTGGCCACGAGCCACGAGCGACCCACCGGTGCCTCGGCGCGTGTGGCCGAGCGCCCCGGCAACCCGGGCCGCCCCGACGGTGGCCTCGGCGGCGGCGGCGCCCTCCCCCGGGCCCGCGCCTTCGGCGCGGAACGGGCGTTCCGCGGCCTGACCCTGGCCGCCGGCACCACGGTCCTGGTGGTCATCGCGGCCATCGCGATCTTCCTGGTCGCCAGGGCCGTCCCGGCGCTGCGGGCGAACACCGAGTCGTTCTGGACGTTCGAGGGCTGGTTCCCGAACGACAACCCGCCGCAGTTCGGCATCGGCGCGCTCGCCTTCGGCACCGTCCTGAGCTCGCTGCTGGCGCTGCTCATGGCCGTTCCGGTCGCGCTGGGCATCGCCCTGTACCTGTCGCACTACGCGCCCCGGCGCCTCGGCAACGGCCTGGGCTTCCTGATCGACCTGCTGGCCGCCGTGCCGAGCGTCGTGTTCGGCCTGTGGGGCCGGGACTACCTCGCCCAGCCGGTCGCCGACCTGTCCGCCTGGCTGAACAGGTACTTCGGCTGGATCCCGATCTTCGGCGACGGCCCGTACGGCAACTCGATCCTGCTCGGCTCCGTGGTGCTCGCCATCATGGTGCTGCCGATCATCACCTCGCTGTCCCGCGAGGTGTTCCGGCAGACCCCGACCGCCAACGAGGAGGCAGCGCTCGCGCTCGGCGCCACCCGCTGGGAGATGATCCGCACCGCCGTCCTGCCGTACGGGCGGCCCGGCGTCATCGCCGCGGTGATGCTCGGCCTGGGCCGGGCGCTGGGCGAGACCATCGCGCTGGCGCTCACGCTCGGCTCCACGTACGCCATCTCGTTCAACATCCTGCAGAGCGGCGGCAACTCGATCGCCGCCAACATCGCCAACCGGTTCGCCGAGGCGAACGACACCGGCCGCGGCGCGCTGATCGCCTCCGGCCTGGTGCTGTTCGCGATCACGCTGATCGTCAACATCACCGCGCGGGCGATCATCTACCGGCGGCGCGAGTTCACGGAGTCGGCCGCATGACCACCACCCTCGCCCCCCGCCGCCCGCGCCCGCCGGCCCAGCCGGCCACGCTGCGGGCGAGGCGGCTTCCCGCGTACGCCGCTCCGGCCATCGCCGTCGCGGCGCTGCTGCTCGCGGCGGGCATCGTGTACGGCGCCGGCATCGGCGGCCCGGTCCTGGTCGTGGTGGTCGGCGCGCTGCTCTACCTGGCCGGTCTCTTCGTCGCGGCGAACGCGGTGGAGGGCCGCCGGTCGGCCCGCAACCGGACCTGGAGCACGCTGATCCACTCCGCGTTCGTGCTCGGGGTGCTGCCGCTGGCCTCGGTGGTCTGGACGCTGGTGAGCAAGGGCTCCGAACGGCTGGACGCCAACTTCTTCGGCACCTCGATGAACAACATCGGGTCGCGGGACGCCAACGGCGGCGCGTACCACGCGATCGTCGGCACGTTGCAGCAGGTCGGCATCGCCACAGTGATCACGGTGCCGCTCGGCGTGCTCTGCGCGATCTACATCGTCGAGTACGGCCGGGGCCGGTTCGCGTTCACCATCCGCTTCTTCGTGGACGTGATGACCGGCATCCCGTCGATCGTCACCGGCCTGTTCGTGCTGGCCTTCTGGGTGCTGATCGTCTCGCCGTGGTTCAACGACGGCCGGCCCGGCTTCTCCGGCTTCGCCGCCGCGCTGGCGCTGAGCGTGCTGATGCTGCCCACAGTGGTCCGCTCCACCGAGGAGATGCTCCGGCTGGTGCCGGCGCCGCTGCGCGAGGGCGCGTACGCGCTGGGTGTGCCGAAGTGGAAGACCATCCTGCGGGTCGTGCTGCCGACCGCGCTGCCCGGCATCGTCACCGGCATCATGCTCGCCATCGCGCGGGCCGCCGGCGAGACGGCGCCGGTGCTGCTCGTCGCCGGCGGCGGCGCGGCGATCAATTTCAACCCGTTCGAGAACAACCAGTCGTCGCTGGCCCTCTTCGTCTACCAGCAGGCCGGCGAGGCGTCGAGGTACTCGCCGGCACGGGCGTGGACGGCGGCGCTGACCCTGGTCGCCCTCGTCCTCGTCCTCACCGTGGCGGCGAAGCTGCTGTCCCGCCGCAACCGGCTCGGCCGATGAACCCCGGAGGTACCGCCACCATGGCCAAGCGCATCGAAGCCACGAACGTGACCGCCTACTACGGCGGGTTCAAGGCGATCGAGAACATCAACCTGACCGTCGAACCGAAGACCGTCACCGCCCTGATCGGGCCGTCCGGCTGCGGCAAGTCCACCTTCCTGCGGTCGATCAACCGGATGCACGAGGTGCTGCCCGGCGCCCGGGTCGAGGGCAACCTCACCATCGACGACCAGGACATCTACGACCGGGACGTGGACGTCACGGCGGTCCGCCGCATGATCGGCATGGTCTTCCAGCGGCCGAACCCGTTTCCCACCATGAGCATCTTCGAGAACGTGGTGGCGGGGCTGCGCCTGAACGGCGTACGGCGCAAGCCGATCCTGGAGGAGGCGGCCGAGAAGGCGCTGCGCTCGGCGAACCTGTGGGACGAGGTGAAGGACCGCCTCGCCAAGCCCGGCGCGGGACTGTCCGGCGGTCAGCAGCAGCGGCTCTGCATCGCCCGCACCATCGCCGTCGAACCACAGGTGGTGCTGATGGACGAGCCCTGCTCGGCGCTGGACCCGATCTCGACGCTGGCCATCGAGGACCTGATGTTCCAGCTCAAGGACAAGTTCACCATCATCATCGTCACGCACAACATGCAGCAGGCCGCCCGGGTGTCGGACCGGACCGCCTTCTTCTCCATCGAGAAGACCGGCGATCCGGGCCGCCTGATCGAGTACGACAACACCCAGAAGATCTTCAGCAACCCGGCCCGGAAGAAGACCGAGGACTACATCACCGGCCGCTTCGGCTGAGCGGTGCGGCGAAGAACTGCCGCAGGTCGGCCACGAGCAGGTCGGGCACCTGGTGGGCCGCGAAGTGCCCGCCCCGGTCGTACGTGCGCCAGGAGACGATGTTCTTGTGGTCGCGCTCGGCGAGCGTGCGGATCGACTGGAAGTCCCAGGCGAAGTTGGCGAGACCGAGCGGCACCGTGGTCGGCTCCGGCATGTCCGTTCCCCGTCCGTTCACCTTCTGCGTCGGGTGCACCACCTCTGCGTCCTCGTAGTAGTAGCGGGCCGCCGAGGCGGCCGTGTTCGTCAGCCAGTACACGGTCGTGTGGGTGAGCACGTGGTCGACGTCGATCTGATCCCCCATCAGCTGGCCCAGCCAGCCGAGCAGGCCCACCGGCGAGTCCGCCAGCGCGTGCGCCACGTTCTGCGGCGCGGTCGAGTGCAGCTTGTCGTAGCCACCCTGCCGCTGCACGAAGAACTCGGCGAACGCCACCTTGCCGCGCTCCTCCTCGGTGAGCGCGGCCAGCTCGGCCGGATCGCCGGACGGCAGGGAGAAGATCTGCGTGACGTGCACACCGAGCACGTGCTCCGGGTCGGCCCGGCCCACCTCGGGCGACACGAAAGCGCCGAGGTCGTTGCCGGCCGCGCCGTACCGGTCGTAGCCGAGGCGGCGCATCAGCTCGGCCCAGGCCCGGGCGACCCGGTAGCGGTTCCAGCCGCGCTCCCGGGTCGGCCCGGAGAAGCCGAACCCCGGCACCGACGGGATGACCAGGTCGAAGGCGTCGGCCGGGTCGCCACCGTGCGCCCGCGGATCGGTCAGCGGACCGATCACGTCCAGCCACTCGGCGACGGTGCCCGGCCAGCCGTGGGTGAGGATCAGCGGGGTGGCGCCGGGCTCGGGCGAGCGGACGTGCAGGAAGTGGATCCGCTGCCCGTCGATCTCGGTGGTGAACTGTGGGTACGCGTTCAGCCGCGCCTCCCACTCCCGCCAGTCGTAGGTGGTGCGCCAGCGCTCGGCCAGGCGCCGTACCCAGCTCAGCGGAACGCCGTACTCCCAGCCGGGCGCGACCGGGCCGGCGGGGGCGGCCGGTTCGGGGTCGGGGGGTAGTTCCTCGGCCCAGCGGGTCCGTGCGAGCCGGTCGGCGAGGTCGTCCAGGTCGGCCTGCGGGACATCGATGCGGAACGGGACGATCGCTGTGTTGTCTGCCATGCCCAGGAACGTAGGAGCCAATTAGGAATATTCCGTTCCTAATGAACTGGCAGGATTCGAGAAATGTTGGAGACCTCCGCACGGCTGCTGCGCCTGCTGTCGCTGTTGCAGACCCCGCGTGACTGGACTGGCGCCGAACTGGCCGAGCGCCTCGCGGTGAGCACCCGGACCGTGCGCAACGACGTGGAGCGGCTACGCGAGCTGGGCTATCCCGTACACGGCACGCGGGGCGCGGTCGGCGGCTACCGGCTGGGCGCCGGTGCGGCCCTGCCCCCGCTGCTCCTCGACGACGAGGAGGCGGTGGCGGTGGCGGTCGGGCTGCGCACGGCCGCGGGCGGCAGCGTGGCCGGCATCGAGGAGACATCCCTGCGGGCGCTGGCCAAGCTGGAGCAGGTGCTACCCCACCGTCTGCGCCGGCGCGTCGCCGCCCTGCACACCCACACCATCCGGGTGCCGCACGACCAGCCCGGCCCGACCGTGGACGCCGGGACCCTCAGCCTGATCGGGGCCGCCTGCCGAGACCGGGAGCGGCTGCGGTTCGACTACGTCCGGCACGACGGGACCGCCGATCGGCGGGACGTCGAGCCGTACCGGCTGGTGAACTGGGGCCGGCGCTGGTACCTCGTGGCCTTCGACCCGGCGCGGGACGACTGGCGCACGTTCAGGGTGGACCGGCTCACCCCGCGTACCCCGACCGGCCCCCGGTTCGCGGCGCGCGAGTTGCCCGGGGACGTGGTGGACCGGGTCCGGATCAATCCGGCCGTCGGCACTGTCGAGCCGGCCGGCGACAGCGCCTGTCTCCTGCACACCGGCGCCGACCGGCTGGAGACCATCGCGGTCTGGCTCGGCCTGCTCGACCTCGACTTCACCGTCGAGGACCCGCCCGAACTGGCCGCTCTCCTACGTACCATCGCGGCCCGCTACCTCCGCGCCGCCGGCTGACCGTCAGGACAGACGGAAGCGGGGCGCCTCCACGTCGGAGAGGTCGAGGTGCGGCATGACGGGGACGCCGGGGTCACGCTTCGCCGCCGCGCCGGCCACACCGCCCAGGTCGCCGGCGGCGGCCACCTCGGCCAGCGTGACCATTGTGGGCGGCAGCATGGTCAGCTCGCCGGCCTCCGCCCGGGCCAGGGCGTCCGCCGGGCGCAGCCACAGTGTGTGGTCGGCCTCCCCGGAGACGTCCCGGGTCCGCTGCCCCTCGGGCAGCAGGGCGACGAAGAAGTACGTGTCGAAGCGGCGCGGCTCGAACTCCGGGGTGATCCACCGGCTCCACGGCAGCAGCAGGTCGGATCGGAGCGTGAGGCCCCGCCCGGCCAGCAGGTCCGCGAAGCCGACCCGCCGTCCCTCCAGATCCTGCCGGGCCGTCTCCCAGTCGTCGCCGCTCACGTCGCCGACCACAGTGTCCGGGTCGGGGCCGGCGAGCAGCACGCCCGCCTCCTCGAAGACCTCGCGGGCAGCGGCGCACACCACCGCCTGCGCCGCGGCCGGGTCGAGCCGGAGCCGCTCCCCCCACGCCGCCGGGTCCGGGCCGGCCCAGTCGAGGTGCGTCTCCGAGTCGGAGCGGTCCACCCCGCCGCCCGGGAAGGCGTACATGCCACCGAAGGTCATGGCCGCGACCCGGCGGATCATGTAGACCTCGAACCCGTCGCCGGCCGGGCGGAGCAGCAGCACTGTGGCGGCGACCCGGGGCACGGCCGGTACGGCGCCCTCGGCCCGGAACCGGCGGGCGTGCTCCACCAGGGCGGGGGGTGCGGCGAAGCCGTCGATCGTCATGCGCCGAGCCTAGTTCCCGCCCAGCAGTCCGGTCGGCGACGGTTCCCGTCGGCGCACGGGACACACGTGCTCCGAGCGCGGGCTGCCTGGTCACGATGCGTAGTTCTCTCCGTCCGCCCAGGGGCACCCTTCCGCGCCCTTTGCTCTGCAGCCGAATCCGCAATGGCAACCCTCCGTGTGCGGTGCGCATGAGGCTGCAGAGCAAAGGGGACGGAAGGGCATCGACCCGGCCGCGAGGGATCGTGGGTTTATGTCCGTTAGATTGCCTTTGGGTGCCCCGTCCTGGCGAACAGAGAAGCAATCGCCGTCACGCTGCGCCATCATCACGTTCCGTGCTCGATCGACGTGACATGAGCCGTTCGGGAGCAGCGTCAGAAGCCGCAGGAAGCGCGGGGCAGCGGCCGCCGGTCGTGCCTGGCAGGGTGGCGACAGTGATCGACGACTTCGCGAAGGAATACCTGCACAACGGCCTGCGTCAGATCCGCGAGGCGGTGCTGTGGAAGGTCGACGGGCTGTCCGAGTACGACGTGCGCCGCCCTCTGACCGCGTCCGGCACCAACCTGCTCGGCCTCGTCAAGCACCTGTCGTTCGTCGAGGCCCGGTACTTCGGCGAGGTGTTCGGCAGGCCGTTCCCGGAGCCCCTGCCCCGGTGGGACGAACCGGATCCGGACGGTACCGACATGTGGGTGAGCGAGCGCGAGGCCCGCGAAGAGGTGATCGGCCGCTACCGGCGGGCATGGGAGCACGCGGACGCGACGATCGACGCCCTCGCCATCGACGCCCCCGGCCACGTGCCGTGGTGGCCCCGCCCCGACGTCAAGTTGTTGAACGTCATGGTCCACGTACTGGCCGAGACCGGCCGGCACGCGGGGCACGCCGACATCCTGCGCGAGCAGCTCGACGGCTCGACCGGGGCATGGGCGAAGTACGCGCATCTGGAACCCGACCAGCCGACCCTGACCGCGCGGCGGGCGATGATCGAACTGGCTGCCCGGGCCGCCGCCGACGCCCGCGGCTGAGCCGTCCCGACGGGTGGATCACCCTGCCGGCGGCGGAGCTGCAGGGGATAGCGTGCCGGGCATGACGCGTTGGGGAATCCTGGCCACCGGAAACATCGCCACCCGTTTCGCCGAGGATCTGCGGCTGGTGCCGGACGCCGACCTGGTGGCGGTCGGCTCGCGTACCCGGGAGAGCGCCGAGCTGTTCGCGCAGCGGTACGACGTGCCGCGGGCGTACGCCTCATGGGCGGAACTGGCCGCGGACCCGGACCTGGACGTGATCTACGTGGCCACCCCGCACGCCGCGCACCACGAGGCGGCGCTGGCGTGCCTGGCCGGCGGCAAGGCCGTGCTGGTGGAGAAGCCGTGCACGCTGGACCTGCCGACCACCACCGAGCTGGTGGAGACGGCCCGCGCCCGGGGTCTGTTCCTCATGGAGGCCATGTGGATGCGGACGAACCCGCTGATCCTGCGCGTGCTGGAGCTGATCCGGGACGGCGCGATCGGCGAGGTGACGCACGTACGGGCGGACTTCGGCGTGGCCGGCCCGTTCCCGCCGGAGCACCGGATGCGGGCCCGTACGCTCGGCGGCGGCGCGCTGCTCGACCTCGGCGTCTACCCGCTGAGCCTGGCCCACCTGGTGCTCGGCGTGCCGCAGCACGTGCAGGCGTGGGCCAAGCTGACCCCGGAGGCGGTGGACGAGAACACCGGCATGGTGCTCGGCTGGGACTCCGGCGCGGTGGCGACGCTCAGCTGCGGCATGGTCGGCGCGACAGCGATCACCGCGTCGATCACCGGTACGACCGGCCGGATCGACCTGCCCGAGCTGTTCTTCCGGCCCGCCCACGCGGTGCTGCACCGGGCCGGCGCCGACCCGGAGACCATCCCGGCGGACCTGACCGGCGGCGGCTACCAGTACGAGGCGATCGAGGTGCAGCGCTGCCTGGCGGCCGGGCTGACCGAGAGCCCGCTGGTGCCACACGCCGTCACCCTTGAGGTGATGGGCCTGATCGACGACATCAAGGCCCGGATCGGCGTCTCCTACGCGTGAGGGGTCCCCGCCACTGCGGGGAACCCCTCGGCGTCAGGTCGCTCAGAACAAGGGCCGGACCAGCAGGTACGTGAAACAGGCGATGGCGGCGGCGGCCGGGAACGTGATGATCCAGCCGATCACGATGTTGCCGGCCACGTTCCACCGCACCGCGGAGAGCCGTTTCGTCGAGCCCACACCCATGATCGCCGAGGTGATCGTGTGCGTGGTGGAGATCGGCGCCTTCAGCACCAGCGCGTTGAAGTAGAGCACCGCGCTGGCCACGGTCTCGGCCGCGAAGCCCTCCGCCGGGCCGAGGTCGATGATCTTCCGCCCGAGCGTCCGGATGATCCGCCAGCCGCCCGCGTACGTGCCGGCCGCCAGCATCGCGGCGGAGGTCCAGAAGACCCAGCCCGGGATGTGCGTCTTGCTCTCCTGGAAACCGCCGGTGTAGAGCGCGAGCACGATGATGCCCATGGTCTTCGCGGCGTCCTGCATGCCGTGACCGACCGACATGGCGGCGGCGGACGCGGTCTGCGCCCACCGGAAGCCACGGCTGAGCTTGCCCGGCTGGCCCTTCCGGAACAGCCACATGATCGCCAGCATCACCAGGAAGCCGAGGATCAGGCCGACCACCGGCGAGAGCACCATCGGGACGAGGACCTTCTCGATGATGGTGCCCCACTGGACGATGCCGTCGGCGGCGAACAGGGTCGCGCCGACCAGGCCGCCGAAGAGGGCGTGCGAGGACGAGGACGGCAGGCCGAAGTACCAGGTGATCAGGTTCCAGATGATCGCGCCGAGCACGCCGGCGAAGACCACGCCGAGGCTCTCCACCCCGGTCGGCAACGTCACCAGCCCGTCGCCGACCGTCTTGGCCACCCCGGCGCCGAAGTGCGCGCCGACGAAGTTGCCGACGGCGGCCAGCGCGAGCGCGATCCGGGGGGTCAGCGCCCGGGTCGAGATGCTGGTGGCGATCGCGTTGGCCGCGTCATGGAAGCCGTTCGTGTAGTCGAACGCCATGGCGACCGCGATCACCGCCAGCACGGCGATGAGTTCGGGTGTCACTGGATCAGGACTCCTTGACCGCGATGGTCTCGACGGTGTTGGCCACGTGCTCGAAGGCGTCGCAGGCGGCCTCCAGCTCGTCGGCCACCTCCTTCATCTTCAGCACCGTGAGCGCGTCGTACTCACCGGAGAAGAGGCGGACCAGCAGCATCCGGTACGCCTGGTCGCCGTCGTTCTCGAGCCGGTTGCACTCGATCCAGTAGTCCTCGAGATCCTTCATCGACTTCAGCCGGGGCATCGCCTCGGCGGTGAGCTTGGCCTGCAGGTCGAGCACGTTCACCAGCTCGTGCAGCTCGCGCGGAAGCGACGGGAGCTTGGTCAGGCCGTACAGGTAGAGCAGGTTGCCGACCGCCTCCAGGTGGTCCATCACGTCGTCGAGCAGCGAGCCGAGCCGGTAGATGTCCTCCCGGTCGAACGGCGTGATGAAGGTGGAGTTGATCTTCTTGTACAGCTCGTGGGTGATCTGGTCGCTGTCGTGCTCGATGTCGGTCAGCCGCTCGCTGATCGACTGCACGTCGGCGCCGGGCAGGCCCAGCTCGTTGAGCAGGTCGGTCCCCTTCACCAGGTTCTGTGCGGCCCTGGTGAAGAGCTCGTAGAAAGCGCCCTCGGTGGGACGGAAGGAAAACTTCACAGCACGGACCTCGTCGTGTCGGTGGAAGGGTGGCCGTCGCCCTCCGGGGCGTCTGCATTGCGCATGCTAGGGACCGCGTCGAACCGAGTCTCGATCGGCCCACCCCCGGTCAGACCCGATTCACCGGTCGTTCACCTTCCGTTCACCTGATCACCCGCCGAGCTGGTTCCGTAGCCGGTCACGCTCCCGTTCGACGTCGAAATCGGCAGGCGGATACCCCAGATCCAACCCTTCGAACGTCTCCCGCAACAGGTGGGCGACCGCCCAGTCGCGGTACCACTTGCGGTCCGCCGGCACCACGAACCACGGCGCGGCCTCCGTGCCGCAACGCTCCATGGCCTCGGCGTACGCGGCCTGGTATTCGCCCCAGAGGGCCCGGGTGTCCAGGTCGCTCGCGTTGTACTTCCAGAACTTCGTCGGGTCGGTCAGCCGCTCCATCAGCCGCTCGCCCTGCTCGGCGTACGAGATGTGCAGCATGACCTTCACCACTGTGACCGCCTGCTCGGTCAGTTCCCGCTCGAAATCGTTGATGATCTCGTACCGGGATCGCCAGGTCGCCTCGTCGACCAGACCCTCGACCCGCGCGATGAGCACGTCCTCGTAGTGCGAGCGGTTGAACACCCCCACGTATCCGGGCGGCGGCAGCGCCCGGCGGACCCGCCACAGGAAGTCGTGCCGCAACTCCTCCTCGGTCGGCGGCCCGAACGAGCGGATGTGCAGCCCCAGCGGGTTCATCGCGCCCGCCACCCGCTTGACGGTGCCGTCCTTGCCGCCGCAGTCCATGGCCTGGAGCACCAGCAGCACCCGGCGCGGCCGGTTCCCCTCCAGTCCCGCGTCCGCCTGAGCCGGCGCGCTGGTGGCGCTCCCCGGCCCGGCGGCGCCCTGCGCCGAGGCGTAGAGCATCTCCTGCTGCCGCCCCAGTTCCGCGCCGACCAGTTCGACCTGAGCCCTCGCCCACTCCTTGCGCGCGGCCCCGCGACCGGCCGCCGCCGGCAACCCCGGCGTCGACCGGGGGTCGATCGCCGCCAGGTTCACCGGCCCCGGTGCCACCCGCAGCAACTCCCGCATGCGCCCGCCCTCGGGCCCCACCACCTCACTCATCCCCCGATCCTCGCCCCCTCGGCCCGTTCCCGCCCGCCCGCGCCCGTCGATCTTGCGGTTGCGGACCCTGTCGCGCCCGGAAAGTAACTTTTGTCGGGGCAGCAAATGCAAGATCGACGAGCGTGGGCGGGGCACCGTCGCGGGCGGAAGGGCGGGAGAATGGGCGGGTGGACGCACGTACGGGGGAGTTCGAGGCGGAACGAGGGCGTCTCCTGGCAATCGCGCAGCGGATGCTCGGCAGCCGCAGCGAGGCCGAGGACGCGGTGCAGGAGACCTGGCTGCGCTTCTCCGGGGCGTTGAGCGACCCGGAGCAACGCGCCCGCGTACGCGATCTGCGGGGCTGGCTCGTCACCACCTGCTCCCGGATCTGCCTGGACGTGCTGCGCTCCGCCCGGGTGCGCCGGGAGGCGTACCCCGGTCAGTGGCTCCCCGAGCCGGTGGTGACCGCGGCCCCCGCGGCGGACGGGTTCGCGCCCGACCCCGCCGAGCGGGCGGTGCGGGCCGACCAGCTCGGCACCGCCCTGCTGGTGGTGCTGGAACGGCTGACGCCGGAGCAGCGGGTGGCGTTCGTGCTGCACGACGTGTTCACGGTGCCGTTCGCCGACGTGGCGGACGTGCTCGCGGTGACCCCGGAGGCGGCGCGCCAGCTCGCGTCCCGGGCCCGCCGGGCGGTGCAGGGGCCGGACGCGCCCCGGCACACCGCCGACCTGGCCGAACAGCGGCGGGTGCTCAACGCGTTCGTCGCGGCGGTGGAGTCGGGCGAGCTGGAGCAGTTGGTGCGGGTGCTCGCCCCGGACGCGGTGGCGATCGGCGACTCCGGCGGCCACTTCCCGGCGGCCCGCCGGCCGGTGGTCGGCGCGGAGGCGGCCGGACGCCTGATCCTCGGCCTGGTCACCCAGGCCCGAACGCGGGGCGCGTTGCGGATCCGGCCAGTGGTGGTCGACGGCACGCTGGGCTGGCAGTCGGAGGTCCCCTACCGGGACGGACGGACCATCCGGACGGTCACTTCGTTCGCCGTCCACGAGGGGCGGATCACCGGTGTTTTCAACCAGCTCAACCCGGACAAGGTCGGCGAGCTGCCGCCGCTGGGGCCGGACGCCGTCTGGCCGCCGCGCTGGTGAGCCGGCTCAGACCACCAGAGCCAGCCACTTCCGGTACGACGCGGCGAACGGCTCGGTCCCGTCGCCGAGCGCGCCGAGCAGCCAGCGGGCCGCGGCTTCGGCCTCGGTCACCACGTCGTCCGGGTAGCCCCAGCGGGCCCGGTGCTCGGCGAACTCGTCCTCGTCGCGCAACTCGACCCGGCCGGTCTCGCGGCGGCGCACGACGTCCAGGTCGAGGTCGATCAGGTGGACCGTGTCCTCGCCCTCCCAGCGGGCCGGGGTGGCGATGTCGCAGTAGACCTCGCTGGTGCGCGGCGGCGGGTTGAACATGCCCGTCCACCAGCCGTGATGTGGCACCAGCAGGACGAACGGGATCTGCTCGACCGAGGGGCGGCCGTGGTAGACGGACTCGGTGCCGGCGGGCACGCCGAGCCAGACGCCGAGGTCGTCCTCGGCGAGCCGGCGGGCCGGGTAGTCGCGGTGCGCGCTGCCGTCGTACTTGCGGTAGATCACGCGGACCACGTCGCTCGGCATGCCTGGCACCCTAACCGATTCCGGCCACGCCACGCGATCGGGAAGTAACCGGACGCCACCCACCGTCCCGCCACGCCGCCGGAGCGGCCGGACCCCGGTCGGTGCCGGCGGGTACGGTCGCACGGTGACCCCGTCCCGCACCGCCACCGGCCCGGCCGTCCCGAGGAAGCGCCGGAGCAACCGACCCGGTGCCGGGGAGCTGCTGACCGCCGCGGTGGGCGCGGTTCCGGGCGGCGCGGCCCGGCCGGGCCAGGAGCAGATGGCCGAGGCGATCGAGCGCAGCATCACCTCCGGTGAGCACCTGCTGGTGCAGGCCGGCACCGGCACCGGCAAGTCCCTGGCCTACCTCGCTCCGGCGCTGACCGTGGACGGGCCGGTGGTGGTCTCCACCGCCACGCTGGCGTTGCAGTCCCAGCTCGTCGAGCACGACCTCCCGAGGCTGGCCGACGCGGTCGAGCCGGTGCTGGGCCGCCGTCCCACCTTCGCCGTGCTGAAGGGCCGCCACCACTACCTGTGCCTGGCCCGGCTGGACAGCTCGGTCGAGGACGAGCCGGACGACGCGCTGTTCGACGCGCCACGTCCCGGCAACGGCGGCACCAAGTGGCTCGGCGAGGCGGGCCGGCTGGGCAAGCAGGTGCAGCGGCTGCGCGACTGGGCCGAGGAGACGGCCACCGGTGACCGGGACGAGCTGGACCCGGGCGTGGACGACCAGGTGTGGCGCAGCGTCTCCATGCCGGCCCGGGAGTGCGTCGGGGCGAGCCGCTGCCCGTTCGGGCAGGAGTGCTTCGCCGAGGCGTCCCGCGCCCGGGCCCGGGAGGCCGACATCGTGGTCACCAACCACAGCCTCCTCGCCGTCGACATGCTCGCCGGGCGGCACATCGTGCCGCCGCACAAGCTGCTGGTGGTGGACGAGGCGCACGAGCTGGCCGACCGGGTCTCGTCGGCCGCACAGGCCGAGCTGGTGCCGGAGCTGATCGACAGGTCCACCCGGCGGGCCCGGCCGCTGCTGCGCCCCGACGTGGCCGAGCGGCTCACCGAGGCCGGTGACGCGCTCGCCGTGGGGCTGGCCGAGGCGCCGGCCGGGCGCCTCACCGCCGGTCTGCCGCCCGCGCTGCGCGAGGCGTGCACGCTGCTTGACTCGGCGACCCGGGCCGCGCTGGAAGCGATCGGCGACGTGAAGGCCGACGACCCCGATCCGGTACGCAAGCAGCAGGCCAAAGCGGTGCTGGACGAGCTGTCCACCACCGCCCAGCGGCTGCTGGAGGAGGCCGACCACGACGTCGCCTGGGTCGAGAAGCCGGACAACGGCAGCCGCCGGGCGCTCGTGGTGGCGCCGCTGTCGGTGGCGGGCACGCTCGCCACCCACCTGTACGACGAGCGCACTGTGGTCGCCACCTCGGCGACGCTGGCGCTGGGCGGGCGCTTCGACACGGTGGCCCGGGCGCTGGGGCTGGACGCGCCACCGCCCGCACCGCCGTCCCCGGCCGCCGCCGCGATCGCCACCGCTGCCGCCGCCGGCCGCGCCTCAGGCACGCCGCCGGTGGCCGCCACCGAGGGCAGCCGGGCATCGATCGGCACCGTACCGGCGACCGAGGGGCCGGGCTGGAGCTCGCTGGACGTCGGCTCGCCGTTCGACTACGCCCGGCAGGGCATCCTGTACGTGGCAGCGCACCTGCCCCGGCCCAGCGTCTCCGGGCTGCCCGGACCGGCAGGTGAGGAGCTGCTGGCGCTGGTCGAGGCGCTCGGTGGTCGTACCCTCGGGCTCTTCTCGTCGCGACGGGCCGCGCAGCAGGCGGCGGAGCTGGTCCGCGCGCGGACCGACCTGCCGGTGCTGCTCCAGGGCGAGGAGGCACTGCCGCTGCTGGTGCGCCGGTTCCGCGAGGTGCGGGAGAGCTGCCTGTTCGGGGTGATGTCGCTCTGGCAGGGGGTGGACGTGCCGGGCGACGCGTGTCAGCTCGTGGTGATCGACAGGTTGCCGTTCCCCCGCCCGGACGAGCCGCTGGCGGCGGCGCGGGCGGCGGCGGTGGACGCCGGTGGCGGCTCCGGTTTCGCGGCGGTGAGCGTGCCGATCGCGGCGGTCCGGCTGGCCCAGGGTGTCGGCCGGCTGATCCGGGCCACCGGCGACCGGGGCGTGGTGGCGGTGCTCGACTCGCGGCTGGAGACGGCCCGCGGGTATGGCCCGTTCCTGCGCCGCTCCCTGCCGCCGTTCTGGTACACCACCCGGCCGGAGGTGGCCCGGGGCGCGCTGGAACGGCTCGCCAAGAGCTGACGCCCGCGCCTCCCCGGGCGGGGTGACGCGGGCGTCGGCGAGTAGTGCCTGGTCAGGGCGCCTGGGAGGCGACCACCACCGCGTCCGGCGGGGTGTCCGGCACGGTACGCGCGGCGAGCCGCCGCACCGCGGTGTTCATCACGGCGATCAGCGGCACCGCGACCAGCGCGCCGGCGATGCCGGCGAGCACCACGCCGGCGGCGATACCGATGATCACGGCGAGCGGGTGGATGGCCACCGCCCGGCCCATGATCAACGGCTGGAGCACGTGGCCCTCGACCTGCTGCACGCCGACCACCGCGCCGAGGATGATCAGCGCGGTCACCGGGCCGCTGTCGACGAGCGCCACCAGCACCGCCACCACGCCGGACAGGAACGCTCCGACGATCGGGATGAACGCGCCCAGGAAGACCAGCGCGGCCAGCGGGAACGCGAACGGGATGTCGAACAGCACCAGGAAGATGCCGATGCCGACGGCGTCGATGAAGGCGACGAGAACGGTGGCTCGCACGTACGCGCCGAGTGTCGCCCAGGACGCGCGACCGGCGTCGTCGACCTTCCAGCGGGCGGCCACCGGCAGCAGCCGGACCAGGAACCGCCAGATGTTGTTGCCGTCGCGCAGGAAGAAGAACGTGGCGAACAGGACCAGGACGGCGCCGGTGAGCACCTCGGCGAGCGTGGCGGCGGTGCTGAGCGCACCGCTGGTGAACCGCTCGGTGTTGCCGTTGATCCAGTTCTGCGCCTCGTTGATGTAGCGGTCGAGCTGGCTGTCGGACAGGTGCAGCGGCCCGGTCTTGAACCAGTCCTGGATCTGCCGGACGCCCTCGGAGGACTTCTGGCTCAGCTCCGGCACGCCCTTGATGAACTCGTTGACCACGAGCGTGAGCGTGCCGACCACCCCGGCCAGGCCGCCGACCAGCACCACGGCGGTCGCCAGCGAGCGGGGCAGCCGGGCCCTGAGCAGCCAGCCGACCGCCGGTGCGAGCAGGGCGGAGAGCAGCAGCGCGACGGTCAGCGGGATGATCACGATGCTGATCGTGCCGATTATCCTGATCAGGGCCCAGGTGACGATGCCGATCACGATCAGCCGCCAGCACCACGCGGCGGAGATGCGCAGCGCGTGCGGCACCTCGATGTCGTCCCGGCTGACCGTCGAGGAGTGCATCGCCGCCGGCGGCTCGACGCCCACCACGGTCGCCTCCGGCGAGGCGGCCGGCCCCGGCGAGGCGGGCGAGGCCACGCCCCCGTCCACCGGCTCCGCGGCGGCTGCTCGCCGGGTCCGGGCCGCCTCCCGGCCCGACTCGTACGCACGGCGGAGCCGTCCGCGCATCCGCTCCATGCGGCTCAAGCGCACCTCCGGCAAAATCAGGCCCACCGGGTCGCAGGGGGCACAGGACACGTCCGTACGCCCACCCTAGGGCGACTCGGCCACACATTGCCCGCCCGGCACTCTCACCAACCACGCCGGAATCGACGGACGGCCACGCGGTAGCGTCTTCGCGTGACCGCCGACCAGAGTCTCGACGCCGGGCTGCCCATCCGCCTGCTGCACGACCGCGTGCTGGTGCGTACCGAGGGCGCTGAGGGAGAACGCCGCTCCACCGCGGGCATCGTGATCCCCGCGACGGCCGCCGTGGGCAAGCGGCTGGCCTGGGCCACAGCGGTCGGCGTCGGGCCGAACGTCCGCGCGATCGTGTCCGGCGACCGGGTGCTGTTCGACCCGGACGACCGCTCCGAGGTCGAGTTGCACGGGCGGGCGTACGTGCTGCTGCGCGAGCGGGACGTGCACGCCGTGGCGGCCGAGCGGGTGGAGAGCGCCGCCGCCGGTTCCACCGGTCTCTACCTGTAGCCCTTCCTCCCTCCGACGGCGCCTCCCGCCGTTTGCGGCGCTGCCCGGCGGGAAGCCCAGGCACCTCAGCGCGCCCTGGGGAGGGACACCATGCCGGTAGTGATCAAGAAGATCCTCGCCTGGGGATTCCTCGCGTTCCTGATCTACTTCATGGCGTTCCGGCCGGACGGGGCGGCGCAGGTGTTCAAGGGCATCGGGGCCGCGCTGATGGCCATCGCCCAGGGGCTCGGCGACTTCCTGACCGGCCTGATGAGCTGACCGGCCCCTCGGCGACCGTCGTCAGCGTCCCCAGGGCGAGCCCGGACCGTGGCCCGCGCCCGGCCAGCCGCCCTGGCCGTGGCCGCTCGGGCCGTAACCGCCACCCGGGCCGTAACCGCCACCCGGGCCGGGCCAGCCGGTCGGGCCGTAGCCGCCCGGCGGGAAGGCGGGCGGCGGGGCCAGCACCACCGGGATCGGCACCACCGGGTCGTCCGGCGCCTCGACCGGACGCTGCGAACCGTCCGGGAACCGCAGGTGATAGCGCTGACCGTCCCACACCCCGACCGGCGCCTGCGGGTCACGACCGACGAAGAACGACCGGTACGCGGTGATCGCGTCCAGCAGCTCCCGTTCCTCCCGTGCCGTCCGCTCCCGCTCGGCGGGCTTGCGGTCGAGTCCTCGGCGCATCCCGTCGCGCAGCAGCGCCAGCCGGGTCGCGGCGAACTGGTAACCGCGCATCGCGCGTACCCCGCCGTCACCGGCGACCCGCCGCGCCCAGGTACGCGCCGCGTGCCGCCGGCCCAGGCTGCCCAGCGCCGCCACCTCGGGCGGGGTGAGCCAGCCCGCGCGTACGTAGTCCGGCAGGGTGCGTTCGGTGAGCCGCCCCTCCCAGGCACGCAGCCAGACCGCCAGCCCGACCATCGCGAAGAAGATCGGCACCATCACGCCGATGTAGCCGTAGAGCACGATCACGGTCTCCCCGGTGGCCTGGGCCAGCGAGGGCAGCAGGTTCCAGGTGCCGTGCAGGATCATCGCCAGCAGCAGCCCGGCGAGCGGCGCGAGCACCCGTACCCGCCGGTCGGCGGTACGCGCGGCGACGCCCAGCCCGACACCGGTCATCGACGTGAACAGCGGGTGGGCGAAGCCGAACAGCAGGATCCGGACGATGAAGATCGCGATGACCTGCTGCGTGCCGGTGGCCGGTCCGTACTGCTCCACGCCGGTGCGGTAGCCGTACCCGCCCAGGTAGAGGATGTTCTCCACCATGGCGAAGCCGACCGCGGAGAGCCCGCAGTAGACCAGGCCGTCGGTGATCCCGGAGAACTCCCGGCGCCGGAAGATCAGCACCAGGAGCGGGCCGGCCGCTTTGGTCAGCTCCTCGATGAACGGCGCGACCAGCACCGCGGTCAGCGCGGCGGGCAGCCCCCAGTCGTCGAACAGCCCCGCGGCCGCCGTGTTCACCAGCAGCGAGATCGCGGTGGAGACGAAGGCGCCCCAGGCGAAACAGAAGATCAGGTACTTCAGCGGCTCCGGCTCGTACCGGTCGAGCCAGAGGAAGCAGGAGACCAGCACCGGCACCGGCAGGATCGCCGCGATCACGCCCACCAGCAGCGCCTCGGCACCCAGGCTCTCGCCGAGGGTGAACACCATGAACAACGCGCCGGCCGCGATCAGCAGCACCACACCGGCCAGCGCGAGGAAGCGCCGCCAGCCCAGCCGGCGCAGCGGCATCCGGGGCGTCGGCGCCCCCGGCGGCGGGGCGGCGGGAGCGGACGGCGGCAGGGCTCCGCCGGATGGGGTGTCGGCCATGCGGTCAGCGTAGTCACCCGCGACCCACTGGTCCGGGCTCATCGCGACGGCTGCGCTCCGGACAGGTCACGAGCGCCGGCGTCGAGCCCCGGTCCGCGGCGATGGGGTCAGCCGACTGGAGGGGCTGTGGGTGGGTGGGCGGCGGGTTCGGCCTGTCGGTTCTCGCCGAACGACTGCCGGACCAGCCGGTTCGCCTCCTCCTGCTCGATACCGGACGCCACCAGCAGGTCGCTCGCGGTAGTGCGCACCTGGGCGATCACCACGCTGCCGGAGAAGCCCACCCCGTCGGCGTACGCCCGGCCGGCCTCGCTCACCGCGCGCAGCGACCGTTCCCGCGCGTGTTCCGGCTCCTGCCCGGCGGCGAACTCCTGCCGGAGCAGGCGTACCGACTCGGCCAGGTGGCCGATCGCGTCCGGCATCGGCCCGGGGACCGGTTCGGCGTCCTCGATCATCGTGACCGCGCGGCGGATCAGCGTGCCGCTGTTGCGCATGGCCCGGTCGATCGGGTCGGCCGCCTCGGCGTAGTGGGTCAGCTCGCCGCGCCGGTGCCACCGGGCCGGTGAGAGCGTGCTCGTCTCCTTGGCGCCCTCGATCGCCTCGGCGAGCGCGGCCAGTTCCCCCTTGTTCTCGCGCAGCCGGAACAGGGCCCGCTGTGCCGCGTCCCGATCCCGGTTGCGCAGCGCCTCGGCGCCCGCGTCGAGCTGGTCGGCGAGCAGGTCCAGCGCCGGCCGGGCGGCCCGGTTGATCACCCGCAGCGGGTTGAGCGGCAACAGGACGGCGGTGACCAGCAGCGCGATGCCGCCGCCGAGGAACGCGTCGACGAAGCGGGGGAACTCAAGGTCTTCCATGGACGGGCTGAGCGTCACGATCAGCACCGCGGTCGCCGCGGCCTGGATCACGATGGACACGCTCGCGCCGGCGAAGATGCTCAGCAGGATCGCCGAGGTCACCACGAGCGCGAGCTGCCACGCCCCGGTGCCGACGAAGTAGATCAGCACGTCCCCGACGAGCACGCCGACGGCCACGCCGACGATCAGCTCGACCGTACGCCGGAACCGCTGGCCCACCGAGGCGGCGAGCGTGCCCACCGCCGAGATCGGCGCGAAAACCGGCTGCGGGTTCTTCAGCAGCCGGTGCGCGACCAGGTACGCCAGGCCGGCGGCGAGCCCGGCCTGCACCGCCAGGCCGAACGTGGTGCGGACCCGGTGCAGCCGGTCGTGCAGGGTGGCCTTGCCCCGGCGCCGCAGCTCCTCCACGGCGGAGGCGATCCGCTGCCCGTCGCGGTCGGCCGACTCTGCACGCAGGTTGCCGCGACGAAGGAACGGCAGACGTCGGTCCCGGGGCATGGCGGGTACTACCCGCGACGAACCCGCTGAATCCCCGGTCCGCCGCCCGGTGCGGCAGACTGCACCCGATGGACGACCTGACGGCGCGGTGGCGGGACACGGCACGGGCGGCGGGCGCGACCCGTCCGGCGGCGGTCGACCGGGCCGGCGTCCGGCTGCTGGCGGCCTGGCGGGAGCCGCACCGGCGCTACCACGACGAGGCGCACCTGCGCGCGGTGCTCGACGTGGTCGACGCGTACGCCGGTCGGGCCCGCGACCCCGACCTGGTCCGCCTGGCGGCGTGGTGTCACGACGCGGTCTACGACCCGCGCGCGGCGGGCGACGCCAACGAGCGGGCCAGCGCCGACCTGGCCGCCGAGCTGCTCGCCGCCGCCGGCCTCCCGGCCGCGACGGTGACCGGGGTTCGCCGCCTGGTGCTGCTCACCGCCGGTCACGTGGTCGGGCCGGACGACCCGGACGGCGCGCTGCTCTGCGACGCGGACCTGGCGGTGCTCGCCGCCCCGGCGGAGCGCTACGACAGGTACGCCGCCGCGATCCGCGCGGAGTACGCACACGTGCCCGAGCCGGACTTCCGCGCCGGCCGGGCCGCCGTGCTGCGGCACCTGCTCGCCCTGCCGGCGCTCTACCGGCTACCCGAGCCGCACGCCCGTTGGGAGGTCCGGGCCCGGGCCAACCTGTCCCGGGAGCTGGCCGCGCTCACCTGAGACGCGGTGCTTCGGGCGGCGCAGGCCGGCGTCCCGCAGCAGCCGGACGATCTCCCGTGACGGCACGACCGTGGCGCCCAGCCAGACCGCCGCCCGGAACCGCTCGGCGGGCAGGTCGTAGTGGTCGCGGTCGAAGCCGCGCCGGGGCGCGCCGAGCAGCTCGGCGAACGCGTGCAGCTCGGCGTACGAGACGTCGCTGATCAGGTGCGACCAGAGCCGGCCACGCCAGGGCACGGTGGGCGGGTCCAGGTAGAGCACGGCAACAGACGGTACGCCGGTAGCCTTCCCGGCATGGCCGCCCATCCCCTCCTCGACGACCTGCGGGCCGCGCTCGGCGACGCCGCCGTGCTGACCGATCCGGATCTGCTGGCCGGGCACGAGCGCGACGAGGCCGACCTGTGCGACTCGGGTACCCCGCTGGCGGTGGTGCGTCCCCGCAGCACGGACGAGGTGGTGGCGGTGGTCCGGGCGGCCGGCCGGCACGGCGTGCCGGTGGTGCCGCAGGGTGCGCGGACCGGACTCGCCGGCGCGGCCAACGCGATGGCCGGTGCGCTGGTGGTGAGCACCACGGCGATGGACGAGGTCCGGGAGATCGATCCGGTCGGCCGGATCGCCGTGGCGCAGCCGGGCGTGGTGAACGCGGCGCTGGCCCGCGCGGTACGGGAGCACGGCCTCTGGTATCCGCCGGATCCCGGCTCGTGGGAGTCGTCCACCATCGGTGGCAACGTGGCCACCAACGCCGGCGGCATGTGCTGCGTGAAGTACGGCGTGACCAGCGAGTACGTGCTGGGCCTGGAGGTGGTGCTCGCCTCCGGCGAGGTGCTGCGCACCGGGCGGCGTACCGCGAAGGGCGTCGCCGGGTACGACCTGACCCGCCTGTTCGTCGGCTCGGAGGGCACGCTCGGTGTGATCACCGAGGTGACTGTGGCGTTGCGTCCCGCCCCGGAGGAGTCGCTGACGCTGGTCGCGGTCTTCCCCACGGTGGCGACGGCCGGTGGCGCGGTCGCCGGGATCGCCGAGCGAGGGCTCACCCCGAGCCTGCTGGAACTGCTGGACCGCACCCACCTGCTGGCGATCGAGGCGTACCGGCCGATGGGTCTGCGCACGGACGCCGAGGCGCTGCTGCTCGCGGCGGTGGACACCGGCCCTCGGGCGGCCGACGACCTGGCCCGGCTGGCCGAGGTGTGCACCGCCGCGGGCGCCGACGAGGTCTACGCGGCCACCGACGCGACCGAGGCCGCCGCTCTGCTCCAGGCTCGGCGGCTGGCCCACCCGGCGATGGAGCGGTTCGCGGCGCAGACGTTTCCGGGTGGCAACGGCGGCCTGGTCATCGATGACGTGGCGGTGCCGCGCGGCCGGCTCGCGGAGCTACTCGACGGGGTGGCCCGGATCGCCGAGGCGTGTCAGGTGCCGATCGGTGTGGTCGGCCACGCGGGCGACGGCAACATGCACCCGAACATCGTGGTCGACCGGGCGGATCCGGCGAGCCTGGCCCGCGGGCGGCGGGCCTTCGACGAGATCATGCGGCTGGGGCTGGAGCTGGGCGGCACCTGCACCGGGGAACACGGCGTCGGGCTGCTCAAGCGGGACTGGCTGGCCCAGGAGATCGGCCCGGTGGGCGTACGCGTGCACCAGGCGATCAAGGCGGCGTTGGACCCGGCCGGGCTGTTCAACCCCGGCAAGATGTTCTAGTCGGGGATCCCCTACCTGGGGGAGGCCGGAAGTTCGACGCCCGTGCCGTCGGTGCCCCGGTCGGCCGCGAACCCGCGTACGTCGGGGGCGCCGAGGCGAGCCGCGTCGGCAGCGATGTCGTCCGGCATGAGCTGCGACTCCCGCTCGGCCAGCACCCGCGCCCGGTAGTGGGCGACCTCCCGGTCCCGGGTCGCCGCGTCCCAGCCGAGCACCGCGCCCATCAGCTCCGCGGCGTGCTCCGCCGACTCCAGGCCGCGGTGGCTGGTCTCGATCGAGATCCGGGTACGCCGGGTCAGCACGTCCTCCAGGTGCAGCGCGCCCTCGGCGCGAGCGGCGTACGTCACCTCGGCGGCCAGGTATTCGGGTGCGCCGGCCAGCGGCGAACCGAGCAGCGGATCGGCGTCGACCAGGGCGAGCAGGTCGAGGGTGAGCGTGCCGTAGCGCTCCAGCAGGTGCTCGACCACCCCGACCGCCACCCCGTGCCGGCGGGCCAGGTCGGCCCGGTCCCGCCACATGGCCGCGTACCCGTCGGCGCCGAGCAGCGGCAGGTCGGCGGTACGCGAGGGGCGGGCCCGGCCGAGCCGGTGCATCGCCCGGTCGACCACGTCGGAGGCCATCACCCGGTAGGTGGTGTACTTGCCGCCCGCTACCAGCAGCAGGCCGAGCATCGGCTCCACCACCGCGTGCTCACGTGACAGCTTGGAGGTGGAGTCCGCCTCGCCGGCGAGCAGCGGGCGCAGCCCGGCGTAGACACCCTCGATGTCGGCGGTGGTGAGCGGCCGGTCCAGCACGGTGTTGACCTGCGACAGC
Organism: Micromonospora sp. NPDC005257; assembly: GCF_042872445.1. Classification (NCBI taxonomy): domain Bacteria; kingdom Bacillati; phylum Actinomycetota; class Actinomycetes; order Micromonosporales; family Micromonosporaceae; genus Micromonospora; species Micromonospora sp. NPDC005257. Next base: position 271,126 of record NZ_JBIAKL010000009.1, on the reverse strand, counting down.
AGGTAGTCGATGTCGCTCGCGGTGGCGGCCGGGTGGGACCTGTCGAGTTGCCAGTCCGTGTCGGTGGTGCCGATGATCCAGTGCCCGCCCCACGGGATCACGAACAGCACGCTCTTCGTGGTACGCAGGATCAGGCCGGTCTCGCCGACGATCGCCGAGCGGGGCACCACCAGGTGCACCCCCTTGGAGGCGCGGACCCGCAGCTTCGGGCGCAGCCCGACGTCGTTGAGCATCCGCGACATGTCGTCGCTCCACACGCCGGTGGCGGCGATCACGGTGCGGGCGCGTACCTCGAACTCGGCGTCCGGCGAGCCGCCGGGCGCCTCCAGGTCGCGGACCCGCACGCCGGTGACCTCCCGGGCCTGGCGGATCAGGCCGACCGCGCGGGCGCTCGTCACCACCGTCGCGCCGAGGCTCGCCGCGGTGCGCGCCAGCGTCACCACCAGGCGGGCGTCGTCGACCTGACCGTCGTAGTAGCGGATCGCGCCGGCCAGCTTGTCCGGGCGCAGGCTGGGGAAGATCCGGCGGGCGCCCTCACGGGTCAGGTGCCGGTGCAGCGGCATCCCCCGCCCGCCGCCGAACACCCCGGCGAACGCGTCGTACGCGGCCACGCCGAGCCCGTAGTACGAGCGGCGGAAGAACCGCCGGGGCAGGTCGGCCGCGCCGCCCTCGGCGGGGAGTGGCACCAGGATCGGCACCGGCCGGACCAGGTGCGGGGCGAGCCGGGTGGCGAGCAGGCCGCGCTCGGTCAGCGCCTCGTGGACCAGGTGGAACTCCAGCTGCTCCAGATAGCGCAGGCCGCCGTGGATCAGCTTGCTGGACCGGCTGGACGTGCCGGCCGCGTAGTCGCGCGCCTCCACGAGGGCGACCTTCAGCCCTCGGGACGCGGCGTCGAGCGCGGCGCCCGCTCCGGTCACGCCACCACCGATGACCAGCACGTCGAACCGCTCGGCCCGGAGCCGGCGCAGGTCGTCGGCGCGGCGCTCGGCGGACAGCCGGCCGGCCGTGGATCGGGACACACTCGGATCACGCACCAGTCAACGGTAACCGTCTCGGGCACGCGGTGACACGGCCCGGCCGTACCGTGATGACCATGCTGACCGGTCCGCCGCTTCTCCCCGTACCGCCGCCGCCACCGCGCGAGAACGGGCCGTGGCCGGTCGTCGCGGCGGTGGCGACCGGGGTGTGGATCGTGCTGCTCACCGTGCCGGGCCAGATCATCGGCTGGCTGGCCGACCAGGTGGCGCTGGTGGTCGGCGCGGACCGGCCGGTGGTGGCCTGGCCGGTGGTCGCGGTGGCTACCGTGCTGCTGGCCGGCGCCCCGGCGCTGGCGCTGGCGCTCGCGCCGCGTTCCCCCGCGCTGCGGGCGACCGGCCGGGCCTGGACCGCCGCCGTGGTGGCGCTCGGGGCGACCACGCTGCTGCGGGCGGTCCCGCCGGTGCACCACGAGGCGTACCTGGCCGCGCTCGCGGTGACCGTCGCGGTGCTCGCGTTCGTCGCCGCCCGCCTCGGCCGCGTCCGGCCACCGGTCGTCGTGGACGCGGTCCCGGAGGGCCGGTTCGGGCCGGTGTCGCTGCTCGCGATCTCCGCCGGGCTGGCCGTGCTGCTGCCCTGGGCGTGGGTGGGCGCGCTGGGCGGGACGCTGGAGACGCTGCTCGCCGGCCTGGTCGCCGCCGCGCTGGGCGCGCTCGCCGGGACGCTGCTCGGCACCGGTTTCTGGGCCGCGTTCGGGCCCGGCCCGGCCCGGCTGGTGCTGGTCGGCGGCCTGGTCGCGGGCGTCGCGCTGACCCCGCTCGCGGCCGGCGCCGGGCAGTCGGGCGTGCAGTTGCCGGCGCTGGTCCTGCTGCCGCCGCTCGGTTTCGTGCTGGCCGCGCTGGAGGCGGCGGCCCGCAACGCGGGCCGGCCGGCCGGGCCCGCGCCGGTGCGCTGGCTGGTCGGGCTCGCCCTGGTGGGGCCGCTCGCCTTCACCGACCCGGAGGAGATCAGCCTCCTGCTGTCCACGGTCCGCGACCTGCCGTTCTGGGTCGCGGTGGGCACCGGCGTGGCGTTCGCCGTCGCGGTCCTGCTGGCCGTCGGGTACGGCGTCCTGCTCGCCCGGTCCCGCGCCCGCGCGCCCCGGCGCGGTCCGGCCGCGCTGGCCGTCGCCGCGCTGCTCGCCGCCGTCGCCGTGGTGTACGTGGTCCCCGGCCAGCCCGGGCTGCACGGCGAGCGGCTGCTCGTGGTGCTGCGCGAGCAGGCCGGCCTGACCGGCCTGCCGGCCGGGACGCCGGGCCGGGCCGGGCGGGACGCCCGGGCGGGCGAGGTCTACCGGCGGCTGGTGGCCACCGCCGACCGCACGCAGGGCGACCTGCGCCGCACGCTGACCCGGATGGGGTTGAATCCGACGCCGTACTACCTGGTCAACGCCATCGAGACGGACGGCGGGCCGGCGGTGCGCGCCTGGCTGTCCAGCCGTCCCGAGGTGGCCCGGGTACTGGTCAGCCAGCGGCTGCGCCCGCTGCCCGCGCTCGCCCCACCGGCGCGCGGCGACGTGCCGGCCCCGGCCGGTCCGGCCTGGAACATCTCGCTGATCGGCGCGGACCGCGTCTGGTCGGACCTCGGGGTCACCGGGTCGGGCGTGGTGGTGGGCAGCTCCGACTCCGGTGTCGACGGCCGGCACCCGGCCCTCGCGGGCGGCTTCCGGGGCGGCGACGACTCCTGGTACGACCCCTGGGAGGGCCGCCGAGCCCCGGGCGACCGGGGTGGCCACGGCACCCACACGCTCGGCAGCGCGGTCGGCCGGGACGGGATCGGCGTGGCGCCGGGCGCGAGCTGGGTCGGCTGCGTCAACCTGGACCGCAACATGGGCAGCCCGGCCCGCTACCTCGACTGCCTCCAGTTCATGCTGGCCCCGTTCCCGGCGGGCGGGAACCCGCTCACCGAAGGCCGTCCCTCCCGCGCTCCGGACGTGCTCACCAACTCGTGGGGCTGCCCGCCGGTGGAGGGCTGCGACCCGGGGGCACTGCGACCGGCGACCGCCGCCCTGACCGCGGCCGGCATCCTGGTGGTCGCCGCCGCCGGCAACACCGGCCCCTCGTGCGGCTCCATCGTCGACCCGCCCGCGCCCTACCCGGACGTGCTGACCGTCGGGGCGGTGGACCGGCAGCGCCGCGTGACCGACTTCTCCAGCCGCGGCCCGGCCCCGGACGGTGGGGCCAAGCCGGACCTGGTCGCCCCGGGCGCCGATGTGGTCTCGGCGATGCCGGGTGGCGGGTACGCCGCACTGAGCGGCACCTCAATGGCGACCCCGCAGGTGGCGGGCGTGGTGGCGCTGATGTGGTCGGCGAACCCGGCGCTGATCGGGGACCTGGAGCGGACCCGGGCGATCCTGCGCGACACCGCCCGGCCGGTTCCGTCGCCCACCGACGCGTGCGGCGGACCGGGCGAGGTCTCCGGCGCCGGGCTGGTCGACGCGTACGCGGCGGTGCGCGCGGCCCGCGCCGGGTGAGCACACGTCGTCACCGCGGCAGCACTCTTGACAGTGGACGGCGCCCCGCTGATCATGTGGGCACTCCAGCACCCGGCCGTCGGCAGATCGGACCGGTGGCTGACATCGACGACAACGGGGGAAACATGCGGCGGTTCCAGCGACGACGATCCGGGCCAGGCACCGTGAGCGGGAACTGCCCAGCCGGCTCGGTCCGGCTCTGACGGCGGACGCCGCCGCGAAGCACCCGGGTACCCGCAGCCGCCGCACGCCCGGCGACCGGGTCGAGGGCACCGGCCGGCACCACTAGTCAGCCGACGCGCTGCGCGGCCGGCTGACGCCTGTGGATTCGCGGCGTTCGACGCCTGGCACCGGGCGGAACAACAGGTGCGATCTGAAGCAACCGATCGGGGGACGGTGCTGTGTCTTCGCGCGTCCCTCGCCGGTACGGAGACGAGCAAGGACTGAGCGAATGACCGAGGGACACCTACCGACCCCACCGCACCCGGCCGCCCCGCACGGTCCGGCTGCCCATCCGCCGCCGCCCGGCGCGTACCCGCACCCGGGTGCGTACCCGCCACCTGGCGCGTATCCGGCACCCGGTGCCCATCCCCCGCCGGGGGCCTACCCGCCTCCGCCTCTGGGTCCGGGTCCGGGTCCGGGTCCGGGTGGACCGTACGGGCCGCCGCCGGGTCGGCCGCCGGGCCAGTACGGCCCACCGCCGGCCATGCCCGGCCCGTACGGCCCCGGCGGGTATGGTCCGCCCGGCCAGTACCGTCCCGGGCCGCCACCGCGCAAGAAGTCGAAGCGCTGGATCTGGATCACGCTTTCCTCGCTCATGGCGGTCGTGCTGCTCTGCGTCGGCGGCGCGTTCGCCCTGCGCAGTTGGGGCCACCAGCAGACCGAAAAGCGCATCGCCGCCCGCGAGGAGAGGGACAACCCGGTCAAGCGGGAGCTGGTCGACAGCCTGCTGGCCGAGCACACCCGGGCGCTGAAGGACCGGGATCTCAAGGCTTTCCTGGCGCCCTTCGACCCGGCCGACAAGAAACTGATCGCCGACCAGACCCGGGTGTTCCACAACCTCACCAAGATTCCGTTCAGCGAGGCGACGTTCGCCAACAGGAGCCTGGGTGAGGTCAAGCCACTCGGCGCGGGCTTCACCTTCGACCTGATGCTGGGGTTCCTCCACCGGATCGGTGAGTACGACCGTGCGCCGGTCGAACGGAGGTACTTCTGGAAGGTCGTTCAGGACGTGAAGGACGGCCCGCTCAAGGTCACCGCGATCGACAAGATTCCGGCGCGATTCAAGGCGACGGATGACGACTTCTACCCCACCCCCTGGGACAAGTGGGACACCGTCCACGTCGAGAAGACCGAGCACACGGTGCTGATCGTCGACGGATCACTGCGCGCCGAGGCCCGGCGTCACGCACCGGCTGTCGAAGCCGCGGCGGTGAAGAACATGGACGCCTGGAAGGCCGCCGGAGTGGAGGGTGAGATCCCGTCGGGATTCGTCGTCTCGCTCGTGAAGGGCCGGAAGGAACTGGGGTCGTTGTGGCGTATCGAAGATGAGCCACCCACGGAGGCCGGCGTCTCCATCGGCATGCGCACCGCCGAGTACGACGCGAAGCTGGAACGGCTCGACGGCCCGCTCATCGCCGGCAGCCGGGTGGTGATCGACCTGAAGACCTCGTACTTCACGAGCGCGCATCCCGACGGCCCGCCGATCATCTTCCGGCACGAGCTCGCCCATTCGATGGTGGCAACCCTCGTCGCCGTCGACAAGGAGAACCCGCACCGATCCGAGCGGTCCATGTGGACGGTCGAGGGGTTCGCCGAGTACATGGCCTACTCCCCCAAGCCGTGGACGACGAACCACAGCATCCCGGAGGGAAGGCGACAGCTACGCGCGGATCGCGGCGAGGTGTCGTTGCCCAGCAACGGGGTCTGGGATGCGTCGTCCCCGGGCCGGTTGAACTACCACTACCTGCTGGGTCACGCGGCAATGGACTACATCGCCGGGAAGTACGGTGAGCAGAAACTCTTCCAGTTCGTCGTCGGGAACTACCGGGGCAAGTCGGTCGAGACCCTGACCCAGGAGCTGTTCGGCGTCTCGTACAAGGAGTTCGAGCGGCAGTGGGCCGCCCACGTCACCGGCAGGTTGCGCTGAGCGTGAGTCGTGGTGGCCGGCTGGTCACGCCGGCCACCACGGCTCGCCGGCGGCGTCAGTCGAGCCGGCAGATGACCGCGTCACACCAGGTCCGGCACCCGCCGCCCGGCTGCGGGCGCTACCGTCGGCAGCCATGAACGTGGAGATCACCGAGCTGCCGCCCGAGCCGTCGCCGGCCGTCGTCGACCTCTGCCGGCACGCGCTCGACCTGCCCGAGGACGCGGCCGAGGCCCCGGACATCCTGGAGACGCTCACCCGGCGCGCGGCGGCGCACCGGCCGGTCGTGGTGCTCGGCGCGGTACGCGGCGGCGCGCTGGTGGGCGTACTCGTCGGATCGCTGTCGGCGGCCGATCCGCGCGTCGGCCACGTCGACCTGGTCGCGGTCGCGCCACAGGAACGCCGCCAGGGCGTCGGCCAGGCGTTGCTGGACGAGGCGGAACGGCGGCTGGGCGTGCTCGGGGCGGCCGAGGTGCTGCTCGCCGGGAGCCCGCCGCACTACGCCTGGCCGGGCATCGACGTGCGCTACACGCCGGCGGTCTGCGCGGCGCAGCGGCTGGGCTACCGGCAGGACCGTACCGCGTGGAACATGACCGCCGGCCTGGCCGAGGGATCGGCGGCGCTGCGCTCCACCGAGGCCGCCGAGCAGCGGCTGGCCGGGCGCGGCGTGACGGTACGCCGTGCCACCCCGGACGACCTGCCGGCGCTGGCCGCGTTCGCCAGGTCCACGTTCGGCGGCGCCTGGGACGGCGAGCTGGCCGGTTCGGTCGGGCGGCCGGATGCGGGCGCGCACCTCGCCGAGCGCGACGGCGAGATCCTCGGGTTCGCCGCGTACGGGTCGGCCCGGCCGAGCTGGTTCGGACCGATGGGCACCGCACCGGAGTCGGAGGGCTCCGGGATCGGCGGCGTGCTGTTGCGCCGCTGCCTGCGTGACCAGGCGGCGGCCGGGGTCGGCGCGGCGCAGATCGGCTGGGTGGGACCGGTGCCGTTCTACTCGAACGCGGCCGGGGCCCGGATCGAGCGGGTGTTCTTCCTCTACCGGAAAGCCATCAACGGCGCATAGACGCCAATAGCGCCATTCGGCCTCCTTCATCATCGACCGGGTTCTACGGTCGGGGCAGAGGAGGCGGCGCATGACCACGAATGACGAACGGGCCGAGGAACCGGCCGACGAGCGTCCCGGCCAGCTCCCGTTCGACCGGCTCGACATCGGCGACGCCGAGCAGCTCGCCGAGCTGGCCGGCGCGGACCGGCAACCGGTGGAGGAGCCACGGCAGCCGGTGGACGAGCCGAGGCGGCTGCCGCCGCCGTACGACCGGGCGCACAAGCGCCGCAACCAGCGCCGGCTGCCCACCTGACGCGTACGCGGAAAGGGGGCGGACCGCTGACGCGGCCCGCCCCCTTCGGCGTACTGGGTGGAGCTGGACTCAGAAGTCCATCTCCCCGCCACCCGGGCCCGCCGGGGCGGCCGGGTTCTTCTCCGGCTTGTCCGCCACGACGGCCTCGGTGGTGAGGAACAGCGCGGCGATCGAGGCGGCGTTCTGCAGCGCGGAACGGGTCACCTTGGCCGGGTCGATGATGCCCGCGGCCAGCAGGTCCACGTACTCGCCGGTCGCGGCGTTGAGGCCGTGACCCGGGTCGAGGTTGCGGACCCGCTCGACGACGACGCCACCCTCCATGCCGGCGTTGACGGCGATCTGCCGCAGCGGGGCGTCCAGCGCGATCTTGACGATCTGCGCGCCGGTCGCCTCGTCGCCGGCCAGGTCCAGCTTGTCGAAGGCGGTCTTGCCGGCCTGCACCAGCGCGACGCCACCACCCGGGACGATGCCCTCCTCGACGGCGGCCTTCGCGTTGCGGACGGCGTCCTCGATGCGGTGCTTGCGCTCCTTCAGCTCGACCTCGGTGGCCGCGCCGACCTTGATCACCGCAACACCGCCGGCCAGCTTGGCCAGACGCTCCTGCAGCTTCTCCCGGTCGTAGTCGGAGTCGCTCTTGTCGATCTCGGCCCGGATCTGGTTCACCCGGCCCTGGATCTGGTCGGCGTCGCCGGCACCGTCGACGATGGTGGTCTCGTCCTTGGTCACCACGACCTTGCGGGCGCGGCCCAGCATCTCCAGGCCGGTCGCGTCCAGCTTGAGGCCGACCTCCTCGCTGATGACCTGGCCACCGGTGAGGATGGCGATGTCGGTCAGCATGGCCTTGCGGCGGTCACCGAAGCCCGGCGCCTTGACGGCGACCGACTTGAAGGTGCCACGGACCTTGTTGACCACCAGGGTGGCCAGGGCCTCGCCCTCCAGGTCCTCGGCGATGATCAGCAGCGGCTTGCCCGACTGCATGACCTTCTCCAGGATCGGGAGCAGGTCCTTCACCGACGCGATCTTGCTGTTGACGATCAGGATGTACGGGTCGTCGAAGACGGCCTCCATACGCTCCGGGTCGGTCATGAAGTAGGCGGAGATGTAGCCCTTGTCGAAGCGCATGCCCTCGGTGAGCTCGAGCTCCAGGCCGAAGGTGTTGCTCTCCTCGACGGTGATGACACCTTCCTTGCCCACCTTGTCCATCGCCTCGGCGATGATCTCGCCGACGCTGGGGTCGGCGGCGGAGATGGAGGCGGTGGAGGCGATCTGCTCCTTGGTCTCCACGTCCTTGGCGAGCTTGAGCAGCTCCTCCGAGACGCTGGCCACGGCCGCCTCGATGCCCCGCTTCAGGGCCATCGGGTTGGCGCCGGCGGCCACGTTGCGCAGACCCTCACGAACCAGGGCCTGGGCCAGGACGGTCGCCGTCGTCGTGCCGTCACCGGCGACGTCGTCGGTCTTCTTCGCGACCTCCTTGACCAGCTCGGCGCCGATCTTCTCGTACGGGTCCTCGAGCTCGATCTCCTTGGCGATGCTCACACCATCGTTGGTGATGGTGGGGGCACCCCACTTCTTCTCGAGCACGACGTTGCGGCCCTTGGGGCCGAGGGTCACCTTTACGGCGTCGGCGAGCTGGTTCATGCCCCGCTCGAGGCCGCGGCGTGCCTCTTCGTCGAACGCGATCATCTTGGCCATACGGCGTTGCCCTCCTGGACACTCACGGGCCACCCGGGATGCCCGGATGGGCCGTCTGGTGTACGCACCTTGGGGACGTCGCCACCTGGCGACGACGACGTCTCTCCTCGGTCGGGCCGGACAGCCCGCGACGACCGGCCTCGTACCGCTCCGGCGTCCCTTCGGACACCGGCGCGACCGTGGCCCTACCGCCCCGACCTTCTGGCACTCACCGTACGCGAGTGCCAATGACTTGTTTAGCACTCTCCCTAGCCGAGTGCAAGCACGACAGCCCCGCTCAGCCGAGTTCCGCCGCCAGTTGGGCCGCGTTCACCGGGCCTTCCTGAGCCCGCTGTTCGGCGTACGTGACGACCAGTCCGACCTGCTGCGCCAGGTACGCCGGAGCAGCCAGCAGGGCACCGGACACGGCGAGCGTCACGGCGCCGATCGCGGTGCCCACGGCACCCATCGGCTCGACGCCGAACACCGTCACGCTGATGCTGCGCAGCACGGCGTCCAGCACAACGGTGGCCACCAGCACCGCTCCGATCACCAGCACGACCCGGCCCAGCACCATGCCGAACCGGTTGTGGAACATCCGCCACGCCCGTCCGATCGGATCCACCCGCTCGAACAGGTAGACCGGGCCGAACAGGGCCAGCGCGAACGTGAGGTAGATGCCGGGCAGCAGGCAGAAGCAGGTGCCGATCGTGACAAGCAGCGAGTCGACGATGGTCCAGCCCCAGAGGCCGAGCGCGCGGCGCAGCCCGTAGCGGAGCGCCGCCGACAACCCGGCCGGTTGGCCGGCCGCCTGCCGGGCGACCACCCAGGCGCCCGCGGCCCAGCCCAGCGCCTGGAGCGCGCCGAACGCCAGAGCGGCGAACAACGTCGCACCGTAGAAGGCGGAGAGCTGGCCCCAGAATCCGGTCGGCAGCGCCTGTGCGCCGCCCGCGCCGGTCGTCAGCTCCACGTCGGGCGGGAGGACGAGCGAGATGATACTGATCACCGCCGCCGGGAGTACCTGGCAGAGGAGCACGATCGGCAGCAGTTGCCGCCAGCCACGCCGCAGCGCGGCGGCGCAGCGGGCGAACCACGGACCGATGCCCGCATGCGGCGGGTTGACCAGCGGGTCCTGCGGGTCGACGCCGGAAGGCCAACCGGCGTACGCCCCGGGACCGGCCGGCGCCGGGTACGCCGCCCCGGGCATCGGATATGCGGGGCCGCCCCAGCCCGGCGGCACGTTCCAGCCCTGCGAGGGAGGGCCGCCCGGGGCGGTCCACCCGGGCTGGCCGGGCTGACCGGGTAGGTTCGGGGCGGCGGGCTGCGGCGGCTGGTACCCGGGCTGCGGCGGGACGGCCGGGGTGTGGCCGGTGTGACCGGCCCACGGGTCGGCGGGCGGGGTCCGGCCGGAGTCGGGCGCGGACCCTCCAGCGGCGTCCGACGACACCGGACCTGCAGGCGGGGGCGCGGTCGGGTCGGCCGGAGGGCCGGACGGCGTCGGTTCGGCGGGATCCGGCGGAGGCAGATCGGACAAGGGCCCTCCTCAGCGGCTACGGCTGGAACGGCTCCCGATCTTCCACTGTGCGCGCTCGCTCCACAGCCCTCCGATCGGCGGACCCGGCTGCGGAACCGCCCGGCGGGCGGACGTCAGGCGATGACGCGGACGTGCTCGGCCTGCGGACCCTTCTGCCCCTGCGCGATCTCGAACTCGACCCGCTGGCCGTCGTCGAGCGCCTTGTAGCCGTCCATCTCGATCGCGGAGAAGTGGACGAAGACGTCCTGCCCGCCGTCGACGGCGATGAAGCCGTAGCCCTTTTCGGCGTTGAACCACTTCACGGTGCCCTGTGCCACGGTGCACTTCCTCACTCTGCGCGGCGTTCCAAGACCCGGAAGCCGGCGGACCGGCACCGGTGGCGCACCGGGCTCAGCGATCGGTAACGCTGAATTCGGTGACCGAAATCGCACGCTACACGAGGCGTGACGACGGCGCACGACCACAAATCGGGCATATTCCGGGCCGTACCCGGGCCTGTCGCACACCCGCGGGGGCCGTCCGGTATGCATGCGGCATGACCAGCGCGACCACCACGACCACCGTCCGCCGGGTCCGGCCGGAGGACGCCGCCCGGATGCGGGCGCTCCGGCTGGAGATGCTGGCCGACTCCCCGCTGGCGTTCCTGGAGACCGTGGCCGAGGCCGCGGCGCGGCCGCACACCGAGTTCGCGGCCCGGATCGCGGCCGTCTCGCGGGGCGACCACATCGCGCAGTTCGTGGCCGACCCGGGCGGTCGCCTGGTCGGCCACGCGGGCGGCACCGCCGCACCGGACGAGCCGGGCCTGACGCTCGTCTACGCGGTCTACGTGACGCCGGCCCGGCGGGGCAGCGGCCTGCTCGCGGCGCTGGTCGACGAGGTGGCCGCCTGGTCGCGCGCCTGCGGGCGGCCCGAGCTGATGATGGAGGTGGTGGCCGGCAACGACCGCGCCTACCGGGCCTATCAGAAGCTGGGCTTCGTGGACACCGGGGTACGCGTGCCGCACCCCCGGATCACCGGCCTGCACGAGCTCCAGATGCGCCGCCCGGCCTGACCCGGCGCGGCGTCGACAAGGGGCCCCTCCCCTACCGGAGGCGTCGAGAAGGGGCCCCTCCGGTCAGGCGTGCCGGCGGCTCTGCACGATGCGGAACCGGTTGGCCACGTACGCGCCGTCGGTCAGCGCCGAGTTGGCCGCCGCGTTCGCGCCCGAGCCGTGGAAGTCGGAGAACGCCGCCGACTGGTTGACGAACACCCCACCGGTCAGGTTGCAGGACAGGTGCACTCCGGCGTCGATCGCCGCCGCCTCGGCCGCGTCCAGCACCGCCTCGTCGGTCGAGTAGACGCCGGCGGTCAGCGCGCCCTTCTCCCCCACCGTCTCGCGCATGATGCGCAGGCTGTGCTCGGTCGAGTCGGTGGCGATGGCGAACGAGATCGGGCCGAACCACTCCCGCGAGTAGATCGCAGTGTCGGCGGCGTCCAGCTTCACCACCGTCGGCGTACGCACCACAGCGCCCGGGAAGGACGGGTGCCCGACGGTGCGCGACTCCAGCACCGGCTCGCCGACCTTGGTGACCTCCTCCAGCCGCTCCAGCACGCCGTCGTTGACGATCGCGCCGGTCAGCTCGACGCCCCGGGCCGGGTCGGCGGTCAGCTTGGCGACCGCGCCGGCGATCCCGGCGGCCACCTCGTCGAAGCTCTTGTGCCCCTGGTCGGTCTCGATGCCGTCGCGCGGGATCAGCAGGTTCTGCGAGGTGGTGCACATCTGGCCGCTGTAGAGCGTGAGCGTGAAGCCCAGGTTGCGGCACAGCCCGGCAAAGTCGTCGGTGGAGTCGATCACCACCGTGTTCAGGCCGGCCTTCTCGGTGTAGACGGCGGCCTGCCGGGCGTTCGCCTCCAGCCAGTCGCCGTACTCGGTGGAGCCGGTGAAGTCGACGATCTTCACGGCCGGGTGCAGGGCGAGCGTGGTGGCGAGCTTCTCGCCGTCCGTCTCGGGGGCGAGTTGCACCAGGTTCGGGTCGAACCCGGCCTCGGCGAGCACCTGACGGGCGTACTTCACGGTGATCGCCAGCGGCAGCACCGCGCGCGGGTGCGGCTTCACCACCACCGGGTTGCCGGTGGCGAGCGAGGCGAACAGGCCGGGGTACGAGTTCCAGGTCGGGAACGTGTTGCAGCCGATGACCAGCGCGACACCGCGCGGCACGACGTGGAACGTCTTCGTCATCCGCAGCGGGTCACCCTTGCCGGCGGCCTTCTCCCACCCGGCGGTCCCCGGGTGACGGGTCATCTCCGCGTACGCGTAGGCGACCGCCTCCAGGGCCCGGTCCAGCGCGTGCGCGCCACCGGCCTGGAACGCCATCACGAACGCCTGGCCGCTGGTGAACTGCACCGCGTTGGCCAGCTCGAAGATGTTCTTGTGCAGCCGGTCCAGGATCTCCAGGCAGACGCCGGCCCGGGCCTGCGGGCCCGCGTCGCGCCAGGCGGGCAGCGCGGTGCCGGCGGCGGACACCAGCTGGTCGGCGCTCGCGTGGGGGTAGCGCACGTCCAGCGCCAGCCCGAACGGGCTGACCTCGGTGGCCACCGTGGTGCCGTCACCGGCCTGGTCGAGCGGGAAGTCCCCGCCCAGGTACGCCTCGAAGGCGGCCTTGCCGTCGGCGGCGGCGGTCTCGCCGTACACGCGAGGGCTGGGCGACTCGGGGTAGGCCGACCAGTACCCGCGCTCCGCGATGGCGGTCAGCGCCCGGTCGAGGGTCTCGCGGTGCCTGTCGTACAGGGGGTGCGGGGTCTCCGTCATGCCCGCCATCATGCAACAGAAAGGCACCAGATCAGTAGGGGCGTGTCACAACTCAGATCGTCAACTGCCAGTCGACGGAACCGGCGGCCGGGCGGAATCCGAGCTGGTCGTTGATCGCGACCATGTGCGTGTTCGCCAGCGCGTTCCACGTGTCGACGGTCCGCAGGGCCGGCTCGTGGGCCAGCGTGTGCACCAGGTTCTCGGCCTTGCAGAGCAGGCCCAGCCGGTGGCCACGGTGGCCGGGGTCGACCAGGGTGATCTCCTGCCAGGCGTGCCCGGTGCTGCTGGCCTCCAGGGTGAGTTGGGTCACGCCGACCAACCGGCCGGACGCCTCATGCACCGCCCCGGTGTTGTAGCGCCGTACGCCCCGGACGTCCAGCGCCCGCTCCGCGTCCCGCAACCGCGCCCCGTCCCGCTGCTCCGGTTCCCACTCCAGCTCGCCCATCGGGGCGTCGAGCAGCAGCCGGCCCTGGAGGTAGGCGACATCCGCGACGTACTCCTCGGGGGTGTGGTCGCCCCAGCGCACCGTCCGGTAGCCGGTGGCGGCGGCACGGGCCCCGCTCACCAGCGCGGCCAGCCGGTCGCGGTCGAGCGCGGTGACGTCGAGCCGGCGGCGCATGTCGGCCAGGGCCGGCTTCGCGCCCGCCGCGACGGCGAACGCCGCGCCCGGGAACACCCGTTCCTCCTCGCCCGGCAACGCCGCGCCGGTGGAGCCGACGAGGCGCTTGCCGCCGTGTTCGCGGAACAGGCGCACCCCGTGCTCGTGCAGCACTCGGCCGATGCCCCGCCGCCGGTACGTCGGGTCCACGACCAGCTCGACGCTGGCGTTCTCGGTGTTCTCGAGCGTGTGCAGGTACAGCCGGAGCCAGCCGACCGGGGTCCCGTCGAGCCGGGCCACCAGCCAACGCGCGTCGATGCCGGGCATCGGGTGCCGCAGCAGCGAATCGAAGCGCCGCCGACAGGGCGGCGGCAGATCCGGCTCGTCGACGGCCTGCGCCGCGACCTCGATCCGGTACGCCGCGTCGAGCGCCGGCAGGTCGGTGGGGTCCAGCGGTGTCACGGTCAGGGCCATGGCGTCGAGCGTGCACCGGACACAGCGAAGGGGCCAGCGGTTTCCGCCGGCCCCTTCGGACGTTGGTCGGGAGGGACGTCCACACAACGCCTCCGGCGTTGGGTCGCGAGAACTTGAAAATTCTCCGGCGGATGCCCTCCCGCACGAAGCATCTTGCGCCGTCCGGTTCCTGTCGTCAAGTCCCGCTCGGTGGATTTCTCGCACTCACCGCACATCGCCGGTTACCCACCGATCTTGTCCGATCCCCCGTCCGGGCGAGCCGCGACTGACCGAACACCCGAGGGGAGGGCGCGTAGTCCGGCCCACAGCAGGAGGGCACCGCCCCCGATCAGCACCGGTTCGACCACGAAGCCGGCGGCCAGTCCACGCTGGTCCGCCAGGCTACCGAGCAGGTAGGGCGACGCGGCGGCGAGCACGCCGAGGATCAACTGCGTACGGGCGTTGGCCCGGTCCTCCTGCCCCTGGGCGGTGCCGAGGGTGAGCGCGAGCGCGAGCGGGTAGAGGTTGGCGATCCCCAGCCCGGACAGGAACAGCGCGCCGATGGCGAGGGCCGGCCGGCCGGTCACCCAGAACAGCACGACACCGACGAACGTCGTCGCCAGGGAGACGTACAGGAGGGTGACGCTGCGGCCCGGGCGTCGGGTGACCCGTGCGCCGATCAGGCGCCCGACCAGGATGCCGAGGAGGTTGCTGCTCAGCGCCGTGCCGGCGGCGGCTGCGGACAATCCGATGTCCAGGAGCAGTTGCGGTCCGAAGTACACCAGGCAGAACTCGACTGCCGAACTCACCGCGGTCAGCACGGCGAACAGCCAGCAGGCCACCGGCAACCGTCCGGCTCCGCCGACGGCCCGGCGCCCGGTCGCCGGCGGCAGAGGTTGACGCCGGTAGCCCAGGTAGAGCGCTACCAGGACGACCGCCGGCAGCGCGAAGGTGACACGCCAGCCCAACGCCAGGGCCACCGCCCCGCCGAGGACCAGCGGGGCGAGGACCGCGGAGGCGCCGGCGCCGACGTTGGCCTCGGTCAGCGCCCGGTCCCGCCGGTTTCCGTGCCGGTCGGACAGGATTGCCTGGACCACCGCGAGCAGCATCGTGCCCGCCGTGCCGAAGACACCGGCACCGATCAGGGTGGCCGGCACCCCGCCACCGAGGGTGAACGCCGCCGCGCCGACGGCGGTGGCCACTGCCGACCCCCACAGCAGCGCGCCGCGTGCGAGGTGGCGCGCGGCCCATCCGAATGCGGCACCGGCAAGCGCCGCGCCGCCGGACCAGAACACCTGATACAGCCCGAGCACCGAGTAGGAGAAGCCCAACTCGGCGCGCAACAGCGTCACTGCCGGGGTGAAGGCGTACAGCCAGAACGTGAAGCAGGCCAGGACCGCGTAGGACAGCACGGTCGGTGCGTCCCGGACGAACGTGTCCGGCGCGGTGGCGCGGACAGGGTTTCCGCCGCGACCGCCGCGAGGGTCCGCGCCGCGGCGGGCAGGTTGGGCTATCCAGGGCCGCATCCGGCCGCCCGCTCCCTGCGGACCGGCCGGGCGGGCACGGTCGGTGTGGTGCTCGGCGAACGGTTGACCTACGCCTTCGAGGACCCACAGGCCGCGCGCTTTCTCGCTGGCGTCGCCGATGTGTGCGCCGCCGAGGGTGTCGGACTCGCCCTGGTGCCGATCACCGGCGCCCGCACCGACCTCCGGCGGGTCGCGGAGGCCGCCGTGGACGGCTACGTGGTCTGGACCACCAGCGACGACGATCCGGTCCTCGATGCCGTGGCCGGTACCGGCCTGCCCGCCGTGATCCATGCTGGCCCGGAGGGACGGGGAATGCCGGTGGTCGGCATCGACGACCGCGCCGCGGCGGTCGCGATCGGCCGGGTCGCCTTCGCGCGGGCCCGCCGCCCACTCGTGCTCGGCTTTCCACTCGATCGCGGACGCGTCCGCCAACTGCTCAACGGCAACGACAAGACAGAGGCGCGGTTCCCGGTGACCCGCCGCCGGTGGCAGGGCTTCCGCGACGCCTGGACGGAGGCCGGGCGTCCACCGGACCAGCTACGGCTGGCCGTCTGCCCGATCAACCACGGCGCCGAGGGCGAGGCCTTCGTCGGTCAACTGCTGGCCAGCGGCGATCCGCCGGACGCGATCGCCGCGATGAGTGACGAACTCGCCCTCGGCGCGCTGCGCGCCGCCGCCACCGCCGGTCGACGCGTGCCCGAAGATCTCGCGGTGACCGGCTGGGACGACAGCGACGCCGCCGCTCCCAGCGGGCTGACCACCCTGGCACAGTCCCTGCGCGAGCAGGGCGCCTACTGCGCCCGGGTGGCGCTCGGCCTCCCGGTCACGACTCCGACGCGGCGGGAGTGGCATGTCGTGGTGCGCGCCACCAGCCGACCCGCCGAGTGGACGGTCCTCAGGACAGCAGGCCCGCCTCGCGGGCCGCGCGCAGGGACGGCTTGATGCGGTGCGTCGGGCCGACCTGGGTGGCTACCGCGTCGATCGTCTTCAGCCCTTCCCCGGTGTTGAACACCACCGTCTCGACGGCCGGGTCGAGCCGGCCCGACTCCACCAGCTTGCGCAGCACCGCGACGGTCACCCCGCCCGCGGTCTCGGCGAACACACCCGTGGTACGGGCGAGCAACCGGATGCCGGCCCGGATCTCGTCGTCGTCGGCGTACTCCATCCACCCACCGGTACGCCGCACCGCCTCCAGCGCGTACAGGCCGGCCGCCGGGTCGCCGATGTTCAGCGACTTGGCGATGCCGGTGGGCTTGACCGGCGTGATCGTGTCGGTGTCGCCGTGCAGCGCGGTGGCGATCGGGTTGCAGCCGGCCGACTGCGCGCCGAACACCTTCCAGCCACCGGCCGGCGCCTCGACCAGCCCGATCTCGACCAGCTCGGTGAACGCCTTGTCGATCTTGGTGAGCAGCTCGCCGCTGGCCATCGGAATGACCACCTGGGCCGGGATCCGCCAGCCGAGCTGCTCGGCCACCTCGTAGCCGAGCGTCTTGGAGCCCTCGGCGTAGTAGGGCCGCACGTTCACGTTGACGAACGCGGTGTCCTCGAACTCGTCGGTCTCCACCAGCTCGCCGCAGAGCCGGTTCACGTCGTCGTACGAGCCGTCGATGGCGACCAGGTCGCCGCCGTAGACGGCGGTCGTGACGACCTTGCCCTGCTCCAGGTCGCCGGGGATGAAGACGATCGACGGCACGCCCGCCCGCGCCGCGTGCGCGGCGACGGAGTTGGCGAGGTTGCCGGTGGAGGCGCAGGCGTAGCGGGTGAAGCCGAGCGCCCCGGCCGCGGTGAGCGCCACCGAGACGACCCGGTCCTTGAACGAGTGGGTCGGGTTCGCGCTGTCGTCCTTGACCCAGAGCGGCGCGGTGAGCCCCAACTCGGCCGCGAGGTGCGGGGCGGCCACCAGCGGGGTCAGACCCGGGTCGAGCGTGACCCGGGTGGCCGGGTCCTGACCGGCCGGCAGCAGCGCCGCGTACCGCCAGATGTTGTCCGGACCGGCCTCGATCTGCTCGCGGGTGACGGCGGCCAGGGCGGCGCTGTCGTAGTCGACCTCCAGCGGCCCGAAGCACTCGTAACAGGCGTGCTGCGCGGCGAGCGGGTAGCGCGCCGAACAGGCACGGCAGACCAGGGCGCGAGCCGGGCTGAGGGTGGTGTCGATGCCGGTGGCGACGGGAAGCGTCGACGTCATGTCGAGGATTTCCTCTCATCTTTCCCCGCATCGCCGGGTGCGGCGGGGACGGAATTGGCACCTGCCCGCCGTCGCTCGTCGTCGAGCGTGCGGGTGGTTGCCGGGGCGTCGTCGGGCCGTATCCCTCAGCCCCTCTGGATGAGGTATTCAGTTGTGCCGCCGAGTCTATGCGCTGCTCACGGCCGTGCCACCTCGGGATCCCACGCTGTGGGCCGCTCAGCGCCCGACCACCGCGACCGGGTCCGCCACCGCGGGCGGCTCGGGCGCCGTCGTGGTCACCGCTGCCGAGCGAGGACGGCGGCGACCAGCACCGCGTACGCGAGCTGGGGAGCGATCGCGGCGAGGTCGGCGGCGGCCGGCGCGTGCTGGAGCCCGGTGAGGTCGGCGACGGCGCTGGCGGCGAGCATGGCGAGCATGGCGAGCATGCCCGCGACGGCGGTCAGCGTGGTGTAGCGCAGCGCGGACCACTCCGGGAACCGGCTCGCGCCGTGGGTGTAGAAGGCCCAGCCGAGCACGGCGCCGATCATGAGCAGCCCGCCCCAGCCGAACTGGCCCAGTCCGTCGAGCCGGCCGCGAGTGATCACCAGACCGACGCCGACCAGGGCGACGAGCGAGATGCCGAGCAGCGCCGGGCGCGGGCGGACGCCGTCGCGCGCCCAGCGGACGAACTGGGTGACCAGCGGCACGGTGGCCGCGAACAGCGCGATCTGCTGCGGTGCGGCGTGGCCGAGGGCGAGGTTCATCAGCGTGTTGAACCCGGCGAAGCCGAGGGCGCCGAGGAGCACCACCTCGACGCCGCGCCGCTGGGTGGCCAGGGCGGTGACCCCCTCGCGGGCCAGCAGCAGGGCGAGCAGCACCTCAAGGTGCTGCGCGAGGCCGGCATGACCCGCACCCGGGACGCCGGCACCACCCGCTACGTGCGGCTGCGCCGCGAGGAAATGGACCGCATCTACCCGGGCCTGCTCGATGCGGTCCTCGCCGAGCGCGGCGAAGTGGCATGATCGCCGGATGCGGAGACCGGCGCGCCTGATCGGCGCCCTCACCGGCGTGACGCTGATGGCCGCCTGCGCCCCGACGCAGGGGCCCGCGGACGGGAGGCTGCCCGACCCGCCGCCCACGGGCATCGACCCGCTGACCACGGTTCCGCCGCGGCCGGGCGCGCCCACGGCCGACCACACGCCCGCCGCCACCTGCTCCCCGGAGGGCATCGCGATCACCGAGAGCGGGGTGAGCGCCGCGATGGGCCTGCGCGCGATGGGCCTGGAACTGGTCAACTGCGGCGACCGGCCGTACGAGCTGCGCGGCTATCCGGCGGTCACGCTCCGGGACGCCGACGGCGACCCGATCAAGGTGCGGATCATCCCGGGCGCCAAGCCGATCACCTCCGGCTTCGATCACCCGCCCACCCGGATCGTGCTGGCCCCCGGCGAGCGGGCCGGCGCGGCGCTGATCTGGCGGAACCTGGTCACCGACGCGACAGTGGTGGCCACCAACGGCACCGAACTCGACGTCGCCCCGGTGACCGGCAGGCCCGCGTACCCGGTAGCCCTGGACGGGCCGATCGACCTCGGCAACACCGGCCGGCTGGGCGTCAGCGCGTGGAAGCGCCAGAAGCCCGGCCCGGCCACCGGCACGCCCACGCCGGCCGCCCCACCGCCGCCCACGACCCCGCCGGTCAACCCGCTGTAGAACCAGGGTCCGGTACGGGCGCTGCCGTACCGGACCCCCGGCTCGCCGGTGACGGCTCAGGCCGGGACGGAAGCCGTCGGAACCGCGGTGGGCTCGGCGGTGGTGGCGCGACGCCGGGCCAGCAACGCGTCGAGCGCCCAGTTCCCGGGGCCGAGCACTGCCACGAGCAGGAACGACCAGCAGAAGATCGCGGCCAGCTCGCCGCCGTTCTGCATCGGCATCAGGTGGTCCGGCTGGTGCACCACGAAGTACGCGTACGCCATCGAGCCGGAGGCGAGCAGCGCCGCCGGCCGGGTGAACAGGCCGACGAGCACCAGCGCGCCGCACACGAGCTGGATCAGCGCCGCCCACCAGCCGGGCCACGTGGCGAACGGAACGGCCGCGCCGGAGCCCTGGTTGCCGCCGAAGACGCCGAATATCGACGCGGCGCCGTGGCACAGGAACAGCACCCCCACCACCATGCGGAACAGGGACAGGGCCGGGCCGCTGAGCTGGGACGGAATCATGTGGGACCTCCTGGGACGGGCATCTGACAAACCCCAGGATGACGATCACACACATCCATGTGTATCGATTTCTTTGCAGGCGGGACAATTGCTTGGGAACGCTCCCATGATATGGGCGGCAGCGCTCCAGGGATACCCCGCCGGTCACCTCAGCTCGTGACGTCCTTGCGGGTGAAACGCCAGAAGGCCAGGCCCCAGAACAACGTGGCGTAGACGACCGCCGAGAACGCGCCCTTGACCACGTCGTCGGTCTGCATCGGCGTCGACAGCAGGCCCAGCCACGCGCTGCTGTAGTGGGTCGGCAGCAGGTTGCGCAGCCCGCCCAGCGCGGTGATCTGGTCCAGGATGCTGGACAGGATCCACAGCAGCACCGCCCCGCCGACCGCGCCGAGCGCGGCATCGGTGGTCACCGACAGCAGGAACGCCAGCCCGGCCACCACCAGCAGCACCACCGCGAGATAGCCGAGCACCCCGAGCAGCCGCAGCAACCCGTCGGCCGGCGCCAGCTCGGCCGAGACCTGGCTGCTCAGCGGCTTCCAGCCGTACCGCAGGGTGCCGGCCAGCAGCGCGGTGCCGGCGAGCAACAGCAGGGCCAGCCCGGAGTACGCGAGCGCCACGACCAGCTTCACCGCGAGCAACCGGGCCCGGGGCACCGGCACGGCCAGCAGGTAGCGCAGGCTGCCCCAGCTCGCCTCGCTCGCCACCGTGTCACCGCAGAACAGCGCCACCACCACGACCAGCAGGAACGACGCGGACACCAGGATCGAGAACAGGGTGAAGTTGAGCCCGCCCGAGGTGGCCAGGTCGGCCAGGCTGGAGAACTCGCCGCGCCCGCCGCCGTCGTCGTCCCCGGCGTCGAACTGGAACGCCACCAGGATGATCAGCGGCAGCAGCACCATGAACCCCAGCGCGAGCTGGGTACGCCGGCGCGACGCCTGCCGCCGGAACTCCGCGCCAAACGGGAGCGTGGCCGAGGGCCGGTAACCGGCCGCCGCGCCGCCCGCGCCCGGCGCCGGCGTGCCGGACGTGCCGGACGTGCCGGACGTGCCGGACGTGCCGGACGTGCCGGACGTGCCGCCGCCAGGCGACGATGCCACAGACGAACCCGCCATCACCGGTCCCCGCTTCCCCGAGAGTTCTCGCCCACCAGGGCGAGGAACGCGTCCTCCAGGCGGCGCCGGGGCACCACCCGGTCCACCCCGATACCGGCGCGGACCAGTTCGGCCACCACCTCGCTGCGGGCGGTGCCGTTCGTGTCGACCACCAGCCCGCCGTCGTCGTCGGGCAGCACCCGTACGCCGTCGAGCCGGTCGAGCACCGTACGCGCCGCGTCCGGGTCGCTCACCTCGAACAGCACGCTCGGCGACTCGCCGACGATCTCCTCCACCGGGCCGGACGCCACGATCCGCCCCTTGTTCACCACCACCGCGTGCGTGCAGGTCTGCTCCACCTCGGCCAGCAGGTGGCTGGAGACCAGCACCGCCCGTCCGCCGGTGGCGTAGCGCTGGAGCACCCGGCGCATCTCGGCGATCTGCGGCGGGTCCAGCCCGTCCGTCGGCTCGTCCAGCACCAGCAGCTCGGGCAGGCCGAGCATCGCCTGGGCGATGGCCAGCCGCTGCCGCATGCCGTGGCTGTACTTCTTCGTCCGCCGGTGCACCGAGTCGCCCAGGCCGGCGATCTCCAGCGCCTCGTCGAAGTGCGCGTCCTCCCACGGCCGCCCGGTGGCCCGCCAGTACGCCTTGAGGTTGTCCAGGCCGGACAGGTGCGGCAGGAAGCCCGGCCCCTCGACCAGCGCCCCGATCCGGGACAGCACCGGCGAGCCCGGCACCAGCCGGTGACCGAAGACGTAGATCTCCCCGGCGGTGGGCTGGGTCAGCCCCATCAGCACCCGCAGCGTGGTGGTCTTGCCCGCGCCGTTCGGCCCGAGCAGGCCGACCACCTGGCCGGGGTGCACCTCGAAGTCCACATCCGAGACCGCGACGAAGCCGTCCGCGTACTCCTTGCGCAGGTTGCGTACGGCGAGCGGGACGCCCGCGTACTCCGGGTGCACGGAGTCGTCCTGGCGACGGTGCCGGCGGCGGGTGAGCAGCACGACCACGACGAGCCCGAGCACGATCGCGGCGACCAGCCCGGCCAGCGCCCAGCGCCACACGGTGGCCGTGGTGGGGATCGGCGTGGCGTCGACTGTGGGCAGCGTCAGCGGCCCGTCGGCGAGCGCCACCGTGTGCACCGCCGGCTCGGCCGGGGAGGCGTACGCCTGGTCCGACGTCGCCACCACGAGCCGCAGCCGGTGCCCGGCCTCGACCCGCCGGACGATCCCCGGCAGCGTGACGGTGACCGGCGTGGCCGCGTCGACGGTGGCCGGCAGGCCGGTCAGGCGCACCGGCGCGACCAGGCCGGACGGCAGCGTGGCCGCGCCCTGCGGGTCGACGTCGTAGAGCTTCACGAACAGCACCGCCTCGCCGGTCGCGGAGGCGGCCCTGATCCGCACGGTGGGCGCGCCCACCACGTCGACCGGCGCGTCCAGCGGCGCCGACTCGAACCGGGCGTGCTGGCCGGGGATGTCACCGGCGACGCCGTCCAGCAGCGAGCCGAGCGCGCCCGCGAACGGCACCGAGGAGATCGCCGCCGGGTTGCCGTTCGGCGGTACGGCGACCGGCTGGGGCGGGCCGGCGAGCGTCACCTCGCGGCGGTCCTGCCCGGCCAGCCCCGGATAGTCGGCGGTACGGAAGCCGGTCGCCACCAGGCCCCGGTCCAGCGCGTCGAACCCGGCGATCCGGGAGAACGTGAACGTGTCGCCGGGCGCTGCCCCGTCCCCCTTGACGTAGTGGTCGAGCCACTGCGCGGTCAGGAACTTCACCCGGTCCGAGTCGGAGGTGGGGCCGGAGCCGCCGTCGTGGCCGCCGGTGAACCAGGCGACCCGCACCGGCGTGCCGGCGGCGGCGATGCCCCGGGCGTTGGCGTCGGCCTCGGCCAGCGGGAACAGCGTGTCCGCCTCGCCCTGCACCAGCAGCGTCGGCGACTTGATCCGATTCAGCACGCCGGCCGGCGACGACCGGCGCAGCAGCTCGACCGCCGCCGCGTCGGCCCGGCCGGTGGTGGCGATGCGCAGGTACGCGGCGCAGACGTCGGCCGCGAAGCGCCCGCACGCCGGGTCGGCGGCGCCACCCGGCGCGCGACCGGAACCGGTGCCCGGTCCGGCGCCCGGCTGCGGGCTCGGCGGGCCGGCCGACTCGGGAGCGCCCTCCGGCGCGGCGGCGGTGGCGCCGGAGAGCCCGGCCGGGCCGGAGCCAGCGTTCCCGCCGCCGCCGAAGAAGATGCCGGCCCAGCCCTTCTTGAACACACCGTCGGTGGGCTGCCGGCCGCTGCTCTCCGGCAGGAAGGCGCGGGGCAGGTCGTTCCAGGTGATCATCGGGACGATCGCGTCGATCCGCTGGTCCTGCGCGGCCAGCAGCAGGGCGAGGCCGCCGCCGTACGAGCCGCCGACCACACCGACCCGGGGGTCGCCGGCCGCGTCGAGGCGGATGTCCGGACGCTCGGCCAGCCGGTCGAGCAGCCGCTGCGCGTCCCGCACCTCGTAGTCGGGGCTGTCCAGGTGGATCTGGCCGCCGCTGCGCCCGAAGCCGCGGGCGGTCCAGGTGAGCACCGCGTACCCACGGGCGACCAGGTCCTCGGCGTCGGAGCGGACCGAATCCTTGGTGCCACCGAAGCCGTGCGCCAGCAGCACCGCCGGTACCCGCTTCGACGCCGACGCGTCCGCCGGCAGGTAGAGCGTCGTGTCCAGATCGACCGGCTCGTCGCCGGAGGGCCCGGAACGCACCGTCACCAACGTCGACTCGGTCCGGAAGTCCGCGCCCCGCGGCCGGGCCGTCCAGACCAGCGCGGCGGCGACGAGAACGACCACCACCACTGCGGCGACGGTGCGGCGCGGATGGCCGGCCAGGGCGCGCCGGAGCCGCGCGGCGGTTGATCTCATGCGCCACACGGTACGGGCCGGTGGCTGAGCATTCGCTGAGATCCGCCGTACGTCTGTCCGGTTGCACCGTTCGTCGCGCGGCGTCCCTCATCCGCCAAAGGTCCAGAGCATCCCAGCGAGACGTATTCGGATCATGTGAATTCACATCTACCGACGCAAACCATCGCCGATGTCATTTCTCGGCAACACGATCGCACGCTACGTGCCTTTCGCCCTGACACAGGGTCACCCGAAGTGGACTGACGTTAAGCCGACTCATCGGCCGAGGTCACACCCGCGTCCGGTTCGACTAATTTTCCGGTCCGGTGCACGGGACTGCGTACGGCGACCTCCCGGCGCACCGACCGCCCCGCCGTCGCCGGAGGAGACACACCATGACAGTCCCCGCGTCGCGGGTCCGTCGGCGGCCCGCCGTACCGGGCCGTACGCTCGCCCTGGTGCTGGCACTGGCGCTGCTGGCCCCGCTCGGGCTGATCTTCATCCAGGCCGAGCGCGACTACGCCGACGACCACGAGCTGGCCAGCCGGGAACGGCTCGGCGTCCGCTACCTGCGCGCCCTCGGGCCGATCACCGACACCCTGGTGGAGGCCCAGGCCATCGCCGTCGCCGAGGGCACCGTGTCCCGCGCCTCGCTCGCCGCCGCCATCGAGGGCGTCGCGGAGGTGGACAACGCCGTCGGCGACGAGTTGCGCACCCACGAACGCTGGGCCGGGCTGCGGGCCAAGCTGGAGTCGCTGCCCGATCGCGGGATCGGTAACCCCGAGGCGGCGTACCGGGCCTACGGCGAGGCGTCCGACCTGCTGCTGGCCCTCTACGGCAAGGTACGGGAGAGTTCCGGCCTGGTCCGTGACCCCCGCGCCGACTCGTTCTTCCTCCAGGACGGCATCGGCGGCGACCTGCCCACCGCGACGGTGCTGGCCGGACGGCTCGTCGACCTGGGCCGGCTGGCCGCCAAGCGTCCCGCCGACGAACGCGTGCGGACGGGCGCGGAGCTGGCCGAGCTGCGGGTCGCCGCGCTCGGTCCCGCCACCAACCTGGTCGCCGACCTGCGCTCGGCGGTGGACAACTCGGAGAGCACCGACCTGGGCGCCAACGTGCTCACCCCGCTGGACACCTACCAGCGTTCGCTGGAGACGTTCTCGGTCTACTCGGCGCCCGGCGCCGGCCGGTCCGCGCCCGGCACCGACCAGCTCACCCGCGCCGGGCTCAACGCGCAGAACGCCGCCAAGCAGCTCCGTACGGTCATCCTCGACCAGCTCGACGCGCTGCTGCGGGACCGGCTCGACGCCCTCGAACGGGACCGGCTGCTGGGCCGGATCGCCGCCGGGGCGGCGCTGGTGCTCATCGCCGGGATCGTCGCGCTGCAGGTGGCCGCGCTACGCCGGGCCCGCGCGGCCGCGACACGCCGGGAGCCGGCCGAGGCCGCGCCGGCGGTCCACCCGCCGCTCACCGCACCCGAGACCGACCGCCAGCCGGTCGCGGTGGGGCGCGGCATCGACACCGACGGGTGGAGGCCGTTCGATGCTGCTCGGTAGTCTGCGGATCCGGGGCAAGCTCGCCCTGCTGGTGATCATCCCGCTGCTCAGCATGGTCGGGCTGGCCGTACCCGTGGTCATCGACCGGGTGTCCGCCGCCCGGCAGGCCGCCGACACCGCCGAGACCGTCCGCATCGCCAGCCGGGTCGGCAGCCTGGTCCAGGATCTCCAGCAGGAACGCCTGCTCTCGATCGGGCTGCTGCTGCGGCGGGTGAGCCGTACCGAGCTGATCCAGAAGTCGGCCACCGTCGACGACCGGGTCGCCGACCTGCGCGCCGAGCCGCTGCCGGCGCCGGTCCGGGAGAGCCTCGACCAGATACGCCGGCTGGAGGACGTCCGGAACGCCACGCTCGGCGGCCGGGCCACGCCGCAGCAGATCCTGACCGTTTTCGGCGAGGTCGACACCGCCCTGATCGACGCGCTGCGGCTGCCCTTCAAGGTGAACACCGACACCGCGGCCGGACGGCAGGTGCTCGCCCTGGACTCGCTGCTGCGCGTCGACGAGGCCCTGAGCTCGTGCACCACCCAGATCGTGCTGGTCAAGGCGACGGGCGACCCGCTGGTGGCCCGGTCGTTCGTGGCCTGCATGGCGGGGCTCAACGTCGACAACCGGCGGTTCCGCAAGCTGATCACGCCCGAGCAGCTCAAGGTGGCCGAGCTGGACGACGCGGCGGTGGCCGCCCGGACCAGCCCGACGTTCCTGGTGGACAGCCTCCGCGACCCGGACGCGGCGATCGCGCCGGTGCCACTGGACGTGCTGTTCCCCTCGGCTCGCTCGATGATCACGCTGGGCCAGTTCGTGGAGAAGAAGGTCGTCGCGGACGTCATCGCCGAGACCCGCGCCCGGGAACGGGAGGCGCTGACCGCGGCCTGGCTGGTCAGCCTCGCGGCGGCGGCGATCCTGCTCGTCGTGGTGCTGCTGAGCATGACGGTGGCGCGTACGGTGGCCCGGCCGCTGAGCCGGCTCACCCGTTCCGCCGAGCGGGTCGCCCGGGTCACCGAGGCCGAGCTGACCCGGGTCGCCGACGACGAGTCCGAGACCGTCCCCCCGGTACGCCTCGACCCGGTGGAGGTCAGCGCCCGGGACG
The DNA here is from genome assembly GCF_042872445.1 of Micromonospora sp. NPDC005257. Lineage (NCBI taxonomy): Bacteria > Bacillati > Actinomycetota > Actinomycetes > Micromonosporales > Micromonosporaceae > Micromonospora > Micromonospora sp. NPDC005257. The sequence continues at coordinate 244,586 of NZ_JBIAKL010000009.1, read as the reverse complement.
AGATCGGCGACCTGGCCCGCGCGTTCGACAGGGTGCAGCACACCGCCGCCCGGCTGGTCGAGCGACAGGTCGCCGGCCGGCGCAACGTGGCGCAGATGTTCGGCCACGTCGGCCGGCGTACGCAGAACCTCGTCGGCCGCCAGATCGCGCTCATCGACCGGCTGGAACGGCAGGAGACCGACCCGGGCCGCCTGGAGCACCTCTACCGGCTGGACCACATCTCCAGCCGGTTGCGCCGCAACGCGGGCAGCCTGGTTGTGCTCTCCGGCGCCACCGGCTCGGACGGCCACGTGGCGCCGGTCCCGCTGGCCGACGTGGTCCGGCTCGCGCTCGGCGAGATCGAGGACTACACCCGCGTCGACGTGGAGGTCGCGCCCGGTGTGGCGGCGGCCCCCGCCATCGTCGGCGACCTGGTGCTGACGCTCGCCGAGCTGATGGAGAACGCCACCTCGTTCTCGCCGCCGCACACCCGTGTGGTGGTGACCGGTGAGCTGACCGACGGCGGAGCCCGGCTGGTCGTGGTCGACCACGGCATCGGTCTCACCGAGGACCGGATAGTCGAGGAGAACGCCCGGTTCACCAGGCGGGAACGCCTCGACCTCGCCCCGACCGAGGTGCTCGGCCTGTTCGTGGTCGGCCGGTTGGCCCGCCGGCACGGCTGGCGCGCCCGGCTGAGCCACACCCCCGGTGGTGGCGTCACGGCCGCCCTGGAGATCCCGGCCGCCTCGCTCGTGATCCGCCGCCCCGAGCCGGTCGGCGTCAGCGCCGGCCGGGCCGCCGTGCCCGGCACCCGCGAGCCGGAGCCGCCGACCGTCGAGGTCCCGGCCGGCTTCGACGTCGAGTTGCTGAGCCGGGCCACCCGCAGCATGTCCAGCGGTGACCCGTGGAACGCCTTCGGCAACCAGGACGACGAGGCAGAACCGGCCGAGGGGCCGGGGCAGCCCGTCGGCGGTCCGCCGCCGGTCTGGCCGCCGTCGGCCGTATCGCCGGCCGGCCCGGCCGCGCGTGCCGGGCACGTCGCCCCGCCGACCCCGGTCGTCGGCCCGGCCCCGGCCGCTCCCCCGGCCACCGGGCCGGCGACCGGCCCGACCCGGACCCCGCCGGCCGCCCGCCCGGCCCTGGCGCCGTCCGCCGGGCCGACGCTCGCCCCGCCACCTACCGGCCCGGCCCTGGTCCCGCCGCCCACCGGCCCGGCGCTCGCACCGCAGCACGGTCCCGGGCCCGCACCGCAGCACGGTCCCAGGCCCGCACCGCAGCACGGTCCCAGGCCCGTACCACAGCACCGTCCCGGGCCCGCGCCACAGCACCGGCCGGCGCCCGCGCCGCCGCCGAGTGGCGCCCGCCCGCCGGCACCGGCCGGGTCACCGCCGGCCATGCCGGCGCCGACCGGGCCGAACCCGGTCGGCCCGCCCGCCGGCCGGCCCGGCACCCGGTCGCCGATCCGGCAGCGGGTACCCGGCGCGAACCTGCCGACCGCCCCGCCCGCCGCGCCGGCCGGTCCGGCCACCGGCGGTCCGCTGATCGGCGTGCCGGCGGATCCGTCGAGCGTCCGGGCCCTGGTCGAGGAGTTCCAGGACGGGGTACGGCGGGCCCAGGGCGACGTCGGCGACACACCCCCGGCGGCGGAACGGCCCCGGCTCAGCCGCCGGGTGCCCGGCGCGAACCTGTCCGTCGCGCCGACGCAGTCCGTGCCCCCCACCAGTTCCGACCCCGGCGATCCCGTCGAGGTCCGCAACCGGATCAGCGAGTTCGAGGCGGGCGTCGCCCGTGCTCTGCGCGAAGTCAGTACCGACCGTCGCTACGAAGAGGACCCATCACGGTGACCAGCCCTTACCTCCACGAGAACGTCGAACAGAGCACCACCGGGGACCTCAGTCCCGAGGCGCGCACCTTCAACTGGCTGCTCGACTCGTTCACCTCCAGCACCGCCGGGGTGATGGAGGCGATCGCGGTCTCCTCGGACGGGCTGCTGATGGCCATGTCCGCGATCAAGGACAGGTCCAACGCGGAACGGCTCGCCGCCGTCGTCTCCGGCATGACCAGCCTCGCCGGGGGCGCCGCGAGCTGGTACGCGCTCGGCGCGCTCAACCGGGTGATCGTCGACATGGCCGAGGGGTACCTGCTCATCAGCGCGATCAGCAGCGGCTCGGTACTCGGCGTCGTCGCCGACCGCACCGCCAACCTGGGCACCGTGGCGTACGAGATGACGCTGTTCGCCGGCCGGGCCGGCGGCGCGCTGAGTCCCCGCCTGATCGCCGAGCTGAAGAACGCCGTACAGCAATGATCCCGGGGGCCGCCGGCGCGGACCCGGAGCCGGAACCCGGCATCCGGATCCGCCCCTTCCTGAGCGCGTCCGCTCCGGTGCCGGAGCCGGACGCGGGCGACGGGGAGCCGACCGGCCCACGCCCCTTCGTGCTGACCTCCGGGCGGGTGGACGGCGACCCGGCGATCGGCCTGGAGACCCAGGTCACCGCTCGCCCGGGCAGCACCTCGTGGGCGGTGACCGCCCGGTTGGCCCCGGAACTGGCGGCGATCGTCGCGATCTGTGCCGAGCCCGTCTCGGTGGCAGAGATCTCCGCCCGGACCCGGATGCACTTCGGGGTGACCCGGGTGCTGGTCGGCGACCTTCGCGCCGCCGGCCATCTCGACGTGCACGTCGCGGACGTCGACGACGCCCTCGATCCCGACATCATCCTGCGAGTGATTGATGGACTTCGTGCGATCTCCTGAATGGCCGGCGGCCGCCACGGGCGGGCCGGCCGCGAACAGCGCCCCGGGCCGCTACGGCGGCCCGGCACCGCTGATCGGCCGGGCCACGCCACCCCCGCACAGCATGCCGCTGCCGTACCTGCCGCCGGGTGCGCCGCCGGCCGAACCGGCCCCGATCGTCAGCCGGGTGCCGGCACCCCGGCCGCCGATCCCGGTAAAGATCCTCATCGCCGGCGGCTTCGGGGTCGGCAAGACCACCACCGTCGGCGCGATCTCCGAGATCGCGCCGCTGACCACCGAGGCGGAGATGACCACCGCTGGCATCGGCATCGACGACCCGGGCGGGGTCGCCGGAAAGACCACCACCACCGTCGCCATGGACTTCGGCTGCGTGACGATCGACCGCAGCCTGAAGCTCTACCTCTTCGGCACGCCCGGCCAGGCGCGCTTCGGCTTCATGTGGGACGACCTGTCCCGGGGCGCGCTCGGCGCGCTCGTGGTGGTGGACAGCGCCCGGCTCGACGACTGCTACCCGGCGATCGACTTCTTCGAACGGTCCGGGCTGCCCTTCGCGGTGGGCGTCAACGCCTTCGACGGCCGGCTGGCCCTGGACCTGCCGTCGATCCGCTGGGCGCTGGCGATCGGCGAGCAGGTGCCGCTGGTCCAGTTCGACGCCCGGGACCGCCTCTCGGTACGGGACGCCCTGCTCGTCGTCCTGGACCGCGCGCTGGACCGGGCGACCCGATCCCGGGCAGGCTGAACCGGTAGTCGTTTCGATCCGTTGTCTGGCGAAGGGGTGGACGCCATGAGAGGTGATCTGGACGAGACACTGGCCCGGATGGCACGGCGCGAGGAGGCGATGCGCCGCCGGGCACCGCTGGCCGACGAGCCGGCCGGGACGCCCGAGCGGGACGTGCCGGCGGAGGCGGCGGACGAGCCGGGCGAGGGGCGGGCGGGGCGCGGCGCGTACCGGCTGCGGGGTGGAGACGCGCCGGTGCGGCGTGACCCGGTCGAGGAGGTCGCCGAGGCGGTTCGCCGGGTGGTGGCCGAGCACCCCGGGCTGGCCGTGACGCTGCGCGTGGAACTGGGCGAGCAGGCGTACCCGCTGCGGGTCTCCTGGTCCGGCGCGGCGGTGACGGTGGGACCGGCGACGCCGCCCGCGCCGCCACCGGCCTGGCCGATGTCGGTGAAGACGGTGCCCGCGCCCGGCCACGACTCGCTGGAGTCCGACCCGGCGGCCCGGCTGGCCGAGATGATCCGGCGCGACCCTTCACTGCTGGACGACCGGGGCCCGCGCCGACCCGGCACCTGATGATCGGGGCGGCTACTGTCGGCGGGTGGCCGAACCCGACCTGACCCTGACCGCGACGCTGCGGCCGGCCGCGCTCGACGCCCGCCGCGGCGTGGTGCGCCTGCACCCCGAGGTCCTCACCGCGCTGGCGCTGCGCCCGGGCGATCCGGTACGCCTGACCGGCCGCCGGGTCACGGCCGGCATCGCCGCCGCCGCCGACGCGAGCACCAGCGGCGCCCTGCTGCACGCCGACGACCTGCTGCTGGGCAACCTCGGACTGCGGGCCGGCGGCCAGGTCACGGTGAGCCCGCTACCAGCGACCCCGGCACGCCGGCTCACCCTGTCCGGCCCGGCCGCCGTGATCGCCGCGGTCCCGCCGGAGATGCTGCGGCTCGCGCTGCTGGGCAAGGTGGTCACCGCCGGGGACGACGTCTCGCTGCTGCCGCAGGACGTGCTCCCGGACGCCGCCGTGCGCGGCCTGATCGAGGCCGCGCGGCGCAGTCTCGCCAGTTCCGTCGGGTACGCCTGGACGAGCACGCTGCTCACCGTCGTGTCGGCCGAGCCGGCGGTCGGCGCGCTCGTCACCATGGACACGGTGGTGGGCTGGGAACACGGCCCCGCCACCCGGGGCTCCGGCCCCGCGTCCCCGGCCTCCACCGCTCGGGTCTCCGCGCCCTCGGCCACCCCGGCCGGGACGGGACCCGCCGGTGGCCTGCTCGGCCCGGAGGACGCGCCCGACGTGGACGAGCTGCCCGGCCTGCGCGCCCAGGCCGAGGAGCTGACCGAACTGCTGGACCTGGGCTTCCACCACCGCGAGGTGCTGGGCCGCCTCGGCACCACCGTCTCGCTCGGCGTGCTGGTGGAGGGCCCGGCCGGGTCGGGCAAATCCGCGCTGGTGCGTGCCGTCGCCGCCCGGGTCGGCGCGGGCGTCCGGCCGCTCTGGGCGCCGGAGCTGGCCGCGCTCACCGACGACGCGGCGGCGGGCCGGCTGCGCGAGGCGGCCTCGGCGGTACGCGCCGGTGGCCCCGCCGTGCTGCTGGTCACCGACGTGGAGGCGATCGCCCCGGCCGACGAGCCGGGTCCGCTGGCCACCGTGTTCCGGCAGGTGGCGGCCGAGACGCTGCGCGCCGGCGTGGCGGTGGTGTGCACGACCGGACGCCCCGAGGCGGTGGACCCGGCGCTGCGCGGCCCGGACCTGCTCGCGCTGCGGATCACCGTGCCGCTGCCCGACGCGTCGCTGCGCCGTGAGCAGTTGACGGTGCTGACCCGGGAGGTACCGCTGGCCGGTGACGTCCGGCTGGACGAGGTGGCCGGCCGCACTCCCGGGTTCGTCGCGGCGGACCTGGCGGCGCTGGTCCGCGAGGCCGGGGTACGCGCGGCGCTGCGGCAGAAGACGGCGGAGACGCCGAGCGTGGCGATGGCCGACTTCACCGCCGCGCTGGAGGTGGTCCGGCCGACCACGATGTCCGCCTCCACGTTGGAGCTGGCGTCGGTGACGCTCGACGACGTGGGCGGGCTGCACGAGGTCAAGCAGACGCTCACCGAGTCGGTGCTCTGGCCGCTCACCTACCCGGACACGTTCGCCCGGCTGGGCGTGACGCCGCCGCGCGGCGTGCTGCTCTACGGCCCGCCAGGCTGCGGCAAGACCTATCTGGTGACCGCGCTGGCCGGCTCCGGGCGGGCGAACGTGCTGTCGGTGAAGGGCGCGGAGCTGCTCTCGAAGTGGGTGGGTGAGAGCGAGCGGGCGGTCCGGGAGCTGTTCCGCCGTGCCCGGCAGGCCGCGCCCACGCTCGTCTTCCTGGACGAGGTGGACGCGCTGGCCCCGGTACGCGGGCAGGCCACCGACGGCGGTACGACCGACCGGGTGGTGGCGGCACTGCTGACCGAACTGGACGGGGTGGAGGCACTGCGCAACGTGGTGGTTGTCGGCGCGACCAACCGCCCCGAGCTGGTCGACCCGGCGTTGCTGCGTCCGGGCCGGCTGGAACGCCTGGTCTACGTGCCCCCGCCGGACGGTCCGGCCCGTGCGGAGATCCTGCGTGCGTCCGCGCGGGACGTCCCGCTCGCGCCGGACGTGGACCTCGACGCCCTCGGCGCCGAGCTGGACGGCTTCTCCGCGGCCGACTGCGCCGCGCTGATCCGGGAGGCGGCGCTCGCCGCCATGCGCGAGTCGTTGCACGCGAGCACCGTGACCGCCGCGCACGTCGAGGCGGCCCGGGCCCGCGTCCGGCCCTCCCTGGACCCGGTGCAGCTCGCGCGCCTGGAGTCGTACGCCGCCGGCCGGTAGCGACCGGCCGGCTCGCCGAGCGGCCGGTCAGCTCTCGCCGCGGCGGCGCGCGGCCGGGCGGCGGGGCGGCTCCGGGACACGGCGGCGGCGTCCGGGTTCCCGGCGCCCGCGTGCCGGCCGGTCGCGGGAACGCTCCGCCGCCGACCGGACCGGCTGGCCAGCGTACTCGTCGTCGCCGAAGTCGTTGCCCGCGTCGTAGGCGGCGTACTCGTCGTCGGCCGGCCCGGCGTCGCCTCGCTCCTCCCGGAGCGCGGTCGCGTGGTCCCTGCCCACCCGGGAGTCCTCGATCTCACCGCGCCAGCACTCGACCGCGTCCGGGTCGAGCACGGTCCGGGTCATCACGTGCCGGACGAAGTGCCTCAGCTCCAGCCGGACCCGGCGGCCCTGGGCCCGCCACAGGTTGGCGGTGTGCTCGACGAGGCCGCGCGGGTGGTACTCCAGCACGACCAGGATCCGGGTCAGCTCCGGGGCGACCTCGTGGAAGCTGACGGTGCCGTCGACCGAGCCCTTCTCTCCGGTGGACCGCCAGTGGACGAGCCGGACCGGGATCTGCCGGACGATGGTGGACTGCCGGCTCCGGCGCGACCAGAGCATCCGCGCCGTCCAGGTCATCCTCTCGTCGGCGTCGCAGTCGGCCCGCTCGACCTGCGGCAGGGAACTCGGGAAGTCGCCGAACGTCGTCCACTGGTCGTACGCGACCCGGACCGGGACGCCGACCTCGATGGCCTCGACGATGTTCGTGACCCTGGCCGTACGGCCGCCCTCCCGGCCTCCCCTGCGCACGCCGAGCGCCGTCATCAGCTTCTCCTTACCGCCGGCCAGGCCGGCGTGGAACATCGCCTTGACCGGGGAGGCGCCCTCGGCGAGCCGGTGCGCGCCGGTGGCGGCGGCCACCAGGCCCGGATCGCCGTCGCGCTTCGCGTACTCGCTCAACCGCCCGGTGGCGTCGGTGACCCGGTCGGTGACCACCTGCACGGCCCGCTCACCGAGCGCGGCGGCGAGGTTGCGCAGCTCGGCGCCGATCTGGTCGCGGGCCCGGTCGGCCAGGCTGCTCGTCGCCACGGCTCACCGCCCCCGATCGGCTCGGGCCGGCACCGGCTGGTCGTCCAGCTCCGGCTCCTCATCGGGCGCGGAACGCTCCTTTCCCGGTGCGGCACCTCCGGCGGCCGGCGCGGAACGCTCGCCGGCCGGCCGGTCGGCACCGGTCCTGCGGCGCAACGCGTCGGCGCCCCCGCGCAGTCGTCCGCCGATGGCGTCGATGCCGTTGCCGGCGGCGGCGGTCGCGGCCGCCCGCCCGGCGGCCACCAGCGGCGGGCCCAGCCCACCGAGGTTGCGCAACTGCGGGCTCGCGGCCATCAGGTCCTCGGCGAGCTGCTTCAGGCCCCCGGGGTGCCGGCTGGCCCGCCCGGCGGCGACCGCCGTGGCGAGCGTCAACGCGGTACGCATCTTCTTCCGGCGACCCAGCAGGTAGCCGAACCCGACGGCGAACGCCACCCGTGCTCCGCTTCTCATCCGCTCTCCTTCGCGCTCCCGGGAAGTCGCGGACCCGGAGACGCGGGCTACCCGTCAGACCATCGGAGAAACGTCTCCACACGAGCGCGAGACCGCCCACCGAGGCGGCGTCGAGCAGGAGGAACCCGGATGAGGTGGCTCAGCGGATCGGCAGGGCGGAGTCCAGCGACATCCGGGCGTGCAGCCTTCCGTCTTCGGTACGCAGTTCCGCGCCGCACTTACGCAGCACCGAGATCGCACCCGCGTTGTCCGGCGTGGTGTTCGCGACCACCGTGTGCATCCCGGCCGCGGCGGCGGCGTTCAGCAACTGGCGCAGGGCGGCGACGCCCAGGCCCCGGCCCCGCGCCGACCGGCCGAGCCACATGCCGGTCTCCACGGTTCCCGGCTCGTCCCGGCGGGTCATCCGCACCACGCCGACCACCTCGCCGCCGGAGACGATCGCGTACATGGCCGTGCCGGTGGGGCCGTTCAGCCCGCCGAGGCTGGCGCGGTGGAACTCGCGGAACGCGTCGCGGCGGGCCAGCGACCAGCCCGCCGGGGCGTCCACCGGAGGCATGACGTCATCCGGTTCCGCCTCAGCCGCCGCTACGGAGAGCAACGGTTCCAGGTTCCGTTCGTTCACCGGCTCCAGCCGTACCGCACCCGTCACGTCCGCAGTCTGCCGCCCGCCCGTCCGAGTCGTCCACCGCTTTGGGGAGGGATTGCCGCTACGGCCGACCGCCTCGTCCGGTCGTACCCCCGGGTGTTTCCGCCTCACGCTGCGTTGTCATCCGACCGGTCGTTCCGGGGTGAGCGTGGTCACGGCCGGGGGATCGAACTCGCAGCACACGGCCGAGGCGTCGTCGGTGCGCTTGTGCCGCCGCCGACCCCGATCGCGGCAACCGTGCGTCATCATCTCCGGACCTTCGGTAGCGTCGGGGGTGACGGGGGTCGGTCCCGGTGACAGGGGGGTACGAGATGTTGGAGCGGTTGCACGAGGGTGGCATCCGGGCGGAGCACGCCTACCTCGCCGGATTCGTCAGCATCGGCCTCTCGGTCACGAGCTGGTTCCTCTCCAAGCACATGGAGCGCGCCGGGGTGGCGCGGGCGGACCGCTGGGGCATCTTCATCGGCGAGTGGGCGCCGACGTTCTTCGCCATCGGCAACGGGCTGCGCACGTACGAGAAGTGACGCCTGTCAGCGTCGCCGGTTACGGGCGCGCGACGAACGCAGCCGGCGCAGCCGGCCGATCAGCACCGGCTCGGCGGCGAGCGCGGCCGGGTGGTCGAGCAGGGCGTTGAGCAGCTGGTAGTAGCGGGTCGCGGAGAGCCCGAAGGTGTCCCGGATGGCCTGTTCCTTGGCGCCGGCATGCTTCCACCACTGCGCCTCGAAGGCGAGGATCCGCCGCTCGCGCTCGGTGAGGCCGGCCGGCGCCGCGCCCGCACCGGCCGCAGCGCCCACGTCTGCCGCGTCCGGCCCGGCCTGCTCGACCGGCGCGGCGGACTCGACGGACGATCCGGGCTCGACGGACGATCCGGGCTCGACGGGCGATCCGGGCTCGACCGGTCGTGCGGACTCCGACGGCGCGTCCGGCTTCGGCGGTGCTGTGGACTCGACGGGAGGAGCGGTGCGCGGTGGCGGAACGCTCCCGCCCGCGTGGCGCGTACCCGCTGTGGGCCCCGGCGGGTCGGACCGGTCGACGGCGGCCCGCTGCGAGGCGTCGGCGGACATGGTGCTCCTCTCCGACGGCGGGTGACCGGCGCGCGGAGCGCGCCGGCCGGGGGAGCCCCAGCGTAACCAGGGCCGCCCCCCCCGGCCGCATCGGACGCGGGGTCCGCGCCGCCGGGCGGTGCCGGCGGCGCGGACCAGGTCAGGCGATGTCCCGCCGCCGCATCGTCCAGAACGCGGCCACCACCGCGCCGAGCAGGGCCACGCCGAACACCACAGCCGACTGCTGCCAGGTGACCATGTACGTGGCCGGCTCGCAGGCGCCCTGGGAGAACTGGCAGGTGTCGTAGTCGAACAGCTCCGCCTGCTTCAGGAACCACGACTGGGCGTACGTGGACAGCACGTACCGGTCACCGAACTGGACCCCGAGCACCGCCACCGCGATCCGGATGCCGATCTCACTCACCGCGAAGATGCCCACCGCCGCACCCAGCGCCATCGCGGTGTGCCGGCCGAGCGAGGCCAGCGCGAACCCGAACGCCGCCACGAGGAGCGTCATCGCCAGCGCACGCAGCCCGTCCAGCCCGATCGACTGCCACACTCCGGGGGTCATCTTCGCGGTGCTGCCGCGCTGGCTGGCGATCAGCCAGAACGCCGCCGTCCAGAGGGCGCCGAGCACCACTGTCAGACCGAACACGGTGGCGAGCAGGGCGGCCAGTTTCGTGCCCAGCACGGTCAGCCGTTTCGGCCGCCAGAGCAGCAGGTTCATCATCCCGCCGGTGTTCCACTCGGCGCCCACGAAGGAGGCGCCGACGATGAAGCCGAACAGCGCCACGGAGGCGGCGAACACGGCGATGAAGAGGGGGAACTCGGCCCGGAAGTCGAACTGGTACGGCAGGTTCCACTTCGGGTCGAACATGTCCGGCTGCGGCTGGTAGTCCTTGCCGCAGTTCGGGCCGTACTCCTCCTCGGTCTGCTCGCCGCGGGCCTGAGCAGCCTCACACTCGGTGATCGAACGCTTCCACCGCTCCGTCGCCTGCTGGTACTGGGCCCGGGAGTCGGCCTCCGCCGCCGCCACCACCGTCGGGGAGAGCTTCTCGCTGGAGAAGCTGAACGCGGTCGCGACGGTGGCCAGGCCGAGCACCAGCAGGACCAGCATCAGCCGGGTGACCCGGCGCTTGCCGAGCCGGCGCAGCTCGGTGACGAACAGGCTCATGCGCCCCAACCTCCTGCGGTGACGGTCTGGTCGACCTTCGCGGACTGGTCGACCTGACGGTGCTGACCGGCGATCGGCGCGGTGGCGGTCAGTTCGAGGAAGACGCTCTCCAGGTCGACAGCGACCGGGGTGAGCTCGCTGACGTACAGGCCCTGCTCGGCGAGGAGCCGGCTGACGGTGGCCGGCTTGTCCACGCCGGACAGCATCAGGTGGTCCGGCTCGGCGGCGACGCGGACCCCGGCACGGCTGAGCGCGTCGGCGGCCTGGGGCAGGTCGCTGACCGCCTCCAGGCGTACCCGCACGGCGCCCTGGGAGTGGGCCGCGAGCACCTGGTCGACCGGGCCGAACGCGACCCGGCGGCCGAGCGAGATGATCGTGACCGAGTCGCAGATGAGCTGGATCTCGCCGAGGATGTGGCTGGAGAGCACCACTGTCATCCCGGCCTCGGACAGCTCCCGCATCAGCCCGCGCATCTCCCGGATGCCGCCCGGGTCGAGGCCGTTCGCCGGCTCGTCGAGGATCAGCAGCTTGGGGTTCTTGAGCAGCGCGGAGGCGACCGCCAGCCGCTGCTTCATGCCGAGCGAGTAGGTCTTGACCCGCTCGCCGGCCCGGTCGCGCAGCCCGACCAGCTCCAGCACCTCGTCGACGCGCTGCTTGGGCAGCTCACCGGCCTGAGCGAGCAGGCCCAGGGTGTCGCGGGCGGAGAAGTGCGGGAAGAACTGCGGACTCTCCACGATGGCGCCGACCTGCCCGGCGACCGCCGGAAGCGAGTGCGGCAGCTCCTGGCCGAGAATGGCCATCCGGCCACCGTTCGGCTTGATCAGGCCGAGCAGCGTACGCAGCGTGGTGGTCTTGCCCGAGCCGTTCGGACCGAGGAAGCCGTGCACCTGGCCGGCTTCCACTCGCATGTCGAAGCCGTCGAGCGCGTGGCGGACCCCTCGCTTCCGGCTCCGGTACGTCTTGCGGAGACCTTCGATCTCCAGGACAGCCGACACAGCTGACCTCCCCCGATAAGTAGGCGTCAGCGACACCATACGCGGTATGCATCAGAAGGCAATACCCGGTATGCAGCGTCGGCGTGTCGGGTGAGGTCAGGCGCAGACGACGTGTACGCCGGCGTCGCGGAACGCCGCCACCACCTCCGGGGACGCGCCGGAGTCGGTCACCAGGGTCTCCACGCGGTCCACCGCGCAGATCCGCGCGAACGCGTGCCCGCCGAGCTTCGAGGAATCAGCTATCACCACGACCCGCTTGGCCCGGGCAACCATGAGGCTGTTCATGGCCGCCTCGCCCTCGTGGTGCGCGGCGGCACCCAGCTGCGGGTCGATCGCGTCCACGCCGAGCAGCGCGACGTCGAGCGTGACCTCGCGCAGCAGCGCCCCGCCGAGCGGGCCGACCAGCTCGAACGACTTGGGCCGGACCACGCCGCCGGCCACCACCACCTTCATCCGCGAACGCACCAGCAGTTCGTTGGCGATGTTCAGCGCGTTCGTCACCACGGTGAGCTGGGCGCCCTCGGCGCTGGTGTTGAGATCCGGACGGACCGCCAGCGCCCGGGCCACCTCGGTGCTCGTGGTGCCGCCGTTGAGGCCGACGACGGTGCCCGGCGACACGAGCGCGGCGGCCGCCGCGCCGATCCGCTGCTTCTCGGCCGAGTGCTTAGCGGTCTTGTAGCGCAGCGGCAGGTCGTAGGAGACGCCGTTGGCGACCGCGCCACCCCGGGTACGGGTGATCATCTGCTGCTGGGCGAGCTGGTCGAAGTCACGCCGGATGGTGGCCTGGGAGACATCCAGCCGCTCGGCCGCCTCCTCGACGCTGACCCGGCCGCTGTTGGTCAGCATCTCCAGCAGCGCGTTCCAGCGCGCGTAGCGGTCCACCGCGGGGCCTCCCCAGTTGTGCGTGAACGGTGATCGGTTGCGTGCACACTAGTGCGCGAAAATGGGTCCGCGCAAAACCCTGCGCTGCGCGAACTGGGGGACGGTTGCCACGACCGCAGGGTTTCACGCAGAATGGCGCGCGAAAGGCGGCCGTATCGCGCCGTATTGCGCAAAGTCTCCCCCGGCGAGGAGTTGTCATGGCGTACGTGCACGCGGAGATCGCGAGCCAGCCCGACTGCTGGCGGGAGGCGGCGCGACTCGCCCCGACCGTCGCGGAGCACCTGCCGCGCCCCGGCGAGCGGGTCGCCGTCGTCGGTTGCGGCACGTCGTGGTTCATGGCCATGGCGTACGCCGGGCTGCGCGAGGCCGCCGGCCAGGGCGAGACCGACGCCTTCCAGGCCAGCGAGTTCCCGGCCGGCCGCCACTACGACCGGCTGATCGCGATCACCCGCTCCGGCACCACCACCGAGGTGCTCGACCTGCTCACCGCGCTGCGCGGGCGGATCCCCACCACGGTCCTGGTCGGCGACCCGGACTCGGCCGCCGTCACGCTCGCCGACGCCACAGTCACGCTGCCCTTCGCCGACGAGCGGGCCGTGGTGCAGACCCGCTTCGCCACCACAGCGCTCGCGCTGCTGCGCGCCCACCTCGGCGAGGACCTGGGCCGCCTGGCCGCCGACGCCGAGGTGGCCGTACGCGCCCCGCTGCCGATCGACCCGGCCGGCATCGAGCAGGTCACCTTCCTCGGTCGCGGCTGGACCGTCGGCCTGGCCCAGGAGGCCGCGCTGAAGTGCCGCGAGGCGGCCACGTTCTGGGCCGAGGCGTACCCGGCCATGGACTACCGGCACGGACCGATCTCGGTGGCCGCGCCCGGCCGTCTCGTGTGGGCGCTCGGCGAGATCCCGGACGGCCTGCCGGAGGACGTGGCAGCCACCGGCGCCGCGTTCGTGCACAGCCGCACGCACGGCTGGCGCACGGTGCTGACGAGCTGGTCGGCCGGCCGCAACCCGGTCGACCCGATGGCCGACCTGATCCTGGCCCAGCGGTTCGCGGTAGCGCTCGCCACCAGCCGCGGCCTCGACCCGGACGCGCCCCGCCACCTCACCCGGTCCGTGGTCCTGGCATGAGCGAACGCAC